>NZ_JBPAOE010000011.1:0-653780 GCF_054051265.1 Vibrio sp. C8
CCTTAAAATACAAAACGCCCGATGAAGTACACCGAGCGTTTTAACTAAAATGTGTCAACCCATATCAGGACGGGTCATTGTTGGTTTTGTATAAACCAATACGCAATAAAGCCTGCCCAGCTTAAGCCCAGTAAAATCCAAGGTAAAAAGCTTGATGTGCTTGTTGTGTCGAATTCATTAAACTCTTCGTTCTCTTGAATTTCTGCACTGGTTTGCTTTGTCTTTAACGCTTTCTTGCGCGCTTTGTCTGCTTGGCGGTTTTTCTCTTTTTGCTGTTTTTTGTACAGCGCTATGCCTTTCTCTATTCCTTGAGCAATTAATTTGGTTTGTTCTTTTGTTTGTCCCGGTTTTTGAATTGCTCTAGCGACCGCCAATGCCTCTTGCTGAGTTTGTTCCGAAGGAACGATCTTCTTGTTCATAAATGCAGAATTTAGTCTTGGTAGTGAATAGGGCTAAACCCTATCACGAACTGACATATTTGATGAAGGGCTCTAGTTCAACTCTGCGGTTTAATTTCTCTATCTGTCATGGTGTTGGTCAGGAAGGGACTTCAGTGTTTTTCTTACATTCTGATTATCATATCTACCGCTTCAATCAGAGATTACGTATAGCTATTTGAAACCATTCGGTTAAAGTGGTTGTGTAACAAAAGTAGCAAATTCAGATGGAACACTGTGCGTTATTCAATAGAACAATACGATGCTAACGGCTTTCTTAAGGCTCCGAAATGGTTATGGCTAGGCTGGTTTTTCTTGTCGAAAGCTTGGATTGTATTTGTGATGGCTGGAGCCAGTCGCGACAGTGGGCCGAAAATCCTAGGTTTGATTTATCCTGATCACTCAATGTTGTATTTGGGTTTAGCGATGGGTGTACCGAGTATTGCTATGATGTGGTTGGTCGGGTTAAGGCATCCTGACAGGCGTTGGGCGATATTATCCGCTAAATGGGGCCGTGAGGTGACGTTATTAACGGCACTGGCGCAATTTGTTCAAACCGGATACCACGTTTATCTTCAGAACGGCTCTTTTAACTGGATATCTGCCTTGAGTATGTTGCTTTTATTGTGGTTTGCTCTGTATGTTTATAACAGCCGCAGTGTCAGAGATTGCTTTCAAGTCCCTGTTTTGTATCGCACATGATCGTCGTGAACTCATGATCACGGTCAACATAAAGATATAGTTTTTAATTACACTCAGTCCATAGCCAATGAGCATAAATGAATAGTGAGGATTTTTTATGTCAATGTCACAGACTGCAATTCTGCCTGAAGCAGGTCCATTTGCACTCTATAGCCTTTTGAAAATTCGTCAAAACCACGCTCATGTTTTACAGCAGCTTCAAGCGTTGCCAGTACATATTGCGGATATTAATGCGAATCAACCGGGGGCGGCTTTAACGGTATCCGTTTCGTTTACTAAAGCTTTTTGGCAAAAGCTTGATGTGGAGATGCCTGAAGAGCTGATCGATTTTCAACCGCTGGGTGAAGGTAAAGTTGTAGCACCTAGCACAGATGTTGATGTACTGATTCACTGCCATTCAACTCGTCACGATTTGCTGTTTTATGTTTTACGTACATTCTTAGCCGAAACGGCTGAAGATGTGACCGTCGTAGATGAGACTTACGGTTTCCGCTACCTAGATGCTCGTGATATGACAGGATTCATCGATGGAACAGAAAACCCTAAAGATGAAAAACGTCAAGAAGTTGCACTGATTCAGGATGGCGAGTTTGCGGGTGGTAGCTACGTAATGCTGCAACGCTTTGTGCATGATCTTCCTGCTTGGAACCGTTTAAACATAGCTGCTCAAGAAAAAGTAGTAGGCCGTACTAAGCCAGATTCGATCGAGTTAGATGACGTTCCAGCCGCTTCACACGTAGGCCGTGTTGATATTAAAGAAGAAGGTAAAGGTTTGAAGATAGTTCGTCACAGCTTACCGTATGGTACCGCAAGTGGTGAACATGGCCTGCTGTTTATCTCTTACTGCTACACACTGCATAACATGAAAGTGATGTTAGAAAGTATGTATGGCGTGACAGATGGTAAAACAGACCAACTGCTTCGCTTTACTCACGCTGTGACTGGTGCTTACTTCTTCGCGCCTTCTCAAGAGATGCTAGCGAGCCTTGCTTTAAAGGCATAGTTCGATAAACAGAAAATAATCCTATAGATGAAAGCCGGACTGAATGTCCGGCTTTTTGATTTAGATAAAACTCTTACTAAAGAAAATCTGCACACCACCGATATAGCTAACAGAATTAACCAGAAGTAGGTGATTGCGTCTGTATGGCGATAACGGTAAACACAAATGTCTCTGCTCTTGTGGCTCAACGCCATTTGAACTCAGCTACAGAAATGCTTAATCAATCTTTAGAGCGTTTGTCTTCAGGTAAGAAGATTAATAGTGCTAAAGATGATGCGGCAGGTCTGCAAATATCGAATCGCTTAGAAACTCAGATGCGCGGACTAGATGTCGCTGTGCGTAATGCCAATGACGGTGTGTCCATCATGCAAACCGCTGAAGGGGCGATGCAGGAAAGTACTAACTTGCTGCAACGCATGCGAGATTTATCACTTCAGTCAGCAAATGGTTCCAACAGCAAAGCAGAAAGAGTTGCTTTGCAGGAAGAAATGGCGGCTTTAAATGATGAATTGAACCGAATCGCTGAAACTACCTCTTTTGGTGGGCGAAAACTGCTCAATGGCACTTTTGGACAATCTTCTTTCCAGATAGGCGCAAGCTCTGGAGAGGCGGTTCAGCTGTCGCTGAAGAACATGCGTTCAGACAGTATCGATATGGGCGGATTCAGCTATGTCGGTCGTCGCTCGTTAGATGAACAATGGCAGGTATCAAAAGGTAATAACCAGCTGATGATTCAGTATGTGGATGCGAGTGGTAAAGAGTCTTCAATCAATATTCACGCTAAAGAAGGTGATGATGTAGAAGAGCTTGCTACTTACATAAACGGACAAACGGATGAACTATCAGCATCCGTCAATGAAGATGGTCAATTACAGGTCTTTATGGCGGGTAAAGAGACTTCCGGAACTTTGTCATTCAGTGGAAGTTTAGCCGATGAGCTTCAAATGGATCTCAAAGGCTATGAATCTGTAAATGACCTGGATATCCGTTCCGCTGGTGGTGCTCAACGTGCTGTGTCGGTGTTAGATACTGCGCTGCAATATGTAGACAGTCACCGTGCCGAGTTGGGCGCATTACAAAACCGTTTTTCGCACGCGATCAACAATCTGGATAACGTGCACGAAAACTTGGCTGCTTCTAATAGTCGTATTAAAGACGCTGACTATGCGAAAGAAACGACGCAAATGATTAAGCAGCAAATACTTCAACAAGTGAGTACCTCTATTTTGGCTCAAGCTAAGAAACAGCCAAACGTGGCTCTATCTTTACTTGGTTAAAAAGAAAACGCACTGGGTAAAAAGAAAATCAAGGTTTATCGACGCTGTGCTGTAAACCTTTAATAAAAAAATCGACTTTTTAAAACTTTTAATGCTTTCGTCACGTTTAATACGCCAAACGAAGTTTTTTTAAAAAAATCGAAAAAATTTTCTAAAGGTTCCCGAATAGGAGCCGTTATAGAAAGTAACTTTGAGAGAACTACTTGGTTTTCCGAGACGTCGGAAACCTGAACTACCGGAAAATCAATTGGAGAAATCACCATGGCAGTAAATGTAAATACCAACGTATCAGCAATGACAGCTCAACGTTACCTAAACAGTGCAACTAACGCACAACAAACGTCAATGGAGCGTCTATCGTCTGGTTCAAAAATCAACAGCGCAAAAGATGATGCAGCTGGTCTTCAAATCTCTAACCGTTTGAACGTTCAAAGCCGTGGCTTAGACGTAGCAGTGCGCAACGCGAATGATGGTATTTCGATTGCTCAAACTGCTGAAGGTGCGATGAATGAAACGACTAACATTCTGCAACGTATGCGTGACTTGTCACTACAATCAACTAACGGTTCAAACTCTAAGTCTGAGCGCGTAGCACTTCAAGAAGAAGTATCTGCACTTAACGACGAGCTAAACCGTATCGCAGAAACCACTTCTTTCGGTGGTAACAAGCTACTAAACGGCACATTCTCAACTAAGTCATTCCAAATCGGTGCTGACTCAGGTGAAGCAGTAATGTTAAGCCTAAATAACATGCGCAGCGATAACTCTAAGATGGGTGGTGTTAGCTACCAAGCAACTGAAAGTAAAGATAAAAACTGGGGTGTGCAATCAGGTGCAAACGACCTAACCATGTCTTTCACTGACAAAGCTGGTCAAGAGCAAACTATCAGCATCTCAGCAAAAACTGGCGATGACATCGAAGAGCTAGCCACTTACATCAACGGTCAAACAGACACAGTTAAAGCGTCTGTAAGCGAAGATGGCAAGCTACAAGTGTTCGCTGGTACTGACAAAATGCAAGGTGAAGTAGCATTTGGTGGTTCTCTTGCTGGTGAATTGGGTCTAGGTGGTGAAGGTAAAGCAGTAACTGTGAACTCTATTGACGTAACATCAGTAGGTGGCGCTCAAGAATCTGTTGCTATCATCGACTCAGCGTTGAAATTTGTAGATAGCCACCGTGCAGAACTTGGTGCTTTCCAAAACCGTTTCAACCATGCAATCAGTAACTTAGACAACATCAACGAAAACGTAAATGCTTCTAAGGGCCGCATCAAAGACACTGACTTCGCGAAAGAAACAACTGCACTAACTAAGTCGCAAATTCTTTCTCAAGCATCAAGCACAGTGTTGGCGCAAGCTAAACAAGCTCCAAACGCAGCGCTTAGCCTACTAGGTTAATCCGCTTCCAGATGAAAAAATCCAGCTTCGGCTGGATTTTTTTTTGCGATTAATATCTTGATTTGCTTATTAATTCTTCAAATGTTCAATTATTTTGCGAAAAAGTAATATTTTTTCTCTAAAGGTTGTTAATTCTTCGCCGTTACAGATAACGAGAGAAATGAGGTGTGCCGGAGAGAGGTGAGAGACTCGAAGGTACATCAACAATCTGCCTAAGGAGATCAATATGGCAATAAGTGTGAACACGAATGTCGCGGGGATGACTGCTCAGCGGTATTTGAACAATGCAGCGGACGGCACGCAAAAATCTATGGAACGTTTGTCTTCGGGTTACCGAATCAACAGCGCGAAAGATGATGCAGCAGGTCTACAAATTTCAAACCGTTTAACTTCTCAAAGCCGTGGTTTAGATATGGCCGTGAGAAATGCGAACGATGGTATCTCTATTGCACAAACAGCTGAAGGTGCAATGAATGAAACTACCAACATCCTTCAACGTATGCGTGACCTTTCATTGCAATCTTCTAACGGTTCGAACTCACGTTCTGAGCGTTTAGCGATTCAAGAAGAAGTGTCTGCACTTAATGACGAATTGAACCGTATTGCGGAAACCACATCGTTTGGTGGTAACAAACTACTGAATGGTTCTTTCGGCAGTAAATCTTTCCAAATCGGTGCTGACTCAGGTGAGGCGGTTGCTTTATCTATGAGCAACATGCGTTCGGATACCACTGATATGGGTGGTAAAGCTTACCGTGCCCAAGAAGGTAAAGGATCGGATTGGAAAGTCGGCGAAGCGAAAGATCTAACACTGAACTACACCGACAAACAGGGTGAAGCTCGTGAAGTCACTATTTCTGCAAAAGCAGGTGATGACTTAGAAGAAGTTGCTACTTACATCAACGGCCAAAACGACGACATTAAAGCGTCAGTTGGCGAAGGTGGTAAGCTACAACTTTTCGCAGCAACTCAAAAAGTGCAAGGTGATGTCACTATCGGTGGTGATCTTGGTGCTGAGATTGGCTTTGGTCAAGGTGAAGAGCTGACTGTAAAAGATATTAACGTATCAACAGTGGGTGGTTCTCAAGAAGCGATTGCGGTAATCGACGGTGCGCTTAAAGCCGTAGATAGCCAACGAGCGTCACTGGGTGCTTTCCAAAACCGTTTTGGTCATGCAATCAGCAACCTAGAGAACATCAACGAGAACGTGAATGCCTCTCGTAGCCGTATTAAAGATACGGATTACGCTCGTGAAACCACTGCAATGACGAAATCGCAAATTCTGCAACAAGCGAGTGCGTCTGTGTTGGCTCAAGCGAAGCAGTCACCAACCGCGGCTCTTAGCTTGTTGGGTTAACTGATAAAGCTAACTGAGCTTTATAGGTAGCACAGTTGGAGAAAAGTTACCTCTAAGGTGGAAGGGAGATTGTTATGGAAGTACCATTACACACATCGAACGTCCAGCCTTTCGGCTCACAAAGTGGCATCAAATTTGCTTCAGAAAATGAAAACGTAAATAACATTTCGACGGCGAAAAAGGAGGAACGACCGGTAGAGCGCTCAGATAAGATTTATGAGCACATTTCACAACAACTGGAGAAGACTAAGCAAGAGTCGGTCGACGCAGCAATTGAACGTTCTCGTGAACGGGAAAAGCTGAATGACGAACGACGAGCTAAAATGGTAGAACAAGTTAGCGATTTCGTTAAATCTATCAACAAAGGGTTATCTTTCAGAATTGATGAAGAATCCGGTCGGGACGTAGTAACGGTGTATGAAGCCTCAACGGGTGACATTATCCGCCAAATTCCTGAAGAAGAAATGCTTGAAGTATTACGACGTCTTTCCCGACAACAGGACCATAAATCGGGCTTATTGTCGGCTAAGGTGTAAATATATTTTTGAGGTGGTTGAATGAGTTTAGGCCCAATGGGGATGAACACTGGCTTTGATATAAATTCAATGGTCAGCAAAATTGTCAATTCGGAGCGTGTTCCCAAACAGCAACGGATTGACAATGAGCGCGTTGGTATTGATACCAGTATTAGTGCCTATGGCCGACTCAGAGAGTCGCTGGATACGATGAAAAATCTGATGGCGAATTTTCGTCAGGAAAAGGCGTTCGCAGTTCGTTCTGTGGACACCTCTGATGATAACTCCGTCGTCGCGACAGCAACCACTGATGCCATTGCTGGTAAATACTCAGTAGATGTGTTGCAGCTTGCTCAGAGCCATAAAATTGCGTCTGATGTACTTCCTCAAGACGCAAAGTTTGGCCCGGGTAAGCTGCAAATTTCACTTGGCAAGAAAAGCTTCAATATAGAAGTAGAGCCCCAATCTAAACTTATCGATATTGTTCGTAGCATCAATGGTGAAAAGAGTAACCCTGGTGTACGAGCTTCGGTGATCAATGACGTTGACGGACCTCGTTTAATCGTCGCCTCAAATATTTCCGGTGAAGAAAATCGAGTAACTATTTCGGCACAAGCGCAAGCAGGTGATCCTCTAAAGTCTCTTGAATACAAAACATTAGAAGACCGCGTTAAAGATCTTGAAAAAGCACGAGCTTCCGCGCAGCAACTGATTGCCCCTTTGACACCAGAGCAGCAAAAGGTTGCCGCTAAAGTGGCAGAAAAAATCGGAAATGCCGCTAGAGAAATTGATGAGTCTGTTGCCGCTCAAGTTCAGAAAGTGGCAAAAGACAGCAACGGTGTTGACAGCGATAGCACCGAACTGTCTGACTCAGCCGTTAAAGCCGCCGCCAAAGTTGGGGCTGATGTCAACAAGTACTTAAAACCAGAAGAACGCATTCCTGGTTGGACAGAAACAGCATCAGGTACTTTGCTGGATTCCTATTATGAGCCAGAACCTGAACTTGATGATAAAGCGATAGACAAATCAAAAGATGTTCCGGGTTGGACAAATACGGCTTCAGGAACCTTGGTAGACTCTTATGTCACGCCAAAAGAAGCGCAGGAAAAACTTGAACGCCAATTGGCGCAAGAGAAAGCCGATATTCGTGCTGCCGTAAAAAACGGCAACATGACACCTGATGAAGCCAAAGCGATTGCACGAGCGAAACTGACTCCAGAAGAACGTGGACTGCTAGAAAAAGTAGAAGCAGTCAATGAGCAACTAAAAGCGGCTCAAGCCTCCTTTGATGCCTATACTGGTATGACGGAAGTTCAATCTGCGCAAGATTCTTTAGTCGTGTTGGACGGTGTTGCTAAGCTTTCTAGTAAAAATAATGTGATTGAAAACGCGATTGAAGGCGTTGATTTAACGTTAAAAGGCAAGACAGAACGCAGTCAGCAGCCTGCCGAAATTGACATTGAATACGATCGCAATAGTGTACGCGAAGATATTGAGCAGTTCGTCAATGCGTATAACCAGTTTTATCAAGTATCAAAAGAACTGTCTGGCGTTGATCCTCGTACCGGACAAGCTGGGCCTCTTGCGGGTGACAGTGTGGTGCGCAGTGCAGACTCCCGTCTAAAATCAATCTTCTCCAGTAAAATTGAACAAGCACCTGAGACGCTACAAAGCTTAACTGAATTTGGTATCACGACCACGCGCCAAGGGACGATGGAGATCAACTATGATATGCTCGATCGTCAATTAAATAACAATTTCACCAAGCTGGGCGAATTTTTTGGTGGTAATCAGGGCTTTGCAAAAAAAGTCGAAGATGCCATCCAAGGTATGACTGGTGTGACAGGCGTTATTCGTAATCGTGAAAAGACACTCACAGAGCGAAATTACCGTCTTAATGATGACCAAGCTGCACTTGACCGTCGAATGGATAGCCTAGAGAAAAGGACGTTCGACAAGTTTTCGGCCATGCAGGATGCCACTGGTAAAATGCAGTCTCAGTTAGCCGGTATGATGAATGCACTAGGCTAATATGATGGATGAACAGCTGAAAGAGTTGAACAGTGTCGATAATCAAATTAAAGATTTATTGGCAGTTGACGATATAAATGTTGAAGAAATTATTCAACTTGTCGATATAAGGGAACAGTTATTGCAAAGATTACTGACTGAAGTGTCAGAAAATCCAGCACTAGGCAAATCCCAATGTTGGCGAGATGCTGTTCGAGATACACAACAACTTGTTGAACTGATGCAGTCAAAAACCCTGTTAATCGGGAAAGATTTACAAAAATTCCGTCACGGTAATAAATCGGTTCAGCAATACAAAAAGTTTTTATAAAGAGGAAGACTATGCGTGGTTCTTTGCAGGCGTACAAAAAAGTATCAGTGGATAGCCAGCTAAGTGCGGCCTCACCGCATAAGATTGTACAGATGTTAATGGCTGGCGCTATTGAACGTTTGATTCAAGCTAAAGCCGCAATGCTACAGGGCAACATTCCTGTAAAAGGCGAGCGTTTTGGCAAAGCTTTAGACATCATAATCAGCTTACGTAGCTGTTTATCTATGGATGATGGCGGTGAAATCGCACAAAACCTAGATCAGCTATACGAATTTATGATCACTCAAATTGCTGCTGCTAATCATCAGAATGATCCGCAGATAGTGGACGATGTGATCGATATTATTCGTGAAATTAAATCGGCTTGGGATCAAATTCCGGCTGAATATCACAATCTGACATCAAATGACGTAGGTCTGTAAGTTATCTCTGAAAGTTTTAACAGAGCTCACACCAGCTAATTGCTTGGTTGCCTTATTTTTTTTATCACATAGAATAGAAGCCATTAGATAGCCTAATGGCTTTTTTTTGTTGCTGATTTTCACAGATTGACTATCGTATATTTAGTGCTACTTAAAAGACTAATTCAGCCGAATAACGATTTTTATTGTGTAGATACACCCAACTTTCCAGATTGAAGGCAAATATTCTCACCTATGCAAGGTTTAGCAAAATTGCTTGTGATTGAAGACGATCCGTCTATTCGTCTTAATCTCAGTATCATATTAGAATTTGTAGGAGAGCAGTGTGAGGTAATTGAGTCTTCGCTCGCTGATCAAATCAATTGGTCGGCAACGTGGACAGGATGCATTCTTGGATCGTTGAAAGATAATAAACTATCAGAATCATTAGCCTCATCACTCGCAAGTGCAAATCACATTCCTCTTTTATTGGCTGATAAGCAGCCATATTCTTTGGAAGAATTTCCTCAATTTGTTGGTGAATTGGAGTTCCCTCTTAACTATCAACAACTGAGTGAAGCACTCCGCCACTGCAAAGCATTTTTAGGTCGTCAGGGCATTAATGTTGTCGCGTCAGACCGCAAGAACACTCTATTTCGCAGTTTGGTCGGCCAAAGCAATGGTATCCAAGAAGTTCGCCATTTGATTGAACAAGTTTCTGGAACAGAAGCTAACGTATTGATCTTAGGCGAATCTGGTACAGGTAAAGAGGTAGTCGCAAGAAACGTTCACTACCATTCACCGCGTCGTGGTGGCCCTTTTGTGCCAATTAACTGTGGCGCAATTCCTGCAGATCTATTGGAAAGTGAACTCTTTGGTCATGAAAAAGGCGCATTTACTGGAGCGATTACCGCTCGTAAAGGGCGTTTTGAACTGGCGGAAGGCGGCACGTTATTCTTAGACGAAATCGGTGATATGCCGATGACCATGCAGGTTAAATTACTGCGTGTATTGCAAGAGCGTTGCTTTGAAAGGGTTGGTGGCAACACCACTATTAAAGCCAACGTTCGAATTATAGCTGCAACACACCGTAATTTGGAGAGCATGATAGAAGATCAGCGTTTCCGCGAAGATCTGTACTATCGTCTTAATGTTTTCCCAATTGAAATGCCTTCGCTAAAAGAGCGCAAAGAAGATATTCCTTTGCTACTTCGTGAACTGATGACGCGAATGGAAGCAGAAGGTGCTCAACCTATCTGTTACACACCTAGAGCGATTAACTCTCTAATGGAGCATGATTGGCCGGGAAATGTTCGTGAGCTAGCAAACCTAGTTGAGCGTATGGTTATCCTGTATCCAAACAGTCTGGTTGATGTTAATCATCTACCAACCAAGTACCGTTACAGTGATATCCCTGAGTTCCAGCCTGAGCCTAGCCGATTCAGTTCAGTGGAAGAGCAAGAGCGTGACGCTCTGGACAGCATCTTCTCAGAAAACTTCAGTTTAGACAGCACTGACAATTTCAATGATGTTGATGTGCCACAAGCTTTGCCACCAGAAGGTGTAAACCTGAAGGAACTTCTCGCTGATTTAGAAGTTAGCCTTATCAATCAAGCTTTAGAAGCTCAGGGCGGTGTCGTTGCTCGTGCTGCAGATATGCTGGGCATGCGTCGAACTACCTTGGTTGAGAAGATGCGTAAGTACAATATGCAACGCTAAAAAGCCATATTTCGAGTGAGTCAATTTATTGTCATTGAATTAACTTATTGAAAAATATACAAAATAGCCTGGCATGCATTTTGCGTGACAGGCTATTGTTGTATTGGAAGGCAGATTCTCGACGATGGTAGACCAAGTGCAAGAGCAGCATTCACATTTAGATTCTTTAGAAGACCAAGTAGAACGCTATAAACAGGTTCTTGATGTCATGCCAGCAGGCGTGATTTTGTTGGATACTCAAGGGGTTGTGCGAGAAGCTAACCCTGAAGCACAGCGAATCTTGGACGTTCCTCTTTTGGGTGAGCGCTGGTACGCGATAATTCAGATAGCGTTTGCTCCTCGTGAAGATGATGGCCACGAAATTTCATTACGCAATGGCCGGAAAGTACGCTTGGCAATTTCAGCTTCCAATACAGGTCAGCTCATTTTGATCACTGATTTGACAGAAACCCGCTTATTGCAGGCTCGGGTCAGTGATTTACAACGATTATCATCTTTAGGGCGAATGGTCGCTTCACTGGCGCATCAGGTGAGAACGCCGCTATCGAGTGCCATGCTCTATGCTTCTAATCTGGGCGCTCCAAATTTACCTACAACAACCCGTGAGCGCTTTCAAAATAAATTGATGGATCGTTTGTATGATTTGGAAAAGCAAGTCAATGATATGTTGCTGTTTGCCAAAGGTGGTGACAATAAAGTAGTAAAACCATTTTCAATCGCTGATCTGGTTGGGGAGTTTTCTCCAATGGTCGAAACGGCGTTGAAAAACAACCAAATTGATTTTTGTCTCGAAGTGGAAGAAAAAGAGACAATGTTGTTGGGCAATGCGAATGCTATCGCCTCCGCATTAAGTAATTTAGTGATGAATGCGATTCAGATAGCTGGTAAAGAATCACAAATTGATGTGTTTTTCCGCCCTGTGAATGGTGAGCTAAAAATATCCGTTCAAGACAGCGGCCCCGGCGTACCCCTTGAGTTGCAAAGTAAGATTATGGAACCTTTCTTTACCACTCGCTCGCAGGGAACGGGTTTAGGTCTTGCGGTTGTACAGATGGTTTGTCGTGCACACGACGGACGACTAGAACTGATATCTGAAGAGGGAGACGGTGCGTGTTTTACCGTTTGTATTCCCTTGCAAAATCACACTGATTCCACTCACACAGAAACTGGAGAATGATGATGGCACAAAGCAAAGTCTTAATCGTTGAAGATGATGAAGGCCTACGCGAAGCCTTGGTAGACACCTTAGCACTGGCTGGTTATGAATGGCTGGAAGCTGACAGTGCTGAAGACGCTTTGGTGAAACTCAAAAACAATTCTGTGGATATTGTGGTTTCGGATGTACAAATGGGTGGTATGGGTGGCCTTGCACTGCTACGCAATATCAAACAACACTGGCCTAATTTGCCAGTATTGTTGATGACAGCCTATGCCAATATTGAAGATGCGGTTTCGGCAATGAAAGATGGTGCTATCGACTACATGGCTAAGCCATTCGCGCCAGAAGTATTGTTGAACATGGTAAGCCGATATGCGCCTGTAAAATCAGACGATAATGGTGATGCGGTTGTTGCTGACGAGAAAAGTTTAAAACTGCTGGCTCTGGCTGACAAAGTCGCGAAAACCGACGCTAACGTGATGATTTTAGGACCTAGCGGTTCCGGTAAAGAAGTGATGTCTCGTTACATTCACAATGCTTCATTACGCAAAGATGGTCCTTTCATTGCCATCAACTGCGCGGCGATTCCTGACAATATGTTGGAAGCAACCTTGTTTGGTTACGAGAAAGGTGCGTTTACTGGTGCCGTGCAAGCGTGTCCGGGTAAATTTGAACAAGCTCAGGGCGGCACTATCTTGCTGGATGAAATTAGTGAGATGGATTTAAACCTTCAGGCCAAGTTATTACGTGTTCTTCAAGAGCGTGAAGTGGAACGCTTGGGTAGCCGTAAGAGCATTAAACTCGATGTTCGTGTGCTTGCGACAAGTAACCGAGACTTGAAGCTATACGTACAAGAAGGCAACTTCCGTGAAGACTTGTATTACCGTTTGAACGTTTTCCCAATCTCTTGGCCAGCTCTGAAAGATCGTAAAGCGGATATTGAACCGCTCGCAAATCACTTAGTGGAGCGGAACTGTAAGAAATTGGGGATGCCTGTACCGAATCTTTCTACGTCCGCCGTGACTAAGCTCCATGCCTATTCTTGGCCGGGTAACGTGCGTGAGTTAGACAACGTGGTACAGCGCGCTCTGATCCTCTGTGAAAATGGGAACATCGATCAGGAACATATCTTACTTGAAGGTTTGGATTGGCAGGATGCTTCTAGCCTTCAGAAGTTGGTTGAAGGTAGCGAAACGGTTGCAACACCAGATATCAAACCTATTGCTCAGGTTGATGTCGCTAAGATTTCGAACAGCAGTGCAGGCTTAGGCGGTGAGCTGCGTGATCAAGAATTCGCGATCATTATGGAGACCTTGATTGAATGCAATGGTCGTCGTAAAGAGATGGCGGAAAAACTTGGTATTAGTCCGCGCACATTACGCTACAAACTAGCAAAAATGCGTGATGCAGGTATGGATATTCCGGGCTAAATTAGCCACATTTCAGAGTGGCACATAAATTGCTGCATTACTGAACAGAGATGAAGTTTAGTCAAAGTTCTGGCTTTTGAGGTAGTAATGAATATAAACGGTTTACAAAGCGAAATGCAGGCGATGATGGTAGAAGCTACCAATTCACGCCCAGCTCCAACAGGACAAAAAATTGGCGCTGATTTTGGTGATATGCTTTCAAACGCTATCAATAACGTAAATGGTTTACAGAAAACCTCAAGCGACCTTCAAATGCGCTTTGATCGTGGCGATGAAGGTGTTTCTCTTTCTGATGTTATGATCGCCCGCAACAAATCGAGCGTGGCATTTGAAGCCACTATTCAGGTACGCAACAAGCTTGTTGAAGCGTACAAAGAACTGATGAACATGCCAGTTTAGTAAAGGTGTGAATTGTGGCTGAGAATAAGCAAACAACTGATCTTACTTTAAGCGATAGCGGCGGTGACCATAGCTTGATGTCGAGCTCCGACATGGACATGGGCACGCAAAACGTAGACGCTGAAGAAAAAAGCTCCTCAAAAATGGATTTCTCTATGGGTGACTTGGACTTACTACGCCAAGTTGTCCTTGTCCTCTCTATCTCTATCTGTGTGGCCTTAATTGTGATGCTGTTCTTCTGGGTTAAAGAGCCAGAAATGCGTCCTTTAGGTGCTTATGACACACAAGAACTGATCCCTGTTCTTGATTACCTCGACCAGCAAAAACAAGACTATAAGTTAGACGGTAACACCATTTTGGTGCCGACTTCAGACTACAACAGTCTGAAATTAAATATGGTTCGAGCTGGTATGAATCAGGAACGCCACGAAGGTGATGAAATTCTGCTGCAAGACATGGGTTTCGGTGTTTCACAACGCTTGGAGCAAGAGCGTCTGAAACTCAGCCGTGAGCGTCAGCTTGCCAAAGGTATTGAAGAGATGCGCCAAGTTAACAAAGCGCGCGTACTTCTTGCCTTGCCTAAACAGAGTGTATTCGTTCGTCAAAACCAAGAAGCGTCTGCGTCGGTGTTTTTGACACTGCGCACGGGTACCGACCTTAAACAAGGCGAAGTTGATTCTATTGTTGATATGGTCGCGAGCGCTGTTCCGGGAATGAAACCGACACGTGTCACCGTAACTGATCAACATGGTCGCCTACTTAGCTCTGGTTCACAGGATCCAGTAACCGCTGCTCGTCGTAAAGAGCAGGAAGCAGAGCGTAAGAAAGAACAAGATTTACGTGAAAAAATCGATTCAGTATTAATTCCGATTTTAGGTTTGGGTAACTATACCGCTCAGGTAGACGTTGAACTGGATTTCAGCGCGGTAGAGCAGACTCGTAAACGTTTTGACCCAAATACACCTGCGACACGTAGTGAATACACCTTAGAAGATTATAACAACGGTAATGTGATTGCCGGTGTACCGGGAGCATTGAGTAACCAGCCTCCTGCAGATGCGTCCATTCCACAAGATGTGGCACAGATGAAAGATGGTTCGCTGATGGGACAGGGCTCTGTTCACAAAGAAGCGACTCGCAACTTTGAATTGGATACGACAATTAGTCACGAGCGCCGTCAAACAGGCGTGGTTAACCGTCAAACTGTTGCTGTTGCGGTTAAGAATCGAAGCAGTGTCAATACGGAAACTGGTGAAGTTACTTATACCCCAGTGAGTGATAGTGAGCTACAAGCGATTCGTCAGGTATTGGTTGGTGCGGTTGGTTTCAGCGAAAATCGTGGTGACTTACTGAATGTATTAAGCATGAACTTCGCAGAACCAGAAATTGAGACTATTGCCGATGTACCAATCTGGGAACATCCGAACTTCAACGACTGGATTCGTTGGCTCGCAAGTGCTTTGGTTATCATGGTTATCGTACTCGTGCTTGTTCGTCCTGCGATGAAGAAACTTCTCAATCCATCTGCGGATGATGACGACCAACTATATGGTCCAGATGGTATGCCTATCGGTATTGATGGTGAAACCAGCTTGATTGGCAGTGATATTGAAGGTGGTGAATTGTTTGAGTTTGGCTCTGGCATAGACTTACCGAATCTACATAAAGATGAGGATGTACTCAAAGCAGTACGTGCTCTGGTCGCCAACGAACCTGAGCTTGCAGCTCAAGTAGTTAAGAACTGGGTGGCTAACGATGCCTAATGAAATAGTAAAGCAAGACAACCGAGAGTTGACTGAGTTAGAAAAAGAAATTGCTGATATTCCAGGTGAAGAGCGTGCAGCAATTTTGCTACTGAGTCTTAATGAGGCAGATGCAGCGGCAATCATCCGTCACCTTGAACCTAAACAGGTTCAGCGTGTAGGTAGTGCTATGGCTCGGGCAAAAGATCTGAGCCAAGGTAAAGTAACCGCCGTACACCGCTTGTTTTTGGAAGATATACAGAAATATACCAATATCGGTATGGGCAGCGAAGACTTTATGCGCAAAGCGCTGGTTGCTGCACTGGGTGAAGATAAAGCGAACAACTTGGTTGACCAAATTCTACTGGGTACTGGTTCGAAAGGTCTAGATTCCTTGAAATGGATGGACCCTCGTCAGGTTGCAAGCATCATTGTTAACGAGCACCCACAAATTCAGACTATCGTATTGTCTTACTTAGACCCAGACCAATCTGCGGAAATTTTGGCGCAGTTTGCCGAACGTGATCGTCTAGACTTGATGATGCGTATTGCTAACCTTGAAGAAGTTCAACCTTCAGCTCTGGCTGAGTTAAATGAAATCATGGAGAAACAGTTCGCAGGCCAAGCTGGTGCACAAGCTGCGAAGATTGGCGGTCTGAAAGCAGCGGCAGATATCATGAACTACCTCGACAACAATATCGAGGGAGCACTGATGGATCAGATGCGCGACCAAGACGAAGATTTGGCTACTCAAATTCAAGACCTTATGTTTGTGTTCGAGAACTTGGTCGAAGTTGACGACCAAGGTATTCAGAAATTGCTGCGTGACGTTCCTCAAGACGTTCTACAGAAAGCACTTAAAGGTGCTGACGACACGTTACGAGATAAGATCTTCAAGAATATGTCTAAACGCGCTGCTGAACTAATGAAAGATGACTTGGAGGCAATGCCACCAATCAAAGTTTCAGATGTGGAAACGGCGCAGAAAGAGATTCTTGCTATTGCCCGACGTATGGCTGACAACGGTGAGCTGATACTGGGTGGTGGTGCAGACGAGTTCTTATAAAACGAATGGCTGCTGGAATACCATTGACGAAAATATCGGTTGTGTAAAAACAGGTCTTCTTAATTTAGGACTGTTGTTAAGACAAGATAACAGCCCATAAGGCCAGCTTAATCAGCCGGCCTTTTTTATCTTTAGATAGGAAATATGATGTCAGGTGAAAGAAAGCGCGGTTTTATCCGCCTCGATTCTGATGAAACTGTTGAACAGGCGAAAAAGTGGGGTCTACCGGACTACACGTCTGAGGCTCACAAGAAAGCAAAGGAAACGGCGCTTAATTATGATCCGAGCTGGATTCCGAGTTTCGATGAACCTGAAGCAGAAGTGCCTGCAGTTCTTACTGAAGAAGAAATTGAATTAATTAAACAAGCCGCCTATCAGGAAGGTATTGAGCAAGGGAAAGCAGAAGGTTATCAGGAAGGTTTCCAACTGGGTCAAGAAGCTGGCCATAAAGTGGGGTTGGAAGAGGGCTTTCAAGCGGGTAGCGCGGAAGGATTGGAAGCAGGGCAACAAATTGTCCAAGAGCATGTTCAAATCTTTATGAGTCTTGCAAACCAGTTTGCCCAACCCCTTGAACTGATGAATGCACAGGTTGAAAAACAGCTGGTGGATATGGTGCTGTCACTGGTGAAAGAAGTGGTGCACGTAGAAGTGCAGACCAACTCTCAAATTATTCTCGATACAGTGAAAGGGTCTGTTGAAGCTTTGCCGATTGCTGGCCATGCCATCACGCTGAAATTACATCCTGAAGACTGCGAAATCATCAAGCAGGCTTATGGTGAAAATGAATTGGATACTCGTAACTGGACGCTCGTCAGCGAACCTGCTTTAAGTCGTGGAGATGTACAAATTGAAGCGGGAGAATCAAGCGTTAATTACCGAATGGAAGACAGAGTTCGCAGTGTATTGCAGAGCTTCTGTGGCACGAACCGACATCAACAGGGCAACGAATAATGCTTCAACTGGCTGACAGACTCTCACAATATAAAGTCCAAGGACTTACAAGTCGCCCGATTGCCTCTGGGAAGTTGGTGAGAGTCGTTGGTTTAACTCTGGAAGCGACGGGGTGTCGTGCACCGATTGGTAGTTTGTGCAGCGTTGAAACTATGTCTGGCTCTATGGAAGCTGAGGTCGTCGGTTTCTCGGGTGATCGATTGTTTTTAATGCCCAGCGAACAAATTACTGGTGTTCTTCCGGGGGCGAAAGTTACTCCTCTGACGGTAGAAGCGGGTTTACCCGTTGGAATGGAATTACTTGGTCGCGTCATTGACGGTGTGGGAAATCCTCTCGATGGACTCGGCGCGATCTACACCGATCAAAAAGCTTCATTTAATGCCGACCCAATCAACCCATTAGCACGTAAGCCGATCAGTGAACCTCTGGATGTCGGCATCAAAGCGATTAATGGTCTTTTGACGGTCGGGAAAGGCCAGCGTATCGGTCTATTTGCTGGTTCTGGTGTTGGTAAATCGGTGACCTTGGGCATGATGACCCGAGGCACAACCGCGCAAGTCGTAGTGGTAGGGCTCATCGGTGAACGTGGACGCGAAGTAAAAGAATTTATTGAAGAAATTTTAGGCGTCGATGGCAGACAACGCTCTGTGGTTGTCGCTGCGCCTGCGGATTCATCACCGTTGATGCGCTTAAAAGGGTGCCAAACCGCGCTGACTATAGCGGAATACTTCCGTGACCAAGGTCTGGACGTATTGTTACTTATGGATTCATTAACTCGTTTTGCTCAAGCTCAACGTGAAATTGCTTTGTCAGTGGGAGAACCGCCGGCAACCAAAGGCTATCCGCCTTCCGTATTTGCTAAGTTGCCTGCATTAGTTGAACGAGCGGGTAACGGTGGTCCTCATCAGGGGTCTATCACTGCATTCTTTACAGTTTTAACCGAAGGGGATGATTTGCAAGACCCTATTGCCGACGCTTCTCGCGCTATTCTCGATGGTCACATCGTTTTATCGCGTGAAATGGCCGATGCTGGTCATTATCCGGCGATTGATGTGGAGAAATCGGTCAGTCGTGTTATGCCGCAAATCACTACCGATGAGCACATATTGATGTCGAAAGCGGTACGTCAGATATTGTCGACCTGTCGTAAAAACCAAGATCTTGTTTCAATTGGTGCCTATAAGCCAGGTACAGACTCCGCAATAGATAGCGCTTTCACGTTGAAACCAAAGCTGGACGGTTTCTTGCAGCAAACCATGAAAGAGTCTGTGCCTTATGACATGTGTATCAGCATGCTTAAAAATGTGCTCAGTGTGGGATAACGGTTGAATGGATAATGCTCTGGAATTCCTGCTTGAACAGGCGAAAAGTAAAGAAGATAAAGCGGTAATGGCGCTGGGCAAAGCTCGTAGTGAACTTGAAGACTATTATCAACAGCTTAAACAGATTGAGCAATATCGCTTGGATTACTGTCAGCAGCTTGTCTCTCGAGGTCAAGCAGGATTAACTGCTAGTCAGTATGGACACTTAAATCGTTTCTTAACACAATTAGATGAAACCTTATCCAAGCAGCGTCAAGCTGAGCAGCACTTCAAAACGCAAGTAGAGAGCTGCGAGTCTTATTGGTTGGATGTCCGTAAGCAACGCCGTTCTTACGAATGGCTGATTGAGAAAAAGAAGACTGAACATCAGCGCTTACAAGAGAAACGAGATCAGAAAATGATGGATGAGTTTTCGACTATCAACTTCAATCGTCGTCGTACCAACACTCTGTAGCGTTCATTTTTAATCATTGAGCATATCTGACGGTTGGCTCGTTTTTTGCAGTTATTTATACAATTTTAACGCGAACAGATTAGCAACCCTTTGCTGGCGGGCTATTCCCGTATAGAGCGGCAAAGGTTTGCAGTGATTAATGCGAGTGAGCTGTGTATGAATGTCAATTTAACTCCTTCAGTAGAGACTTCTAAAGTTACCAATGTGACTAAGTCTGCGCCTGCGCAGGATTTAGTTAGCGGTGACAATGGAGAATCAAAAGGTTTTTTGGAAAGACTGGCTTCACTGCTGCTTGGTAAAAATGATGCACCAACTTCCAATGATAGCGCTTCAGAGGCAAAAGAAGCGAAATCTGTAGAAGGCTCAGAAGTGAAAGCAACCAGTACTGATGAGCTCTTGAGCCAAGGTGATGATGACGTTGCAGTTAAAGCTGACAACGGTTCTGACGTTTCCGTTGAATCAACGTTAGTGGCGGATGAAGAGAGTGTTGAGGTTCCAGAAAACCTCAAGCGTTTCATCGCTTCTGAAGAGCCTGAACATGCTGAGTTAAAAGCGAAAACAGCTAAGGCTATGGATGAAGGTGACAAGATACTAGGCCGCTTGCAAGAGGCAAATCAGACGCTGGTAAAAAATGATGGCAAGGCTTTGCCACATGAAAAAGAGACCGAGTTTTCTGAGAAATCTGTGCAATCTGAAAAAATGCAAAGCGGTGCTGATTCAGAACTCGATCCAGAGTTGGTTGCTCAGTTGAATTCGACTCAGCCTCAAGCAAAGTCATTACAACAAGAGCAGCCGCTGAAACATTCCGAGCTTGAAGGTGATGTGTTGATCTCGCCAGAAACAAACGCAAAGGACATCAAAGCTCTGAGTGACAGTGAACAAGCCGCTATCTTGGCTAAACAATCTAAGCTCACTGGGGCAAATGCTGCAAATCAAGATATGATGGTCGCTCAAGGCACTAACGTTTCACAACAAGTTGTAGACGCTCAGGATCCTTCAGCGTCGCAAGATACTTTGGTTTCAAAAGAAGCGTTAGCATCGGTCGCACCTGCGGCGATTCCTTGGGGGAACAGTAATACTGAAGCTGCAAGTGTAGCTGCAGAGATAAACAATCTCGCTGAAGGTAAAGTGGCGGCGAAATCCGTAGCGCATGCAGCAGTATCACAAGCTTTGTCTCAAGGCGTACAGAATCCGCAAGCCATGTTAAACCAAGCTGATAAAGCAATGATGGCGCAATCTCAAGTGCCTATCCATGCTGAAGCTCAAGTACAGTTACCACAAGCTAACGCACAGGCTAATCCAATGTTGGCTGGCGCGATGGCGAATCAAATTGACCCGACGGTTAATCAAGCTGCTCTTAAAGCTGGCTTGGGAGCCAAAGCTTTAAATGCCTTGATGGAAGGAAATAAACACAGCGACGGTGCCGATTCACATTTGGCACAGCAACTTTCAGCTGCAGCGGGACAGCAAGGATTAAACAGTCCTCAAAGTTTACGTAGTGAGCCTCTGCAAGCCGCCCAACAAAACGTACCTTTGCAGTTGTCCAGAGGTGATATGGCAGCAGAGCAGATGGCAGAGCGTGTTCAAGTGATGCTGTCTAAAAACCTCAAGAACATTGATATTCGCCTTGATCCGCCAGAGCTGGGTCGTATGCATATTCGTATGAACATGAATGGCGACGGCGCCACAGTGCATTTTACCGTAGCTAACCAACAAGCTCGTGATGCTCTTGAGCAATCTATGCCAAGACTGCGTGAAATGTTGAATAACCAAGGCGTTCAGTTGGGCGATACCTCCGTTCAGCAACAAAGTTCTGGTCAGCAACAGCGCTATGCAGCAAGTGGAGATGGTTCAGGTGGTCAATCTGCGAGCGGTGATAGCCGACAAAGTGAAGAAAACCTTGATACAAACGTCAAACTTGATTTGAATGTGGCTGCAAAGCGTGATGGAATCAGTTATTACGCTTAAACTAAGTAAATCTTAATTAAAAAATAACAACATAGAGAACGTTATGGCTGTTGAAGAACTCCCAGCAGAAGCTCCGAAAGGTAAAAAGAAACTACTGATCATCATTATTGCTGTCGTTGTGTTGTTAGTCGGCGGCGCCGCAGCCTTCTTCCTTATGGGCTCTGACGATTCAAGCCAAGATAGTGAGATGAGTGCTAGCCAAACTTCCGCTCAGGTTGAGCCGGTTTCTTATGTAAACATTGCTCAGCCGTTTGTATTTAACGTAACCAGTGATACCCGTAATCGCGTGGTACAGATTAAAGTCCAGTTAATGGTTAGAGGCAGCGAAAACGACAATCTTGCTCGTTATCACTCACCTCTGATTGAAAGTACATTGCTTGCAACATTTGCCTCTGCAACGGTTGAGCAATTGCGAGAAGTAACTGGCCGTATTGAGTTACGTGATAAAGCGACCGACGACATTAAAGCCGTAATGACGAAAGTGGTTGGTAAACCAGTCATTGAACGTGTGTTGTTTACTGATTTTGTAATGCAGTAGGTGAAGTGTGACCGATCTATTAAGCCAAGACGAAATTGATGCGCTACTCCACGGGGTAGATAGCGTTGACGAAGTAGAAGAAAATCTCGACACTGCGGATGAAAGTGCCATCTCGTTCGACTTCTCGTCACAAGATCGTATTGTTCGTGGTCGAATGCCAACGCTCGAACTTATCAACGAGCGTTTTGCTCGTCATATGCGGATCAGTTTATTCAACATGTTGCGAAAAACCGCCGAAGTTTCGATTAACGGCGTGCAAATGATGAAGTTCGGCGAATATCAAAACACCCTTTACGTTCCTACCAGTTTGAACATGGTTCGTTTCCGTCCGCTTAAAGGTACGGCGCTTGTGACCATGGAAGCTCGTCTTGTTTTTATCTTGGTAGAAAACTTCTTTGGTGGTGATGGGCGCTATCACGCGCGTATCGAAGGTCGTGAGTTCACGCCGACTGAGCGTCGCGTTACTCAGCTACTGCTTAAAATCGTGTTTGGCGATTACAAAGAAGCTTGGTCTCCTGTGATGGGGGTTGAATTTGAATACTTGGATTCAGAAGTTAACCCAAGTATGGCGAACATTGTCAGCCCGACAGAAGTGATTGTCGTGAGCTCATTCCATATTGAAGTGGATGGCGGCGGCGGTGATTTTCACGTTGTTATGCCTTATTCGATGGTTGAACCTATCCGAGAACTTCTTGATGCGGGTGTTCAGTCAGACAAGATGGAAACAGACGTTCGTTGGAGCTCTGCACTTCGCGAAGAGATCATGGATGTGCCTGTTAACTTCCGAGTGAACTTATTAGAACAAGATATTGCGTTACGTGATCTTATGGAGCTACAGGCAGGGGATATCATCCCAATTAAGATGCCTGAACACGCCGTTATGTTTGTTGAGGAACTGCCAACCTATCGCGTCAAAATGGGACGCTCTGGTGAAAAAATGGCAGTTCAGATTTCAGAAAAAATTAGACGTCCTGATGTTGTCAAAACTGACCTCGCATTTCTTGGCAAAGACATTATCGCCGAGTTAGATGACGAGGAAGATGAAGACGACGAAGAGTTGATTGATTAAGGAAATAGGTAGCCTAGATGTCAAAGTCAGATGATCAAAAGCTTGCAGATGAGTGGGCAGCAGCCCTTGGCGAAGATCCAAGCGCGCCAGATATAGATGTTGATGAAATTTTAGCGGCACCTTTGGATGAGTTAAAAGACACCACTTCACCAATTACGGATGATGAGCGTCGTAAACTTGATACCATCATGGATATTCCCGTGACCATTTCAATGGAAGTTGGGCGCTCTAAAATCAGTATCCGTAACTTACTGCAACTTAACCAAGGTTCTGTTGTGGAGCTAGATCGTATTGCGGGTGAGTCATTAGATGTGATGGTTAACGGCACCCTGATTGCTCACGGCGAAGTGGTTGTGGTCAACGATAAGTTTGGTATTCGTTTAACTGACGTTATTAGTCAAACAGAACGTATTAAGAAATTGAGATAACATTATGCGCAAATTCATAGTGTTATCTTTGGTTGCCAGCCCAGCTTTGGCAGCTCAAAGCGACCAGTTCGATATAGCGACTACATTAGGGTCGCTATTGTTCGTTATAGCCATCATCATTGGTATGGCCTGGTTACTCAAACGGATGAGAGTCCCTGCATTTGGTCAGCAAAAGGGCTTGAGCGTCGTTCGCCAGTTACCGATTGGCACCAAAGAGCGTTTGATGATAGTACAAGCGGGAGAGGAGCAATTTCTGATTGGCGTTACATCTCAGTCAGTTCAGTTGATCTCTAAATTGGAAACTCCATTGACTCAGGAGGAGCTAGAGTCGGTACCATTTTCTAACACTTTGACTCAGCTACTAAAAAAGAATGATAAAAACACACCTGTTTGATGTGTTGCGCAATCTATGGGCTCGCTTGGCGCTTATTGTCTGGGTGAGCGCTTTGGTATTTACGCCGCTAGCTTACGCGCAACAAGAGCTGGAAACACCGATCCCTTCAACGGCTGCGGGCGCACAGAATGTTACTGTGACTGCGATGCAAAAAGACCAAGGTGCTTCGCGTACTATCGCTATGGGTAGCAGCAGTGGCGGTGCGGGAATTCCCGCTTTTACCATGACCACCAATCCGGATGGCAGCGAAGATTACTCGATAAACTTACAAATTTTAGCCTTAATGACCATGCTGGGCTTTTTGCCTGCCATGGTCATTTTGATGACTTCCTTTACCCGAATTGTGGTGGTGATGTCGATTCTTCGTCAGGCGATGGGTTTGCAACAAACGCCATCAAACCAAGTTATCATTGGTATCGCGATATTTTTGACCTTCTTCATCATGTCTCCGGTAATTAATAAGATTAACGAAGAGGCAGTACAGCCTTATTTGAATGAACAGATGACGGCGAGACAGGCGTTTGATACCGCCCAAATCCCGATGAAGGATTTCATGCTTAAGCAGACTCGCGTGAAAGATTTGGAAACCTTCGTCAACATATCGGGCTCAGATGCGCAAAACCCAGAAGATGTCTCTATGGCGGTATTGATTCCAGCGTTTATCACCTCTGAGCTAAAAACCGCTTTCCAGATTGGCTTTATGCTGTTTTTGCCATTTCTGATTATCGACCTTGTTGTGGCATCGGTACTGATGGCAATGGGTATGATGATGCTTTCACCGATGATCGTATCGCTGCCATTTAAATTGATGTTGTTTGTGTTGGTTGATGGGTGGAACTTGATTCTCTCCACTCTCGCCGGCAGTTTTGCGTTGTAGCGGGAGAAAAGCATGACACCTGAAATATTTGTTGAACTCTTTCGTGACGCGTTATGGATGGTACTCATTATGGTGTGCGCCATCATCATTCCGAGTCTGCTGGTGGGTCTGGTTGTCGCAATTTTTCAGGCCGCTACTTCAATCAACGAACAGACGCTGAGTTTTTTGCCGCGTTTGATCGTCACACTGCTGGCTTTGATGGCGTTTGCCCATTGGATGGTGCAAATGCAGATGGATTTCTTTTATTCCATGATTGAGCGTTTGCCTCAGGTTCTCTACTAGGAGCAAGCATGGAGTATCCAGCCACCGTTGTCCTTGATTTTATCGCCAATTATTTTTGGCCATATACGCGCATCTCCGCGATGCTGATGGTAATGACGGTAACGGGTGCTCGATTTGTTTCTGCACGAATTCGTCTCTATTTCGGCTTAGCCTTAACTTTAGCGCTTATGCCAGCTATTCCAGCGGTACCGGACAACATTCAACTGCTTTCTCTTCAAGGGTTTATGATTACTTTGGAGCAGTTGGTCATTGGTGTCTCCATGGGGATGGTAACGCAGTTTATTATTCAAACTTTCGTTATGCTCGGCCAGATTCTTGGTATGCAATCGAGCTTAGGTTTCGCATCCATGGTGGACCCAGCCAACGGTCAGAATACGCCGTTGCTTGGTCAGTTGTTCATGTTCTTAGCCACGATGTTCTTTCTTGCCAGTGATGGGCATTTAAAGATGATTCAACTGTTGGCGTTTAGCTTTAAAAGCTTACCCATTGGAGAACCGGGGCTGAACAATTTGGATTTCCAGCAGATGGCACTATGGTTCGGGACTATATTTAAAGTTGCGTTAAGTATGTCGCTGTCGGGCATCATCGCGTTGCTGACGGTGAATTTGTCATTTGGTGTTATGACCCGTGCTGCACCGCAGCTGAACATTTTCTCTTTGGGGTTTGCGTTTGCCTTGATGGTCGGCTTGCTGCTTTGTTGGTTTATCATCAGTGGTCTTTACACTCATTATGAACTCTATTGGCTGCAAGGCGAACAACAGGTTTGCAGCCTCATCCGATTAGATTGTTAGCTTTAGGAGGCTGAGTTGGCAGAATCAGACGGTCAAGAAAGGACCGAAGACGCCACGCCCAGACGGCTGCAACAGGCCAAAGAAAAAGGTCAGGTTGCGCGTTCGAAGGAGCTGGCTTCTGTATCGGTATTAGTGGTTGGCGCAGTGTCTCTGATGTGGTTCGGAGATGCATTAGCAGGCGGACTTTTTGCCTCAATGCGACGTTTGTTCAGTTTGAGCCGAGAGGAGATTTTCGATCTCGGAAAACTGTTTGATATCGCGTCATCGGCTCTGGTTAATCTTCTTCTCCCGCTTTTGCTGGTGCTTATTACACTGTTTATTGCTGCTTTTATTGGCGCTGCTGGAGTAGGCGGTGTGAATTTCTCTATGGAAGCGGCAATGCCGAAATTTTCGAAACTGAATCCACTCAGTGGCTTCAAGCGAATGTTCGGTTTGCAAAGCTGGGTTGAGCTGCTCAAGTCGATATTGAAGGTGTCTTTAGTAGCCGGAGTGGCGTTTACTTTAATTGACCGCTCGAAGCATGACCTGTTTCAATTGAGCCTAGATGTGTTCCCGCAGAACATTTTTCATGCGTTGGATATCTTGCTTAACTTCGTCCTGCTGATTAGCTGCTCACTACTGGTGGTTGTCGCGATTGATATTCCTTTTCAGATCTGGCAACACGCTAACCAGCTGAAAATGACCAAGCAAGAAGTTAAAGATGAGTACAAAGATACGGAAGGTAAACCTGAAGTTAAGGGCCGTATCCGAATGCTGCAACGCGAAGCTGCTCAGCGCCGCATGATGGCAGAAGTCCCACAAGCCGACGTTATCATCACCAACCCGGATCACTTCTCCGTTGCATTGCGATACAAGCAAAATTCCGATAGAGCACCTGTCGTGGTCGCTAAAGGTGTTGACCATATGGCTATGAAAATTCGGGAAGTGGCGAGAGAGCACAACATCATGATTGTTCCGGCTCCGCCATTGGCGCGTGCCTTATACCATACCACTGAATTAGAACAGGAGATTCCAGACGGCTTGTTCGTAGCTGTGGCTCAGGTTCTGGCGTACATCTTCCAGCTTAAACAATATCGTCGTAAAGGTGGTCAGCGTCCGATACTGCAAGAAGAGAAGATGCCAATTCCGCCGGATATGCGTTATTAGCGGGATGGAAACCTCAATGGGTAAAGCAACACAAAGCGCTCAACATACCAATACGCTTAAACTAGGGCATTTATGCCCTAGTATCTTTTTTGCACTTTATCCTTAGAGACTCAATGTGATTACGTTTTTAGGTGATTACTTTTCTGGGATAGAAATCAAAACCAACAGTGCGCCATCGCCACCAAACTCTAATGGCGCCTGATGAAATGCCATCACGTCAGGGTGCTGGGCTAACCATAACGGCACTTTTTGCTTCAGGATATGTTTACCTATGCCGTGCTGAACACAAGCAGTATGCACACTCTCTTTTACGCAGTAAGCGATCATAGCGCCAAGCTCACGTTTGGCTTCCTGTTGAGTCATGCCGTGCATATCTAAGAACACATCCGGTACGTAGACACCACGACGCAGTTTTTTTACTTCATATTTAGATACATCATCACGAGCGTAGCGCGTTGGACCTTCTTCGCTGAGTAGTGGTACAAACTCGTCAGAGAAGTAAAAGTTACTGTCGCTTGCTTCACGTGAACCCCTGATGATTTCTTTTTGTTTAGCATTTCTGTTTGGCTGCTGGACTATGGTATCCTGCGTTAACTTTTTTACGCCCTTTACTGCATCGCGAAACATTGCAAAATCATCGTCAGCGTCTAAATAATCATTGTCGTTGTAATCGGTGTCTTTTTTGCTCATTAGAATTGGTTAATCAGTTACTAATCAATATTCGCAGTATTGTAGCGCTTTTCGGAGGCAATTTTGGATAAGATTTTTGTAGAAGAAGCCGTTTCGGAACTTCACACCCTTCAGGACATGATTCGTTGGACGGTTAGCCGTTTTAATGCAGCCAATTTATTTTATGGTCATGGAACGGATAATGCGTGGGATGAAGCGGTGCAACTTGTGCTGCCAACCCTATATCTGCCGATCGACGTGCCTCCTCATGCTTTGAACTCTCGCTTAACATCTAGCGAGCGTTTACGTATTGTTGAACGTGTTATCACACGTATTAAAGACCGCACTCCAACCGCTTATTTAACCAATAAAGCGTGGTTCTGTGGGTTAGAGTTCTTTGTTGATGAACGTGTACTTGTACCTCGTTCGCCAATTGGTGAACTGATTCAAGCGCAATTCTCACCTTGGCTGGTTGAAGAACCAACTCGCATTATGGATCTGTGTACTGGTAGTGGTTGTATTGCGATTGCCTGTGCGTATGCATTCCCAGAAGCGGAAGTTGATGCGATTGATATTTCGACAGACGCCTTAGCGGTTGCAGAGCAAAACATTCAAGATCATGGTCTTGAACAGCAAGTGTTCCCGATTCGTTCTGATCTGTTCCGTGATTTACCAGAATCACAATACGACATTATCGTTTCTAACCCACCGTATGTGGATCAGGAAGATATGGATAGCTTGCCAGCGGAGTTCAAACATGAACCTGCTCTAGGCCTTGCTGCGGGTACCGATGGCTTGAAACTGGTTCGTCGTATTCTTGCCAATGCACCACGTTACTTATCAGAAAACGGTATCTTGATTTGTGAAGTGGGCAACTCGATGATTCATATGATGGATCAGTACCCACACATTCCATTCACTTGGTTAGAGTTTGAAAATGGCGGTCACGGTGTGTTTATGCTTACACGTCAGCAACTGATCGACTGTGCTGAAGATTTCTCACTTTATATCGATTAATTTCGAACTCTCGCAAAGCGCCGACTTTAGTGTCGGCGTTTTCATTTTTGGGCCAACTATTTTTGTCCAATTTGATGCGGTTAAGGGCTTTACATCAAAACGTAATAAAGCCACTATGAATCCACGAAGAATAGCTATCAGTATGTTGGAAGTGGTTCGTTCCTACTTTCAACGCACTAATTTGAGGAAGTAATGGCAGGAAACAGTATCGGACAACATTTCCGAGTAACCACATTCGGAGAAAGTCACGGTATCGCACTTGGATGTATCGTAGACGGATGCCCTCCGGGACTAGAGATTAGCGAAGCGGATTTACAACTCGACCTAGACCGTCGTCGCCCGGGCACATCTCGTTATACCACTCAGCGCCGTGAACCGGATGAAGTGAAAATTCTTTCTGGGGTTTTTGAAGGAAAAACCACAGGAACGTCGATTGGATTACTGATTGAAAACACTGATCAGCGTTCAAAAGACTATTCAGAAATCAAAGATAAATTCCGCCCTGGGCACGCTGACTACACCTACCATCAGAAATACGGCATTCGTGATTATCGTGGCGGTGGCCGTTCGTCTGCTCGTGAAACGGCAATGCGAGTTGCTGCTGGTGGTATTGCGAAGAAATATCTGAAGCAAGAGTTTGGTGTTGAAATCCGTGCTTACTTATCACAAATGGGTGATATTTCGATTGATAAAGTGGATTGGAATGAAATCGAAAACAACGCTTTCTTCTGTCCAGATGTCGATAAAGTGGAAGCATTCGACCAACTGATTCGTGACCTGAAAAAAGAAGGTGATTCTATCGGTGCCAAAATACAGGTGGTTGCAACCAATCTGCCTGTCGGTTTAGGTGAGCCGGTATTTGATCGCTTAGATGCAGACATCGCACATGCGTTGATGAGCATTAACGCGGTGAAAGGTGTTGAAATCGGTGATGGTTTTGATGTGGTCAATCAACGTGGCAGTGAGCACCGTGACCCACTTTCTCCAGAAGGTTTTAAGAGCAACCACGCTGGCGGTATCTTAGGTGGCATTTCTACGGGGCAGGACATTGTCGCGAACATTGCACTTAAACCAACATCAAGCATTACGGTTCCGGGTGACACAATCACTCGTGCTGGTGAACCAACGCAACTGATTACGAAAGGTCGTCATGATCCGTGTGTTGGTATTCGCGCGGTACCAATTGCTGAAGCTATGCTGGCGATTGTGTTGATGGATCATTTGTTACGTCATCGTGGTCAAAACCACGGTGTAACAACAGAGACACCACACATCTAATCTCGGATTTATGAATGAAAAACGCCCTCACTTGAGGGCGTTTTGTTTTGCGTACTCAAACTCTGGTGTAAGGATGCTTTTAAAATTGACAAGCTACAGCTCGCAACGCTTTACCTCAGAGCAAAAAGCCGCGAAAATGCAGCTCGTTGTTAACTTCATATGTCGCATACCCAAGAACTTGCTGTTATGTCTCACCAATACACCGATTTGATCGACATCTTTAACCAAACTTTCTTCAGCTCGTTTAACACTAAGTTGGAGTTAGGTTGTGATGAGCCTGTCTACTTACCTGCTGATGATAAGGTGGATTATCACCGAATTATCTTTGCTCGCGGTTTCTATGCTTCTGCTTTGCATGAAATTGCGCACTGGTGTGTGGCTGGTCCTGAGCGTCGTTTATTGGAAGATTTTGGTTACTGGTATCATCCCGATGGTCGTTCTGAGCAAGTGCAGGCAGAGTTCGAGAAAGTCGAAATTCGTCCGCAAGCTTATGAGTGGATATTGTCGCTCAGTGCAGGGTTTCCTTTTACGGTAAGTTGTGACAACCTTAGCGGCGATTTTGAACCAGACCGTCTGTCATTCATGGCGAAAGTCCATCAAGAAGTCTTGAGTATTTTGCAACATGGATTACCTGAACGAGTGAGAATGCTTTCTCAGGCATTGCAGTCGTTTTATCAGACACCAGAACTAACGGCTGATCAGTTTGCGATTAAGTAACTCATACGCAACTGCACAGTCTTGATAAAACTAGGTATTCATAGAACATGATTATTGAATTTGAAGAAAAACTTTTAGAGCTGATTGATACACGTATTGCCACTGCATCGGATGATGAACTGTTTGCTGGTGGTTATTTACGAGGGCACATCTCACTATCCGCAGCATCGTGTGAAGAAGAAGGCATTGAAGACATCGCTGAGCTAAAAGTACGTATTGAAAAAAGTTTGGAAGAGGCTCGCTCTGAGTTGACGCCAGCAGACCGTATTATTGTGTCTGATTTGTGGAACGAGTTATCGAACCAAGCTTAGTCACGGTGCGTAGAACAAAATATAAAAGATGGCAGCAATTAGGCTGCTATTTTTTTATGCGTTGATTGTTCATTTAGAAACATCGATAGGTGAGGCGCGAGTTGCTCGAATAATGCGTCATTCAAAATTTTTGAATGACCTAATACAATAATTCGGCTTGTTGGTAAGGTGTTCAAAGATTAATCTAATTACATCGAAACAGCACACAGGATTATCGTCATGAAAGTTATCGCATTCGGTGCAAGCACCAGTTCAACCTCTATTAACAAAGCATTGGCAACTTATACAGCAAATTTGATTGATGGTGCTGAAGTTCAAGTGCTGGACATCAACAACTACAACGTACCTATGTTCAGTGAAGATCTTGAAAAAGAGATTGGTCAGGCTGAAGGCGCGTTAGGCTTTCTACGTGATCTAGCACAGGCAGATGCATTTGTGATCTCTTTTGCTGAGCACAACGGTCACTACCCAGCAGCATACAAAAACTTGTTTGATTGGGCGACTCGTATCGACCGCGAAGTATTTAAAAACAAACCAGCGGTATACCTAGCAACTTCTCCAGGCCCTGGTGGTGCAACATCTGTATTAGCAGCAGCTTCCGGCTCTGCTGGTTACTTTGGCGGTAATGTGAAAGCGACGGTTTCAGTACCAAGCTTCTACGACAACTTCGATTTGGAAAGCGGTGTCGTGACGAATGAAAGCATTGCGGCTCAACTTAAAGAAGCGGTAGCAAAACTGGCTGCTTAAACTTTAAATCGCATTGATATAAAAGCCTCGCTATTGCGAGGCTTTGTTGTTTCTGAGGGAAATTAATTAAGCCTTGAGTTTGTATATGTATGGCGTTGATTTAGATAACAAGGTTACCGGCCCATCTTACTATCACTTGGCTGAAAAATAACTCATCTCAGCGCGTGTAGATTATGACGATTTACCTAGATAGTAATATTTTCATCACTATAAATTAGGATACTGACGATAAGTCAATATTTATATTGATATTACCTTTCATTATGCGGTTAAAAACTCATCAATTAGTATTTATTGCACCATTTTAATGTAAAAAAATGTGACTCTTATTCACGCGGGTGAATATAATTTTGATTTTACAGTGTTTTGATGCATATATGCGGTGATAATTTGGTGACTTAGATAGATAGTGAGAGATATAGATATGTCTAAAGAAGGAAGTGTCGCGCCTAAAGAGCGAATCAATATTAAGTATGTACCTGCGACAGGTGATGCTCAGGCTGAAGTTGAATTGCCACTCAAAACATTAGTCGTTGGTGACTTTAAAGGTCATCCCGAAGAAACCCTTGTCGAGGAACGTAGTACCGTTTCAGTAGATAAAAATAACTTCGAGTCGGTGATGCGTGAAAGTGAACTTAGTTTATCGACGTCTGTACGAAGCAAGTTAAGTGATGATGAAAATGTAGATCTACCTATTGAACTGCGTTTTAGTTCACTCGCTGATTTCTCACCAGATTCTATTGCGAATCAAGTTCCTGAGTTAAACAAGTTGATTGAGCTTCGTGAAGCTCTTGTTGCATTGAAAGGTCCTCTCGGCAACATTCCAGCCTTTCGCGATCGTTTGCAAGAATTACTGCACTCTCAGGAATCTCGCGACAAACTGCTTGAAGAGCTCAGTTTAGTTAGTGAAGAAGCTAAATAAAATAATAGACTTAAAACATTCGTCATTTAATGGATTAGGAAATACCTGATGTCTACAGAAACGGTACTAGAAAGACCCCAGCTAGCTGAAGGCGGCTTACTCGATCAAATCATGGCACAAACAAAAATAGCTCCAAGTGAAGAAGGCTATGATATTGCCAAAAAAGGTGTTGCTGCGTTTATTGAGAATCTCATCGGCTCTCAGCAAATGGGAGAAGCGGTGAATAAATCTCTCGTTGACCAAATGTTGGTTGAGTTAGATAAAAAAATTAGTGCCCAAATGGATGAAATACTTCACAACGAAAAGTTTCAACAAATGGAATCCTCATGGCGTGGGCTAAAACTGTTGGTCGATCGCACCGATTTTGGTGAAAACAATAAAATTGATCTTCTTCATGTTACTAAAGAAGAGTTACTTGACGACTTCGAATTTGCGCCAGAAACGACACAATCTGGTTTGTACAAGCACGTATATTCATCAGGTTATGGCCAGTTTGGTGGTGAACCTACTGGTGCGATTATCGGTAATTTTTGTTTTACACCATCGACGCCTGACATGAAACTGCTTCAGTATATGGGGGCATTAGGTGCGATGGCTCATGCGCCATTTATTTCAAGCGTTGGCCCTGAGTTCTTCGGTATTGATTCGTTTGAAGAACTACCAAATATTAAAGATGTAAAATCGATTTTTGAAAGTCCGAAGTACACCAAATGGCGTTCACTTCGTGAGTCTGAAGATGCTCGTTACCTAGGGTTAACAGCCCCTCGTTTCCTATTGCGTGTTCCTTATGACCCTACCGAAAACCCAATTAAGTCATTTAACTACGAAGAGAGTGTCGCCCAATCTCACGAACATTATCTTTGGGGTAATACTGCTTTTGCGTTTGCGACACGTTTAACAGACAGTTTTGCTAAATACCGCTGGTGCCCTAACATCATCGGTCCACAAAGTGGTGGCGCCGTTGAAGACCTACCAGTCCACGTGTTTGAGGCTATGGGAGCGCTTCAAGCGAAGATCCCTACAGAAGTCCTTATTACTGACCGTAAAGAGTTTGAATTAGCAGAAGAAGGCTTCATCGCCTTAACAATGCGTAAAGGCAGTGATAATGCTGCGTTCTTTTCAGCAAATTCAATCCAAAAACCCAAGATTTTCCCAAATACCAAAGAAGGTAAAGAAGCGGAAACTAATTACAAGTTGGGTACTCAATTACCTTACATGATGATCATTAACCGCTTAGCTCATTATATTAAAGTGTTGCAGCGCGAACAGATTGGTTCATGGAAAGAGCGTCAAGATTTAGAGCGTGAATTGAATACTTGGATAAAACAATTTGTGGCGGATCAAGAAAACCCACCAGCAGACGTGCGTAGTCGCCGTCCATTGCGTGCAGCGAAGATCGAAGTGGCAGATGTAGACGGTAATCCAGGTTGGTACCAGGTATCTCTTTCTGTTCGTCCTCATTTCAAGTACATGGGGGCAAACTTTGAATTGTCATTGGTCGGCCGATTAGATCAGGCATAACCATTCATGACGTACTTTGCTCCAGAAGAAAGTACGTTCGGTGTTGGCTTCTTTGAACGCTTAGAAGCCAATACTAAGAACGTTTCTTTAACGCAAGGTCCAGAGCCAAATGATGTTCTCAACTCAATTAAAAGTAACGTCTCTAAGATTTTAAATACACGTGTCGGTGGTGCCCAAAGTTCACCAAGCCTAGGGTTGATTGATTTCAACGACGCTACGCTAGATACCTTAGATCTATCGCTGAAGGTTAAATTAGCGATTCAAGACTGTTTACATAATTTTGAGCCGAGACTAAAGAACATTGAAGTGATCGCCGAGACGGACAGTTTCAATCCGCTGTCGTTACAGTTCAGAATTACTGCAGAAATTAACAGTGATGCTATTCATGACCGCGTTCAAATCAGCTTGCTTCTGGATCAAAATAGAAAATATCGAGTGATTTAGGGATTATGACCCAAGACAAATACTTCAGAGAGGAGCTCGCTTTTCTCAAAGAGCAAGGGCGTGAATTTACTGAAATTCATCCTCAGCTCTCTCGATTCTTGCATGGAAGAACGATGGACCCCGATGTAGAAAGGCTGCTGGAGGGTTTTGCGTTTCTTACTGCGCGCTTACGCGAAAAAGTTGAGGATGAATTCCCTGAGCTTACCCATTCAATGATCAATATGCTCTGGCCCAACTACTTAAGGCCAATCCCAAGTATGACGATCTTAGCGTTCACACCAGATAAAAGTGTCAGTGAAAAGCAGGTGATTGGCAAAGGAACTCAAGTAGATAGCAAGCAAGTATTTGGCACTAAATGTCACTTCAGCACTTGTCGTGTTGTCGATCTCTATCCATTAACGTGTAAGGATGTAAAAGCGCAACATACACGCGAAGCAACAACGATTGAACTGTCACTTGAGATGTTGGGCGATACCACGGTAGGCAGTGCGCTACTTGATAACCTGCGCTTTTATCTGGGAGGTGATAAATACAGCTCACAGATGATCTATTTGTGGCTCAATCATTACTTAGAAAAGGTCACCATCGACGTTAATGGTACTCAATTTTCACTTGGTGAAGGTTGCTTTAAAACGGTTGGTTTCAACAGTGATGACGCTCTACTTCCTTATCCAACCAATGTTTATGAAGGGTATCGAGTTCTTCAAGAATACCTGTCATTTCCTGAAGCATTTCATTTTTTTGACTTGGTCGGATTTGATAAAGCAATACCAAAAAATGTCACCGGGGCATTTACAATTCAGTTGTATTTTTCAAAGACTCTACCAGCTGACGTTAGGGTCCGAAAAGATAATTTTCAGCTGTATTGCACTCCGATTATCAATTTATTCGAACACGATGCAGACCCTATAGCGTTATCCGGCCGTCAATCTGAATATCGTATTACTCCATCTAGTCGTTATCCATCTCATTATGAAGTTTTCAATGTTGAGTCGGTAACGGGTTGGCAAAATTCAGCTAATGAAGGTAGACGAGTTCGTGGTGCAAAACGCGTTTATTCCTCGTTTGAAAGTTTTCAGCACGAAGTCGAACGGGTACGCAATCGAAATGCTCTTTACTACCGCACTCGCGTTAAAGAGAGTATTCGTGGTGATGGATTTGATTCCTTTATCTCGTTTGTCCGAAGTGATGAAACGGTCTCATTCGATGTTGATGAAGCGGTTTCGATTAAGCTCAACTGTACCAATAGACTATTGCCGTTAGAGCTTGGGATTGGAGATATTTGTCAGCCGACAGATACCTCTCCTCCATTTGCAACCTTTGCTAACGTATCAGTACCTTCACAATCACTTCGCCCCGTTTTGGACGGAAGTTTACTGTGGACGTTGATCTCTAACTTATCACTCAATTATTTATCGCTGTTGTCCAAAGATGCGCTTAGCAGTGTGCTACGAGCTTATGATTTTCGAGCATTGGTTGATCGCCAAGCTGAGCGAGTCTCTCGGCAACGTCTCGCTGCGATTCAAAAAATAGAATCAAAACCTGTTGATAAGGTACTGCGGGGATTGCCAGTGAGAGGGTTACAGTCAACCTTGTATGTTGAACAGTCTGGCTTTGGTTCTGAGGGGGACTTGTTCCTATTTGGCACTGTGCTCAGTCATTTCTTTGCTTTATACGCAAGCATTAATTCATTTCATGAACTTAATGTAGTCAATATTACTAATCAGGAAAGATATACATGGGGTACACAGGCGGGGATGCAGCCACTCATTTAATGGGTGACTTGAGGCAAACCGTTGAGTCTGTGTTGCCACAAGACGTTCATGACTACAACTTTTATCAACTTGTTGAGTTGCTACAAAAGTTATTCGAACTAAACCCAGAAAACGATGATTGGGAGCGTCAGTGTAAATTAGTATTCAGTGGTAACCCTAGCCTAGGTTTCTCGCCTTGTGACGTTAGTCAGTTAGAGAAGCGCGATGACGAGCGTTTGGTAATGATGACTAATTTCTTTGGCTTGTCTGGTGCCCAATCGCCATTGCCTGGATTTGTGGTCGAGCAGTTGTTGAATGAAGATCGTGGTGGGATGAAACAGCCATTCTTCGATTTTTTTAACAATCGATTAATCAACCTTGTGTATCGAATTTGGCGTAAGTATCGCTACTTCATACGCTTTCAACCTGATGCACAAGACGATTTTTCTGCTCAATTGTTGTCGTTAGTTGGCCTAGGCTCTCCGGATCTACGTGGTGAGACTCCGATCAATTGGTGCAAGATGTTGGCTTACTCTGGCACTTTGGCAGGACGTAGCCGTTCACCGCAAGTGGTGTCAGGGATTATTGCCCATTGTTTTGACTTGGAAGAGGTTGAAATTAGTCAATGGACTCGACGTAAAGTGCTAATTGATGTTGCTCAGCAAACCATGTTGGGGGGGCCAAATTCACAATTGGGTATAACCTCTCTGATAGGAGAATCCATCGTTGACTGCAATGGTAAGTTTACGATTTGTATTCGCCAATTGTCGCGTAGTAAATTTTCTGACTTTTTACCTTCAGGACAAGAGTTTGAACCACTATGCAAACTGGTTGAATTCATATTGCGCGAGCAAATGGCTTACGACTTGGAGTTGACGATGGATGAAGATGAGGCTCCCGATTTCGTTTTGGGCGAACAGTCAGGTATCGCACTCGGTTGGACATCTTTTCTTGGCACCAGTTCACGAGAGAAAAGTGTATTAATACAAGTGAGGCAATAACAATGGGTTCTTCGGCTCAACCTAATTTAACCCTGTTGGTGATCAACGCACAGCAACTGGAATCTGGTCTTTCTGCTGTAACTCAGTGGCAAAGTTCTGGTGGCATCATCGGTTCAGGACATCGCAACCAATGGGTTCTCAAGGACTCAGATGGTCAAGTCAAAAGTGAGCACTGCGAAGTGCTGATGGTGGATGGCGCATTTTGTATCCGCGATTTAAGTGGGGATACATATATCAATGCAACGGAAATGCCGCTAGGTACAGGACAGCTAGCCAAACTTGCCCACAAAGACCATATCAAAATTGGTCCTTACGAACTTAGAGTGATGCTGGGTGACTATGAAGATGACCATACTTCTGGTCCTTTAAGCCAACTGTTTGAAGATACTACTGAAGACTTACTCGCGGATAATGAGATAGATATCGACACTGTCGTCAAACAAGAACATGAAGTCAGCACAGATCCGTTGGGTGCTTTAGACGTTCTTATGAAAGTAAATGATGAAGAGTCTTTCATTCATGATGAACTTGAAGTCACGGCTGAGGAAAACCAGCTCTCTATCGTTCCTAATGAAGACTTAACGCTGCGTACACCAAATTTTACCGTGCAAGCCGATAGTGACAATGAAATTGGCTCATCAATGACGCTGAAACGCATTCTTAGCTTTGGCTTTGGTAAGAAAGCAGCAGTTCAGAGCAAATCAACGCATCAACAAAATATTTATCAAGCTAATGAGCTTGAACCAAACCAAAAGACAACTCATGACAACGTTTCAGAGGGCCTCCATATGGACGAGCAGACATTAGATTTGCTAGAGGAAGAAGTAGCAAAAAGTATTAAACCAGAAGCAAGTGTGACCAAAACCCAATCAGCAACTGGTGGTCATCTATTGACTGGGCCAATGCTTACTGGTTTAGGCGTACAAGTTGATCAGACCGATGACATCGAGCGTATGCATATGCTCTCTCAAGAAATGGGCGAGTCGCTGCAAGCTTGTATTCAAGGTTTGCTTGACTTGCATCAACAGGTTTGTGACGGCCGATTTGGCACGTTGAACCGTAATTTGCAGCCGATAGAAGATAACCCGCTACGTTTAGGACTGTCATATCAAGAAACGATTAAAACTTTATATGATGCTGAGAAAAGTGCTGTTCATTTATCGGCACCCGCCGCCATCGCAGAAAGCTTGCGTAATGTTCAAGCGCATAACGAAGCGATGCAATACGCCACCAGTGAAGCCTTAAGACAAATTCTCGGCGCCTTTTCGCCGCAAGTGCTGCAACGTCGTTTCCAAAATTATAAACGCTCTCATCAAGAAACAGCTCATAACACGGACGCTTGGGCATGGAATATGTACTGCAATTACTACCAAGAGTTAACGTCACATCGTCAAAAAGGTTTTGAAAAACTGTTCTGGGAGATTTTCGAGCAAACGTATGACAAGAAAATTCGAGAGAAACAACTGGAGTTTTAGTCGTGAGGAATCTGTTGTGGATTAGCCTTTTTGTACTAATCCTCACTGCATGTAGTAGTGAGCCTGAACGGTACGATCCTACCGAGTTACCTACTAAAGTGACGTTCAGTATTGTCGCTGGTGATGGCGTTAACCCGAGCCTTTGGGGACAGGCCTCGCCTGTCGAGATTCAGGTCTTTGAGCTGACGGATGATTCGATGTTTATGTCATCAAGTTATGACCAGTTAAAAGCCGATTACGAGAAAGCACTGAAAAGCAATTTCGTCAGAAGTTACGATTACGTATTGATGCCGGGACAGTTCAAGTTTGTCACCCAGATGGAAGTGGATGAAGAGACGAATTATATCGGCATTATGGCTAACTTTTCTGACATCGAGCTCAGTGAGTGGAAGAAAGCCGTCAAAGTATTAAATAAAGGAAGGGAGTATCACCTTTTGATGCTTCTCGATGAATACGACGTGAAGTTGGAAAAGGTGGAATAAACAAGATGTTTTCACGCAATCGTGTTATTTGGAATGAAGGTTTATTTATTAAGCCGCAACACTTCCAGCAACAACAAAGGTACACCGAATACTATATTGACGAACGAATGAGTTCTATCAGCCGTTATCTATATGGTGTTTCAGAGTTTTCCTTAAATCCAGAGTACCTATCGTTCGGTCGTATCGCGATTGAACGTGCTGTTGGCATTATGCCTGATGGAACCGCGTTCCGCATTCCTCAAGAAGATGCAGTACCTGACGCGCTAGAGATCGACGATGCATCGCTAGCGAATCAATTGGTGTACCTGGCGATTCCGTTACGCAGTGAGTCTTTGATGGAGGTTAACTGGCCAGAAGCTCAAGGTACGGGGCGTTATGAAAACCGCCGTCTCGAAGTCCGTGATGTGCATACTGTACAGGGTGATATGACGACTATTGATGTGTCTCCTGTGCGGGTTCAGTTGATGCTAGAGAAAGAAGACCGTAGTGCTTACGCCTCGATGGCTATTGGTCGAATTTTAGAAAAACGTCCTGACGGGAGTGTGGTGATGGATGCGGAATTTATTCCGTGTCACCTCAACGTGGTCGGTAATTTGGCCCTGCACCGTTTTGTTAATGAAATTTCGGGGCTGATGCATGAGCGTGCCAAGAATATTGCTCAGAGGATTAGTTCGCCATCACAAGGTGGCGTCGCGGATGTTTCCGATTTTATGTTACTTCAAGCTCTCAACCGTTTGCAGCCCCAACTCCAACATTTGGCGAAACTACGTAGCCTGCATCCAGAGCGCTTGTTTGAGTGTTTATCGACGGTTGCTGGCGAGCTAGCGACCTTCACTGATGAAAGTCGCTTACCGCCCAAAATCCTCAGTTATAACCATGATATGCCGACGGAGTCTTTCTGGCCTTTGATTCGTAATTTACGTCAATCGCTGAGTGTTGTGCTTGAACCAAGAGCCGTTTCCATTCAACTGGATAAGCGTAAATATGGCTTGATGGTTGCGCCAATTCAAGACCCGCAGTTGATGGAAAGTGCTGACTTCATTGTCGCTGTTAAAGCTCGCATGCCGATGGATGAGCTACGACGTCAATTTACTCAGCAAACCAAAGTTTCATCGGTTGAGAAAATTCGGGAACTTATTTCTCTGCAATTGCCAGGTATCCCTTTGGTCGTGCTACCTGTTGCACCTCGTCAACTTCCTTACCACGCAGGCTATATCTATTACCAATTGGATAAAACCAGCAGTGCCTGGAGCATGCTTCAGCACTCTAGTGGTTTTGCTTTCCACGTTGCCGCGGCATTTCAAGAGCTGGATCTGCAATTCTGGGCGATTAGGAGTTAAGCATGGATATCAATAAAAAAGAAAGCAAACTCAGTAGCTTGTTATTTGATGGAGCCGAGAAGATAAATCATGACCAAGATTACTGGTTCCAATTGCGTGGTAGTTTGAATAATCCATTGATTGATGCTGCGACGCCATTGCTTGGTTTGGCGCTACGAGTTCGACAGTTGACGGAATGTGAAAACATTGAAGCCATTTACGAGCAAGCGGTTGAAGAGATTAAAACCATTGAAATCGAATTAACGGAGCTAGGTTATGAGCACGCTGTTCTAATGGCTTATCGTTATATTCTGTGTACCTTTTTGGATGAATCCGTGATGGGGACTTCATGGGGCGCTTCAACGGTTTGGGCGGAACATTCGATGTTATCACGTTTTCATAACGAAACTTGGGGTGGGGAAAAAGTGTTTACCATCCTTAAACGCCTTGAATCTGAACCCAAACAATACAAGTCGTTGCTCGAATTTATCTACCAATGTCTGGTTCTGGGTTTTGAAGGTAAATATCGCGTGATTGAATCAGGAAAAATCGAGCGCGAAAAAGTCATTAGCCAGTTGCACAAACTACTGAATCGAGATCATGAGGCGGATATCGTCCAACTTACCAGTGCGACTGAGCATGTCGTGCGATCCAAATATCAATTAAGTAAGCAACTACCTTTGTGGTCGATATTTGCAGGCTTTATCGTGATATCGATTGGCGTGTTTATTGGCTACAGCTATTTGCTGCATGTCAAAACCAGTGACGTAATTGAACAACTCAATCAAATTCTATAAATATAATTAAGGCTAGGTACTTGTCGTGATACGTATTGAACTACCAATTCTTATTGCCAAATTAAATCAACAAAGCAAACTTGCCCTAGAGCAGGCTGCTTCTCTGTGTATTGAACGTCAGCAGAGTGAAATTACTTTTGAACACTATCTTGAAGTGTTGCTAGACAATCCTCTTTCGGATGTCCGCGTTATTTTTAAACAGTCAGATGTATCTATTAATGACATTAAGCAAGCGATAATGATTCATTTTTCTCGCGAGCAAGTACTTGATAGTTACCCTGCATTTTCACCTTTGTTGGTCGAACTACTTCAAGAAGCTTGGCTGTTGTCGACCACTGAACTGAATCAAAGTGAACTTCGTTCAGGGGCTATTTTATTGACTGCTCTAACCCGCGCGGATCGATACATGGACCACAAGCTGGTACGTATTGTCGATACCATCAATCGAGAGAGTTTGAAAAAGCATTTCGATATTATTCTTGCGGACTCGTCAGAAACTCAAATCGAGTCAGCCTTACAAGGGGGAAAGGCGTTAACAAAAGACGGCAGTGATACGTCTATTTTGGATAAATATTGTACCAATGTTACCCAGCAGGCACGAAAAAATGAACTCGACCCCGTTCTGTGCCGTGAGAACGAAATCAATCTTATGATTGATATCTTATGTCGTCGACGTAAGAACAATCCTATTGTCGTCGGTGATGCAGGTGTCGGTAAAAGTGCCATGATTGAAGGTTTGGCGCTTCGTGTGGTTGCTTGCTCAGTGCCATTAAAATTGCAAGGTGTTGAACTTTATTCACTCGATTTAGGCCTACTTCAAGCTGGCGCATCTGTGAAAGGTGAGTTTGAGAAACGCCTCAAAGGTGTGATAGATGCGATTAAACACTCACCCAAACCAATCATTCTGTTTATTGATGAAGCGCATACCTTGATTGGGGCTGGTAATCAAGAAGGCGGCGGAGATGCGGCTAACTTGTTAAAACCTGCTCTTGCTCGTGGTGAATTAAGCACTATTGCCGCGACGACTTGGAAAGAGTACAAAAAATACTTCGAGAAAGATCCGGCATTAACGCGCCGTTTTCAACTTGTAAAATTGGATGAGCCGAGTGTTGAGCAGGCCGTTGATATTCTGCGTGGATTGAATTCTGTGTATGAAAAAAATCATAACGTTCTGATCACCGATGACGCGCTGAAAGCGGCGGCCGAATTGTCGGTGCGCTACATATCGGGCAGACAACTACCGGATAAAGCGATAGATGTACTTGATACTGCTTGTGCTCGCATTGCGATTAACCTGACGGCACCACCGAAACGGATAGCGTTTATCGAAACGGCTTGTCATCAACGACAACTTGAAATTGATATGTTAGAGCGCGCCCAGCTATTGGGTAAAAATGTTGATCATGAACGCCTTGAAGAGCTAACAGCTCAAGAAGCGAAAGATGAGCAAGAGAGAGATAGATTGACCGCTCAGTGGCAGCAGCAAAAATTGCTGGTTGAAGACATTATAGATCTAAGAGCATCACTCACTTCGGCTCAACAAGAGCCACTTTCTTCCGAGCAGCGTGAGCAAGCGCTGGCTACTATCCGAGAAAAATATCAGCAGCTAGAAATCATACCGCATTCTGAACGTTTGATTCACCCCCAAGTGGATGCTCAGCAAGTTGCGGAGGTGATAGCGGATTGGACGGGGGTACCCGTTGATCAAATGAACAGTGATGAGTTGCATAAGATCACTCATCTAACGAGCATTTTAAGTCGGTCAATTAAGGGACAGGGGGTTGCGATTGAACGTATCCATAAGCACCTTCTGACCGCTCGCGCAGACTTACGTCGGCCTGGTCGTCCCAAAGGCGCTTTTTTGCTTGTAGGACCAAGTGGTGTAGGTAAAACAGAAACCGTGGTTCAACTTGCTAATCACCTATATGGCGGCAAACAATTCCTAACCACGATCAATATGTCTGAGTATCAAGAAAAACATACAGTATCGCGTTTGATTGGTTCGCCTCCGGGTTATGTTGGCTACGGTGAAGGCGGCATATTGACGGAAGCTATTCGTAAGATGCCATATTCAGTGGTTTTGCTTGATGAAGTAGAAAAAGCACACCCAGAAGTATTGAATCTTTTTTATCAAGCGTTTGATAAGGGGGAGATTGCGGATGGTGAAGGTCGAGTCATCGATTGTCAGAATATTGTGTTTTTCTTAACTTCAAATTTAGGCTTCGAAACGATAGTTGATTACGCCGATCGAGTTGAACAATTGGATGATGCTCTCTATCCACAGTTGGCTGCTTTCTTCAAACCTGCGCTACTGGCAAGGATAGAAATTGTTCCTTATATGCCACTGAATCCGGAAGTGCTTGAGTCTATCGTCCGCTTCAAGCTTTCACGTTTAGAAACACTCTTCCATGAGCGTTACGCAGCTGAAGTTGTGATTGACGATTCGTTAATTGATGAAATCTTGTCGCGTGCGACTCGTTCTGAAAATGGTGCACGTATGCTGGAAGCGATTATTGACGGTCAATTACTTCCTCCAATTTCCTTGGCGTTATTGAACAAACTTTCTGAACAGCAGCCTGTGGTTCGCATCTATCTGGCGGCACAAGAAGGAGAGTTTATTGGAGAGGTTGAGTAGTGATGTCTAACTGGTTAGAGCGAATCACTGATCTTATTGGAATCAAGATCAAGAGTGAATTGATAGATCGGTTTGTAGAAATTATTGTTGCTGAGTTGAACCTGTCTAATTGCATGGTGCTCATGCCTAACGCAGAGGGACGTCGTCTCATTCCTTACAATGGAAATAATAACTTTTCCTGGCAGGTAGATGACCTTAACCATCCATTTAGTCATGTTTTGCAGAGTTCATTACCAATGACGCTTTCTTCGGATGAGTTGCTGTTTTGGCAATCTGACCGTGCGTTTAATGAGTTAGTTGCTGGTGTTGGTATGTTTGAAAGCGTTTGTATTTATCCTCTGCCGATTAACTCGAAACAAGTACAGTTAATATTATTCATGTTGGGCGACGAGCACGCAGTAAGTCGAGCTTTTACAAGTCAGGTATGTATTAAGTTTGTTGATGTATTTACTAAACAATGGCACTTACTTGAGAAAATGGAACGTGAACAGCGGGATATCAAGGCGTTGTCTGAATCTCTCAGCGACATTCAACGAGATACAAAGCAACGAGATATGGCGGATAAACTTTCTCTATCCTTGATAGGAAAAAGTAATGCTATGCAAAAGCTTCGCCAACAAATTGTTAGTGCAGCAGAGTCAAAATTGTCGGTGATGGTTCAAGGTGACACAGGAACTGGTAAAGAGTTAGTTGCTCAGGCTATTCATCAACTATCCAATTGCAATGCAGAGCCATTGGTTGCTATAAATTGCGCCGCCATTCCAGAAAACCTGCTTGAAAGTGAGTTATTTGGATACTGTAAAGGGGCATTTTCTGGTGCAGAATCTGACCGTAAAGGTCTGATTGCTCAAGCGAATGGTGGGACTCTATTTCTTGACGAAATTGGTGATATGCCACTCTCTTTACAGGCAAAGTTGCTGCGCGTTTTAGAAACCAAACAATTTCGCCCTATTGGGGGAAAGCAGGAATTGAGCTCTGATTTTCGTTTGGTTTCGGCCACTCATGTCAACTTACTTGAGCAAGTACGTAAAAATCAATTTCGTCAGGATTTATATTACCGCCTGTTTCAATATCCCCTAACACTGCCGCGCTTATCTGAACGTCTTGAAGATATCGCTCAACTAAGCCAACACTTTGTTAGTGAGTTCAATCAACAGCATGGTACTCAAATACGCGGTTTACATTATCGTGCTTTGGATTGTTTAAAGCAGTATACCTTCCCTGGCAATGTCCGTGAATTGAAGCATTTAGTGGAATTTGGTTGTGCCCAATGCCGCAATGAATCTGAAATCGATGAAAGCTGTTTTAAGAATCGCATTGCTTGTTTGAATCTTGAGCTTAAAAGTGCCGAGCCCGCAATTCAGCAAAAGGCTGTATCCACGTTGATAAGTGAGCATCCTCCTGCACTCTCACAAGGTAATCTATCGACCATCAATGATTTGAAACAAGCGCTTAATGAATATGAAGAGCAGATTATTCGTGAACGCTTGGCGTTATTTTCAGGTGATCGTAGTAAGGCTGCGGTGAGTTTAGGCATCCCAAAGCGCACTTTCGCCTATAAATGTCGGAAGCTGGAAATCAAATTGTTATGAATACTTCAACTTACATACTGCCCGTATTGATGAGCGGCATACTGTTCAGCATTCAGACTATGGCGAATGATTCTGTAGTGTCACAGCTGGATCGTGCGCAGCAGTGCACCTTAATTCTTGAGCGCTTAGATCGGCTAAGTTGCTTTGATCAAGTGATGGATACGCCAGCCCTATTGTCGTCTTCAACGATGAATGATGATAAACCTCAAGCGTGGTATACCGCGTTTGCTACGGCTCTGAAAGCTCAGCCAATCAATGTTATTGAGCAGGGCGACAAAGAGAATGGCGATGCATGGCTAACGCTATCCGTGCCGCAAACACAAGAGCAGCCCTCACCAGTGTTGATGATGAGCTGTATTAATAATATTAGCCGTATTGAATTAGCGCTACCCGTTCCGTTGGAAGATGCGCGCATTAACGTCTCTGTCGCTTATGGCCCTAAACAATATTGGCGTAGTGACGATGTTGGAGTGCTGTTCTCTTCAGCAAGAGGGTTGCCTGCTATTTCAATGATGAAAGCCATGACGAAAAACTCTCGGTTAATTCTACGCTCAAACTCGCCTCAGATTGATGGATTACAATTTGACGCGGGACAGTTAAGTAAAGCTTTAGTCCCATTACGGCAACGGTGTGGATGGTAACGATGGATATTACTCAATATCGAACGAGTATCGTTCGTCCAATTTGTGCAGCGTCACCAACTGGTGAACGACTGTTAGATGAGCCGTTATTTGACTTTATTGAAGATCAAATGATGAAGGTAGGCTCGCTATCTCATGCGGCTGTGCAGTGGCAGGAGGTTGAGCATAGCGTTGTCACTTTGTTGAATGAAAAAAGTAAAGATATCAAGTTATTGGTTTATCTTTTGCAGTGCTTACATCATCAATTGACTGCCAAACGTTTGATTACTTCTTTTGGCGTTATGAGTGATTTTATTGCGCACTATTGGCAAGACAGTTTTCCCGCGCCAGGTAAGCGCGGCAACCTTCCTAGACGAAAGTTTTTCAGCCAAATCTGTCAACGCTTTGCACTGGCAGTTAATAAGTTTGATTTTTCGGTGCTCGATAGCCAAGACCGAGATGAACTGCAGCAAGTGGTGCAAGAATGGCAAGCCGTGATAGAGGCGAATGAATTATCGTCTGATGTAGCAGAGTCAGTCGCGATGGCGACTTTTAGTCAACTTAAGAAAGCGCAAGAACGTGAGAAAGTGGCGCAAGCTGCAGATCAAAAGCCAGCTGATTCGGCCAGTATATCTTCAAGTCTGGCGCCTTCTTTAGCGATCGATAACTCGAGTGACAAAGCGGCGAAACAAACATTGCTCAAAGTCGCTGAATATCTGTCGGAACAAGAATCTTCTGGCGCGTTGGCTATTCGTGTGCGACGTCATGCGTTATGGGGAGCGATTGCCACGCTTCCTGATCACGACCATTTAGGTCAAACCTTACTAAGAGGAATGCAAATCGAGCGAGTCAAAGAGTATCAAGATCAGTTGCATTCCCCTGATCTGGCGTTGTGGCGGCGCGTTGAAAACAGCTTAACTATCTCACCTTATTGGTTTGAAGGTCAGTTAATGAGTCATGATATTGCTAAGGCGTTAGGTCAAGATGGATGGTGTAAAGCTATTCTAGAAGAAAATCAATCGTTTATTGAACGTTTCCCCACAGTGCTAGATCTAAAGTTTAAAGGAGGAGCGCCATTTGTCACTGATGCGGCTCGAGAGTGGTTAATGACTCGTCAAGGCGGCGATGCTACCGCGTCCAATTCGGGTTGTTGGCAGGATCAACGCGAAGAAGCGTTCACTCTGGCGAAAGAAGGGGGCATCGCCGTGGCGATGTCAATGCTCAATGATGGTTTAGTGGCTGCAACGGAGCCTCGCGATCGCTTTTACTGGCGCTTATTGAGTGCTGATCTACTTAAACACAATCACCTAGATGCTATGGCTAAAGAACAATATCAAACTTTAAAACAAGAAATTACACAGACGAGCGTTACCGAATGGGAGCCGTCACTTATTGAGCAACTAGAACGAAACACTGCGTCAGATTAAGCTAAGGGACTATCCATGTGGAAAAGTATCATTGGGATCGTTAAAAAATGTAAGCCGGGTATAGCAGCAGCGCTTCCAATTCTGTTGTTTACACTCTTTATTTTATTAAATGTCGCTATTTGGTGGGCCGGTCCTTGGTTAGAGATTCAAGGCAATAAACCATTAGAGACTGTATTTGCTCGAGGTTTAGCGAGCGCGTTGTTTATTCTTTTTTCCTTATCCGGTTGGGGGCTTTTGCAATCGCGTAGGCTGCAAAGTTTTAAAAATCAGCAAAAGCACGAAGAGCAATTAAGACAAGACCCGATACAGATATATGAAAAACGCCAAGAAGCAGAACTTAATGGCGTAATGAAGGAGATGAAACAAAGTCTCAACACTCGTAATTATCTTTATGCGTTACCTTGGTACTTAGTGCTTGGCTTGGAAAATGCAGGTAAAACCAGTTTGATTAACCGTTCTGGGCAGAATTTTGCTTTATCTTCCGTCATGCGCGCTTCTGGCCAAAAGAGTGAAAATCCATATTCATTTGACTGGTGGATTGGTAATGAATCAGTACTTATTGATCCTGATGGTGAATTGTTGACCCAAGGTAATCGCAACGAAGATGATGATAGTGAACTTGAGCGCCGTTTGTGGCTTCACTTTGTTAACTGGTTAGAGAAAACCCGTAGTCGTAGGCCATTAAATGGAGTGGTTCTCGCATTAGACGTGTCACATTTGGCAACTTCTACGGTGACTGAACGCAAAGCTTACGCCAATTTATTGCGTGCGCGTATTCGCGAACTAACGGAAACGCTGGCTACCCGTTTACCCGTGTACATTACTTTAACTAAACTTGATCTTCTTTATGGTTTTGAACCCTTCTTTAAGCATTATTCGAAATCGCAACGAGATGAGGTACTGGGCTTTACCTTTTCACTTGAGTCGGTCGATAACCTCGATCATTGGTTGGAAGAGTTTTCTCGTGATTACAGTCAATTTGTTTTAAGCATTAATGAGCTCTTTCCTCACGCTGTCGCTGAATCCATCGAACAAGAAGAGCGTGATGCTATTTATAGCTTTACGCGTCAAATGTCGGGTTTACAAAGTATCTTGAAACAGTTCTTCCAAGATGCACTTTCTAGTGATCAATTTTCAACATCAGCACTGGTCCGTGGTGCATACTTTACGTCTGTTTATCAACAAGGTGTACCGTGTAATGCTTTTGGTGATTCAGCTTCACGCCGGTATGGTCTATCTCATGCTGTTAACAAAGCTCAAAATGCCAAAAATTCAACGGTTTATTTTACTCAGCAGTTATTTAGTAACATCATTTACCCTGAAGCAGGACTTGCATCGGACAATTTCCGCGTTGCAAAACATAAACGCCGTTTAATGGGATTGTCGTTTACCGCTTGTTTGGTTGCATTAGTACTGCTGTTGGGAGCTTGGCATCGTAACTACATTATTAACGTCAATCATTCCGACGCGGTGTTAGCGAAGGTAAATGAATATAAAGCGAAGTATCCCTCAAACCTAGAATTGGCATCGCAAAAGGATATATTGGGACCGCTGAACAAGATCCGTCAAGCGACGTTGGAGTTTGGCTTCTTTCGCGATAAACCACACTACATCTCGGATCTAGGTCTCTATCAAGGTCATACCATTGGGCCAATGGTTGAAAATACGTACTTGAATTTGCTAGAGAGCCGCTTTTTACCGTTATTAATGGCCGATGTTGTTGTAGCACTTGAGAAAGCTGAAACTGAAGAAGAAAAACTGGCGGTTCTGCGAGTTTATAGGATGATGGTTGATAAAAGTGGTCGTTATAAGGATTATGTTCTTGACTACTTTGGTAAGTATTGGCAAAGCGCATATGCAGGACAAAAGCAAGTTCAAGGTGAACTGCTTGACCACTTAGATTATGCCATGAGACATACTGATTTGGCTGGAGAGAGAGCGAAAGGAGATCAGTTCGCAGAGCGTGCAATGAAACCGTATGACCAAACGATTGCTCGTGTTCAAGCTGAACTTAGTAGTATGCCAAATGATCAGCGTGTTTATCGAAATTTAAAACTGAATGCGCAAACGGTACTTGGGCCTTCTATCAGTATTCGTAATTTAGTCGGGCCCATCTTTGATATCGTATTCGAAGAACGAGTGTCTAACAAAAACTTATCTATGTATATCCCACAAATGCTGACGAAGGAAGGTTTTGAGAACTATTTTATGCCACGTTCTGAGTCGGTTTCTGAGCTTGCTCTTATCGACAGTTGGGTTCTCGGCCAGTCAAAAACGGCACAGTTCAGTGAAGCTGACAAACAAGTGTTGCGAGAGAAAATACGTAATCTCTATGTTGCCGATTACGTAAATACTTGGCGTACGGCGTTGAATGAAATCGATATGAAATATTTTAGCGATATCAATGAAGGCGTGATGGTTTTAGAGAATTTAACTGGACACGTTGAGCCACTCCAAAGACTGCTAAGAACGCTAGAGAACAACACTCAAGTCATCTCTGGACTAAACCCAGATAGTGAAGCTGGTGAAGAACTATTGAAAAGTGCTAAGTACAAGGTGGCGTCTAACATTCAGTCTCCTTTTGCTGAGCTGAATTTGATGCTTAAACCAGTGGGTGATCAACCAGCATATATCAATGAAGTTTTGTCTTCCGTCGATGAATTGAAAAATTACCTTAAGTCAATTCAAGAATCACCTGATGTAGGAATGGCTGCATTGGATGCGACCAAAGCGCGTGTCAAATTGGTGAGTGCCGATCCTATTTACACTCTAAAGCGTATTTCGTCTGGTTTGCCAAGACCTCTTGATAGCATGATCGCCAAGCTTGCTGATGAAAGTTGGTATGTGGTCAAGCAAGAAGCAATTAAACATTTGGAAGTTCGCTGGTATGAGGACGTTTACCAGCCTTATTACACCAAGCTAGCGAGTCGTTATCCGTTCAATGCGGAATCGGGAAAAGATGTCGCATTGGAAGATTTTGAATCCTTCTTTGCACCAAAAGGAACATTGGACAATTTCTATAATAATCAGTTGAAAGTCTTTATTGAAGAGAACATTGCGGTTGATGAATACGATACGGCACAGTCGCTTATTCGCCCTGAAGTTTTGGCGCAAATTGAGCAAGCACAGAGAATTCGCCAAGCTTTTTTCAACCGTAAAGGAATTCTAGATGTAGACTTTTCTGTTGAACCGTTGCAGTTGAGTGGCAACAAGCGCAGAAGTGTTCTCAACGTTGATGGACAGTACCTGACTTATAGTCATGGTACTCGAGAAGGGGTGGAGCTGATTTGGCCAAACACACTGCGTAATTCTGCGGTATCGAAAGTCACATTAGTGCCAACTAAATCGAATTTGTCTCCGAGAAGCATCAACATGAAAGGGCCTTGGGCATTTTTCCGATTACTGGACAAAGGTAATGTTATGTCAGCGAGTAAAACTTCGGTTGATTACCGATTTGTCGTTGATGGTGGAGATATGGTGTACCGAATCAATGCGGAATCTGATGCCAATCCATTTACGGAACGATTATTTAAGTCGTTTAAGTTATCTAAGACTCTTTACTAAAACATGTTAAGGAGCGAGGTGGCTCGCTCCTTTCTTATCAGGACGCAGTATCTATGTCCAATACAGTTTTACTGGATCAAGTGATTTATCATATAACGTCTGATTCAGACTCAATCAGACATCTAGATAGTTACCAAAAGGTGAGGGATGAAATTAATAGTCGTTTTAATCCTTTGTCTGGAGGCACCAATTGGCAAGAGGTTTATCACTCGAGTGAGCAACTAGCCCAAGGGGCTGGTGTTGATTTACTGATGAGTAGTTATCTCACAATTGCTAAGCTTAAAATCGAAGGTCTTTCCGGCTACGCAAATGGATTAGAGCTATTGATGCATTGTTTAAGCTTGCTACCTAAGCCGGATTCCAAGTCAGCCAAAATGCGCAAGGAAGTGTTGGATTGGGTTAATAGTAAGGCGATTATTGAGCTAAACAAGATGAAACCAGCTCAAGATCAGCTACGTGACCTTTATCGTAGTGAAAGGATGTGTGGAACAATTCATCATTGGATGTCTATTCAACAACCTGACATTAGTGTCGATTTTGAAGGGGTGGGTTTTGTACTCTTTGAACATATTGATAAGATTGAAACTCGCTATTACACCGCGTTAAAACGCCAAGATAAGCAACTTAATGAAAATGCAGATCGTGTTTCGCGTAAACGCCATTACTATACTTTAGCTACAACATGTTTGGTTACCGCAGCCTTAAGTCTTACTGGTTTATGGCTTTATTACCATCCGAACTTGTGGAACAAATATCCGTTCAAGCAATCGCTTGAAGTCCCCGTTCTGACGACAAGTAATCTTGATAGCTATGTTACAAACACCACTCCGAATAGAATAGATTCGGTTCAATCTGAGATGGTTTCTATGTATCAGTCTTCTATTGAAGAGAAAATACAAGCATCGATTGAGCAACCGTACTTGAAGGCGATAGAGCAGCACGAAGTTTTACAGAGGCTCTATGCTGGAAATGAGCAAGTCAATCAGATCAGTCAGATTCTTTATCAAGATCAGAAATTAGCTCTTGAACAGACGGATCAGTTCGTAGCCAAATTCGGTGAAATACGAACGAAGATGGCCAATATTGCCTTGTTAGCTAAAAAGCACCGTTGGTCTCAGATATCAGATGAGACGAAATCTTTAGAGCAGTTTGCTGTCAGTTTATCGCCAATCTACGGTCGTGTTGGCTATATTGAAAGTTTGATAGATGATCAACACTATCAACAAGCACAACAAGAGTTAGCAGAACTAAAATGGCGTCTGAACAATCTTAGTTGGAAGGTGGCAGCTTTAGATTCTAAACTATCTACATTACAGGACTAAGCTTAAGGTCCTATTAGGCATCCCTAATAGGACCTAACCATTATTTCGTAGAGCAATTTGCCTGTTCCCATAGTGCATCGTAGTAATAGTATTGGGTTGAATTCCATGATTGAGCCAGAGTATTAGCATCGGTAAGTAACTCCGGAGAAAGAACACTGGACAATGTATTGAGGTTTTGATCTATCTTTTTATAAAGACGACTGAAACGCGCGGTACCAGCATTTTCAAGATAGTTAAGGTAATAGGCGTACGCTTTGGCTAAATCTTGTGGCACAAAGTTGTATCTTTCGCTATTGCCTTGATAAATGAGCCCCAAGCTTGCAACCGAAGGTAAATCTCCAAGTTTTGCATTTGTCTCACGCCAGTATAAAGCTTGGTCAAACTTTCCTTCTTGTTCGAGTATTGTGATGACGTGCCTAATAGCAGGAATAACGCCCTTTTTTGCTTCGGTTAAATATATTGCCTTGGCTTCTTTTATAGGAAGCTGGTCTGCGTACGCTAAATATGCATTTGGCAGTTCAAGTTTCACTGCTTGTTGCAATTCGTAGTCTGACAACGCTTTGTGTTCGATGCTGTTGTGATACTGCGATAGTCTAAAATACGCTTGCGCTGGTTTTTCAGCCCCTAAGTTTATCAATTGGTTGTAGTAGTGCTGCTGCCATTGTAAGCGTTCCTGTCTCGTTAACCACTCGCCCTTTTCATAGAGAAACCTCATTGACTCTAAATGGCCTTGATTAGCAACATTTTCTAGGTACTTTTTGCTTTGCTCAGGAAAGTTTTTCGGCTGTGTTTGAAAGGCAAGTAGTCTTGCGCTTAGATAGGCCGCATCTTGATTTCCTTGATCTGCTGCGTAGGTGAGCCATTCTTCGGCTTCGGTGAATTTATATTGTGCGTAGAGCAAACAACCTTTGTGGAAAGCATCATCCACTGACCCTTGGTTAAAAGGCTCATTATTTTTCGCCTGTAGATAAAAAGGCGTAAATACGCACCATAAAGAGAGCGGGAGGAGGATTTTACTCACATTAAACGTCCTAGTTATTCTATTTATAATGGCTAAAGCAAAAAGCATTCCAATTTACAGTTCGTGTGTTTATGCGCTTTGTAAACACGTTTTTGGCATTCGAGCAATAAGTTGCCCGGATTGGGCAACTTATTGCTCGATTTAGGCAACTTATTGCTCGGTCCGATGGGGGATTAACTGGCAGCCCTTTATTTTTCAACACTTAGTGGTTGGCATGGATATTGTTATATCGTCACTGTCATCTACATAAATGAAGGAAATTTCAATGCCAACTCCATGTTATATCTCCATTGACGGTGAAACTCAGGGCCTTATCACTGCTGGTGCATGTACTGCAGACTCTATCGGTGATTCATTTGTCGAAGGTCATGAAGACGAAATGCTGGTTCAAAAGTTTGACCACATTGTGACTGTTCCTACTGATCCACAATCAGGTCAGCCTTCTGGTCAACGCGTCCACAAACCATTTCAATTCACGGTTTCTCTAAACAAAGCAGTACCACTTTTATACAACGCACTTTCATCGGGAGAGAAGATGAAGACGGTTGAACTAAAATGGTACCGTACTTCTATCGAAGGAAAACAAGAGAACTTCTTCACCACTAAGCTGGAAAACGCGTCTATCATAGATATTCGTTGTGAAATGCCACACTGCCAAGATCCATCAATGTCAGACTTTACTCAAAACCTAACAGTGTCAATGTCTTACCGTAAGATTACTTGGGACCACGTTAACGCAGGTACGTCAGGTTCTGACGACTGGCGTAAACCTATTGAAGCATAATTCAGCTTCGTTTTCTGTGGCTCATCTGCGGGTGAGCCCCTGAAAGCCTTAATGACAAGTTATCCTCTAGGTGATCACTTGTCGTTAAGGTTTTTCGTTTGACGTAAGGAAAGGAGGAGTATCGTGGCAACATTGGCGTACACCATTCACGTAGAAGGACTGAGTGAAGACGCACTGGTCGTAACAAAATTTGAAGGGCAAGAATCCCTTTCTGTCAGTGGTTTTAAACATCGCTCTTGCTACGGTTTTCGTTACCATATTGACTTAGCAAGCCGTCTCTCTCACTTAAACGCTGAACAAGTGGTGGATCGTAACGCTGAGTTAAGAATGTACCGCAACCAAAAACTAGTTCAACGAGTGCATGGGATTGTTCGAGCTTTCACTCAAAAGGATATTGGTCATCACCATACCTTCTATTCATTGATCTTAGTGCCAGCTCTTGAGCGTTTGTCTCTTCGTCATAATAGCCGCATTTTCCAGTACCAATCGGTCCCTGATATTCTAGCGACACTTTTACAAGAAATGGGCATTCATGATTACGCTTTCTCTTTGGATCGTGAAAAGACACAACGTGAGTTTTGTGTTCAATATCGTGAAAGCGATATTGACTTTCTTCATCGCTTGGCCGCTGAAGAGGGCATGGTGTACAGCTTTGTCCACGAAGCCGGAAAGCATACATTAGTGTTTAGTGATTCAGGCGCCGCCTTTGTGAAATTAGAGCAGCCAGTGCCTTATAATGCCTTGGCTGGTGGTGTGAACGATACCCCTTATATCAATAACTTTAGTTATCAGTCTCAGGTCCAGGTTAGTGACGTGGAGCTGAAAGATTATAGTTTCAAAAAACCGTCCTATTCGTTTACTCAGACTGCTCAAGGTTCAGAAATTGCCTATCAACAGCCGACTTATTCTCATTTTGATGCTCCGGGTCGCTATAAAGATGATAAGAGTGGTGCTGAATTTACTCAAGCCCGGCTTGGTTACTTAAGACGTGAAGCGCAGGTCGCCTACGGCAAGAGCAATGAGCCTTTACTCCGTGCCGGATATAAATTTGATTTGCATGAACACCTGAACAAGGACTTCAATCGAGATTGGCTGTTGGTCACAGTGAATCATCAAGGTGAGCAATTTCAAGCTCTGGAAGAAGAGGGGGGGCATGGTGTAACAACCTATTCGAATGAATGGATGGCCATCCCCGGCCACCTTAATTGGCAGGCGGTACCGGAGTCCAAACCGACGGTAGATGGACCGATGATAGCCACGGTTGTTGGTCCTAAAGGTGAAGAAATTTTCTGTGATGAGTATGGCCGAGTGAAAGTACATTTTCACTGGGATCGTAACGATATCAATCCAGAGCATCGTTCTTGTTGGGTTCGTGTTTCTCAAGTGTGGGCAGGAAATCAATATGGCATGATGGCTATACCTCGCATTGGGCATGAGGTGATAGTCTCGTTTTTAAATGGTGACCCTGACCAACCTATCATTACGGGTCGAACACACCATGTAACGAATACTCCTGCTTATTCACTTCCAGAGCACAAAACAAAAACAGTATTGAGGAGCCAAACTCATCAGGGGGAGGGATATAACGAGTTGAGCTTTGAAGACCAAGCCGACCAAGAACTTATCTATTTCCACGCGCAGAAAAACATGCAGATCGAAGTTGAAAATTCTTCTGATACGCGCGTCAATTATGATCATGTTGTCAGCATTGGTCACAATGAACAACGGACGATTGCTCAAGATCGTTCGTTAAAAGTCGAAGGAAAGCAACAGCATACAACCGTAGGTGATTACCTTAATAAAATTGAAGGCGATGAACACGAGTCTGTTCTGGGTGATTGGGCCAAAAAAGTAGCCGGAGCTGTAGGCATTAATGCTGATGGAGATATTACGCTCAAAAGTGGTAATAAAATCACCCTGCAAGTCGGTGGAAGCTTTGTTGTGATAGACAGCAGTGGCGTAGCGATTGATGGTGCAAAAATTCTTATAAAATCTGGTGGCTCCCCAGGTTCGGTACTTATGCCATCGAGTCCAGAAATATTGAATACAGCCGCCGCGGAAGGTAGTGCATTTGTAGGCAATTGTCCCGCTCAGTAAGGATTATGTGTGAAAGAACAAGATTATGCGCTGGTTGACAGAGCAATACAGCCCAATATTTTAGATTTAGTTGAGCACTATGATGGTGATGCTTGGTGTTTATTTACTGCACCCGTCGATGAGGAGTTTGCACTTGTTGCTCCTTACTTAGTTAAGCTGACTCCAGAGCTCAATCAATATTTGATTAAGTTAGAGCGACCATGGGGATTTATCTTCACTTCAAGCGCTGACAACAAAGCTCTCACTAAGCACCTGCGAGGGTTGTTGTCGGTCTATATTGAAGACAATGATGTACCAACATTTTTTCGCTTTTATGATCCGCGAGTACTTTGGAGTGTATTGGATTGCTTGACGCCATCACAGCAGTATTTTTTTGCGGGCCCAATGGCACGGATTCAAACGTCTTACCCTAAGAAAAGGGGGATTGAGTTTGAATCTTACCCTCTGATGCATCAGCCGCCAAAGCACATCACGCTCAATCGTGAACAGTACTCGGCTATCTTAGCTCAGTGTTACAAAAACTTAGAGCAGGATTTGGCGTTTCTTTTTTACCAACATCAAGTGCAGGGGAAGAAAGATAACTCTGTGGCTGAAGTATTCGCTAAACAATTAATCGAACATTTATCTGATTGGGGTATATCCGTCGCCTTAGATATAAAATCGGTCGCACAATACTGTGTCGATAGTCAAATTACCGAATGGGAGCGTGTCCCTGCGACATGGAAAACCCTGTTGTCCAATCAGTACTATCCAGCGCCATATCGAGTAAAGGCATTGATAATGAACTTGGGAGGCTCAAATGAGTTGTAACCATTTGCCGGGCGAAACCTGTCATTGTAACCGTGGTGAACCTTGCCTGATGAGCTATCAAGTCGACAGTGATGCGGGAAGTCTCTCTTTTTTGTCTGGGCAGTCGATGCGCAGTCGCCAACTCAACCTAGTGGATGAAGGAAAAGGCGTGGACGTTACGGTTTCTGTTGAAGGCAGTTGTCAAAATGGCCGTGATAGTTGTCCGTCAGGTTATATTACGGATAACGATACCTATGCAGAAGATATCTCGACGACCGAGTGCCAGTCTTATCACCTGAACTATCACGCAGACAAGGCCTTTAGTTTACTTGATGCTCTTAAATTTATGCTGGCTGAAAAGAAATTAAGTCAGCTTCCACACACAACTTATCAAGTTTGTGTAAGTCAGTGTGTTGGCAAGCCTCAACAAGAGCACAGTATTCTTTATCGACCGCTCTACACTCGCTTACTTGGTGATTTAACCAACGATTGTTTTATCAACGTTTATCCAAAAATAGAAATGGAGTCTGATCTCACTTTAAGTTATGTCTCACAATCGGAAGCAGTGAGCGATGAGAAACGTTACGAGGAGTATTTTGAACGTCAAAAAAGTGGGGCGTTCAAAGGGGAAGAAATTCCTGCCAACAAGATAATCAAATCTTTTTCTTTGGCTGGCAATTTGACGATAAAACAAGGCAGCAGCACCACCAAATACGGCGAGAAGCTTACCCATTCTCAAAGCAATTATACCTACACCCGCAATTTACAAAGCACCTTTGAGAACATAGTGGATCAATGGCGTTTGATTAATGGCATTATTGATATAATCAAGCAAATGAAAAGCGGCACCTATCAAAGTGCTGGCAAAGACGACGTCAAATTGGTCAGCTTTAAGCTGGGTAAGCCCACGGTGACATTCAAAGGGAAACAAACTTGTGAATTAGTGGATTCACAATTTGGTACCAGGGGTCAATTAACCTTAGGATTAACGCCATTATTTGATTTTAAATTGACTTTAGATTTGGTATTAGCTGCTGCTGCGTACTTTAAGATGGAAAAAGCAGTAGCGGAAATCCGCGAGCAAGCTCAGAAGTTGGAAGATAAAGTCAAAGCAGGCCAAGCGGGTGCTTATGCTGGGGCTGAGTTTTTTATCGCTTTGTCGAGCAAACTTGATGTGACGGGGACTTTGACTCAAGAAGTGAAAGGTGCGACACAATATGATCTTTCTACCCTAGCGAACGTGGCTTTATCATCGGATGTCAATGTGAGAGGTGGGGCTAAAGTGTGGGTCGTGGAGGGTGCGTTCCAATTATCTGCCCAAATTAAAGCCGAGTGCCAATGTGCTTTAAGAAGTACCCACAAGGATGATGAATCCAAAGTCGAGCTAGTATTTTTCCATAACGGCATTAAAGCCATCGTAAAAATTGAGATCTCGGGGAACACAAAGTCAGAAGATGATAAATACGGTCAAGGCTCTGGTGGTTTTGGCGGAGCTCGTGGCAATACTAAGGCAGAAGCCAGTGTCAGCTACACAAAACAGAAAGAGTGGCAGTGGGTGAAGGCGTTAAGTGAAACAGACTCCCCGTACCGAACAACATTGATGAGTAGTAAATAGTGAAAGTGAAAAACAGAAAACAGATTCAGGTGGCTTTGCCACTTCTAAGCGTATTTTTATTGGCCGGTTGTTTTGGAGACAGTGAATTGATGGACATGAGAGAGCAAGTATCGACCGTTAATATAGAAATAGATAACGAAGGGGAGAAGCCTTCGGTACTCTACACAGCAAACATTAACTCTGAAACTATGTTTTGTGCTGGAGTAATTAACGGTATGGAGCAACTCGGTAACTTAAGCACTTCTTCTGGTACTTTTTCATCAGGTTTTAATGCCACAGCTTTTTTACAACAGGGTAAAAATCAGTTAGATGTTTGGGCGGTGCCAGTCGGTTTATATGAAGAGAATTACAGTTACAGTGAGAATGACCAATGCCAAGTGACGCTGTATGGTGCGTTTGAAGATGGTGCAAAACAAGAGATATCGAGTCTGACGGTAACGATTGAAGACGGTAAACCAACAGTAAAAACCTCTAAAACTTACCCTAACAATCATCAAACACCACTAGACAACGTTGAAGGCGTGACCGATGGTCATTTAACCGAATTTAGACGCCCTATTTACATTAAAACTATCCCCAAATGGCGCTGGGTAGATGCGACGCCATTTAATGAAAATAATCCTGAACACATGAAGAAATTGTATCGAGCGTACACCAATTTAATACGGCTGATGGAGAAACGAGACTTTGAAGGATTAAAAATGGCTTGGTCTTTATCTAATAGAGAGAAAGCCAAAGCAGAAGCTTATAACTCCACCCCTGATGAGTTTTTTGATGCCTTAGGGTTTGAATCAACTTTCAATGAGTATGACGATGCTCAAATAGACCCTAGGAGAGAGTGGTCTGAGTATACGCTAGAAAGCTTTATGGATGGTCGAATGGTGCGCCTCAAAGATAAAAGGGATCATTCTCCGCTACGAGTTAGTTCTGAGAAATTACGTCGCGTAACTTCTTACACGCCTTATTTCTCACTGATTGATGGACGTATTGTCGTTTCAAGATAGGAGGTATTATGCCTAAAGCAGCAAGGTTGGGTGATATTGGTTCAGAGCATGATTGCTTTCCGCCGACACCCATTACGTCAGGAAGCTCTACTGTGATGATTAATTATCTCCCAGCGGTTCGGCAAGGAGACCCATTACAAGCGCATGGTTGTCCTTGTGATAAAACGCCTCATGGCAATCACCCTAGAAGGGTGGCAGGCGGTTCATCAGGTGTTTTTATTGATGGCAAACCCGCAGCTCGTTTAGGTGATGCAATTGATTGTGGCGGCACAATTTCCACTGCTTCACCTGATGTCATGATTGGATAGTGCAAAGATGAAGAATTCCGTTATCAATGTGTTATGTCTTTTTTCTATATTTTCATTGACAGGTTGTTTTGGAGACAGTGAATTGATGGACATGAGAGAGCAAGTATCGACCGTTGATATAAAAGTAGATAAGGAAGGGGAGAAGCCTTCAGTGCTCTACACGGTAAACATCAGCTCTGAAACGATTTATTGTGGTGGGATGGTGAACTACATGGAGCAACTGGACAATCTCAGTACTCGATCAGGGACGTTTTCCTCAGGCTTTAACGCTACTGCGTTTTTACAACCAGGACAAAACTCTTTGGATATTTGGTCTTTCCCGATTGGTTCGTATGAGCAAGATTACAATTATAATGGAAATGATCAATGCCAAGTGACCTTATATGGTGCATTTGAAAATGGCGTGAAAAAAGAAATATCGAGTTTGACGCTAACAATTGAAGACGGAAAACCAACGGTGAAAACGTCTAAAACGTATCCTGACAACCATCAAACGCTTTTAGAAAATGTTGAAGGTGTGACCGATGGTCATTTAACCGAGTTTAGACGCCCTATTTACATTAAAACTATCCCTAAATGGCGCTGGATAGATGCGACGCCATTTAATGAAAATAATCCTGAACACATGAAAAAATTGTATCGAGCGTACACCAATTTAATGCGGCTGATGGAGAAACGAGACTTTGAAGGATTAAAAATGGCTTGGTCTTTATCTAATAGAGAGAAAGCCAAAGCAGAAGCCTATAACTCCACCCCTGATGAGTTTTTTGATGCCTTAGGGTTTGAATCAACTTTCAAAGAAAATGACGATGCTCAGGTAGCCCCTCGAAGAGAATGGAATGAGTATTCTCTAAAAAGCTACATGGATGGGAAACTAGTGCGCCTTGAAGATATGAGGGAAAGCTCCCCTTTAAGAATATGGTCAGAGCAAAAAGATTTGGAATTTACAGTTACTCCCTATTTCTCACTGATTGATGGACGTATTGTCGTTTCAAGATAGGAGGTACTATGCCACAAGCAGCAAGGTTGGGTGATATCGGCTCAGAGCATGATTGCTTTCCGCCGACACCCATTACGTCAGGAAGCTCTACGGTGATGATTAATTATCTGCCAGCGGTTCGACAAGGAGACCCATTACTAGCGCATGGTTGTCCTTGTGATAAAACGCCTCATGGCAATCACCCTAGAAGTGTGGCGGGCGGTTCATCTGGTGTTTTTATTGATGGCAAACCTGCAGCCCGTTTTGGGGATGCAATTGATTGTGGCGGCACAATCGCCACCGCTTCACCTGATGTCATGATTGGATAGTGCAAAGATGAAGAATACGTCTATCAATGTGTTGTGTCTTTTCTCTATATGTTCACTGACAGGGTGTTTCATTTGCATCGCCGCATTAAGCCAAAAAGGTTTGATATCGAGCTAGCAAAATAATATGGGCATGTGTTTCTAAGGTTGATTACCAACCTTAGAATGCAAATAGTCAAAATGATAGTTTTGAGCAGGCAATTAAGAAAGCTATTTCTGAACTTTCGTGAATACTTAGCCAGTCAACGCTTTCCCTTTACGCAACTTTCTTACCCACATTCTGCTTGGATGAAGCGTTTCAAGCACATCGTTTGGTAAAGGCAATGGGTCACCACTCATTTGCGAAGCAAGCAGTTCAGCCATTAGTGGCGCCGAACTCAAACCTCGCGAGCCCAATCCAAGTAATGAATACAACTGAGGATATTGGGCAATATCAGAAGCGTTGCTCTCGCTCATCCCATTTAGTCCGGAATATTGTTCTGTTATTGCGTCAAAGTTTCCCACGTTACCCACAAACGGAAGGTGATCCCGACTCACACAGCGAATGCCTTGGCGAGATTGGTTTTCGCTCACATCGACACTGTTTGGCCATGCTTGTTTAGGTAAGCAATTTTTTAGGCGCTGAGCGTTTTCAATTTGAGCCTGTGGATCAAACTCTTTATTTAAATGGGAACGGTCGTAACTGGCACCGATACAGTGGTGTTGATTGTTCGGGTTACAAGGTGTCATATAACCGTCATAGCACAGTACGGTTTTCAACTGCTGCAATTCGCTGTTGGTTGGAATGTGGCTTACTTGGCCTTTTACTTTTCCAAGCGGGACAAATCGTGTTTGAGTTAGGCTATCAAAGAGATGCCCAGTGGCGATAACAACGGCTTGATGGTGGAATGTTTTGTCTCCACAGGTTAGTTGCCATTGTTTTTCTTCCTCTTGCCAATCGAGTGTATCAATATGGTGCTGGTAGTAAACTTTTAGCTTGGCTTGTTGCTCTAGCTCAGCAATTAAGCCTTGAGTTAACTGAGCTGGCGACAGCCAGCCGCCCATAGGGTAGGAGAGGCTTTCAACATCTACCGGCAGTCCCACTATTTGGTTGGTCTGTTCAATATTATGTTTGGATACCAACTCTGGTGAAAAATCCGCTTTCAACATGGTGTTCAGTTTTTTGCTCGATTTGTCATCCCACAATAGTTGAGTCACACTACACCAGTTATGGTCAAACGAAACAGTCTTTGCCGCTTGGTCGATAAATTGGCGAGCAAATAAGAAGGCTGGAGCAAACACACGTGATACGCCAGAGTGTTCACCATTAAGCAGTGGGTAGACAGCCCCCTGGCGATTACCAGATGCGCCTTCCGCGGGGGCTTCATCTTTGCAATACATCGAGACTGATATACCTCTCGCTGTGAGTGTTTTTGCAAGTGCAGCACTGGCAATACCACCACCAATAATCGCAACGTCATGCAGATTGTCAGTCGCTTCAACATTGAACCAAGGCTTAATGTTGCTGTACGCTTTTTTCTCTTTGAGCTTACCGGCAATCATTTCCCGCTTAGTACCAAAGCCTTTGACTTTCTTCATATCAAAACCAGCTTCGATTAAGCCTCTACGCACGAAGCCCGCTGCAGTGAATGTTGCGCAACTGCAATCTTGCTTGGCCAGTTTTGCCATACCATCGAACAGCTCTTGGTTCCACATCTCAGGGTTTTTGCTTGGTGCGAAGCCGTCTAAAAACCAAGCATCAACAATACCTTGCTTTAGGGTTGGCACTTTTGGCATACAGTCTTTAATGTCACCAAACCACAAATCGAGAGTAATTGCACCATCGGCTAAGACAATACGGTGACATTCCGGAACGGCAATCGGATAGAATTCATGGAGTTGTTGTGCGTAATCAGCCAGTTCCGGCCAAGATTCATGTGCTTTAATTAAGTCTGCTTTACTAAGCGGGAACTTCTCAAAACTGATGAAATGTAACGATTGTAGTATCGCTTCGGGGTTTTGCTGTCTAAACTTCTCAAACCAATGCCAAACTGCGAGGAAGTTTAATCCAGTACCGAATCCTGTTTCGGCAATGACAAAACGCTTTTGGTCATAATCTTGCCATCTTTGAGGAAGATTATTTTGTGTTAGAAACACATAGCGAGTTTCTTCCAGTCCATTGACGTTTGAAAAATAAACATCATCGAACTGGTCTGAAACCGGCGTTCCGGCATCATTCCAGCCAAGCTGTGCGTTAGTAATGGATGTCATAGTAGGAAAATTCTTTCAAATTCGGCGAAATATTGTCGAGATTGTACGGATTTATGGGAAAGCTGACCACTTTTGAAGTCCATCTTCGTTATCATTTAACGAATTATTGAATAATAGGAATGTCACATGAAACGAGTCGTAATCACCGGTATGGGTATTGTTTCAAGTATCGGTAACAACGTCGAAGAAGTTTTATCGTCTCTTAAAGCTGGCAAATCCGGCATCACAGGCTCTGAGCAATTTAAAGAGCAAGGTCTTCGCTCTCAAGTTTGGGGTAATTTGAAGATGAACCCTGCTGACCATATTGATCGCAAACAAATGCGCTTTATGGGTGATGCGGCGGCATTTGCTTATCTATCTATGGAACAAGCAATCGCTGATGCAGGTCTTGCTCCTGAACAAGTTTCTAATGATCGTACAGGTATCGTTGCTGGTTCTGGTGGTGCATCATCACTGAACCAAGTGATCGCTGTCGATACTCTTCGTGAGAAAGGCGTGAAGCGTATTGGTCCATACATGGTACCTCGCACAATGTCTTCAACAGTTTCTGCATGTTTGGCTACGCCATTCAAAATCCGTGGTGTGAACTACTCAATCAGTTCTGCATGTGCAACTTCGGCACACTGTATTGGTCACGCAATGGAGCTTATCCAACTGGGTAAACAAGACATCGTATTTGCAGGTGGTGGTGAAGAGCTAGATTGGTCATTGACTATGATGTTCGATGCAATGGGCGCACTATCAACGAAATATAATGATTCACCAGACAAAGCATCTCGTACCTATGATGCAGGCCGTGACGGTTTTGTTATCTCTGGTGGCGGCGGTATGGTTGTTATTGAAGAACTTGAGCATGCACTTGCTCGTGGCGCGAAAATCTACGGCGAGATCGTAGGTTATGGTGCGACTTCTGACGGCTATGACATGGTTGCGCCATCAGGCGAAGGTGCTGTGCGTTGTATGAAGATGGCAATGCAAGGCATCGACAAAGTGGATTACGTGAACACTCACGGTACATCAACACCTGTTGGTGACGTGAAAGAACTTGGTGCTATCCAAGAAGTGTTCGGCGGCAACAGCCCAGCAATTTCTGCAACGAAAGCAATGACAGGTCATGCTCTAGGTGCAGCGGGTGTACACGAAGCGATTTACTCAACTCTAATGCTACACCACGGCTTCATCGCACCAAGCATTAACATCGAGAACCTAGACGAAGCAGCCGATGGTCTGGATATCGTAAATGAAATGCGTGAACAAGAGCTGACAACAGTTATGTCAAACAGCTTTGGATTCGGTGGTACTAACGCCACTCTAGTAATCAAGAAGTACGAAGCTTAAGAGACCAAGGATACCGTAAGGTAATACCAATTGGAGTAACGACTTACTTAGATTGGTATTTTGGTTTCCAGAACCGATCAGCTTGACTGATCAAACAGACGCTGACTTTGTCCCATGGAGAGCGGGACGAGATCCTTTTGTTCTGGATATTGCCCAGTGGCTATTATTGCCACTGGGTATTTTTATTTTTGGGGCTTAAGCCTATTATTCTCGACACCTACCGCTCTTTTTTGCACAATGCCAGCTATAGAAGGGAAACAGACCCCCTATAGTTAAAATCAGGGTTAAATTCTGCAATGAAAATCTTAATCGATGAAAATATGCCTTACGCTGAAGAGCTATTCAGCCAATTGGGCGAAGTGATCCTTAAACCCGGTCGTACTCTAAATGCCGACGATTTAGTCGATGTAGATGCGCTGATGATTCGCTCAGTAACTAAAGTTGATGAAGCGTTATTGAGTAAAGCCAATAAACTACGATTTGTTGGTACGGCAACAGCTGGTATGGACCATGTCGATCAAGCGTTACTTCAACAACGTGGTATTTTCTTTACCGCTGCACCGGGTTGTAACAAGGTTGGCGTTGCTGAATACGTAGTGAGTGTCTTGATGGTCTTGTCGCAGCAACATGGCTTTTCAATTTTTGAAAAGACAGTTGGTATTATCGGGGCAGGGCAAGTGGGTACTTACCTCTCTGAATGTTTAACTGGTATGGGTATTAACGTTCTGCTGAACGATCCACCGAAGCAGGCAGAAGGAGACTCTCGCGAGTTTACGCCGCTTGATGAATTATTAAGTAAAGCAGATGTCATCACGCTGCATACACCAATAACCACTGACGGTAAATGGCCGACCCATCATCTGATTAACGAACAAGTACTTGAGAGCCTGAGAAGCGATCAAATTCTGATTAATGCTGCCCGTGGTCCAATCGTTGATAACGCAGCGCTGAAAGCTCGTCTGCAAAAACAAGACGGTTTTATTGCAGCTCTAGACGTGTTTGAGTTTGAACCACAAGTGGATATGGATCTGTTACCACTGCTCGCATTTGCTACGCCACACGTAGCAGGCTACGGCTTAGAAGGTAAAGCGCGCGGAACAACGATGATCTTCAACAGTTACTGTGAGTTCATTGAATCAAACGCTTTTGCTAATCCTTCAACTTTATTGCCAATCGCACCTATTCCTAAAGTGATACTGGAACGTGCTTGGGATGAGGCAACATTATTTAATTTGATTCAACTCGTCTACGATGTAAGAAAAGACGATGCGCAGTTCCGTCGTGAAATTAGTCAACCTGGTGCATTTGACTTAATGCGCAAGAATTATTGGGACAGACGCGAATATAGCGCGATCACGCTTGTTGGTGATGAGCTGTCCAACTTAGCACCGTTAGAGAAATTAGGTTTTAGAATTGAGGTAACCAATGAGCCAGCAATTTAATGTAGCAATCTTCGGCGCAACAGGCGCAGTCGGTGAAACAATGTTAGAAGTTCTCAAGGAGCGTCAATTTCCTGTTGATGAACTGTTTTTGTTGGCGAGTGAGCGTAGCGAAGGCAAAACTTATCGTTTTAACGGTAAAACGATTGAGGTTCAGAACGTAGAAAACTTCGATTGGTCCCAAGCACATATTGCGCTGTTCTCGGCAGGTGGTGACCTATCTGCAAAATGGGCTCCAATTGCTGCGGAAGCTGGTGTGGTGGTTATCGATAACACCTCACAATTCCGTTACGACTACGATGTACCTCTGGTTGTGCCTGAGGTTAACCCAGAAGCGATTGCAGAATTCCGCAACCGCAATATCATTGCCAACCCGAACTGTTCAACCATTCAAATGCTGGTGGCGTTAAAACCGATTTATGATGCTGTAGGTATTGAGCGTATCAACGTTTCTACCTATCAGTCGGTTTCGGGTGCAGGTAAAGCAGGTATTGATGAGCTTGCAGGTCAAACAGCTAAATTGTTGAATGGTGTACCAGCTGAAAGCAGTGCATTTAGCCAGCAAATTGCGTTTAACTGTATTCCGCAAATCGATGTATTTATGGATAACGGTTACACCAAAGAAGAGATGAAGATGGTTTGGGAAACCCAAAAAATCTTCAACGATCCTTCGATCATGGTTAACCCGACATGTGTTCGCGTACCTGTATTTTATGGTCATGCGGAAGCAGTTCATATTGAAACCAGTTCACCGATTGATGCAAGCCAAGTGATTGAGCTTTTGCAACAAACTGAAGGTGTTCGAGTGTTTGAAGGGAATGATTTCCCAACTCAAGTTCGTGATGCTGGTGGTATTGACGAAGTATTGGTTGGTCGCATCCGTAACGACATCAGTCATCACAGCGGTATTAACCTATGGGTTGTTGCTGATAACGTACGTAAAGGCGCAGCAACCAACGCAGTGCAAATTGCAGAAGTATTGGTTCGCGATTACTTCTAAGCGTTGAACGCTCGGAATAATAAGAAAGGGAGTGTGTAAACACTCCCTTTCTTCTATATAAAAAAACCGAGTGTATTAATCACTCGGCTTCTTCAATTAAAGGTGCTGACAAACGTCATTATTTTTTCGATTTATGTGCGTCTGGATTATCTTTACACGTACCGTCACCACATTTTCCGTACAAATACAAACTGTGGTTGGTCAATTGAACGTTGTATTGTTGGGCAATCTCTCGTTGACGTTGTTCAATCACTTCATCAGAAAATTCAATTACTTCACCACAATCTAGACATACAAGGTGGTCGTGATGGTGTTGAGTTGATAATTCAAATACTGACTTGCCGCCTTCAAAATGATGTCGAGTCACTATACCTGCATCATCAAATTGGTTTAGAACTCGGTAAACAGTAGCAAGACCGATCTCTTCGCCAAGATCAATCAGCTTCTTATAGAGCTCTTCAGCACTAATATGTTGGCACTCAGGCTGTTGTAAAACTTCTAAAATCTTTAGCCTTGGTAGGGTTACCTTAAGACCAGCATCTTTTAGCGCTTGGTTATTGTCTGACATATATCTTCCCGTTGATGATCTGCAGTAACTAACAGAATTCAATGTTGCCCAGCATTATAGGTTACTCGCACTGAACAATAAACCACGAAGTTCAGAGGGTTACTAGTGTTTTCTCGTAAAGTCGTGCTATGTCACTGATAAAAGTGATTAGACCAGTTACAATTATTTAACATTAATTCTGTTTTTATTGACGCCATATGCAATTCCATTTGCGGGTGCAGGCGCAAAGCAATCTAGAGTCTAAGGCACGGATAGCATGAATAAAATACTCTCGAAGCTATATAAACCTAATATTGTGAAGTATGCATTGAATAGTTGGCCTCCATTTTGGGGGGCGGGTATAAAAATAGAGTCGATTAGCACGGATTTTCGTGAAGCAAAAATGCGCTTGAAATTACGCTGGTGGAACAAAAATGCTAACCGAAGCCAATATGGCGGCAGCATTTTTTCTCTCACTGACCCAGTTTATTCGTTGATGTTAATGGGTATTCTTGGTGAGCAGTATTACGTGTGGGATAAAGAGGCTAGCATTAACTTTATTAAACCGGGACATTCCGATCTGTTTGCAGAATTTAGGATTACCGATGAGCTGTTAAATTCAATTTTAAAAATGACTGCGACAGGAGATAAGTGTTTTCCTGAATTCATCATTCATGTAAAGAATGCTCGAGGCGAAGTAGTTTCAGAAGTGCACCGAAAACTCTATGTTCGTAAGAAACCGAAGTATCGCTCCGAAGAAGATGAAGAGGTATGTACTGAGTCGGCTAATTAGAGCCGACTGTCGTTAAGTATTCGCGACATAACTCCAACCATGCTTTTGCTGTTCGGGACACATATCTCTCCGAATGCCAAATCGCACCTAACTTCCAGTCAATACTTGGGGTCATCGTCCTTACTATGATGCCTTCACCTTGGATTCGATGACATAAAGGCTCTGGCAAAAAAGCGACACCAACACCACTTTTGACCAGAGCGACTAGAAAGTCCCACTGGCTGCTTCGGGCTGCAATGATTGGAACGATATTCTCACTCACACATGCCCGATCTATGTAATCGCTGAGTGTGAAGTCTTCGGTATAGAGGTAGAAAGGTTCTCCTTTTATATCTTGCCAATGGATATTGGTCATGTCACTCCAAGGTTTACAGTCTGGTAATACTACACAGATAGGATAGGTATCTAGGGGTAAAGCGTTAAGCTCTAACGCGGGATTGAGGGAAAGCATAGTTACGGCAACATCCAGCTCGCCACTAGAGACCGCTTGTTCTATTTTCCTTCCGCCGTATTCTACTATGGTCATTTCTACTTCTGGATAGCGCAGACGGTACTGGCGAATCAACCCTGCGTAAACGTGACCAACCATTGGAGGAATACCTAAACGAAGATGCCCTCGTTTTAGTTCATTAAGGTCGATCAACTCGGCGTCGAGCTGAGACATTTGAGCCAGAATTTCTTGAGCCCGTTGATAAACAATTTCGCCTGCATCAGTAAGAGAGAAGAGCCTTCCCTGTCTGTGAAGCAGAGGTTGATCCACTTCTTCTTCTAAACTTCGAATCATTTTGCTGATGGTCGGCTGAGTAACAAACAGTTTCTCTGAAGCCCGAGTAAAACTTTTTTCATTAACGAGCTCTACAAAGTATCTCAGTGCTTTTATGTCCATGATAACTATCCGATGATTTTAACTATTCCATAATGGCATAAATTTTATAATAAAAAGTCATTTTATGAAGGTTTTACCTCTTCATATACTGAGAACAGTTATTTTGCGGTAAAGGAATATTGGATGAAAAAGTTAAGCGATGCCTTGTTCACTTTTCTTCAAATCTTTGTGTTGGCGTTGGTTTGGTTAGTCTCTGACTATCTAGTGAAAGCGTTTCATTTTCCGATACCAGCTAATTTAACCGGGTTGGTTTTACTGCTCGGTTTGATTTTTAGCAAAGTCGTCAATGTTGAATGGCTAAGAAAAGGGGCGACTTGGTTGCTGGCAGAAATGTTACTGTTTTTTGTTCCTGCAGTTGTGGCTGTGGTGAATTATCAGGATTTATTAAAGCAAGAAGGAATGAGAATTATGGCTGTGCTACTAGTAAGCACTGTGATAGTCATTGCTTCAACGGCCTGGGTGGTGGAAAAGTTATATCGTTTTGAACTGAAAAGAGCTCGTCAAAAAAGTAATATTAACACCGTGACAAAAAGCTTATGAGTAATTCGTTATTGGGCGTTTTATGCTTGCTGCTAACCGTCGTTTTCTATTACGGCAGTAAATGGCTCTATCAGAGAAAGCGTACCATTTTGTTGACGCCTCTTTTATTGGCACCTTTATTATTGGTCGTGGTTGTTCTCGGTTTTCACATTCCCTACCAAGACTACATGACCGATTCGCACTGGTTACTGTGGATGCTTGGGCCTGCAACTGTCGCATTTGCTATCCCTATCTATGACAATCGTCATTTGATTCAGCGTCATTGGCTTTCTTTATCGGTCGGTGTGTTGGTATCCGTTTTCGTGGCAGTCAGTTCTACGGTATTGTTGGCTCGTTGGTTTAATCTTTCGGAGTTATTACAACGAAGTCTAGCAATGCGCTCAGTGACTACGCCTTTTGCCGTAGAAGCATCAAAGTCGATTGGTGGTCAAAGTGATCTGACGGCGTTATTTGTGGTAATCACTGGCTTGATCGGAATGGCGATGGGCGAATTGATATTAACTGTATGTGCGATTCGTACTCGTATGGGAAAAGGCGCGAGTTTAGGTGCTTCTGCTCATGGCGCGGGAACGGCCAAAGCGTATCAAATGGGTTCCTCTGAAGGCGTTGTGTCTAGTGTGGCGATGATGATTGCGGGAATGGTAACAGTATTACTTGCCCCATTAATCGGGCAATTACTTTGGTAAAATGGGACTATTAGTTAAATCGGAACTATAAAAAAGCCCCTGCATGTGCAGAGGCTATTTATTAATCGCTAAGGGAATAACTTAGTCTTCAAGTTCTGCAAGACACATCTCTTCGTAAACTTGTTGTACCCACTTAGTAACGCGCTCTTCTGTCAATTCAGGTTGGCGGTCTTCATCGATACATAAACCTACAAAGTGGTTTTCATCAACAAGTGCTTTAGACGCTTCAAACTCGTAGCCTTCTGTTGACCAGTTACCTACGATAGTTGCACCTTTTGCTTCAACGATGTCACGTACTGTACCCATCGCATCACAGAAGTATTCTGCGTAATCTTCTTGGTCGCCACAGCCGAAAATTGCAACTAGCTTAGTAGAGAAGTCAATAGCTTCTAGTTCTGGAAAAAAGTCATCCCAGTCACATTGAGCTTCACCGTAATACCAAGTAGGAATACCTAGAAGTAAAAGATCGAAGTTATCGATGTCCTCTTTGCTGCTTTTCGCAATATCTTGAACATGAACCAGATTTTTACCGAGTTGTTTTTGAATCATCTTTGCAATCGCTTCGGTGTTACCTGTATCGCTACCAAAGAAGATACCTACACTTGCCATAGAGCCTTTACCTTTAAATTGTTATGGGTTGCGGGGAAATCGACGTGTTGGGGGAATTAACCCAAACCAGTGCCTTCCCAACTGAGTTGGATAAGACCTTTTGCGATAAAGCCTGCACAACCTAAAAATAGAACTAACCAAACAATACGACGGCCAAAAACTGGCACATTACCTTGTTTCAATACATCTTTAATCGCCATACCGATTAAGAAAAAGATAGATGCAAAAAGCAAGTCTAGCCCGATAGATTCGAGCATATTCATGTAGTCGTACAGCATGGGTATCCTTTATGCCAATTTGCTTGCGCGCACTATACCACTGTTATTAAGCAAAGTTAATGGATGCAACATTATCGAATTCACACTTAGTAGGCTTATTGGCTATAAATTGCTCTTTAGTCAATAAACTTACGAATAGCGCGTAATACTTCTGCTGGCTTTTCTGCATGTAACCAGTGGCCGGTGTTCGCTATGACATGTGCTTTTGCCTGCTTAAACTGCGCTTGTATTTGAGGTTGATGCTCAGCGGTTAAATAGTCTGAGTTACCACCTTTAATAAACAGAGTTGGAACATTACAAGGGGCAATGGGTTCCCAGCCGATGATATTCCAGTAGTTCTGTTTGATGCTTGGTACATTGAAACGCCAAGTCATATGGTCATCTTGTTTGGTAAGCGATTTGCCCAAGAACTGGCGAACACCGTCTTCTTCGATGTGCTGAGCTAATAGCTCCATAACTTCACTGCGTGAAGAGGGTTTGTTTTCTAGTACGGAATCTAACCCAGCGATGACTGCATCATGTTTACGCATGGTGTATTTGACCGGTGACATATCAAGTACCACGAGTTTCTCTAGTCTCGAAGCATCAATATCAGCCAGCTTCATAGCAACTTTGCCACCCATCGAGTGACCAATCACAATCGCTTTTTCGATGTTAAGTGACTCAAGAAGCTGCTTTACATCATTAGCCATCACTGAATAGTCATGTTCATCACTATGAAAGGATTGACCATGGTTGCGCAGGTCAATACTCAGTACTTGGTGATCGGTTTTTAAATCGCGTGCGAGTAAACCTAAATTGTCTAAGTTGCCAAATAAGCCGTGGATCAAAACAACGGTGTGACCCTCACCTTCGAGTTTATAATTTAGAAGTGCTGACATTTTATCTTATTAGTGATTGGTTTAACGTAGAGTCTCGGCAAAGATCTCGCTATAATCCCTCAGAGTTTAAACATTGAGATTGTGAAAAGCGAATGAAAACAATAGAGGTTGATGAGGATCTATACCGCTACATCGCGGGTCAAACCCTTCATATCGGTGAGAGCGCGTCTGATATTTTGCGCCGTCTGTTGGATGTAGATAACAAGAACACACCTTCTGCCAAGCCAGAAGCTCCTGCTGTGTCTGCTACAGCTGCTGAACCGAAAGGTATCGTTGTGAGTAAAGATGCTGCTCAAGAAACGAAAGTGGATAGCGTAAAAGAAATGCGCACTTTACTTATTTCTGATGAGTTTGCGGGATTAAAGAAAGCAGTAGACCGTTTTATGTTGGTGCTGTCGACACTTTACCGTATTGATTCGGCTAGTTTCTCTGACGCTATGTCAGTGAAAGGCCGTAAACGCGTGTACTTTGCTGATAACGAACAAACCTTATTGGCTAATGGTCAAACAACAAAGCCAAAAGCGATTCCTAACACGCCATTCTGGGTGATCACTAACAACAACACCAGTCGCAAACAGCAAATGGTTGAGCAAGTGATGACGCTGATGAATTTCCCTGCGGACATTATCGAGAAAGTAACCAACGCTATCTAATACGAACGTTAATTAAAAAGAGAACGTTTACTAAAGAGAAAGCGCGATCTAAATCTCGAACTGAAAATCAAAAAAGTCTGATTCAAACCTCATAATGCACAATACAAAGTTCGTATTATGAGGTTTTATTTTGTCTGAATTTTAGAAAGGATGTCATTATGGCTATGCACCCGCGTGCTGGGCAGAAAGCGCAACAAGAAGATTTACATAACATTCCAGCGTTAGTCGCAAACTACTTCTTACTCCAACCTGAACCAAGTAACTCTGCACACAAAGTAGAGTTTGGTACTTCAGGTCACCGCGGCACAGCGGATAAATCTACCTTCAACGAAAATCATATTTTAGCGATTGCTCAGGCTGTGGTTGAAGTTCGTGCAGCACAAGGTACAAAAGGTCCTCTATTTGTTGGTAAAGATACCCATGCTCTTTCTGAACCTGCATTTAGCTCTGTGGTTGAAGTGCTGATTGCAAATGGTGTCGAAGTGATTGTGCAAGAGAACAACGGTTACACACCAACACCGGGTATTTCTCATGCGATCCTGACTTACAACCTAAAGCATGACGCGAAAGCCGACGGCATTGTGATCACACCGTCTCACAACCCACCTCAGGACGGCGGTATCAAATATAACCCGACTCACGGTGGTCCTGCGGAAGGTCAGTTAACCAAAGCGATTGAAGATCGTGCAAACGAGATCATTGCTAACAATATGCAAGATGTAAAACGTGTTGCGATTAGCGAAGCAAGACAATCTCCGTTGTTCAAGCAAGTGGATTTGGTGAAGCCTTATATCGATGATTTGGTTAACGTTATCGATATGGAAGCGATTCAAAAAGCGAACCTGAAAATTGGTGTTGATCCATTAGGCGGAAGCGGTATTGATTACTGGCGCCAAATTGGTAAAGCATACAACCTAGATTTAACGCTAGTGAGCGAAGCAATTGACCCAACGTTCCAGTTTATGTCTTTAGATAAAGACGGAGTGGTTCGTATGGACTGTTCATCACCTTATGCGATGGCTGGTCTGCTTGCACTTAAAGATGAGTATGATCTGGCATTTGGTAATGACCCAGATTATGACCGTCACGGTATCGTTACTCCAAAAGGTTTAATGAATCCAAACCATTTCTTAGCAGTATGTATCGATTACCTATACCGCCATCGTGACGGTTGGGGCAAAGAGGTGGCTGTAGGTAAAACACTGGTATCCAGCGCGATTATCGATAAAGTGGTTGCGGATCTTGGTCGTGAACTGTGCGAAGTGCCAGTTGGCTTCAAATGGTTTGTTGATGGCTTATACAGCGGTAAATTTGGCTTTGGTGGCGAAGAGAGCGCTGGTGCTTCTTTCCTACGTAAAGATGGCACGCCTTGGTCTACGGATAAAGACGGCATCATCTTATGCCTGTTAGCGGCTGAAATTACCGCGGTGACGGGTAAGAATCCTCAAGAGTATTACGATGAGTTGGCTGCTAAACACGGTGAATCTCGCTACAACCGTATTCAAGCTGTAGCTAATGGTCCACAAAAAGACGTGTTAAGTAAGCTCTCTGCTGAAATGGTGGCTGCACAAACATTGGCTGGAGACCCAATTACGGCTCGTCTTACTCATGCGCCGGGTAATGGTGCTGCTATTGGTGGTTTGAAAGTGACGACTGATTACGGTTGGTTCGCTGCTCGTCCTTCTGGTACTGAAGATATCTATAAAATTTACTGTGAAAGCTTCAAAGGCGCTGAGCACTTAGCTCAGATCGAGAAAGAAGCTCAAGAAATCGTAAATCAGGTGTTTAAAGCCGCTGGTTTATAGTTTTTGTTACGTGAATTAAAAATGAAGAGAGGCGACTAGGTCGCCTCTCTTTTTACATTTGAGATAGTAATAATTAGATGGTTTGTTCTTGCGCTGGCCACGTTTCTGGCAATATAAACCAGAATACACCTGATTCAGATTGGCAGTGAACAAAACCTTCCTGTGGATCTGAGTAGCGTTGAGAGGCTTCGTTTCTTCCTGTTAGCCACTGAGCTTTATCCAAAAGATAGAGTGGTTCTTTAATTAAATGAGCTTGTGATTTATAACACCAACGGCCTTGTATTTGATCAACGTTTATAGAGAAGCCTAAGCATTCATTAGGTATTGGTTCAGGGGTAAATGGGTTGATATATAATCTGCCTTGCATAAGAAGGTGCTGTGAAGCGTTCGACCATAGAGGATGCTTTAATGAAAACTGTTCGCTGCTGGAAAGGGGTAACTGATGGTTGAGCATATGAGACAGTTTCAGGTCAAGTCTGTCTTCGGCATTCGGGCCATACCAAAGACCTTGATGAAGCAAATAGAATTTTACTGCAACTTCCCAGTGTTCAAATTGTTCGGTTTTGCGGTTTTTTAGAATGAAATCAACAGAACCTAATGTTTTACCTTCATGAACAAGCTGAATTTCTTCCGCAATGGCACTGTAAGTAGAGGTGGATTTGAAAAGCTCAGAGCACAAATGTTGATATAAAAATCCAAGTCTCTGATTGCCTTGATATGCTGTCCATTTTCTTTGTACTGGCATAGAAAAAGGCGCCTTGCTTACAATAGGTGGTGATGCTTTAAATATTGACGGGGTGGTTGTTACCCAATCAATTAACGGTTTTAAGTCCATATAGTTACCCGAGCATATTTCGACAATTTATTCTGAACCTTGTATCTTGAGGTTACTTGGGTATATATAACCTCGTCATACCCATTAAGCAATGGAATTTGAGATGAATAATTTACAGTTTGAAGCGTTATTGAACGCGACTCTCTCTCCGCAATTAATTAAAGATTATTGCCCCAATGGTCTTCAAGTTGAAGGTCGAAAAGAAGTCAAAAAAATTGTCACAGGTGTGACGGCATCCAAAGCTCTTATTGAACAAGCCATAAAGATGAATGCGGATGCGATTTTGGTTCACCACGGCTATTTTTGGAAAGGTGAAAATGAGGCGATTCGTGGTATGAAAGGCGAACGCATACGCCAATTGATAAAGAACGACATCAACTTATTTGCTTACCATTTGCCTTTAGATATTCATCCTGAACTGGGCAACAACGCTCAGCTTGCTCAGCTACTAGATATTGAAGTGGAAGGCGGACTTGAAGGCCATTCTCAATCTGTGGCGATGTTTGGTCGGCTTCAGCAAGAAATGACGGGAGCAGAATTAGCGCAACGTATTGCAACTGTGTTAAATCGCGAGCCATTGCATATTGAACCTGAACTGGCAGACAAAAGAATTCTGCAGTTAGGGTGGTGTACTGGTGGTGGTCAGGATTTTATTGAGTTAGCTGCTTCACAGGGGATGGATGCTTTTATTTCTGGCGAGATTTCGGAGCGCACCACGTATTCGGCAAGAGAACTTAACATTCACTATTTTGCCGCGGGTCATCATGCAACTGAACGTTACGGCATTAAAGCGTTAGGTGAATGGTTAGCAGAGCAACATGGATTTGATGTCACTTTTATTGATATTGATAATCCAGTCTAGTCGGTAAACGAAATAAAAAGAGCGAGATAATATCTCGCTCTTTTTATTAGTACGTATTAATACGGAGTTATTCGCGCTCGTGTAGAGGCTCGAAGTCACGCATTTTAAGACCAGTGTACAGCTGACGTGGACGACCGATACGGTTTGAAGGGTCACTGTGCATTTCGTTCCAGTGTGCAATCCAACCGATAGTACGAGACATCGCAAAGATTACTGTAAACATTGATACTGGAATACCAATCGCTTTCAGAATGATACCTGAGTAGAAATCTACGTTCGGGTAAAGTTTCTTCTCGATGAAGTACTCATCTGACAGGGCAATACGTTCAAGCTCCATCGCCACATCCAATAGAGGATCCTTGATGTTAAGCTCTTTAAGCACTTCGTGACATGCTTCACGCATAACCGTAGCACGAGGGTCGTAGTTTTTGTACACGCGGTGACCGAAGCCCATTAGACGGAATGGGTCATCTTTATCCTTAGCACGCTCTACGTATTCAGGGATCTTGTCTACAGAACCAATTTCTTCGAGCATACGCAGACATGCTTCGTTAGCACCACCGTGAGCAGGTCCCCAAAGAGATGCGATACCTGCAGCAATACATGCAAACGGGTTAGCACCAGAAGAACCGGCTAGACGCACTGTTGAAGTTGATGCGTTTTGTTCATGGTCTGCGTGAAGGGTAAAGATTTTATCCATCGCGCGAGCAACGACTGGGTTAACGTCATACTCTTCACATGGTGTTGCGAACATCATGTGTAGGAAGTTTTCTGCATAGCCAAGATCATTACGTGGGTAAATAAATGGTTGACCTACAGAGTACTTGTAACACATTGCTGCCAATGTTGGCATTTTAGACAGTAGACGGTATGCCGCGATTTCGCGGTGTTGGTCATTATTGATGTCTAAAGAATCGTGGTAGAAGGCTGCAAGTGCACCAACTACACCACACATCACGGCCATTGGGTGAGCATCACGACGGAAGCCGTGGAAGAAGCTTGCGATTTGCTCATGTACCATGGTGTGGCGCGTTACAATTTTCTTGAACTCTTCGTATTTTTCACGAGTAGGGGCTTCACCGTAAAGAAGGATGTAACACACTTCTAAGTAGTCGGCGTTATTGGCTAACTGATCGATAGGGTAACCACGGTGTAGCAGAACACCTTTGTCGCCGTCGATGTAAGTGATTTGAGATTCACAGGATGCAGTGGCAAGAAAACCCGGGTCAAATGTGAAGTAGCCATTCGCTCCAAGTTTGCGAACATCGATTACTTGTGGGCCGATACTCCCGTCCATAATCGGCAGTTCAATTGGCGCTTTGCCTTCAATATGAAGGGTCGCTTTCTTATCTGCCATAACAATCTCCTTTGTTTATTATTTAATCCGTCCAGGATGTTTTGTGTGCCTTTTTTTACGTCTGATCCACATCAAAGTCAATTTTCTTCATCTGATGTGTGCACTTTCTTTGATTTTTTATACATATAAAGTTAAAAATCTGTTCTATGTAGCAAAAATTGTTACATCAATTGTATTAGAATGTTGCCAGCCGTATATTGGCGCAGTTAATTTTGGTGGAAACCTTATAAATTCAAGGCTAGAAACAATTAGAATGAGAGGTTTTTATTCTTGTTGTTAACAATTTATTTACAACTTAAGTGCTGAATATAGCGGTTATTTGTTAAGTAAATGTTAAGTTTTATGGCTTTGCCACCAAAAAACATCCATAACTATAAATGCTCAATGGAGCTGAGTGAGCAAGCCCGTGAAAGAAAGAAAGTCAAGACCTGTTAATTTAGATTTACAGACCATTAGCTTTCCGATTAGCGCAATCGCATCAATCCTTCACCGTGTGTCAGGGGTTATTACGTTTGTAGCAGTCGGCATACTGCTTTGGTTACTATCCTTATCATTATCTTCGCCACAAGGCTTCATGGATGCGAGTCATCTCGTAGGTGGTTTTTTTGCCAAGTTTATTCTTTGGGGAATTTTAACCGCTTTGGCCTACCACATCGCTGGTGGTATTCGTCATTTATTGATGGATCTTGGTCATTTCGAGGAGCTTGAATCTGGAGCAATGAGTGCGAAAGTTGCTTTCGTTGCAACAGCCATTTTATCTGTATTGGCGGGGATCTTGGTATGGTAAAAAACGTTTCTTCATTCGGTCGCAATGGAGTTCATGATTTCTTACTAATTCGCTCTACCGCGATCATCATGACTCTTTACACGATCTATCTTGTGAGTTTCTGCGCTTTCACAGATATCTCATATGTCTCATGGACGTCCTTCTTCGGAGGAACGTTTACGAAAGTCTTCACAATGTTGGCGTTAGTTTCAGTACTTATCCACGGCTGGATCGGCTTATGGCAAGTACTAACTGACTACGTAAAGTGTTCTAAACTTCGTGGCGGTCTTCAATTAGTCGTCATTGCAATTCTGTTTGGATACTTCTTCTCTGGCCTGTTTGTTTTGTGGGGTGCGTAAGTGACTATTCCTGTTCGTGAGTTTGATGCCGTAGTAATCGGCGCTGGTGGTGCTGGCATGCGTGCTGCACTGCAAATTTCTGAGCAAGGCCTATCTTGTGCTTTGCTATCTAAAGTATTCCCAACTCGTTCACACACAGTATCTGCTCAAGGTGGTATTACCGTTGCTCTTGGTAACTCTCACAAAGATAACTGGCAGTGGCACATGTACGATACGGTAAAAGGTTCTGATTACATCGGAGACCAAAACGCTATCGAGTATATGTGTAAGAACGGTCCTGAATCGGTTATCGAACTTGAGCGTATGGGGCTTCCATTCTCTCGTTTTGAAGATGGTTCAATCTATCAACGTCCGTTTGGTGGTCAATCTAAAGAGTTTGGTGGTGAACAGGCTGCTCGTACTGCGGCTGCGGCTGACCGTACTGGTCACGCGCTACTACACACTCTTTACCAACAAAACATCAAACATAAGACAACCATTTTCTCTGAGTGGTATGCACTGGATTTAGTGAAGAACCAAGATGGTGCCATCTTAGGTTGTACTGCTCTATGTATGGAAACTGGTGAGATTTGTTACTTCAAATCTAAAGCAACGATTCTGGCAACGGGTGGTGCGGGTCGTATTTACGCTTCTACGACTAACGCTCATATCAATACTGGTGACGGTGTCGGTATGGCGCTACGTGCTGGCGTACCAATGCAAGACATGGAAATGTGGCAATTCCACCCAACAGGTATTGCGGGTGCGGGCGTACTCGTAACTGAAGGTTGTCGTGGTGAAGGTGGTTACCTTCTAAATAAAGACGGCGAGCGTTTCATGGAACGTTATGCTCCAAACGCAAAAGATCTTGCTGGTCGTGACGTGGTTGCTCGTTCAATGATGATTGAAATTCGTGAAGGTCGTGGTTGTGATGGTCCTTGGGGTCCACACATCAAATTGAAACTGGATCACCTAGGTAGAGACGTTCTTGAATCTCGTCTCCCTGGTATCTGTGAGCTTTCTCGTACCTTTGCTCACGTTGATCCAGTAAAAGAGCCAATTCCAGTTATCCCAACCTGTCACTACATGATGGGTGGCGTACCAACTCAGGTTTCCGGTCAGGCGATTAAACAAGATGCTTCTGGTAAAGATATGGAAGTTCAAGGCTTGTTTGCTTGTGGTGAGATCGCATCTGTATCTGTTCACGGTGCAAACCGTCTAGGCGGTAACTCACTGCTTGACCTAGTGGTGTTCGGTCGTGCAACCGGTCTTCACTTAGGTGAAACTCTTGCGGCGCAAGCAGAAGCACGTCCAGCAACCGAATCGGATATCGAAGCCTCGCTAGCGCGTACCATGCGTTGGGAAAACAGCAAAGGTGGCGAAGACCCATTCCAAATCCGTAAAGACCTACAACGCTGTATGCAAAACAGCTTCTCGGTATTCCGTGAAGGTGATGCAATGGCACAAGGTCTAGAAGAGTTGAAGGTGATTCGTGAGCGTCTGCAAGAAGCTCATCTTTCAGATAAGTCTTCTGAGTTCAACACTCAACGTATTGAGTGTCTAGAGTTGGATAACTTAATGGAAACAGCATTCTCAACGGCTGTAGCGGCGAACTACCGTACAGAAAGCCGTGGCGCACATGCTCGCTTCGATTTCCCAGACCGTGATGATGCTAATTGGCTATATCACTCTATCTATAACCCAGAGACGGAACAGATGAGTAAGCGTGATGTAAACATGACGCCAGTACATCGTGAAGCGTTCCCTCCAAAAATCCGTACATACTAAGGGAGGATTAACCAATGAAATTGAACTTCTCTTTGTATCGTTACAATCCGGATGTAGACAACAAGCCGTATATGAAAGAGTATGAGCTTGAGGTTGAAGATGGCTCGGATATGATGGTTCTTGATGCGCTTATTTTGCTGAAAGAACAAGACCCTACAATCGCATTCCGTCGTTCATGTCGTGAAGGTGTTTGTGGTTCCGATGGTTTAAACATGAATGGTAAAAACGGTCTGGCATGTATCACACCTTTATCTGCACTTAAAGGCGGTAAAATTGTGATTCGTCCACTACCTGGTTTGCCAGTTGTTCGTGACTTGATCGTTGATATGACCCAGTTCTATGACAACTACGCAAAAGTAAAACCGTTCTTGATCTCTGAAGGTGATTTACCTCCTTCACGTGAGAACTTACAGTCTCCTGAAGAGCGCGCGCATTTAGATGGTCTGTACGAATGTATCATGTGTGCATGTTGTACAACTTCATGTCCTTCGTTCTGGTGGAATCCTGATAAGTTTATTGGTCCTGCAGGTCTTTTAGCTGCTTATCGCTGGTTAATTGATAGTCGTGACACTGCGACAGATGAACGCTTATCTAATCTTGATGATGCATTTAGCGTTTTTCGTTGCCATGGCATCATGAACTGTGTAAGTGTTTGTCCTAAAGGGTTAAATCCGACGAAAGCAATCGGCCATATTAAATCTATGCTGATTAATCGTTCTGTTTAAAATAGTCACAAGATTGCAGGCCTTAGGGCCTGCCTTTGTAGCTCGGCATAGACCGAAGCAAACGTGAAACCTACTAGTTAAGGGAAAATAATGCACAACGGCGTGATGAAGGCGTGGCTCGAGTCTTCACACTTGGCTGGCGCCAATGCAACTTATGTAGAAGATATCTACGAACTGTATCTAAGTGATCCCGATCTGGTAAGTGAGGAGTGGAAACGTGTTTTTGATGGTTTGCCTACGCAGCCTGAAAATGTGGTTGAACAGCCGCATTCACGTGTCCGTGATTACTTCCGACGACTCGCTCAAGAGACAAAGCATTACAATGTCCAAGTTAGTGACCCCGAAGTCGATGCAAAACAAGTAAAAGTATTACAGCTTATCAATGCTTACCGCTTCCGCGGACATGAAGCTGCTAAACTTGACCCCCTAAATTTGTGGAAACGCCCACCTGTGGCGGAATTGGATCCTGCTTTCCACAATCTTACCGAAGATGATATGGAAGAAACCTTTAACGTTGGTTCCTTTGCCGTTGGCACAGAAACCATGAAGTTAAAGGATATCTACAAATCTCTAGAACAGACTTATTGTGGTTCTATCGGTGCTGAATACATGCACATGACAGACACTGAGCAAAAGCGTTGGATCCAACAACGTTTAGAATCAGTGGTAGGTCAGCCATCTTTCACTCTCGAAGAGAAAAACACTTTCCTTGATGAATTAACTGCAGCGGAAGGCCTTGAGCGCTACTTAGGCGCAAAATTCCCAGGCGCGAAACGATTCTCTCTGGAAGGTGGCGACGCATTAATCCCAATGACTAAAGAGTTGATCCGTCATGCTGGTAAAAACGGTATGCGTGAAGTTGTCGTTGGTATGGCGCACCGTGGTCGCTTGAATATGCTTGTTAACGTTTTGGGCAAAAAACCTCAAGACTTGTTTGATGAGTTTGCTGGCAAGCATGACGAAACATGGGGTACCGGTGACGTTAAATATCACCAAGGTTTCTCTGCGGATTTCGCAACCCCAGGTGGTGATGTTCACTTAGCACTGGCGTTTAACCCTTCTCACCTTGAGATTGTAAACCCAGTAGTTATGGGCTCTGTACGCGCACGTCAAGATCGTCTAGGCGATGAAGATGGTAGCAAAGTACTTCCTATTACTATTCACGGTGACTCAGCTGTTGCTGGGCAAGGTGTTGTAGCTGAAACATTTAACATGTCATTGGCTCGTGGTTACTGTGTCGGTGGTACGGTTCGTATCGTGGTTAACAACCAAGTTGGTTTCACGACGTCGAACCCTCGTGACACGCGTTCAACCATGTACTGTACTGACATCGCGAAAATGGTTCAGGCGCCAATCTTCCACGTTAACTCTGACGATCCAGAAGCGGTTGCTTTCGTAACGCGCATTGCTCTTGATTACCGTAATGAGTTCAAACGTGATGTTGTGATTGACCTTGTTTGTTATCGCCGTCACGGACACAACGAAGCTGATGAGCCAAATGCAACTCAGCCTCTGATGTACCAAAAAATTAAAAAACATCCAACACCACGTAAGCTATACGCTGATGTGCTGATCGATCGTAAAGAATGCGATATTGAGACAGCCACTCAATTAGTGAATGAATATCGTGATGCGTTGGACCGTGGTGAAGTCGTCGTTAAAGAATGGCGACCAATGGCAATGCACTCTGTCGACTGGTCTCCGTACTTAGGCCATGACTGGAATATTGATTGGGATAGCCAAATTGATCTTGATCGCCTGAAAGAGCTTGCAACACGCACTTGTTCACATCCAGAGAGTCATAAACTTCAAAGTCGTGTAGAAAAAATCTACAACGATCGTAAGTCAATGATTACTGGTGAGAAAAAACTTGATTGGGGTATGGCGGAAACCTTGGCTTACGCAACTTTGGTTGATATCGGTAAGCGAATTCGTATCTCTGGTCAGGACTCTGGTCGTGGTACCTTCTTCCACCGTCATTCGGTTCTACATAACCAAACAGACGCGAGCACGTACATTCCTTTAGCGAATATTCATGACAACCAAGGTCCATTCGAAGTTTTGGACTCAGTATTGTCTGAAGAAGCGGTATTGGCATTTGAATATGGTTATGCGACAGCGGAACCGGGCGGTTTGACGATTTGGGAAGCACAGTTTGGTGACTTCGCAAACGGTGCTCAGGTTGTTATCGACCAATTCATCTCTTCTGGTGAACAGAAGTGGGCTCGTCTATGTGGCTTGACCATGTTGTTGCCTCATGGTTACGAAGGTCAAGGTCCAGAGCACTCATCTGCGCGTCTAGAACGTTACCTACAGCTATGTGCTGAGCAAAACATGCAAGTTATCGTACCTTCTACACCAGCACAGGTTTACCACATGCTGCGTCGTCAGGTTGTACGTAAGATGCGTCGTCCGCTCATTGTTATGTCACCAAAATCTCTGCTTCGTCATCCTCTATGTGTGTCAAGCATGGAAGAGCTAGCGCAAGGAACATTCTTGCCAGCTATCGGTGAAATTGACAATTTGAAGCCTGCTAACGTTAAACGCGTTGTATTCTGTTCAGGTAAAGTTTACTACGACTTGTTAGAACAACGTCGTAGCAATGAACAAGATGATGTTGCTATCGTTCGTATTGAACAGCTTTACCCATTCCCGATGGAAGAAGTACAAGCGGCTATCGAACAATACACTAACGCTGTTGATTATGTATGGTGTCAGGAAGAGCCTCAAAACCAAGGCGCTTGGTACTGTAGTCAACACAATTTCCGTGCGGCGATCCCAGCAGGCGCCGATTTGAAATATGCAGGCCGTCCTGCTTCTGCATCACCAGCAGTAGGCTATATGTCGGTACACTTGAAGCAACAGAAAGCGTTAGTTGATGACGCTCTGAACATAGCTTAAGAACTAGAAGTAAAAGGAAGACACAGATATGACAATTGAAATTCTGGTTCCAGACTTACCTGAATCAGTAGCGGACGCAACTGTCGCGACTTGGCACAAGAAACCGGGCGATATGGTTGCTCGTGACGAAGTCATTGTTGAAATCGAAACTGATAAAGTTGTTTTAGAAGTACCAGCTCCGGAAGAAGGTGTACTAGAAGCGATTCTTGAAGAAGAAGGTGCAACCGTTCTTTCTAAACAACTACTTGCACGCCTAACTCCTGGAGTTGTTGCAGGCGAGCCAACTAAAGACTCTGCGGATTCAAGCGAAGCTTCTCCAGACAAACGTCACAAAGCGACGTTGACGGAAGAAACGAACGATGCGCTAAGCCCAGCAGTTCGTCGTCTGCTTGCAGAACACAACCTAGAAGCGAGTGACGTGAAAGGTTCTGGGGTAGGCGGTCGTATTACTCGTGAAGATATCGAAGCGCACCTAGCATCGAACAAAGCAGCACCAGCTCCTGTTGCTGAAGCAGCAGCGCCAGCACCTGTTGCTGAAGCAGCAGCGCCAGCACCTGTTGCAGCTCGTAGCGAAAAACGCGTACCGATGACTCGCCTTCGTAAACGTATTGCAGAGCGTCTGCTTGAAGCTAAGAACAGCACTGCAATGTTGACGACATTCAACGAAGTAAACATGAAGCCTATTATGGATCTTCGTGCGCAGTATCAAGACCAGTTTGAGAAGCGCCACGGCATTCGTCTCGGTTTTATGTCTTTCTACGTGAAAGCCGTAACAGAAGCTCTAAAACGTTACCCAGAAGTTAATGCTTCATTGGATGGAGAGGATATCGTTTACCACAACTTCTTTGATATCAGCATTGCGGTATCAACACCTCGTGGTTTGGTGACGCCAGTACTTAAAGATGCGGATACCCTTGGTTTTGCTCAAGTGGAAAAAGGCATTAAAGAACTCGCACTTAAAGGTCGTGATGGTAAGTTGACGGTAGAAGAATTAGTGGGTGGTAACTTCACGATCACTAACGGTGGTGTATTTGGCTCGTTAATGTCTACGCCAATCATCAACCCACCACAAGCAGCAATCTTGGGTATGCATAAGATTCAAGATCGCGCGATGGTAGTGGACGGTAAGATTGAAATCTTACCTATGATGTACCTGGCACTATCTTACGATCACCGTTTAATCGATGGCCGTGAGTCAGTAGGCTTCCTAGTAACCGTTAAGGAACTACTAGAAGACCCAGCACGTCTGCTATTAGACATTTAATATCGCTAAAACGTCTAGTTACCCTAGGGTGACTAGACGCCCATAGCGCCCAAGGCTAGACTGCCCAACATCTGGCCTTCATCTAAGTTTCAACGACTTATTTGTAAAGCCCTACGAACGCAAACGCAGCCAAGACTGTAGCGTTATGGAAATAATAATTCCTTCAAAGGAAGAACAAACGGAATATCAAAATGAATTTGCATGAATACCAAGCCAAACAGCTGTTTGCAGAATTTGGATTGCCTGTACCCGAAGGTTATGCATGTGATACGCCACAAGAAGCTTTTGAAGCTGCTGGCCGTATCAGTACAGCAAAAAAAGTCGTTAAGTGTCAGGTTCACGCAGGCGGTCGCGGTAAAGCGGGCGGTGTTGAACTTCACGATACTAAAGAAGGCGTTAAAGAGTTCGCTCAAAAGTGGCTAGGTAAAAACCTAGTCACTTACCAAACAGACGCAAATGGTCAGCCTGTTACTAAGATTCTGGTTGAAGAAGCATCAAACATCGCAAATGAACTGTATTTAGGTGCAGTTGTTGACCGTGCTACACGTAAAATTGTGTTCATGGCATCAACGGAAGGTGGTGTAGAAATTGAAAAAGTTGCTGAAGAGACTCCAGAGTTAATTCACAAAGCAGCAATTGACCCACTCGTAGGCCCACAAGCTTACCAAGGTCGTGAACTTGCGTTCAAACTAGGCCTTGCTGGTGACCAAATTAAACAATTCGTTAAGATCTTTATGGGTCTTGGCCAAATGTTCTCTCAGTACGATCTAGCTCTACTAGAGATCAACCCTCTTGTGATTACTGGCGAAGGCAACCTATTGTGCCTCGACGGTAAAATCAATATCGACTCAAACGCTATGTATCGTCAGCCTAAACTGCGTGAAATGCACGATCCTTCACAAGAAGACGAGCGTGAAGCACACGCAGCTCAGTGGGAACTAAACTACGTAGCTCTAGACGGTAACGTTGGCTGTATGGTTAACGGTGCAGGTCTAGCAATGGGTACAATGGACATTGTTAACCTACACGGTGGCAAACCTGCAAACTTCCTAGATGTAGGTGGTGGTGCAACGAAAGAGCGTGTAGCTGAAGCATTCAAGATCATCCTATCTGATGACAATGTAAAAGCCGTTCTAGTAAACATCTTTGGTGGTATCGTACGCTGTGACATGATCGCAGAAGGTATTATCGGAGCAGTGAAAGAAGTTGGCGTAAGCGTTCCGGTTGTTGTTCGTCTAGAAGGTACGAACGCGGAGCTTGGTCGTGAAGTTCTTGCAAGTTCTGGTCTTGATATCATTGCAGCTGAGTCACTAACTGACGCAGCTCAAAAAGTTGTTGCTGCTGCGGAGGGCAAATAATGTCTGTACTTATTAACAAAGATACTAAAGTGATCTGCCAAGGTTTTACTGGCGGTCAAGGTACTTTCCACTCTGAGCAAGCGATCGCTTACGGCACGCAAATGGTTGGTGGTGTTTCTCCGGGTAAAGGTGGTCAAACTCACCTAGGTCTACCTGTGTTCAACACTGTACGTGAAGCAGTAGAAGCAACTGGCGCTACAGCAACAGTTATCTACGTTCCAGCAGCATTCTGTAAAGATGCAATTCTAGAAGCTATCGATGCAGGTATTCAGCTAATCGTAACGATCACGGAAGGCATCCCAACTATCGATATGATCGATGTGAAAGTGAAGCTGGAAGAAACTGGCGTACGTATGATTGGCCCTAACTGTCCGGGTGTTATTACTCCAGACGAATGTAAGATCGGTATCATGCCAGGCCATATTCATAAGAAAGGTAAAGTAGGTATCGTATCTCGTTCTGGTACTCTGACTTATGAAGCAGTTAAACAGACTACTGATGAAGGTTTCGGCCAGTCTACCTGTGTTGGTATCGGTGGTGACCCAATTCCGGGTTCAAACTTTATCGATATTCTAAAACTGTTCCAAGAAGACCCAGAGACTGAAGCAATTGTAATGATTGGTGAAATCGGTGGTACAGCGGAAGAAGACGCAGCAGCGTTCATCAAAGAAAACGTAACTAAGCCGGTTGTTTCTTACATCGCGGGTGTAACTGCTCCTCCGGGTAAACGTATGGGCCACGCGGGCGCAATCATCTCTGGTGGTAAAGGTACAGCGGAAGAGAAATTTGCTGCACTTGAATCTGCTGGCGTGAAAACGGTTAAGAGCCTAGCGGACATCGGTAAAGCTCTGCGTGAAGTTACCGGTTGGTAATATTATTCAAGATAAAGAAAACCCAAGCTTAGGCTTGGGTTTTTTATTGGAAGCTCTAAAGAAAGAATTAACTTCTTTTTACGATATGGCTAAGCATGAACAATGTGCTTGCACTGATAACGACTGACGGACCTGCTGGCGTGTCAAAGTGCCAAGATAAAGTTAGTCCGCACAGAACGCTGATGATGCCAATTAAGGCGGCAAACAGCGCCATTTGTTCTGGCGTTTGAGCCAGTCTTCTTGCAGTCGCAGCTGGAATAATAAGCAGTGAAGTCATGATCAGAGCACCTACAAACTTCATCCCCACAGCAATCACTAAACCTACTAATAGCATGAGCACCAAACGCATCAGGTCAATGTTGATGCCTTCTACCGACGCAAGTTCCTCATTCACACTGCTTGAAAGCAATGGACGCCAGAACAGGTAAAGAATCGCGCCTACAATGATCACACCGCTCCAGATAAAGATTAAGTCAGAAGGGTTTACTGCAAGCAGATCACCGAACAGATAACTCATTAAATCGATACGAACATTGTCGAGAAAACTAACAGCAATCAGACCGAGCGATAGAGAGCTGTGAGCCAATATGCCAAGTAACGTGTCGGTAGCAACCAACTGCTGCTTTTGCAGAGTCACTAAAATGAAGGCCAATCCTAAGCAACAAATAAGCAGCGCAAAATAAAGGTTGATGTCCAAAAGAAAGCCCAACGCAAGCCCCATAAGAGAGGCGTGAGCTAACGTGTCGCCAAAGTAGGCCATTTTGCGCCAAACAACAAAAGAACCTAGTGGGCCTGCAATAATTGCAATACCAATACCAGCAAGAATCGATGGAAGTAGAAATTCAATCATGTTGATGATGACCATGGGAGTGGTGAGAACATGTACCAGCATCGCCTTTTACTGGCTGACCAGAAAGATCATGATGATGGTGTTCATGGTTGTGATGATAAAACGCTAATGTTTCTCGGCTACGGTCACCGAATAAAGCGATATAACTTGGGTGTTTCGTGATGTGCTCTGGAGTACCAGAACAACACACATGGTGATGTAAACAAATTACCTCATCGGTTTTTGCCATTACCAGATGAAGATCATGGGAAACCATAAATACACCACAGCCGAAACGCTGACGAATGGTATTTATTAAATCGTATAAGTCAATTTGGCCTTGCACATCCACACCTTGAGCTGGCTCATCCAATACAAGGATGTCAGGTCTTTGTAGCAAAGCTCGTGCAAGTAAGACACGCTGGTTTTCACCGCCAGAGAGTTTGTGCATATCATTTCTTGCCAAATGTTCGGCACCAACCAATCGCATCGCTTCAGTTAGTTCCTGGCGACTATACTTACCTGCGAGTTTTAGAAAACGCTCTACGGTGAGCGGTAACGTATCGTTAAGTTTTAGCTTCTGCGGGACGTAGCCAATCTTTACATTTTTCGCTTTGACGACATTACCTGAAGTCGGTGTATGAAGACCGAGTAGTACTTTAACTAAAGTCGATTTTCCTGCTCCATTTGGTCCGATAAGGGTTGTTATCTTTCCTTTCGAAAGAGCAAGGTTGACGCGATCTAATACTCGGAGTTGGTTGAAATCTACGCAGATATCTTGCAACTCAATAAGCGCTGACATTAATGGAACTCATTTGCAATTGACTGATGTTATAATGTAACATTTATCCAATATTAACGCCACAGGATATACAAGCTCCCATGTTTTCGAGAATCACTCTTTTATTGAGTCTAATTGTCTTACCGGTTTCTGGTTGGGCAAATACCATTCTGACAAGTATTAAACCAATTCAGATGATAACGCATGAGTTGACTCTGGGAGTGACCGAGCCAGAAGTTTTGCTCTCAGCCAATGCGTCACCACACGATTACGCTCTTCGCCCTTCGGATGTAAAAACCATTCGCCACAGTTCGTTGGTTATTTGGTTTGGTAAAGATCTTGAACCTTTTTTGGAGAAAGTTCTTAGTCAGCAAGACAACGTCTTAACACTAAGTGAAGTACCAGATTTGAAGCTGCGTTCGTATGGCGAAATGGGACACGATCATCAACAAGATGGGCATAACCATGGAACCCATGACCCACACTTCTGGTTGGGCGTAGAACAGGCAGAGCAGGTGGCAAAAGCGATTACACAAACTCTTGTTACTTCGGATGTAGAGCATAAAGACATATACAACAAAAATTTAAGTGACTTTATTAATTCATTACATCAAACAGATAAAGACATTGCTGCTAAGCTCGACCAAGTAAAGCACAAGCCGTATTACGTTTTTCATGATGCTTATGATTACTTTGAGCAGCATTATGGGTTGAATAATATTGGCCATTTTACCGTCAGTCCAGACAGAAAGCCGGGTGCTAAGACTCTGATTGCCATACGGAAAGCACTAGCTGCTAATGAAGCAAAATGTGTTTTCTCTGAGCCTCAGTTTCAACCTGCTGTAATTGAAAGTGTGCTAAGAGGTAGTGATGCACAAACGGGCGTTCTCGATCCTTTAGGTATAGATATCCCTGTATCAAAAGGCAGTTACTTCAAGTTTCTTCACTCTATGAGCGATAGTTTTTACGGCTGTCTCGCGAAATAACATTAAGCAATTTATTTATTACTTAGTGATTTTTACAGATATTCACACATGAAAGGCGATGTTTAATCGTCTTTCATGTGTGATACACACTGATAAATAAAATTTTATTACACTTCTCCCTTCAACTGCCGCTTTTTTTCTATACAATGCAAGTTCTTTTTTGTCGCGAATTAACTGTCGCGAACCTCTTTGGTCATAGAAAGGGTTTATTTTGTATCGCATCTGGTGTCTTGTCTTTGCTGTTTTCTACTTTGGCGTGTTTGCAGCAAATGCCATCGAGAAGTCTCCCTCTGTGTTTTATCCATTGCCAACTCAGACACAAGGCAAAGTCTATGCGGCCAAGAGTTTATTCGTTGGTGAAGCGGGTGGTATTTGGCTGCATGATGTCCATGGCAAAATACGCTTTTTTGACGGGCAAGCCATTTTGCCGAGGCAAGGTTCCATCCTATCCAATGACTACCAGCAACTTGTGTACTTGAACAATTCTTTCTGGACTGTAATAAATGGCAGTCTGAACAAAATATCGACCAATGATGTACGAACCCGTGTTGTGGAGCTACCTGCCGGTACAGCCATCGATAAGATAGGCGTTTCTGGGATGTCTATTTGGATGGTAAGCAAAGACCATTTCTACACTTACAATACGCAATCGCTTTTACTCGAGTCTTACACACTAAAAACACTGACCCACTTTGATAAATCAAAGAGGGTCGTGGTTAATGACGCGACATTCGGTATTTCAAAGTGGGTGCTAGCAACAAACTCCGGTGTTTTTCTATCAGAAAATCACAGTTTTGTTCACGTGCCTCGTTCGGGCGATGACTACGTTGAAACTTTATTCTTCTCTGAAAAACGCAGAGAGATGCTTGTTGGAACATTGGATGGCGTGCTGCTGGTGGATTTAAAAAACAAATCTAAAGATCCTCAAAAAATCGCCAAATCGCACGTACTCTCTATCGCTGAAACAGAAAATGAATATTGGATTGGCACAGAGAACGGCTTGTTCGTCCATTCATTATTGAATCAGAGTACGACAAAACTAAAGAGCAACGTACACAGTGGTTACTCGCTTAAAGGTCATAAGATTTTTTCTTTAGTGAACGACGCACAAGGGGGGATATGGATTGCTTCTGAGAAAGGTGTGTTTTACTACTCAATGTTTGGTCAGAAATTTAATCGTGTTTTGTCTAAGAAGCTGACGAAAAGCGACTTGAATGCAGATATTAAGAATATTGCCTATCTGCAAGTCAACGACGAGTTTTTGCTCTCAACGCCAACAGGTGTGACTCGTATTAATTTTAACCAATCACCACAACGAGAGATGCTTTATGAAGGGCAAGTCAACGATTCGGTCTTGATGGGTAACAATTTATGGTTAGCCACTGATGACGGTTTAGTTAAATTCGATGTCGTTCATTCAAAAGTAGTGAAAGTCTCGCTTCCACTTTTGCTAACTCATGCCAAAGTGGATCGAATTGAAGTGGACAGCCATGATGAACTATGGGGAGTGTCCGGCAATAAACTGTGGTCTTACAACACAGTCAACAAAGCGTTTGTGGAATATGGTGATGATTGGCTAGTTGATGCTTATCTTCCTGCCACGATAACTCAGTTAAAAGCTACATTACACAATGGCATCCTGATTGGCACTGAGCATGGCACTTATTCAATCAGAGATCAGAGAATTACATTCAATAGTGCAAGTAGTGAGTATGGGCAAAACCATTCAGTGATTGAAGACCGAGATGGGCATGTTTGGTTCGCGAGCGACTATGGTGTTTACAAACAACAAAGCGATAGTGGCGAACTGCTTCCTATTGTATTAGCCGAAGATAGCATTAGTCCTAAATGCTTAATGGAGAGCTCTCAGGGGGTCTGGCTATCCTCTTCTAGAGGGCTAACTCTGTATAACTATCAAGGAGCGGTGAAAAAGCATTTTGGTGAGCCATACGGGTTAATTAACAATGAGTTTCTTCCAGGTGTTTGCGCTTCGAGCCTAAGCTCGGCTTACCCACAGTTAGTGATTGGTTCTGCGCTAGGTTTGGTGAAAGTTTCTGCTGAAGAGCTGTCCGTCTCAAGTCTGCCCCATTCTCCTGTCATTATTAGCCAGATCAAAATTGACGATAAGTTGTTGTCGGTTGGAAGCCCTTCGGAGTTTAGTGTCGATTACGGTCGCTCACTAAGCCTCACTTTTGGCGCTTTACCCCAAACCGTTAACTTGAGTCTTGAATATAAGTTAACGGAAAGCAGCACATGGCTACCTATCGAAGGTTCGCAACTCACGCTTGATCATCTACGTCCGGGCAATTATCAACTCCATTTACGCAGTTCTACCGCAGAGCAACGTAACAAACTAGAAAGCTATTTATCGTTTCACGTTATAGAGCCTTGGTATCTCTCTATGACGGCTTTCATCGTTTATGTACTGAGCCTTATCTCTTTGTTGATACTAGTTGTTTGGTGGCGCTCTCGCATGATGATGAAAGCAAACCGACTGCTCAAAGAGCAAGTAGATTTGAAAACTAGCCAGCTTAGGCACCAAAGTAAAATCGTACTCAGCAACAACTTGCAACTTCGAAAGCAGATTCAGATTCGCCACGCACTGTTGGAAAACATTCTAATGGCTATCGAACCAAGATTAGAAAAGTTGAGGAACGGCGTTCGTGAAGCAAATCAAACAGAATTAGAAACACTGGTGGAAGAAGCCAGAATTGAGTTGGAACAGGTTAAGAATGTGCGTTCCGATAGTGAATCGACAATATTAACGCATAACCTGTCTCTGGTTCTGGAATCTGTAGTGAGCAGTTGGAGTGATGAATTTTCTATTGCTGGAATGATTCTGGATGCAGAGATTCAAAGTAGAAGAAGTTACGTAAAATTGCAGCAGTTTAATCTGGATGTGATTTTTAATGCTTTATTTGCAGAGGCTATGAAACGTTTATTCAAGAATCAAGCGCTTGTAGTTCGTTGCTATGAAGTGAATGGTCGTGTTTTGGTAACGATGAGTGATCAAGGTGGAAGCGCTAAAAATGTTGAACAGACCATGACAACCACGTCAGGGTTTGCTCTCAATCAGCTAAGCGATCTTGTTGAGCAATCAGGCGGTGAAATGAATGTGTATGTGTCTAAGGAACAGAACGTTGTACAACTATCTTGGCCTGCTGCGGATATTGAACAACTAGAAACCGACTTGGGTTCTTACTCAAAGTGTTCAGATGGCAAGCTCTTGGATGATACTGAGAGCCAATGGCTTAGCAAGGTTGAACAGCTTGTTGTCGATAATTTTTCTGATGCGGAATTTAGTACTGCTAATGTGGTGAAAGTTTTATTTATGTCTGAACGCAGTTTCCAGAGACGATTTAAAACTGCTACAGGTAAAACATTTAAAGAATATCTTAACGAAGTGCGATTGGAGAAAGCTTGTCAACGCTTGTTAAGTGGAGAAAAGGTATCGCAAGCCGCATATGAGTGTGGCTTCAATGATCCTTCTTACTTTAGTCAACGTTTTAAACATTATTTCGGTCTGTCACCAACTCAATTTATCGATGAACACCAAGATTAATGGTGTTCATTTTTCTTCTTCCTTTGTAATACCTTCATTTTCTAACCCAAGTCTAAAGATTATCTTGGACGTAATTTTTTGCGTCCAAGATAAGCTTCTCAAAAGAGATCTAAGAGAAATCAACAGAGGTTGAAACAGCAAAGCTGGATGTCGTTATCTGCAATCGAAGTTATATCTAGTCGAAGTAGGTTGGAGGAGGTTGTTTGCTTGGTTTGCTTATAAGTGGTGTGGGATAACTAGACGTGCCGGGACTTGATTAGGCTTCTGCAGATAAAAAAAACCGTGGTATAGCCGGGGGACTATACCACGGGTGCCAAAGACACCTTCGCTTGCTGCCGGAGTGACATAGCATCACTTCTGGAATAAATGTCTTCGAGAATGTGTGAAGACGGGAGTGACTATAATCAAACCGTATTTATACCCTTATAAAATTAACGACAATTTTATATAAGAAAAACGACAACAAAGTTTGTGTGATTTAACTTATTGATTTTAATTATTTATTTTGTTTCTAGTCGAAAGGTGCGAAAAGTCAGTGAGTTTTGATATATAAATATGTTCTTTGAATTTGACGTTTTTGACGAGATAAATCAGCCATCGTTCAGAGTTGTCATTTTAGCAATATTTGATTTCACGCAATATTTGTTGGGTTGTAGGGGCGTATTATTCACATATCAAATAAAAATGTTTCTCATTAACACTACGATTGGCGAAATGCATTATGAAACTATCTGACTTAAATGATGGCGACCGAGGCACTGTTCTAGCAATGAACGGTTTGTCTAATGAGGTTAGGAAAAAGCTTATGGTGATGGGATTATTACCAAACACAGAAGTAACGCTAATTCGTAGAGCTCCGATGGGCGATCCGCTACAGGTTGAAGTTAGAGGCATATCGTTGGCAGTGCGAGATAGCATTGCATCGTCTATTGAAGTGGAGAAAGCATAATGCAATATCAAGTGCTTACAGTAGGTAACCCTAACAGCGGTAAAACAACGCTGTTTAATGGTCTAACTGGTGCAAAACAGCAGGTAGGAAACTGGGCGGGGGTCACCGTTGAGAAGAAGACTGGCCGTTATTCCCATTCTGGTGATGACTTTAGGTTGACTGACTTACCGGGAATTTATGCTTTAGACAGTGGTAACGATAGCAACAGTATTGATGAGTCGATAGCTTCAAGAGCGGTATTAACTCATCCTGCAGATCTAATTATTAACGTTGTAGATGTAACCAGCTTAGAACGCAGTCTATATATGACATTGCAGCTGCGTGAACTCGGCAGACCGATGGTTGTTGTTCTCAATAAAATGGATGCTCTCAAGCGTGATCGTCAACGTATTGATACCAAATTGCTTGCCGAAATGTTGGGTTGTCCTGTATTTACCCTTTCTGCCAATAACAGAGAACAAGTTCGTCGTTTCAAAGAAAAGCTGCATAAGCAACTTATTCAAGGTATCGCTCTTAAAGATGTTGAACTGAATTATGGCGAAAACTTTGAAGCCGCAATTCAGCAACTCATACCATTGTTTAAAGAACAAGATGTTGCTGCTCGTGCTTTAGCTATTCGTGCTCTTGAAAACGATTTAATGGTTATTAACGGCTTGCCTGAAGCTGACCGCGCACAAGTCTATAAGCAGCAGAAAGAGTGCGGGCTGGATATAGACTTACATGTGGCAGATACCAAGTACACTTATCTCCATGAACAGTGTAAGCAAATTCGTTGTAGTGAAGGTAAGTTGAGCCACAGCTTTACCGAGAAAGCCGATAAAATCATTTTAAACAAATGGATAGGCGTTCCTTTTTTCTTCGCCGTGATGTATCTGATGTTTATGTTCTCTATCAACATTGGTAGTGCGTTTATCGACTTCTTTGATATTGGTGTTGGAGCACTGCTGGTTGATGGCGGCCATTATCTGCTTGATGACCATCTGCCTGTTTGGTTAGTGACGGTTCTGGTGGATGGCATTGGTGGCGGTATCCAAACCGTTGCTACCTTTATTCCCGTTATTGCCTGTTTGTATCTGTTCTTAGCTGTATTAGAAAGTTCTGGCTATATGTCACGTGCAGCATTTGTACTTGATAAGGTTATGCAAAAAATCGGTCTACCGGGCAAAGCGTTTGTACCTTTGGTACTCGGTTTCGGCTGTAACGTGCCTGCTATTATGGCGACTCGTACTTTAGACCAAGAACGTGAACGTAAGTTAGCTGCTTCTATGGCTCCGTTTATGTCGTGTGGCGCCCGCTTACCAGTGTATGCGCTCTTTGCTGCCGCATTCTTCCCGCAAAGTGGTCAAAACATTGTATTTGTGCTTTATCTACTCGGAATTGTTGCAGCGGTGTTTACCGGTTGGGTTCTCAAGAAGACGCTGTATCCTGGCTCAAGCGATAGCTTAGTGATGGAAATGCCTGACTATGAACTTCCAACACTGCAAAACGTACTGATTAAAACGTGGCAAAAGCTTAATCGCTTCGTGCTTGGTGCAGGTAAAACCATTGTTATGGTGGTAGCGATTTTAAGCTTCTTAAATTCTGTAGGTACCGATGGTTCGTTTGGTAACCAAGACAGTGAAGCCTCAGTATTATCGAAAGCTGCTCAGGTTGTGACTCCGGTATTTGCACCGATTGGTGTGAACCAAGATAACTGGCCAGCTACTGTCGGTATTATTACGGGTATTTTCGCCAAAGAAGCGGTTGTGGGTACGCTGAACAATCTTTACACCACAGCGGGTGATGAAGAAGGTGCAGAGTTCGATTTAATGGCGAGTTTAGAAGAAGCGGTAATGTCAGTGCCTGAAAACCTAATGGGATTGAGTTTCTCTGATCCATTGGGTATTGAGGTGGGTGACCTTTCTGATAACGAAGCCGTTGCACAAGAGCAAGAGGTGGATTCTTCAATCTTCGGTAACTTGAACTCACATTTCGAAAGCGGCAGTGCAGCATTTGCTTACTTGATTATGATTCTTCTCTACACGCCTTGTGTAGCTGCTATGGGGGCATACGTTCGTGAATTTGGTAAAAAGTACTCTTACTTTATTGCCGCATGGACGATGGGTCTAGCGTATGGCTGTGCGGCGATATTCTATCAAGCGGTAAACTTAGCGAGTCATCCGTTATCCAGTATCAGTTGGATAGTTGCTATTATTGCGGTCTACTACACCGTGTTCCAAATGCTTAAGAGAGCAGGGCGCAAACAGCACGTTCTTGAGGTTCAAGTGGCATGATTTTGACCGAACTGAAACAGGCGATTGAAGAGACGGGAAGTATCACTCGCAAGGAGTTGGCTAAACGGTTTTCAATCAGCGAAGACGGCGTTGATGCCATGCTTGCTATTTGGATTAAGAAAGGCGTTATTTCACGCCTTATTGATACCAATGCTGCTCAGCATGTAACGCGAGTTCGTTATGTTATTAACAAGCAAGATAGCCTGTCAGTCACGGTCACTATGTAGTGAAAATGATGTCATTGAAATAAGATGTCATTGAAATAAAGAGAAAGCCGCATTAAGCGGCTTTCTCTTTATTTATCCAAACTTGTCGGTAAAAGCGATCTTAAGCAGTGACAAATATTTTGCTCATCGACAGCAAGCTGCGTAGTTTCACCAACATCTCTTCCTGTAGTTGCTCGCTACGAACCGTACCTTTAGTATTTCCCCAGATAGGTCCAGGCCAGGCGATATCGTCTTCAAAGCGTGCAATATGGTGGATATGAAGTTGAGGAACCATGTTGCCTAAAGCGCCAAGGTTAAGCTTTGCTGGTTGGAATAACGCTTCCAAAGCTTGATTGACTGCCTGAGATTCGACCAGAAATTGCTGCTGTTCGTTCATTGGTAAATGGTGCAGTTCTTTTAGATTCGCTTTTTTAGGTACCAAGATAACCCATGGCACAGCGTCGTCTTTATGGAGTAGAGCAACACAGAGCGGGAAATGGCCAATCACATCGGTATCTTTAGCAAGTTGTGGGTGAAGGTGAAAACTCATATAAAACATCCATGATAGAAACTGAAAATGATTATACGGTAAGCAAAACAAAAAAGGTTGACATGTCGCCAACCTTTTTTCAATTTGCTTGTATTAACTTGCTGTATTACATGCGCTCTAGGGTGTTAATACCTAGCAGTGACAGGCCTTGCTTGATGGTCTTCGCTGTTAACGCCGCCAGTTTCAAACGGCTTTGTTTTACCTGCTCGTCTTCAGCAACTAGGATTGGGCATGCCTCGTAGAAGCTAGAGAACTGACCAGCAAGTTCGAACAGGTAGCTACACATGATGTGCGGTTGACCTTCACGAGCGACTGCTTGTACTGCTTCTTCAAATTGAAGCAGTTTCGCGATCAATGCTTTTTCTTTCTCTTCTGTAAGTTTGATATCACCGCTCAGTTCATCCATCGACAAACCAGCTTTAGCAAAGATAGAAGCAACGCGAGTGTAAGCATATTGCATGTATGGTGCAGTATTGCCTTCAAACGCTAACATGTTGTCCCAGTCAAACACATAGTCAGTTGTACGGTGTTTAGACAGGTCCGCATACTTCACTGCCGCCATTGCTACTGTCGTTGCAATCTCTGCTTTCTCTTCGCTTGATAGCTCAGGGTTTTTAGATTCGATCAGAGTGGCTGCACGCTCTTCTGCTTCATCAAGAAGATCTGCAAGTCGAACAGTACCGCCTGCGCGAGTCTTGAATGGGCGACCATCTTTACCTAGCATCATGCCGAATGCGTGGTGCTCTAAAGACACTTCTTCAGGGATGTAACCTGCTTTGCGAACAATTGTCCAAGCTTGCATCAGGTGTTGATGTTGACGTGAATCGATGAAGTACAATACACGGTCAGCACCGAGAGTTTCGTAGCGGTATTTCGCACACGCGATATCGGTTGTGGTGTAAAGGAAACCGCCGTCGCGTTTTTGGATGATAACGCCCATTGGCTCACCATCTTTGTTTTTGTATTCGTCTAGGAATACAACTTGTGCGCCGTCATCTTCTTGTGCCAGACCTTTTTCTTTCAGGTCTGCCACGATAGCTGGAAGCATGTCGTTGTACATGCTTTCACCCATCACATCGTTACGAGTAAGAGATACGTTTAGACGATCGTAGTTACGCTGGTTTTGAACCATAGTTACGTCAACCAGTTTCTTCCACATATCTAGACAGAACTGGTCACCACCTTGCAGTTTTACAACGTAGCCACGTGCTTTTACTGCAAACTCTTCATCTTCATCGTAAAGCTTTTTCGATTCACGGTAGAAGCCTTCTAGGTCAGAAAGCTCCATAGATACTTCACCAGACTCTTGTTGGATACGCTCAAGGTTTGCGATTAGCATGCCGAACTGAGTACCCCAGTCACCAATGTGGTTAGCGCGAATGACTTTGTGACCCAAGAATTCAAGTGTACGAACAACCGCATCGCCGATGATGGTAGAACGTAGGTGACCTACGTGCATCTCTTTTGCAACGTTTGGTGCAGAGTAGTCAGCAACGATAGTTTGCTGTGTTTCAACTGCCACGCCTAGACGTTCGTCAGCAAGCGCAGCTTCAGCTTGAGCCGCAAGGAACTCTTCGCTTAGGAAGATATTGATAAAGCCCGGTCCAGCAATTTCAGTTTTGCTTGCGATACCGTCAAGATCGAGAACATCCAAGACTTTTTGTGCGAATTCTCGCGGATTTGTACCTAACTGTTTAGCAACGCCCATCACGCCGTTGGCTTGGTAATCGCCAAACTGTGCTTTTGCAGATTGGCGAACGGCAGCAGGGCTTCCTGCTGGTGCGCCAGCGGCTTCAAGAGCCTGAGATACTTTGTCATTAATCAGTGCTTGAATATTCACTCGGGTGTCCTTCAATTCTGGGAATTGGTTGCGTATGCATAAAAATCACTACACGGTTGTAAATCACCAGACAGTAGTGAATGCATATCTTGATCTAGTTCATAAATTGGCGCACATAATAACAATTTTATTGGCGCGCTTATAGGGAAGAAATTGCGAAATTTACTACTTTTCCGCGTGCTTTTGATAGTATCGGTGAAAAATCATTATTTTGGACGCGCAAAATGCTTCAGCCATTGCTAGATGCAGGTCTTCATCCTAATCAGATGAAACAAAACTTAGAAAATTTTATCGAAAAAATTCAGCAACTAACGGCAGTATTGCAGATAGATTTATCGGCCTATCAACTTGATCATATTGCCATGCGGATCAATGAGTTGGAGTTGGCAAAATTGGCGCATAAAGCTTGGACTCAAGAAGGGGAAGTGATTTCTCAAACCCAAATCAACGGTCGTCCGATTATTGTTATCGCATTCAAACAACCTTTGATGATTAAAAGTTGGCATATTGAGTGTTTAGAGCTGCCTTATCCCGCAGAAGGTAAGATTTACCCTGAGCAAAGTTGGGAACATGTGGAATTTGTCGTGCCATCAGAAGCGCAAACAGCCGATGATTATCTGGCGTATTTGAAACAGATGTTTCCTGATCTTGCGTTGAACTGGGACAATCTTGCAGGTAAAGGTGTCAAAGTGAAGCTATCCAGTCCCAAGGGCGAAGGTGAGCGATTAAATAACCCGACTGTGGCGTTCAAATGGCAGGGCGTGTGTATCAAGTTACATCCACATTCATTAAAAAACATTGTTGAATCAGAACAGTAACTTGCCCTAAATCACATCAAGTCAAAGTAAGGAGTTGTATTACGCAACTCCTATTTCTATACAATTTTAGCCGATATCGTACGCTTTTGGTCTGAGCTGGAACTCTTCCGTTGAACCAATTTCCAGTCCTAAATGAAGCGGTTCGCAGTCCTGATGAGCATTGCCAAGCGTATGCATAATGAGTCGGTTGGCCGTTCTTGGTTTAAGTGTATTAACCACGAAACGGATCATATCGGATTTGCTCAGTTGTTTGAGCTCTTCAAGTACGATGTCCCGTTGATTGAAGTTCCAATCTTTATTACCGATAGCGACCCATAAGCGTTGTGCACGTGTTCTGAGGGTTGGATCTGGTGTAGCGATTTGATGCCACAAACCACGTTTACTGCTATGCCATTCGTAATCATTCAGTTCAAGCAGAACCAGATAAAAAGCATTTAGGAACTCATCAATCGAAAAAATGAGATCGCTTGGTGCTGCATTCGGTGACTGAACGTAAAGTACCAGACCCGGATGACGGTTCATTGGCATATTGCCCGTACCCACCATGTAGCCTAACTGCTGCTTGGTACGAATTTCATGAAAGAAGGTGGCTGACATCAAGTGATTCGCGAGCGAATAGAGCGCGATGCTGCGTGGTTCTGTATCTTCACACTGATAGTAAACCACCACTGCTGAATCATCTTGGTTACAGTTCAGTTCACGCTGGAAAGTCCCGCTGTTACCCAACATAACAAGAGGGCGGAGAGACTCTTCGTAAGTTTGGTTTTGTACTCTTAATGCATCTTTGAGCACTTCTGCCATATCGTGTGCGTCTTGTGTTTGCCAGTCACCATAAACAAACATCTCGACATGCAAGTTGGCAAGAATCAAATCGACGAACTCAGCAAGGTCGTCAACCTCTATTGTTTCTAGCGCTTCAAGCAAAGCTGGATACGGCGGATTGTTGGGCTGCAATAGCCCCGTCATATTACTAAACAACTGAGAAATGGGTTTGTCGTGAGCCGCATTACGCCAATTGCGTAGCATTTGTTGTTTGATGGTGTCGAAGCGTTTAGGACTGAAACTACGCTCTGCAAATTTAGACAAGATCATTTCCATCAACTGAGGTTGCTTCTGACTGAAACCAGAGATGGATAGCGTTACGCCACCTTGATGGGCATACATGTTGTAACCCATACCGGCAATTTCTGCTTGATAGGTCTCTTTCGCCAAAGAATCTAAAAACATCTCAACACAAAGACGTGTTTTCACTATGTTTTGCACATTCGCGACGGAGTGCGGACTGTCGATGGCGATGTAAATCACGCCTTTTGGTACGCGAAATTCCGCATCTTGCATGTGCCATAAACGGAAGCCAGGTAAGTCTTGCAATATCTGTGGTTGTGGCTGCGCATCGACAACCGGTTTAGGGTCAAGGTCGTAACAGATAAACGGGTTTTGAGGCGGCAGAGTCAACGGCCACGTCTTGTCATTGGTACGGTAGATGTTCTGTTGTTCTTCGCTAAAAGGTTCGACAGAATAAGGTGTAAAGTACCAGTTGGCTTCTCTATCGTAACGCTGCCCTTGTGCAATGACCGTTACCCGAAGGTTTTCTGGCGACAAATAAGGCAGAAAACTTTTTAGCAACGCCTCATCGTAGCCTCTCATCAGGTAGTCGCCATAAATGGTATCTTCAGCGGCGTAATGCTGCATATTGACGACTAAATGGCTAACAATATCCATAGGACGATTTGTTTCTTGGAAGCGGAAAGCCGATTCCAATACCGCGCGTTTCTCAAGGTAACGCCACTCTTCCAAGCCTTGTTCTTCAATCATTCGTATATATTGAAACAGTGCCTGAATGATTTCGTCTGACTTTTTCAAGCCTTTTGCTGTCAGCGTGCAACTGATAGAGAATTCGCGATAGTTGCTGCCACTGGCACCGCCACCTGCTGAAAGTGAAGTTATCCAGCCTTTGTCTTTCAATGCTAACAGTAAGCTGCCTTCACCTTCATAACCGATTAAATGCGCAAAGTAAGACAAGGGTTTGTAAGGATAATGAGCATCCACATTAGGCATGGGGAAGTTCATTACCAGCTTACGAATTTCTTTTAAAGGTTCGACCCTAATAGTCATGCCCGTTTGTTCTGGTGTGACAAACGGTTCGATGATTGATTTTCCGTGTCGGCGTTTGTTTTCAATGGTTGAAAACTTCTCTTTGACCCACTTTTCCATCTCATCAAGAGTTTGTGGTCCCATAAGCGTCAGCGTCATGATGTCCGATGAATACTGCTCGGCATGAAACGCAATAATTTCTTCGCGGATGGATTTGCCTTCTCTGTCACCTAATGTCTCGATATTGCCGACGGAGAATTTTGCAAACGGATGGAGTGGGTTAACCGTCTCTTTTTGTACCTGATACAAACGGCGAGAGTCGTCATTGAGCTTCAACTTGTACTCGGAATCGACAGCGTGGCGCTCTTTGTCTAACGCTTCTTCATTGAACAATGGTGCGGCAAAAAATTGACTAAATCGGTCAAGCGCTTTTTCGAAAGCGCTGGTTGTTACGTCGAAGAAATAACAGGTGTGCTCTGTTCCTGTCCAAGCGTTATTACTGCCACCGTGTTGGCTGATAAAACTTTGAAAATCACCAACTTTCGGATATGCCTTTGTTCCCAAAAATAACATGTGCTCTAAATAGTGAGCCATACCTTGGCGATCAATAGGGTCATCAAAATGTCCTACGTTGACCGCAAGTGCAGCAGCAGATTTTTGCGCACTTTCATCTTGGATCAACAGAACCCTCAGCGCATTTGGCAGAGTGAAGTGTCGATAGCGGTTTGAATCATTAGGACTTATGTGCACAGAGAATCTCCGGAGTAGCACGGGATCTTAAGTATGGCGCTGATACTACTTACCGCAAATACGAGATCGGGTTTTTATGAGCTGGATATTTATAAACGAGAGCGTTTATAAACTTGGAACTTTTATTAACACATTGTCATTTTAGTCTTTTCACTGAGTTTTTAACAGACTGATAGTTTTGAAATTAACCCTAATTTGAATTCATTAAGAGATAAATGCGGTGAGTGAGCCCAGACTCAATGGAGATAGATGGCATGAGAGTTGCGTAATATAAAGGACTCACAAATTGCGGCAAAAGTGGTCGCGAAATAGGGTAAAAGGCGATTATAATCGGCGCCAAGCAGCAACAGACTGCATTAAACCTAAGGTAAAAAAGATGAAAATTTTTATTATGCGTCACGGAGAAGCCCAGCATTATGCTGCCAGTGATGCAGAGCGAGCCTTGACGGATAGAGGTCGGAATGAGTCTGTCGCTGTAGCTAGAGCAGGCGTGATTCAGAAGAATATTACACATGTAGACAAAGTCTTTGTGAGCCCTTACTTGCGCGCTCAACAAACTTGGCAAGAGATATCGCGACACTTTTCAGCTGACATGGTTGAAGTATGTGAAGAGATCACTCCATATGGTCAGTCAGGAGATGTATTCGAGTTCGTAGCCGCATGTATTGAAGCGGAAAACCTGACATCTGTACTGTTAGTGTCGCATTTACCTTTAGTTGGGTATCTGGTTTCTGAGTTTGTACCGGGAATGGTTGCTCCTATGTTCCCAACTTCCGGATTAGTCTGTATTGATTATGATGTCGCCGCTCGCAAAGGTGAGCTGGTGTGGAATATTCATCCCTAATCGAACAAAACATGTCGAGGCTGCCGTAAGGTGGCCTTTTTTGTCTCTAAACATTTTAGTTATCGATGTTCGCTGTTTTTTCATAAGCAGCCATTAATTTGGCGCATTAGAATGGACTGAATATTGCATCCTCTGGCTAAAGTGTTGTCATTTAGAGGCTTTTACGATCTTAGCTTTGTGAAAGCAGCAAACTCAATACTGCAAACCGAATTCTTCAATTTTAGTATTAACGAATAGTTTATAGGCCTATGAAGTTTACTCTGCCATTTGCGGACAAGTTACCTTCCATTCCACAGCGCAGCATGCCAGCGATTGGCGCTCCTATTATGGTGCTTGCGACTCTTGGTATGGTCGTTTTACCGATTCCTGCCTTTTTGTTGGACTTATTTTTTACCTTCAATATCGCGCTGTCGATGGTAGTGTTGTTAGTGACGGTTTATACCCGTCGACCTTTGGATTTCGCGGCATTCCCGACAGTACTGCTTATTGCGACCTTGCTTCGCTTAGCCTTGAACGTTGCTTCCACACGTGTGGTTTTGCTGAAAGGTCATGAAGGAGGCAACGCCGCAGGTAACGTTATCGAGGCATTTGGTAGTGTGGTAATTGGTGGCAACTACGCCGTTGGTCTGGTGGTGTTCCTTATCCTAATGATCATCAACTTTATGGTTGTAACCAAAGGTGCGGGGCGTATTTCTGAAGTTAGTGCTCGCTTTACCTTGGACGCTTTACCCGGTAAACAGATGGCGATTGACGCCGACTTAAACGCAGGCTTGATTGATCAAGAACAAGCGCGTACCCGCCGTTTTGAAGTAACCAAAGAAGCGGATTTCTATGGTTCGATGGACGGTGCTTCTAAGTTCGTTAAAGGGGATGCCATAGCTGGTATTCTAATCCTGTTTATTAACATCATCGGTGGTTTATCTATCGGTATGGCTCAATATGGTTTGGGCTTTAGCGAAGCAATTGAAATCTATACCTTATTAACAATCGGTGATGGCTTAGTCGCTCAGATCCCGTCGTTATTGCTTTCTATTGGCGCTGCAATCATGGTGACGCGTCAAAATACCGATGAAGATATGGGTGAGCAGGTTATCTTCCAACTGTTTGATAACCCGAAAGCGCTGATGATTACCGCAGGAATACTCGGTGTCATGGGTATTGTGCCTGGAATGCCGCATTTTGCTTTTTTACTACTGGCAACGATTGCAGGCGGTTCTGCGTACTGGATTCAACGTAAACAGAAAGCAGAAAAGGAAGAAACAACCAATCTCCCTGCTACATTGGATGGCGACGCCCCTTCACAGAAAGAGCTTTCTTGGGATGATGTTCAACCAGTAGATATCATTGGTTTAGAAGTGGGCTATCGTTTGATTCCTTTGGTCGACAGGGACCAAGGCGGAGAGTTACTTGAGCGTGTGAAAGGGGTTCGTAAGAAGCTATCCCAAGACTTTGGTTTCCTTATTCCTGCCGTGCATATTCGTGACAACTTAGAACTTACTCCGAATAGCTACCGTATTACCTTAATGGGTGTTGCTGCCGGTGAAGCGGAAATTCGCCCAGATCAAGAGCTCGCTATCAACCCGGGGCAAGTCTACGGAATGATTGAAGGTGAACGCACCTTTGACCCTGCTTTCGGCCTTGAAGCCGTTTGGATTCGTGAAGATCAACGGGAACATGCTCAGGCGTTGGGGTATACCGTTGTAGATTCGTCAACGGTACTCGCTACACATTTAAGCCAACTGCTAACTAACAACGCTTCCCAGTTACTTGGGCACGAAGAAGTACAGAACTTACTGGAAATGCTTGGACGTTCGACACCGAAGCTGGTGGAAGGGTTTGTGCCTGATCAGCTCTCTTTGGGTGTGGTGGTGAAAGTTCTACAGAACTTGTTAAACGAAGCCATACCTATTCGCGACATCCGAACGATAGTTCAAACACTTTCCGAATATGCCAGTAAGAGTCAAGAACCTGACATCCTTACAGCGGCTGTGCGTATATCATTGAAGCGCCTAATCGTTCAGGAAATCAATGGAATAGAGCCTGAGCTACCTGTGATTACATTAATACCTGAATTGGAACAAATATTGCATCAAACAATGCAAGCTTCAGGTGGTGAGTCTGCAGGTATTGAACCGGGACTTGCTGAAAGGTTGCAAATGGCATTAAGCCAAGCAACACAAGAACAAGAATTGAAAGGTGAGCCAGCGGTATTGCTCACTTCGGGTGTTCTCCGTTCGACATTGGCTAAGTTTGTGAAAAATACTATTCCTAACTTACGTGTCCTTTCGTACCAAGAGATACCTGATGAGAAACAAATTCGAATTGTGCAGGCGGTAGGTAATTAACTGTTGTTAGATAATTAGTTCGCCTCACGTTAAAGACGGATATCAGCTTTGAAAATAAAACGATTTTTTGCCAAAGATATGAAAACTGCGCTACTCCAAGTCAAAGAAGAGTTGGGCGTGGATGCGGTGATCATGTCGAATAAAAAAGTCGCTGGTGGTGTCGAAATCGTGGCGGCCGTGGATGGTGAGCCATCTGCGTCTCCAGCTGTATCACAGCCGAGAACTCAACAACCTTACAGCTCCCAGCCAAGATTGAGCAACACTCAGGTTTCTCAGTCTTTGACAAGACAACCTGCTCGACGTGAACTGGAAGATGACCGTGTCAGCTTGCAAGCAAGTGCTGCCGAAGGTCGTTCAATGACGCAACGTTTTGCGAATATGCTCAAGCAGTACAGCAATGGCGCGATGCCCGAGCAAGATACACGCCGTGCAGACAACGAAGATTCTCTATCTGCTTTGCTACAACGCCAAAGAGAAAACAGCCATTCAACTCAATCAAGCGCACCTCAATCGAAAGTGAGTCGTTGGGCTGAGGAAGAAGAGACGAATCGCGAACCGCGTAAACTGCGTTTAGATCCATCTCGCTTTGAGCGTAATCATCCTGAAGAAGCGAAAGTTTCTGCACAAGATTTAGAAAATATGCGTGAAGAGATGACGTCAATCCGTCGTCTTTTAGAACATCAAGTATCCGGCTTGATGTGGCAAGAAGTTGAACGTCGTGAACCACTGCGAGCAATGCTGATTAAACGCCTTGAACGTATGGGAGTATCACTTGATTTAGCTGACCAATTGGCTTGCTACATTCCGGAAGATACACCTCCACCCAAAGCTTGGAAAGCCTTGTTAGGCTTAGTCTCTGACCAGATACCAGTGGTGAAGCAAGACATCTTAAAGCGTGGTGGCGTAGTCGCTCTTTTAGGTCCGACAGGGGTGGGTAAAACGACCACTGTGGCTAAGCTTGCAGCTCGTGCAGCAATGGAGTTTGGCTCCGACAATGTTGCATTGGTAACGACAGATACTTACCGAATCGGCGCACATGAACAACTGTCGATTTACGGAAGAATTATGGGTTGTCCTGTAAGAGTTGCTAAAGATTCCAAAGAGTTAGCCGAAGTAATATATCAGTTGAGAAATCGCCGACTCGTTTTGGTCGATACTGCTGGTATGGGACAACGTGATGTTCGCTTATCCGAACAGCTAGATACCTTGATGCAAGAGAGTGGGGAAGTGATTCACAGCTACCTTGTTCTGCCTGCAACAGCGCAGAGAAAGGTACTGCAGGAAACCATCGAACACTTTAGAAGAATTCCTCTTTCAGGTTGCATCATGACTAAGCTCGATGAATGTTTGAGCTTAGGTGAGTTTGTCAGTGTGGTAGTTCAAAACTCACTACCTGTCGCATATATCGCGAATGGACAACGTGTACCAGAAGACATTGTGCTTGCTCAGCCTAAATACATGGTGGCAAAGGCAAACGAATTACTAGAGAAGTCGACAGAAAATGAACCTCACTATTGGAATAGTGATTCAGAGAGATTCTAGGCGGCGTACAGATATGACGAATAAAATGATATATGACCAAGCAAGCGGCTTACGTCGCTTATCTCAGCCATCGTTAACCAAAGTCATCACCGTGACAGGTGGTAAAGGTGGTGTGGGCAAATCAAACGTAACCTTAGGCATGGCTATTTGTATGGCTCGCGAAGGTAAAAAAGTCATGGTTCTGGATGCGGACCTCGGCCTAGCCAATATCGACGTTATGCTCGGTATTCGTCCTAAGCGTAACCTAGGGCACGTGCTTGCTGGCGAGTGTGAGCTAAAAGATGCTATAACTGAAGGACCGCACGGAATTCAGATTATTCCTGCGACTTCGGGTACGCAGTCGATGACAGAACTGTCACATGCGCAACATGTAGGCTTAATTCGAGCGTTTGGTACGCTGGAAGATGAGATGGACGTGCTTTTAGTCGATACAGCAGCCGGTATTTCTGATATGGTTGTCAGCTTTGCTCGAGCAGCACAAGATGTTGTGGTTGTTGTGTGTGATGAACCAACTTCAATCACAGATGCATATGCGTTGATCAAACTTTTAAGCAGAGAACACCAAGTTCGACGATTTAAGATTGTTGCAAACATGGTGAGAAGTTATCGTGAAGGTCGGGAATTATTTGCTAAATTGACATTAGTCACAGAACGCTTCTTGAATGTCAGCCTTGAACTCGTAGCATGTATTCCTCTGGACGATAATGTTCGTCAGGCAGTGAAAAGACAACGCAACGTGGTTGATGCATTCCCGCGTTCTCCAGCCTCTTTAGCGATTAGCTCATTGGCGAATAAAGCAACTACGTGGCCAATACCGAAAACACCAAGTGGTCATTTAGAATTTTTTGTTGAGCGGCTACTTAATCGATCAGAAACAGTAGAGGAACCATTTGGTGAATAAAGCGCTTACCTACAATCAATATGGAGCTTTGAACAGCCAGCAGCTGTTTATCGAGCAATATTCTGTATTGGTTAAGCGTATTGCACATCACTTGATTGGACGCCTACCGCCCAACGTTTTGATTGACGACTTAATCCAAGCCGGGATGATTGGTCTGCTTGAAGCTCAAAAGAATTACGATGGGAGTAAAGGCGCTAGCTTTGAAACCTATGCAGGAATTCGAATTCGTGGAGCTATGCTCGATGATATTCGACGCGGTGACTGGGTACCGCGCTCGGTGCACAGACATAACCGAGAAATTAGCCAGGCGATCTCTGAATTAGAAGGAATACTAAATCGAGATCCCAGCGATGCCGAAGTCGCAAAGCACTTAAATATGCCGCTTGACCAGTATCATACGGTATTAAGCGATATTAATTGCTCGCGAATTGTCGGAATTGAAGACTTGGGTGTTTCGGACGATGCTATTTCCCCACTGGATGATGACGAGGACAACTCGCCATTCCAAGGTGTTGCTGATGAATCGTTCCGTAAAGCATTGGTTGAGTCAATAAAATCACTTCCGGAGCGTGAAGCCTTAGTACTTTCGCTCTATTATGATGAAGAGTTAAACTTGAAAGAAATTGGTGAAGTCATTGGTGTGAGTGAGTCCCGAGTAAGCCAAATACTAAGCCAATCTATGCAACGTCTAAGAACAAAGTTAAGTTCTTGGACACAAAATGACTAAATATCACTGATTTCGAACTCAGTGGAGGCAATTTTGAATAAAAACATGAAGATCCTTATTGTTGATGACTTTTCAACAATGCGCCGTATTGTAAAGAATCTACTTCGTGATTTGGGCTTCAATAACACACAAGAAGCTGACGATGGTTTGACGGCATTGCCAATGCTCAAGAAGGGTGAGTTTGACTTTGTAGTCACAGACTGGAATATGCCTGGTATGCAAGGTATTGATCTGTTGAAGCATATTCGTTCAGATGATCAATTGAAGCATCTTCCTGTTTTGATGATTACAGCGGAAGCGAAACGCGAGCAGATTATCGAAGCCGCTCAAGCTGGCGTTAATGGTTATATTGTGAAGCCGTTTACAGCCGCTACCCTTAAAGAAAAATTAGAAAAAATATTCGAACGTCTATAAACACTTTTGCTAGGACGAAGGTGCTCTATTCATTACGCGTGTAAGGCTATATCAGAATGATTTCATTAGAACAAGCCAAAGAACTCGTTGAATTGCTAGAGAATGGATTGCAAGACGAAGCGAATCTATTTCTAAAGCGAGTCTTTGAATCTGAACGTAACCCGATGTTTAAAGAGATCGGGGAATTGACCCGAGATCTGCATGATTCACTAAAGCAGTTTCAAATTGATGATCGAATCACAGAAATAGCTAAAGATGAAATTCCCGATGCACGGACTCGGTTAACCTACGTAATAGAAAAAACGGAAGTTGCAGCAAACAAGACCATGGATGCTGTTGATCGTTGTATGCCTATTGCTGACAGTTTACATGAAACATTACTGCTCGTTCGCCCTCAGTGGAACGAACTTATGCGCGGTCAGATAGAACTCAGTGAATTCAAAGCATTATGTCATCGTGTTGATGGCCTATTGTCGCAAGTTGAAGGTGACAGCAGTGAGTTGCGTGGTCAGCTTACTGAAATACTGATGGCGCAAGACTTCCAAGATTTGACCGGTCAAATTATTCGCCGTGTGATCACTTTGGTTAACGAAGTAGAACAACGTTTGGTCGATATTTTGACGGCATTTGGTAAAGAACAATCAGAACAACAGAAACAAATAGTTAGCGAGAAAAAAGCATCTACTCAAGCTGAAGGACCAATTTTAAATCCTCATCAGAGAGAAGATGCAGTCGCATCTCAAGACGAAGTAGACGATTTATTGTCGAGTCTTGGTTTTTAGGGGTAACGTATGAGCTACGATTTAGACGAAGACATTCTTCAAGACTTTTTGGTTGAAGCAGGTGAAATCCTCGAATTGCTTTCTGAGCAATTAGTCGAGTTAGAAAATGACCCTGAGAACAAAGATTTGTTAAACGCAATCTTCCGCGGCTTCCACACTGTAAAGGGTGGTGCAGGCTTTTTGTCTCTAACAGAGTTGGTAGAAACCTGCCACGGCGCGGAAAACGTGTTTGACATTTTACGTAATGGTCAACGCAGTGTTACCCCAAGCCTTATGGATACTATGCTTCGTTCACTCGATACAGTGAATGAACAGTTCCGTGCGGTTCAAGATGGTGAAGCATTAACACCTGCAGATCCCGCACTTCTTGATGAGCTTCATAACTTATGCAAGCCAGAATCTGAAGATGCTCCAGCAGCAGAAGTTGTCGTTGAAGACGTTGTTGTTGAAGAACCCTCGGTCGAAACTCCGGTTCAAAGTCAGCCAGAAGAAACGAAATTGTCGGCTGATTCTATCGACGAAATAACTCAAGACGAATTTGAAAAATTACTGGATGAGTTGCATGGTAAGGGCAAAAGCCCGGCAGCCGTAGCGGCTAAACCTGAAGCGGCTCCTGTGCAGCCAAGTACGGCGACTAACTCGGATTTAAGCGGTGATATCACCGATGATGAGTTTGAAAAGTTGCTTGATGAACTTCACGGTAAGGGTAAGAGCCCAACCGCCAGCGGTGTGCCACAAAAGCCGGCTGAACCTGTTGCTCCAAGTAAACCTACGCAATCAGTCGCTCCAAGCGCAACAGGCGCTGACGGCGACTTAATGACCGATGAAGAGTTCGAAAAACTTCTTGATGAACTACACGGTTCAGGTAAAGGCCCGTCAATTGAAGAGTTGGATATGGCAACGCGCCCAGCCGCAGCCATTACTCAACCGGCAGCGGCTGAGGCAAAAGCTGCTGCTCCAGCTCCAAAAGCGGTTGCGCCTAAAGTTGCAGCGGCAGAAAAACCAGCAGTACCAGCGGTGAAACAGCCTGAAGAAAAGCGCGAAGTTGCCGCAGCTAAGAAACCTCAGAACCAAGCAGAAGCAACTGTTCGTGTAGATACTTCGACTCTCGATGTGATTATGAACATGGTGGGTGAGTTAGTATTGGTTCGTAACCGTCTGTTAAGTCTTGGTCTAAATAGTAACGACGAAGAAATGTCTAAAGCGGTTGCAAATCTCGATGTTGTCACTGCTGATCTGCAAGGCGCAGTGATGAAAACGCGCATGCAGCCGATCAAGAAAGTTTTTGGCCGTTTCCCACGAGTGGTTCGAGACTTAGCGCGCAGCCTGAATAAAGACATTGTGCTTGAAATGCGTGGTGAAGAGACTGACCTCGACAAAAACTTGGTTGAAGCCTTAGCGGATCCTTTGATTCACTTGGTTCGTAACTCGGTTGACCATGGTATTGAAATGCCGGATGAGCGTGCAAATACTGGTAAGTCTCGTACTGGTAAAGTGATTCTTTCAGCTTCACAAGAAGGCGACCATATTGAACTTGCTATCGTTGATGATGGTGCAGGTATGGACCCGCAAAAACTACGTTCTATCGCGGTTAAGCGTGGAATGATGGATGAAGATGCAGCCTCTCGCCTGACTGATAAAGAGTGCTTTAACCTTATATTCATGCCTGGCTTCTCCAGTAAAGAGAAAATCTCTGATATTTCAGGTCGTGGCGTAGGGATGGACGTTGTAAAAACGGCTATTAATACCCTAAACGGTTCAATCGATATCGACTCTGAACTGGGTAAAGGCACTAAGATTACGATTAAAGTACCGCTTACTCTCGCAATTTTACCAACTCTTATGGTTGGTGTTGCCGGACATCCATTTGCACTACCATTGGCTAGCGTGAACGAAATCTTCCACTTAGATTTGGGTAGAACTAACGTTGTCGATGGACAGTTAACCATCATTGTTCGTGATAAGTCGATTCCGCTTTTCTATCTGCAAAACTGGCTAGCACCGCAAGCGGGTAAGGTACAAGCTCGTAAAGGACATGGACATGTGGTTATAGTTCAACTAGGCAGCCAGCGTGTTGGTTTCGTCGTTGATACTTTAATTGGTCAAGAAGAAGTGGTTATCAAACCACTAGATAAATTACTGCAAGGTACTCCGGGTATGGCTGGTGCGACAATTACCAGTGACGGGCACATTGCTTTGATTCTTGATGTTCCAGATCTGCTTAAACGTTATGCAGCTGCTTCTCGAGTTTAAGTAAGAGTATAAATTTAAGGAAAACTATGGCGATTAAAGTATTAGTTGTAGATGACTCAAGTTTTTTCCGACGCAGAGTAAGCGAGATCATAAACGCTGAATCACGCCTTGAAGTCATCGATGTCGCAACTAACGGTAAAGAAGCGGTTGAAAAAGCCGAACGTCTAAAGCCAGATGTGATTACCATGGATATTGAGATGCCAGTGATGGACGGTATTACTGCCGTTCGTCAAATCATGGCATCAAATCCGACACCGATTTTGATGTTTTCTTCGTTAACACAAGAAGGCGCTAAAGCAACATTAGATGCATTAGACGCGGGCGCTTTAGATTTCTTACCGAAGAAGTTTGAAGACATTGCGCGAAATCGTGATGAAGCGGTGAGTTTACTCCAACAGCGAGTGATTCAGATAGCAGCGAAAAAGAGTTTTATGCGCCGCCCACTTGGTGGTACAACGCGCGCAACAACAGCTTCTACTTCGACACCTACAACCAGTCCATTTGGACGTGCACAAGCGAACACAACTGCGTCGGCTGCACCCATAGCAAGACCGTCGTCTCCGATGGCTCGCTTCAAAGCCTCTGGTAAAAGTTATCAGCTCACTGCTATTGGTACCTCTACTGGTGGTCCGGTGGCGCTACAAAAAATTCTGACTAAACTGCCAGCCAATTATCCTCATCCGATTGTTCTGGTTCAGCATATGCCTGCTACGTTTACCGCGGCGTTTGCTAGCCGATTGAATTCACTATGCAAAATTGAAGTTAAAGAAGCGGAAGACGGCGATCCACTACGCCCAGGTGTTGCTTATTTAGCTCCGGGTGGTAAGCAAATGATGTTGGAAGGCCGTCCGGGTGCCGCGAAAATTCGTATTCTGGATGGTGGGGAACGCATGAACTATAAGCCATGCGTGGATGTTACTTTTGGTTCAGCGGCAAAAGTTTATAACGACAAAGTGCTGTCAATGATTTTGACCGGTATGGGTGCTGATGGGCGCGAAGGTTCCCGAATGCTGAAATCTGCGGGTTCGACCATTTGGGCACAAGATGAAGCAAGTTGCGTGGTGTATGGTATGCCGCAAGCTGTCGCGAAATCAGGTATTTCATCTGAAGATCTACCACTAGACCGCATTGCTGAAAGAATGCTGGTTGAAGTAGGTCTTGCATAAGGATATTTAATGATTGTTTGGAGCGTTGCAAACCAAAAAGGTGGCGTAGGTAAAACCACAACAACGATTACGCTAGCCGGTTTGTTAAGTAAACAAGGAAAACGTGTCTTGCTGGTGGATACCGATCCGCACGCATCGTTAACGACGTATCTGGGTTATGATTCAGATAACGTTCCAACCAGCTTGTTCGATCTGTTTCAGTTAAAAGAATATAGCGAACAAAGTGTTAAACCTTTGATATTGAAAACCGATGTTGAAGGTATTGACCTTATTCCTGCGCATATGTCACTGGCGACGTTAGACCGTGTTATGGGTAATCGTAGCGGGATGGGGTTAATCCTTAAGCGCGCCTTAATGGCTTTGCGTCAACGTTACGATTACGTACTGATTGATTGCCCGCCAATTTTGGGAGTGATGATGGTTAACGCGCTGGCAGCAAGTGACCGAATACTTATCCCAGTACAGACGGAATTTCTAGCGATGAAAGGGCTAGAGCGCATGGTTCGAACATTGGCAATTATGCAGAAGTCACGGAGTCGCGAATTTAAAGTGACGATCGTACCAACCATGTACGACAAACGTACTCGTGCTTCTTTGCAAACTTTGACCCAGCTTAAGAAAGACTACCCAGAACAGGTGTGGTCTTCAGCAGTACCGATTGATACAAAATTTAGAGATGCGAGTTTGAAGCGCTTACCTGCATCCCATTTCGCCGACGGTAGTCGCGGCGTATTTGCTTATAAACAGTTGCTATTGTATTTGGAGAGGCTTGCTATTAATGAGCAGTAGCCATTCACTATCAAGTGAACAAGCATTAGATGATTATTTTACAGCTCTTCTTGAAGAAGAGTTGATCGAAGAGCAGCCTGTTGAAAAAGAGCCGGAACTGGCTCCTATGGTTCAATCTGTTCCAGAAAAAAGTTATTTGGATGATTCTCTAGACGACTTACAAGAATTAGAGATGCCAAATCTGGAAGATGTTCAGCGTCTGTTAAGCCAGATGGAAGCAAGTAATCCTGTGGCTGAACTCGATCTCGAACAGGTATTGGAACAGAACACGCTCGATATTCAGGTTGTGACACAGCCTGTTGTACAAGAGCCGAATATTCAAGAACCTATTGTTGAAGAGATTCAAGAATGGGATGTAGCAACCGACATCACAGAAGTTGAACTTGAAGCTAAAGTTGAAACACCTGAGGTCGAAGTAACAGAAAGCGAAGTTGCAGATATTCAACCTGAAATTGTGGTTGAAGAGCAGGTCGCTGTTGAACTACAAACTCAATCAGGCGCTGCGGATATCGGCCATTGGGAAACCCCGATCCGTGAGCAGAACTTTCAAGTTCTATACTTTGATGTCAATGGAGTGACATTTGCGGTTCCGTTAGATGAACTGGGTGGTATCCATCGTAAGGCTGAGCTTAATCATCTGATCGGTCGCCCCACTTGGTACTTAGGTTTACAAACCAACCGTGACTCTAAACTTGATGTTGTTGATACGGCAAAGTGGGTCATGGCGGAAAAGCTGCGTGATGACAGCTACAAAGAAGCGTACCAATATATCGTTATGTTAGGTGAGAGCATGTGGGGTCTGGCGTGTTCTCAACTGTTGGGAACAGAAACGCTAAGCAGTGAAAAAATTCGCTGGCGAGAACAGGTCGGTAAACGTCCGTGGCTTGCTGGTATGGTTAAAGAAAAAATGTGTGCTTTGATCCATGTTGAAGCATTGATAGCTATGCTTAATGCAGGGCTTGATGTAAAAGCATTAGATAAATAGCTCTGGATAAAATAATATTTTTGTCGGTAACGACTTAGAGAGGAAAAGGTATGTCTCAAGCTAACGAAGTCGAAGTTAGAAAAGAACACTCGAAGGATGAAGTACTTCAGTGGGTGACGTTCCAACTAGAAGAAGAAACCTATGGCATAAATGTAATGCAAGTGCGTGAGGTACTTCGTTACACTGAAATCGCCCCTGTACCGGGTGCACCTGACTATGTACTAGGTATTATTAATTTACGTGGTAACGTAGTGACGGTTATCGACACTCGTTCTCGCTTCGGTTTGATGCCGGGTGAAACCAGTGACAACACTCGTATCATAGTGATCGAATCTGAACGTCAAGTGATCGGTATCTTGGTGGATAGCGTGGCTGAGGTTGTATACCTACGCTCTTCTGAAATTGATACCACTCCAAGTGTTGGTACTGATGAAAGCTCTAAGTTCATCCAAGGCGTAAGCAACCGTGACGGTAAACTTCTGATCTTGGTTGACTTAAATAAACTGCTTTCTGACGAAGAATGGGACGAAATGGCTCATCTATAATGAATGAGTTGATGTCCTATGCATCTCCGTTTTTAGCGGGTGGTGTTGCACTGTTAGTGATGCTGATTGGTTTGGTGTGGGTAAGCCTACGCCGAGCCTTGATACGTCAGGGTGACTATTTCAGGCAGCAGCTTCGAAATGCTGATAAAGAACAGCAGAAAGTTAGCAAACAATTGCTAGAAGTTCGCTCAGTTGTTGTTGGCCTTGGAAAAACAGTCAACGATCAGCAAGATATTATCAAGCACCTAAACGATAGATTGAAAGAACTGGAAAACGCTGATACAGATGCACGTCTGTACAGTCGGGCAAGCAAAATGGTCAAACTCGGCGCAGATCTTGACGAACTGATCGAAGAGTGTGAATTACCGAAAGCTGAAGCTGAACTGATGATGTCTTTGCAGAAAAAACTGCAAGGTAAAGAGGCGATCCCGCCATTAGCGAGTCATCCCGAAGGCAAAGCACGTGCGGTGCAGAGTAGACCACCTGTACGAAAACAATCTCGTTAGAAACATCCATTAAGCCTTAAAGGAAGCCATTCGCTTCCTTTTTTGTTTTACGTGATATTCATTTGTAACTACAAAGTGGTAAAAGAAAAAACAAATCGCTAAAAATTAACAGATTCTTACTTAGTTTCGTGATTCGTAATACCCTTCTCCTATTCTGTCTAAACTGTGGTGTGTTAATATAGCAGCCCCTAATTTGCTATATAGAAGCTCATGCTGGACGTTAACAATCTCACTGCAATTCGCGATGAAAAGGTGCTATTCGAGCATTTATCATTCAATATCGACGCGGGCGAACTCGTCCAGATTGAAGGCCGAAATGGCACAGGTAAAACGACTTTGCTGCGTATTATCACAGGCCTTGCTGACCGCGACGAAGGTGAGATTTACTGGAATAAGGTTAATATCGAAGAAGACAGAGACAGCTACCATACGGATTTGCTGTTTTTGGGGCATCAAACTGGTATTAAGCGTGAGTTAACCGCTTATGAAAATTTGCATTTTTACCAATCTGTTCACTCATCAACCAGTAGCGAAGAAGATATTTATCAAGCATTAGTACAAGTTGGACTTGTAGGGCGTGAAGACGTACCAGTGGCTAAGTTGTCCGCTGGACAACAGCGACGCGTAGCTTTAGCGAGATTATGGCTCAGCGAACATAAGTTGTGGATTCTGGATGAGCCGCTGACTGCCATTGATAAACAAGGTGTGAAAGTATTGGAAGCCCTGTTTTTAAAACATGCGGAAAATGGTGGTATTGTTATTTTAACCACACACCAAGATATGTTCGCCAACCACAGCAAGTTACGCAAAATCAAACTAGGAGACGCCTAATGTTTTCAACCATGGCGATGATCATTCAGCGTGAACTCCTAATCGCATTCCGACGCCAAGCCGATATTTTTAACCCACTGTGGTTTTTTATCATCGTCATTACATTGTTTCCGCTCAGCATTGGCCCAGAGCCGGGACTGCTTTCTAGGATTGCTCCAGGTATTGTTTGGGTTGCTGCACTCTTGTCAGCTTTGCTCTCTTTAGAACGTTTGTTTCGTGATGATTTTCAAGACGGAGCCCTTGAGCAAATGATGATTATGCCAGTACCACTTTCTGTGGTTGCTTTGTCAAAAGTGATTGCTCATTGGTTACTTACTGGCGTGCCTCTGATATTAATAAGCCCATTATTAGCTATTCTGTTGTCGCTGAATTTTGACACTTGGCTTGGTGTGGTAGCTACCCTGTTGCTTGGTACACCGACACTCAGCTTTATTGGCGCCATCGGCGTGGCATTAACGGTTGGTCTGCAAAAAGGCGGCGTGTTGCTCAGCTTAGTGGTTTTGCCTTTGTATATACCCATTTTAATTTTCGCTACATCAGCGATAGATGCTGCTTCTTTGGGAATGGCCTATAACGGTCAGTTGGCCATCTTAGCGGCAATGTTGGTTGGAGCGATGACGCTAACACCGTTTGCGATCAGTGCGGCGTTACGAGTAAGTGTTAACTAACTTAAGAACGACTTTTTTATTTAGCCCAAATTTACACAAAAAACTTAACACGAATAAGTTAAGTATTAGAAGCAAAGTGAGGACAAACAATGTGGAAATGGCTCCATCCCTACGCTAAGCCAGAATCTGCGTACCAGTTATGCGGGAAGTTTTTCCCGTGGTTCACTATTTTAGCTTTTGCCTGTTTGACGGTTGGTACCGTTTGGGGGCTTGCATTCGCTCCATCAGACTACCAGCAAGGTGATAGTTTTAGGCTTATCTATATTCATGTGCCTTCAGCCATTTGGTCCATGGGTGCTTACATGTCTATGGCAATTGCTGCGTTTATCGGCATCGTCTGGCAGGTAAGATTATCCAACATGGCAGCACTAGCCATGGCACCTATCGGTGCGGTTTACACCTTTATTGCGCTTATCACTGGTGCTGTTTGGGGGAAACCCATGTGGGGAGCTTGGTGGGTCTGGGATGCTCGTCTAACTTCAGAATTAATTCTGCTTTTCCTTTACCTTGGCGTTATTGCTCTCTATCACGCATTTGATGATCAAAAAACCGCTGCGAAAGCGGCAGGTATTTTGGCAATTGTTGGTGTGATTAACCTGCCGATCATTCATTTCTCTGTGGAGTGGTGGAACACGTTACATCAGGGCGCAACGATCACTAAGTTTGAGAAGCCTTCTATCTCGGCCAATATGTTGTGGCCTCTATTGTTGAATATTTTTGGCTTTGCCTTTTTCTTTGCTGCGTTGACGGTTGCACGTTTAAGAAATGAAATTATTAGTAAAGAGAGTCATCGCCCTTGGGTTATCCAGCTAGCCCAAGCAGAGAAAGGAGAGTAACCATGTATTTTGAAACTTGGTCAGATTTTTTTGCGATGGGCGGCTACGCCAGCTACGTTTGGGGTGGTTTCGGCATTACCTATTTATCGATGGCCGTTTTATGGTTTTTGAGTATTAATCGTAGTAAGGCGCTTATGAAAGAAGTCAGAAATAAAATGAAGCGTCAAGAGCGTATCGAAGCGGCTAAACATATGGAGAACACACTGTGAACCCAAGACGTAAAAAGAGGCTCGGTATTGTCCTCGCTATTCTCATTGGTTTAGGCACTACAACAGGTTTGATTCTCTATGCATTAAGCCAAAATATGGACCTGTTCTATACGCCGACAGAATTGGTTAACGGTAAAGATGGCAAAAAACCAGAGATTGGTCAGCGCTTACGAATTGGCGGTATGGTCACTGTGGGGTCGGTGAAACGCGATTCTAACTCTCTTAAGGTCAGCTTCTTATTACACGACGTTGGCCCATCGGTTACTGTGGTTTACGAAGGCATTCTTCCCGATCTGTTCCGCGAGGGGCAAGGTATTGTGGCTCAAGGTGTATTAGTGGATGCGACCACCGTTGAAGCTTTTGAAGTGCTGGCTAAGCATGATGAAGAATACATGCCGCCTGAAATTGCAGAAGCGATGGAAAAGAATCATGCTCCGCTGACTTACACTCCGGAACAAAAACAAGGAAGTGATCAATGATTGCAGAAATAGGTCACTTTGCCCTGATTATTTCGTTGGGCTTAGCGGTATTGCTAAGCCTATTGCCTCTGGTTGGTGCTTCAAGAAATAACACCTTATTAATGAACTCAGCCCGTCCTCTGGCGTGGGGGATGTTCTCATTTTTGTTATTGTCATTCGGCATTTTGCTTTGGGCATTCTATACCAATGATTTCACGGTTAAATACGTAGCAAGTAACTCGAATAGCTTGCTCCCGTGGTATTACCGTTTAACTGCGGTTTGGGGAGCGCACGAAGGTTCGCTTCTGTTATGGGTGTTAATTCAAGCTGCGTGGACTGTTGCGGTTGCAAGTTTTAGCCGTGGTATGCCGCAAGAATCTGTGGCGCGTGTACTTGCTGTTATGGGTATGATCTCGGTAGGTTTCCTACTGTTTATCATTGTTACCTCTAACCCGTTCTTACGCACATTGCCTTATTTCCCTATCGACGGGCGCGATTTGAACCCATTGCTGCAAGATCCGGGTCTAATCATTCACCCACCGATGTTATACATGGGGTATGTGGGCTTTTCGGTTGCCTTCTCTTTTGCGATTGCATCACTGATGACGGGACGCCTTGATACCGCTTGGGCTCGTTGGTCTCGTCCTTGGACAACAGCAGCTTGGTTATTCCTGACAATGGGTATCGTTCTTGGCTCTTGGTGGGCGTATTACGAACTTGGCTGGGGTGGCTGGTGGTTCTGGGATCCAGTAGAAAACGCATCATTTATGCCTTGGCTGGCGGGTACCGCGTTAATTCACTCGCTTGCTGTTACGGAAAAACGTGGCACGTTTAAGGCTTGGACGGTTTTGCTGGCGATTTCTGCATTCTCACTAAGCCTACTGGGTACATTCCTAGTGCGTTCGGGCATTCTGGTTTCTGTGCATGCATTCGCTTCCGATCCTGCTCGAGGTATGTTCATTTTGGCGTTCCTAGTATTTGTTATCGGCGGCTCTTTACTGCTGTTTGCAGTAAAAGGTGCTTCGGTACGAGCGCGAGGAAATTATGAGCTGGTATCACGTGAAAACGCGCTTCTAGCAAATAACGTACTACTGATTACCGCTTTGGTTGTTGTTTTGATTGGTACGCTGTTACCACTGGTTCATAAGCAGCTAGGTCTTGGTTCTGTTTCGATTGGTGCGCCATTCTTTAACAGTTTGTTTAGCTGGTTGATGGTGCCATTCGCTTTATTATTGGGTATTGGTCCATTGGTTCGCTGGAAGCGAGATAATCTCTCTGTTTTAGCCAAACCTATGGCTATTTCCGCTGCCGGGTCTTTGGCACTGGCGGCTGCTTGTGTATTTGCAACCGCAGAGTCGTTTACAGGTCTGGCTTTCATGGGCTGGGTAATGGCATGGTGGATTATCTTGTTGCATGGCTATGAGATTCATCAACGTGCCACTCACCGTCATACCTTTATGGTTGGTGTGAAGCAGGTTCATCGTAGCCATTGGTCAATGGTACTTGGTCACATTGGTTTGGCGATTTCGATTATCGGTATTGCTATGGTGCAAAATTACAGTATCGAGCGTGATGTGCGTTTGGCACCGGGTGAGCATTTCCAACTGAACGAATACGATTTCTATTTCAAAGGTTTACTTGATCGTGATGGTCCGAACTATGACGGTTATGTCGCTCAGTTCGAAGTCACAAAGAATGGTCAGTACGTCAATACATTGAATGCGGAAAAACGTTTCTACAATACGGCTAAGTCTATGATGACAGAAGCTGCGATTGACCGTGGAATCACTCGCGATCTTTATATCGCAATGGGTGAGCGTCTTGATAACAGCGATGCATGGGCAGTACGTCTGTATTATAAACCGTTTGTACGTTGGATTTGGGCTGGTGGTCTATTGATGTCTATCGGTGGCATTCTTGCAATCAGTGATAAACGTTACCGCTTTAGAAAAACAGCAGAGAAGGAGGCTTAAATGAACAAGAAGATATTATTTATCCCTCTGGTTATTTTTCTTGGCTTAGTGGCGGTTTTTACCACACAACTACTCAGAAATGCAGAAGGTGATGACCCAACCAAGTTGGAATCAGTTCTTGTCGGCAAACAAGTACCTGAGTTTCGCCTAGAAGACCTGGCCGAACCCGGTAAGCTTTACGACCAAGCGATATTTCGTGGTGAGCCGCTGCTGCTTAACGTCTGGGCGACTTGGTGCCCAACCTGCTACGCCGAGCACCAATACTTAAATGAGCTTTCAAAGCAAGATGTGAAAATCATTGGCTTAAACTATAAAGACCAACGTGATAAAGCCGTCCAATGGTTGAATGAATTAGGTAACCCGTACCTTATCAGCCTGTTTGATGGCAACGGTATGCTGGGGTTGGATCTGGGGGTTTACGGTGCGCCAGAGACGTTTTTAATTGATGCCAATGGTGTTATTCGTTATCGCCATGTTGGTGATGTCAACCCGACAAACTGGAAACAAACACTGGCTCCGATGTATGAACAGTTGTTGCTGGAGGCGAAGCAATGAAAGCTAAGTTATTCGCTTTAATCGCAGCCGCTCTGCTTTCTTTTTCGGTCATTGCTGCTATTGATGTTTATGATTTCGATACACCAGAGCAAGAAGCGCAGTTTCATGAATTGAGTAATACATTGCGTTGCCCTAAGTGTCAGAACAACTCTATTGCAGACTCGAACGCTGCGTTAGCTCAGGACTTACGTCAAAAAGTCTATGAGATGACCAAGCAGGGTAAATCCAGAAGTGAGATCGTCGATTACATGATTGCCCGTTATGGCAACTTCGTGACTTACAATCCACCGTTAACCCTATCAACCGCTATTTTATGGGTGGCTCCGCTGTCTGTATTAGTGGTTGGTTTCGTTGTTATCGTTTTGCGAACCAAGCGCCGTAAAGCCAGTGCTGAAGTTGCAGAATGGGACGAAAACAAAGAACAACGTTTAAAAGCCTTATTGGAAGAAGATAAAGACGGAGATAAGCAGTAATGACTTTATTTTGGGTGTTAACGCTAATTCTTGTCGCGATTGCGTGTGTCTTTGTCGCTATTCCAATGCTTAAACCAAAAGCGAATAATGATGCTGCATTGCGCGACGACCTCAACAAAGCTTTCTATAAAGATCGACTTGCTGAATTAGCGGTCGAAACCGATGAAGGCTTAGTTGAAGACCAACAAGAGCTGGTGGCAGATCTTAAACAATCGCTTCTGGACGACATTCCAAATGACCAGAACAAGACCGAAGAACGAACGTTATCAACGTCTATGGTACTTGTACCTTCGCTTATCCTTGTTGTGGCGTTGAGCTACGGTTTGTACGCCGTTTTTGGCAATTACCAGAAAGTGCAGCACTGGCAAGATATCAGCCAGAACCTTCCAGAACTATCGAAAAAGCTGATGAACCCTCAAGGGGTTGAGTTGACCGATAAAGAGATGGAAGACTTAACCTTAGCTCTAAGAACGCGACTTCATTATGAACCGCAAGATTCAACAGGCTGGTTACTGTTGGGCCGTATCGGATTGGCGAATCGTGATATGGAAACCGCGATTGGTGCTATGAAGAAAGCTTACGCAATCGAACCACAAGATGGTGATATTAAGCTGGGTTATGCGCAAGCGCTGATGCTCTCGAATGATCAGATTGACCAGCAAAGTGCCCGCACGCTGCTGAATAAAATGTTGAAAGCGGAGTATGTCGATTTACGCGTCTATTCGTTACTGGCATTTGATGCGTTTGAACGTCAGGATTACCCAACGGCGATTGAACACTGGCAGTCTATGCAACAAATGATTGGTCCGAATGACGGGCGCTACGAGATGTTGTCACGTAGCATCGCCAGTGCCAAAGCTAAAATGGAGCTTGCAGTGCTGGACGAACATGCGGTGTCAGTTTCCATTTCATTAGGCAGCGAAGTGGTACTTCCGAATCAAGGCGTTGTGATTGTGTCTGTGCATTCAGCCGATGGTGCGCCAATGCCGATTGCCGCAGCGAGATATCCGCTAGGTAACTTCCCATTCACGGTTATCATGGATGACTCGAACAGCATGATGCAGGGACGTAAGTTGTCTGATTTACAAGAACTAATCATTCGTGTTCGAATCGATTCTGACGGGAATGTAGCTACGCGAGACGGCGATTGGTTTGGGGAAAGCCAAGTCGTTGAGCTAGGAAGCGAGGTAAAGGTTGAAATCAATAAGCAGTTTTAATACTGTACCTTTATAAAAAAAAGCCAAAGGCCAATGTTCTCATTGGCCTTCTGTCGATTGGTTAAGGAAATAATAATAATGATCAGCCGATTAACAAGGATTGTCTTACTGAGCTTGGTGGTTGTCATCACTGGGTGTAGTTCTGTTCCTGATGATCAAACCATGTCAGACCCGCAGGTAAATGACCCTTTTGAAGGATTCAACCGCACAATGTGGGCATTTAACTATGATTATCTAGACCCTTATTTTGTGCGTCCTGTTTCTCTTACTTATGTGGAATACACGCCAGACCCTGTTCGTCACGGTATCTCTAACTTTCTTTCGAATCTCGATGAACCTTCGAGCATGATCAATAACTTATTGATGGGAAATGGTAAGAAAGCACTCGATCACTTCAACCGATTCTGGATTAACTCAACTTTTGGCCTACTTGGCCTGATTGATATTGCCTCAGAAGCCGGGATTACAAAGCATGGTGAAAAGGTCTTTAGTGATGCAATTGGTCATCATGGTGTGGGTAAAGGGCCCTATGTTATGGTTCCGGGTTACGGTCCAGTTGTGGTTCGCGAAGCCGGTGATGTAGTTGATAGCTTCTATGCACCACTTTCCTATTTAAATATCTGGGCATCGGTAGGCAAATGGGCACTGGAAGGTATGGAAACCCGCGCTGCATTAGTAAACCAGGAAGCGCTATTAGAGAATTCTCCGGATTCTTACTCTTTCACTCGCGCTGCTTATCTGCAACGCAGAGACTTTACTGCTGAAGTAGAAACACCTGCAGAAGTAGATAACAGTGAAGAAGATTACCTTGATTCCTACATGGAAGAAGGTTTTTAGTCGTCTGCGTATCCCTGTTAGTCAGCCAACATTACAGTTAACTAAGCTGACATTACTCGTCCGCTGAAATACTCATTCGCAACAATATATTCCGTGTTGCGAATGAGCTCATCCTGAACTTCTGCCCAATGACTTTTATGTTTACTGGCTGAAGGCATAGGAACAACACCACCCACTCGAATGTTGAAAGGAACGAGTTCCTTTGCCCAGCTTTGTGTAAATCCAGACACCATACAACTGGCATTTTCTATGCCGGAGAAGTCGCGGCTTTCATTCAATGAAATGACATTCACAATAACTCCTTTGATGTTATTTTGGCGCATACGCTCGGTACAAGCCTGACCAAAAGAAAAAAGTGAGGAAGCCATTAAAGCCAGCCTTTGAATAAATAGTTCTGTCGGTTTTTCATCGATCAAAGAAGGCATTGGCGAAGAAGGCCAGTTATTGATCAGAACGTCGGGTACAGAGTGGTAACTCGATTCAATACTGTCGAGCATTCTATTGAGACTCTCTTGCGAGTAATCTCTAAGGTGATAGCAATCAACGTGACTTGAGAGTTCTTTACAGCGACCGAAGGTTTCATATAAGCCTTGTTTATCGGTATCACATAAAATGACGGTCGCACCTAGACAAGTGAAATGTGTCGCGAGAGTACTACCTAGCTGTGAGCTTGCTGAAGTTATTAAAACAATGGCGCTTTTAATTTCCATAGTGCGCACCTTCTGTTTGGTTTTTAATTATTTCGATTAACTTTTGAACAGTAAGAATGGGTGAAGGATGTGACACTTTGTGTGAATGAACTCAAAGAAAAGGTTTAGTTTCTGTTATCAGTGATCATTTTGAGCAGTGTTTCACACTCTAAAGCAATGAGCTGAGAATGTTCGCACTAAATCAGCGCATATAGCGATCTAGGTCTGTGCTCTCAACTGATCATGGCGATAAGCGGTTGTCAGCTTATTGTACAAATCAAATGGCAATGTCTTTGGCGGTGATTTTACCGCTAGATGACGCCTTTCATGTCCGGAAAGGTTGAGATAAACATCTTCCGGCAGATCTTGCGTATCCTCAGGCAGATAAGTCAGTACTTCAGGGGTGAGGTAATGACAGAGTTTGGCGCTCGCGAGCCCTCCATGATGGAAGTGTTCTGCTTGCTTCGCCGATATCGCATAAGAACTTTGATCGTTCCTTAGCGGCTGCGGTGTAGCCAGTTCGAAACGTTCGCGCAAGAGTTCGTCAGTGGTCTGAGGCTGCTCTATATGCTCAACAGGCGTGTTGTCACGAACATCATTCGAAAACAGAGCGACAAGTAAAGAAAAGTCGGCTCGTCGTCCTTGATGGACGGCGTGACAAATCCCTGAACCTATGTTCAGTTCATTGATGATTCCCGCTTTATCTAAAGTATGTACTTGCATTTTGCTCTCCGCTTGATGCACTTATAACGGCAACGGACGCAAAATCTTTAGATATAAACCTCACTAAAAAATAAAAAAAAGCCTGCAAATCTGCAGGCTTAGCATCGTTTGTTTTTTAATCGCTTGAGCAGCGACTAGAAATTATTTAGCTAGGTTAGCAGCTACGAATTCCCAGTTAACTAGAGCCCAGAAACCATTCATGTAGTCTGGACGTAGGTTACGGTAATCGATGTAGTACGCGTGTTCCCATAGGTCAACAGTTAGAAGTGGAGTTACGCCTTCTTCTGTGATTGGAGTCGCTGCGTTAGAAGTGTTAACGATAGCTAGAGAACCGTCAGCTTTTTTCACTAACCAAGTCCAAGAAGAACCGAAGTTGTTGATTGCTGAATCAGTGAATTTTGCTTTGAATTCTTCGAAAGAACCGAATGCTGCATTGATTGCTTCAGCAACTGCACCTGTTGGCTCGCCACCTGCGTTTGGCGCTAGACAGTGCCAGTAGAAAGTGTGGTTCCAAACTTGTGCTGCGTTGTTGAAAACGCCGCCAGTAGAAGTTTTGATGATCTCTTCTAGAGTTTTGCCTTCGAATTCAGTTCCTGGTACTAGGCCGTTAAGCTTAACAACGTAAGTGTTGTGGTGCTTACCGTAGTGGTACTCAAGAGTTTCTGCAGAGATATGTGGTTCTAGTGCGTCTTTTGCGTAAGGAAGAGCTGGTAGTTCAAATGCCATTGCTCGATTCTCCATATAGGTGAAGAGAGAGAACTCTCTCGATTGCTTCCAATGTCGTTTTTTGTTTTCGTCGGTACGACTGACTGCTAGCTATTTTAGCAACTTTTTACTTTATTAAAACCCCAATTCATAATAAAAGTGTTTTATATCAGAACAACAAGTACTAAGGCGTTTTAAACGCAAATGGGTATCCGTGAGAGTTGGTTAAGCTTAGTCCACCAAAATAGTAGGCTAAGCTTTTAATAGTTTCGAATGATATGGAGCAGATGAAGTTTAAAGTCCATACTGATAATGTGCTTTTTATTCTCATTTAATGATTTAGAATGTGGGCATCAAAGACGACCCCATTAAGAGGAAGCAATGGAAACCATCGACAAGATCAAACAGCAAATTGAAGAAAACGCGATCCTTCTTTACATGAAAGGCTCACCTAAGCTGCCAAGCTGTGGTTTCTCTTCTCAAGCTGCGCAAGCACTAATGGCTTGTGGTGAAAAATTTGCCTATGTAGACATCCTACAAAATCCAGATATTCGTGCTGAACTACCTGTGTACGCTCAATGGCCGACATTCCCACAACTTTGGATTGAAGGTGAATTGATTGGTGGTTGTGACATCATTTTGGAAATGTTCCAAAAAGGTGAACTTCAGCCTCTAATTAAAGAAGCAGCAGCACGTTCTGCAAGCAACGAAGAGTAATACTGTTTAAATTTACAGTTTTTCTTGATTTATTAAGGCCACATTCGATAATGTGGCCTTATTTTTTTCAGCTACCTATAACGAAACCATGAGCCGATTATTCATCGCAGAGAAACCCAGTCTAGGTCGAGCAATTGCGGATGCATTGCCTAAACCTCATAAAAAAGATCAGGGTTTTATTCGATGTGCAAATGGTGATGTGGTGACATGGTGTATCGGGCACTTGCTTGAGCAAGTAGAGCCAGATGCTTATGACGAACGTTATAAGAAATGGAACCTGGCTGACCTGCCGATTGTTCCTGAGCAGTGGCAATTAAGGCCTAGAAAAACCGCCAGCAAACAACTGACTGTCGTACGTAAACTGATTAAAGAACACAATGAAATCATTCACGCGGGAGACCCGGATAGAGAAGGGCAATTGCTGGTGGATGAAGTCATTGATTACTGCAAAGTTGCCAGCAACAAAAAAGCTTCGATTCAACGCCTTCTCATTAGTGACCTCAATTTGCCAGCGGTAAAGCGCGCGCTTTCCAATATGCGCAGCAATCGCGAATTCATCCCGCTATCTGTTTCTGCATTAGCACGTTCTCGCGCTGATTGGCTTTATGGCATGAACATGTCACGAGCCTACACCTTGTTAGGACAAAAAGCTGGCTATCAGGGCGTGTTGTCGGTTGGTCGTGTGCAAACACCTATTTTGGGTCTGGTGGTTCGTCGTGACGAAGAGATTGAGAACTTCATTCCACGGGATTATTTTACCCTACACGCCTTAATTCCCTATCAAGACGGTAACGGAGCATTTGATATCCGAGCTCGTTGGAAGCCGAGTGAAGCGTGTAAGCCTTGGCAAGATGAAGAGGGTAGAGTGCTTAATCGTAAGCTGGTGGAAAACGTTGCCCAACGTATTGCCGGTCAACCTGCCAAAGTGATGGAGTCTGAGCAGAATCAAACTAAGCAGTCTGCGCCATTACCTTACTCGCTTTCTGCTTTACAAATAGATGCAGCCAAACTCTATAGCATGAGTGCGCAGCAGGTACTTGATACCTGTCAGAGTTTGTATGAGAAACATAAGTTGATTACTTACCCGCGTTCAGATTGTCGCTATCTTCCAAAAGAGCATTTGCTTCAGGCTTCTTCTGTGGTCGATGCTATCGCCAATAATGCCAAGGAGCTGGTTTCGGCGGTATCTGGCGCAAATCTATCTCTAAAATCCAAAGCGTGGAATGACACCAAGGTGGATGCTCACCACGCAATCATCCCGACACCTAAGCAAGCCTCAGTTAATGCGCTCTCCAGCTACGAAATGAAAGTATACCAACTGATTGCTCGTCAATATCTGATGCAGTTCTATCCGCATGCGGTCTATGCTGAGGCAAAATTGGTGTTTGATATCGCAGGCGGTACTTTCATTGCGTCTGGTCGTCAGCTGGTGTCTGCAGGTTGGAAAGCACTGACGGGTAAGTCAGACGAACAAGACGATGGCGTTGATACCGTGCCACCGTTAGCCGTTGGTACTGAACTGATTTGCAGAGAAGGTGAAATTAAGGATAGAAAAACAGAGCCACCAAAATACTTTACTGAAGCCACCTTGTTACAAGCAATGACAGGCATTGCCCGCTTTGTTGAAGATAAAGAACTGAAAAAGATTCTGCGAGAAACTGATGGTTTAGGAACGGAAGCTACACGGGCTGGGATATTAGATACGCTTTTTAAGCGTCAGTTATTAAAGCGAGATGGCAAAATCATTCGTAGTACACCCGCAGGAAGAGGCTTAATTCATGCATTGCCTAGTGAGTCTACTTATCCTGATATGACAGCTCACTGGGAGCACCAACTACAAGCGATGGCTGAACGAGGACAAGCTTATCAACCGTTTATGCAGGCTCTTCAACAACGGATTGAACAGCTGATGGCACAAGTGAAAACTGGGCCTGTACCCGAATCATTAAGGTCGCTGCCAGCAGTAGAACGACCTGCCTTTAAGCGTAAAAAGCGTAGTTATGCGAAAGGAAGAACAAAACCGAATGCTGCATCCTAATGCGTGTCTCATTTCATTCTTAAAACTGGCTTGTTAACATGCTCGTATCTGGAGTAATCAAGTAGCAGACATGATCCCACTGGTTTATCACTCTATTTATTCTCAACTGCCTTTACCTGAAGGGCATCGTTATCCCATCAATAAATACCGTTTGTTATATGAAGCCGTGGTTGAGAAGCAACGTCACAATCAAGAATGGCAAACAAAATTTCAGTTCATGGAGCCGAAACCTCTTACGTTAAGCGAAGTAAAGCAAGTCCATGATGCGCAGTATGTTGACGATCTTTGCTCTGGCTCTCTTCCAGCAGCCAAAATGCGCCGTATTGGATTTCCGTGGAGTGAGTCGCTTATTGAAAGGACACTGACCTCTGCGGGTGGAACCTGTTTGACGGCTGAACTGGCTTTGAAATACGGCCGAGCTTTGCACTTAAGCGGCGGTTATCATCATGCACACAAAGAGTTTGGCAGTGGCTTCTGCCTTTTTAATGACTTGGTACTGGCTGCTCAACACACAATTGACCACTTTGAAATTGATAAAGTGTTGATCGTCGATAGTGATGTGCATCATGGTGATGGAACCGCAACACTCTGTGCAGAACGAGATGACATCATCACGCTCTCATTTCATTGCGATAAAAATTTCCCAGCTCGTAAGCCTGAATCGAACCTAGATGTCGCTCTTCCCAGAGAAACTGGGGATGAAGAATTTCTCAGTCATTTTAAGTCGGTGGTCGAAATGGCGGTGAATCTTTATCAGCCTGATCTGATTATCTATGATGCAGGAATTGATATTCATCGTGATGATGAACTCGGTTATTTCAACATATCAACGCAAGCCATTTACCATCGAGACTGCTTTATGATGCAGCTGACTCAAAACAAACAGATACCAATAGCCTGCGTTGTTGGTGGTGGCTATCGAAATGAACATCAAACCTTAGTACCCATTCATATGCAGTTGTTTGAGGCTGCATTGACAATCGCTTTATAGCTTCCAGAAAGAAAAAAGCCACTGCAAGACAGTGGCTTCCCAATATGATTAACGCTCATTTTTATAAAGCAGCAAACGCCTTAGCGACTCGTTCAACGTTATGCTCGTTCAGTCCAGCAAGACACATACGACCGCTGTTGATTAGATATATCGCGTGTTCGTTGCGTAGTGTTTCTACCTGATGTTGGCTAAAACCAGTGTAGCTGAACATGCCTTTTTGTTTAATCAGGAAGCTGAAGTCTGATTCTGGACGTAGCACTGCTAGTTGGTCGTGTAGAGTTTTACGCATGGTCTCAATACGAGTGCGCATACCTTCCACTTCACCAAACCACAAGTTTTTAAGTACTTCGGTATTCAATACATTCGATACTACTACAGCCCCATGTTTTGCCGGGCTTGAGTAGTTACGACGTACAGTGGCTTTTAGTTGACCTAGAACACGAGACGCCTCTTCTTCATTACCACAAACCACTGATAGGCCACCTACACGCTCACCGTAAAGTGAGAAGGTTTTAGAGAAGGAGTTACTGACAAAACTGACGACGTCTGTTTCCAATGCAATTTTACGGATAACGTAAGCATCTTCACCGATACCTTCGCCGTAGCCTTGATAAGCCATATCGAAGAAAGGAATCAGTTTGTTTTTCTTAACAACCTCAATCACTTGATCCCATTGAGTATTCGTTAAATCCACACCTGTTGGGTTATGGCAACATGGGTGTAGCAGGACAATGCTTTGTTCTGGCAGAGAGTCGATAGTAGAAAGCATGCCACCGAAATCAAGCATTTTGGTTTCGGGGCTAAAGTAAGGGTAAGTGTTCACTTCGAAGCCAGCACCAGCAAAAATTGCGTGGTGGTTTTCCCAAGTTGGATTGCTAACCCAAACTTTGGAGTGGGGGAAATAATGGTGTAGGAAATCAGCCCCAATCATTAGTGCACCTGAGCCGCCTAAAGATTGAATTGTCGCAATACGATTCGCTTCAAGGGCAGGGTGTTTTTCACCAAATACTAATTGTTGTACTGCTGAGCGGTATTGCAATAGGCCATCCATTGGAAGGTAAATACAAGGTTGGCTTTCAGCTTGAACTAGCTGTGTTTGAGATTGAGCGACAGAATCTAGTGTAGGGATTTTGCCGTTTTCATCATAGTAAAGACCAATACTTAGGTTCACTTTTTCAGATCTGTCATCAGCCATAAACTGTTCCATAAGGGACAGAATAGGATCTCCAGCATAAGCGGTTACATGGTTAAGCACAGAAATTCTCCTTAATATATTTGTTACTTGATAACGATCTGAGCAATGGTTGAATTCAATTTTATTAAGTTGTTTACCGGTCCAGATTCAATGGACAAAGGTTTTTTAGGTGTCAGAACACGGATAGCGACACTAACATAATTGTTACATTGACAGCCATCAAAAACCGACGTGAAACAAGCGAAATACAGAGAGAATATGATTAACGAATACTAGTAAATCGATGCTCAATTTTAAGTTGAGGTTGAAGTTGAAGTTGCTTTCACTTATCAACGCCAACCACATCTCAATTCTATACTCTATGACGTTGAAAGAAGTTATAGAAATGGTCTGGCTGTTTTTTGGTCAGTATTTGGGAAGTTATGGAAGGAGAATTAATTCAATAGATGTAGGTATTTTCTTGTTTTGCAAGACCTTATCTTACGCATAGACTCCGTCTGATACTATGAAGCGACGGAGGGGTTTCAAATGTCTTTAAGCTTCAAAAATTACACCATATTGGTTTCTGATGATTCAAGGTTGGTGACAAGTACTATTACATCTTTGCTCAAAAAGCTTGGCTGCGAGCAGATTCACTGTGCCTATAAACCGTTGGATGTGATCGCGAAGTGCAGGCAGAACCAGTTTGATCTGATTATCTGTGATTACAATTTTCAGAGTTTTATCAATGGATTCCAGTTGTTAGAAGAGCTTAACCACTTAAAACTACTTCCTTCCCATACGGCTTTTATGTTCCTTACTGGAGAGAATGACTTACGTGTTGTGCGTTCAATTATTGATGCCGAACCGGATGACTATTTATTAAAACCGTTCAAAAATCAGTTCTTTATAGACCGTTTAACCAATGCGATTAAACGTAAGCTGGCACTGCTACCTATTTATGAACAATTGATTAAGCATGATTACTACGGCGTTATCGAAGCATGTAAAGAATGTTTGGAAACTCGTCCTGAGTACACCAAATTAATCCGCAAATACAAGGCTAATGCTTTGGTTCGCTGCAAGGAGTATCACAGTGCACGGACCGAATATGAACAAATGCTCAACGAAGACAACTTTGATTGGATAAAGACGGCATTGGCTAACACCTTCATTGAAACTGACGATGTAAATCGAGCGAAAGAGATTCTCGAAACGGTCAAAAGTAAGGATGAAAACCCTTATTATCACGATGAAATGTCGAGTATTGCCGTGCTGAACAACGAGCTTCCGCAAGCCATCATGCACCTTAAGCAGTCAGCCATGTTGTTAGATTCTGGCGCTGAGCGTGAGTTAGTGATCGCAAACCTATCATTGGCTAACGAAAACTATGGTGATGCGGTAACTTACATGACACGTTACTACGAAAAAAATAAAAACACCTTTAGAGGTAGTGTTTATACCCAACTCAACTTAGTGCGTTGCTATTTGTATAAATCGAAAGGCATAAAGAATCAGAGTCTTTTTGAACGTCAGTTACAGTCACTAAATCCATTGATTGATGAAGTGAGAAAACGGCCTAGTCTTGAACATGTGCATCGTTTGATCATTTCACACATCGCGTTGATTCGAGGGGATCTAAAATTAGCGATCAGTGAACTTAAGCCCGTAATTCAACACATCAAAAGTATGCATTTCTACGACATTTACCATCTTGGGTATTTGCTCGAACAGTGCTCGTACTTTAATGAGGTTAAGCAGATATTGCCACAGTGCCGCATTGCGATGGATGAAAACCAACATCCAAGTATTTTGCGAAGCCAAACTCATATGCTGTTGAGCTTTGAATCGAGATTGCAGGATGTGATTGAAGAGATAGAGGCGCTACGCAAGCAAATTTCTGACGCTGTAATAATGCCAGGGGATTCAGAGGCAATGACGCAGTATATTGACCTTTATTTTCGTTTGCACGAGCTGTCACCTAACTCTAAAAAGTTATGTATGGCTATCGTTAAGTTCATCGCGCAATGCTCTTTCGAGTATGACGGCAACTATAAGATTTTTGACAAGATAAAAGAGTGCCATGAGGTTATCGTTAAATTATCTACGGAAGAAGAACTAGTTGAAGCGAATTGCCTAATTCAATACGAAGCCGCAAAGAAAAATATCTCTTTAGTTCTCGCGAATTAGAGCTACGTATTGGTTCAATTTCCATCCTGAGAAGTTCTCTATTGCTGTTATTTGTTTAGGAGGGCAACGATAGATTCTGTTGAGTAGTGAAGTTGAAAGGCACCAGCAAGAGAAGAATTTATTTGATTAGAAAAGAAAAAAGCCTCTGAAATCAGAGGCTTTTTTCTAGAATGTGGCGGAGAGATAGGGATTTGAACCCTAGGTACGCTATTAACGTACGCCGGTTTTCAAGACCGGTGCTTTCAACCACTCAGCCATCTCTCCGTTGTTGAAGCGCATATTAACGACCTCTTGGAATCTTGTAAAGCCCTTAATTAACTGTTTGCTCTAATAATGAACGTTTTAGCGATTTTTTTTATTCTCGGTATTTTTAACAGTTTGAATGTTATGAATAAGTTGAACATTTATTGTGAAAATGAAGAGAAAATCATAGCGAGGGAATTGGCTTTAACTTTTACGCGATAAAGTTTATTAGCGTCAATGAAAAAGCCCGTAGCTTATTCAGCTACGGGCTTTAGGTGTATGGTCGGACTGAGAGGATTTGAACCTCCGACCCCCGACACCCCATGACGGTGCGCTACCAAGCTGCGCTACAGTCCGATTCGCGTAATCTAATCAGTTTTTTTCTGGTCGTCAATACGAAAGTATTTTTAACCCGCTGATTTAATTATCTTTCGCGTAAAAACGTTGCAGTTCAGTGAACCCTTGCATTAATACAGGTAGAGTCGGGTTCGCTTCTTTTAAGCGTTGATAGTTATCATCGTAAAGTTTGAAGTTGCCAAACTTATCTATCACTGTTGTTTGTTCATCAGTAATAAGGGCGAGTTCACGTGAATCACCAGCAAGAATCCACTTTCTCTTCGCTTCGTTAAACATGTTTCGACCACTGCTGAAATCACTTGGGTTTGAAGATACTCCCAATAGATCCTGCATGATTGTGACAGAGAAATCTAAGTGGCTTGAGCGGTGATTATAGACACCAGAAACTCTTCCAGGCCAATGGACAATCATAGGTACTTGCAGTTGGAAACGGCTGTAGTTGCTATTTGAGCCCCAACTGTTTGTTTTCGTCTCATTAAACTCTGTTCCATGGTTAGAGGTAATAACCACAACCGTGTTGTCTAATAGCTCTAACTCAGAGAGTTTAGTGAAGAGTAAATGAAGTTCGTTATCCGCTAAAGTGACGGAATGGTTGTAGCCAGCACGCAATCTGTCACTGGTTGAACCGTTTGATGCTGCGCTGTCGTATTGATCGAAGTTATCAACGGTAGAAAGTTCTAAGTAGCTAAACCAAGGCTGTTTCTTCTGCTCAACCCAAGTAGACCAGCGAGCAATAGTTTGTTCATCGTTGCTTGTTTCTGGATCAAACGGCGCTTTAGACATTGGTAACTTGCGGAAGATAGTTTCCTGATAGAGAGGATCTTCAAAGTTATCGCCGCTAAAGAGGCCAAACTGGTATTTTTGCGATTCAAGGACATCCAGCATAATTGGTGCTGCGCCTTGAGCTTCAATGCTGCTCGCATAGCTGCTAGGCAAACCGTAGAAAAGACCAAATAAACCAAACGTATCGTTACTTGAACTGTAATGATTGGTGAAGTTGAGATTCTCAGAAGCAAACTGATAGGTATTAGGCATCAGCTCTGGTGTTAATACGTCAGCGCGCAGGTTATTTACGCTGACCAACAGAATATTAAGGTTGTTGGCTCGACGACCAAACTTGATTTCTTCAATCGGGTAGTTAACCAAATCAACGGTATTTTGAGTTTCTTCTAGTCGCTTGAGATATTCATCTCGATCCAATAAACCGTGTTTCTCCATAAACGATTTCGCAGTCATAGGGTATGACAACGGGAAATTCGATTTTTGGCTTGTAACAGGGCTATAGAAATAAGCGTCAGACCACACATAAATCAGATGGCTTGCGATAAAGCTGACGAAGAATACCGCGGCAAGAGGGCGGCCGACACGTTTGTGGCTGAGTTTACGCTGTTTACGCCATACCCACTCAGATAAACCAAGTTGCAGTAGGAAAACAAGCGGAAGCACAACGAATAAATGCTGAAGGTCTGTTCTTACCGCGCTGCTTTCATCACTGAATAACAACTCCCAAACCACTGGCGTTAAGTGCAAGTTGATGGTTTGGTAAGCTTGGGTATCAATCAGCAGTACAGTGAGTCCGAATGTTGCGAAACAGACGGACATAAAACGGAATAGTGATCTTGAGGGGATCAAAAACGTTAACGGGAAAAGCGTTAACAGATAGATAGCAAATACTAAAAAGCCAAAATGCCCCACCCAAGAAAGCGCAAGATAGAGCTGTCCTAAGAAAGTTTCTGGCCACGGCGATTGTGCGATGTATCTGGTACCAATCAGCATTGCTGCAATGATGTTAAAGAAGGCAAACCAATGCCCCCAACCTACTAGACGTGATACGCGTTCGCCGTATGTGTTTCCGCTATCTACCATGTACTTTTCTATTTATCCGTTTTTATATTTAAATTCAGTCTGCTAACGAAGACATCAATGCTTGAGAAAACTTTTCCGCGATAGCTTTACGTTGCGATGCAGCAACATTTTGATTCAAAACGTTGGTCGCGACATTTCCCGCAATCATCAGGGAAAGTTCAGGAGACGCATTATGTTTATCAAGAACGGCAGCGATTTCGGTCAGGATAGTTTCAACTTTTTCGTCGCTGTATTTCGATGTAATAGGCATAAACACTCTAATGATGATAGTAAAAACGGCTTATGATAACCTACTATGCCTTACAACTGAAACCAGAACGATGATTATTTCACTATGAGTCTGCACCTTTCCAATGTCATTTTGCATCAACTAAGCAAAAATAATAACGACGAGCTAACGGTTAACTTCCGTGCTCAATCTCTTGATAATGATACATCAACAGAAAACCTAGTATCCGAGTTACATCGCGTTTTTAATGCGAAAGCGGGTAAAGGCTTTGGCTCTTTCAAGTCTGACAGTGATTTTCAAAACTGGTTGCAAGAAATGCGTCAAAGTCAGCGTTCGTTTTACGATTTTTCTCAAATCAGTGCGCAACGTCTCAAAGACGAACTGTCGAAATATCCGTTTGCCGATGAAGGTATCTTGGTGATGGCTGAATATCAGTCATTAGCGACCGAATATCTTTTGATTGGCATACTTCCTTTGAATCAAAGTTTAAAGGTGACAGAAGGGCTAGATATAAGTGCAACGGATTATCTCGATATCAATAAAATGGACATTGTTGCACGTGTGGATTTGTCGAGCTTTGAAACGGATAAGGAGTCGAATCGATACCTTACCTATATTAAAGGTCGTGTCGGACGTAAAGTTTCAGATTTCTTTTTGGACTTCCTTCAAGCGGAAGTTGGTCTTGATGCGAAAGTGCAAAACAAAGTTCTGATGCAAGCAGTTGAAGATTTTTGTAGTGATTCAAAGCTGGAAAAAAGTGAAGCGATTAGCTACAAAAAACAAGTTTACGATTACTGCAACGATCAAATAAAAGCGGGTGAAGAAGTTCAGGTGAAAGAGTTGTCAGGTGAGTTACCTCCAGCTCAGGATGGCACCAACTTTATGGACTATACGCGTGAGCATGGTTATGAACTAGAAGACAGTTTCCCTGGCGATCGTTCAACGATGAGAAAACTGACCAAGTATGTCGGTGCTGGTGGTGGTTTGAATATCAGTTTTGACAGCTTATTAATGGGTGAGCGTGTTTTCTACGATCCAGAAACCGACACTCTGACCATCAAAGGTACACCACCGAACTTGCGAGATCAGCTAACGCGTAAGAGCTAGTCATGGTCAGATAGTGTTATCTAGGAAGAGAGCCATATGAGCTCTCTTTTTATTTCGCATTAACTCACCAGTTTTGAGAACCAATCTACGCAAGATGAATGCGGAAGGTATATGATTGTATTTAATCAATATTGAATGCTGGGACAAGGAATGGTTTTAGAGCATCATCAAAGTAAATTTGTTTATAAAGCAATGGCCATCATCGGGGTTATTTGGTTGCTCTGTGTGTCGGTCATATTTGTCCAATACAGGCAAACGGCCAAAATGAGTGACGATGTTGTCGAATTAGGCAATCACATCATGTCATTTCATAACTCATTGCATTTTAGATCTCCCTATCGTGTTATTCACACTAATGACATGTCTCTCAATGTCCAATTAATTTATTCGTTACGAGTGCAGTTAGAAGCAGATTATGAACACTCTGTATTTCAACCCGATGTGACGCACTTAGTTTATGTTATTGATAAATTCATCGAAAAAAGCCAACTATTCTTGAGCTCGGATTTAGACATTCTTAACATGGTTGAGCAGCTTAAATCGTTGCGCTCAGAGTATGATCATCAGCCTGAAATAAGACGTTACTATGTAGAGTTAGGAGCTTATCTTTTTGAAGCGTTATTTACCGAAGGTGAGCAAAGTCCTGAAATTTATCGATCTTTAGATCAAACCATGGTTGCGTCACAATCGATGTCTCCAGATGATCGACAGCATTTACAACTTACTCTCTCAAAGGTTTCCAAACTATTAAGTCAGTATGCGGAAAGCGGAAACCTAGTAAATAGGTTGCTACAACACGAGATATATCAAGAGTTACACACCCTTGAGAATAAATATTTTAAGCTATTCGGCTTTATTAATGTGTTGTTGTTGGTTCTAAGTGGTTTGCTCATTGCAAGCCTGTTTATTGTTGCGATTTTTTACCAAAGGCAATGCAGACGAGTCGTTGAGTCACTCAACAGTGACGAGAATGAATCCTTTATTGAAAAAAGTAACGAGAAAAATAAAGGGAAAAAAGAAGTTTTGGCCGATGGACAGCATTTGCCAGTTGCTGATAAACCTTTTGAGTCCAAGATAGATATACCGCAAATGTTAAGTTCGCTTAATGATGATAAAGAATCTGTGAAAATGCTGCTGCGTGTATTTATTGAAGACCATTATGAAGATTGTGAAAAACTCCAGATGCAAATCTCTTCTGATTTAGGTGCAGCAATGAGAACAGCACACAGTCTAAAAGGCGTAGCGAGTACTATTGGTGCGAATGAGTTAAGAATTATAGCAATAGATATTGAAGCGAAATTGAAACAAGAGAAAATGCCTACGGATGAAGAAATTCAGAATTTGGCAAAATCTTTAGATGAAACGGTTAAAAGCGCTCAGTTTTGGTTGGAGCAAGCCTCTTTTTAGCTGTTAATTCTTATTAAATGTTGTTTTTTGGTTTGCAACGTTCGAGTTAACTTATTGTGAGTCGTTTTTATGTTGTTTTTGTAGAGTAGTGTTAGAGATATCTGTTTTTAGATGAAATATTCAACTCAACTTTAGTTAATTCCTGATTAATTTGTTGAATGATCTACCAATATGAAAAGTATTTTTGAGGTGATAATATTTATTTTTGTTTAATGTGTTGTTATTAAAGGTTATTTTTTTGATGTTTTCATCTTTCAAAGAAATGTTAGCTGATTTTTTAGTGGTTATTTATCGTTCTTATTCAAAGTTTTATCGTCGATTATCCGGAATATGGCGAACATTTTGTTACTAATATGCCTTTTAAAGCCGCTTAGTTGTGTTAAGTTATTATACTTATAAGATTTAGTTGTTTAGGGAAGCGAATTGCCTCGTTTTCCTTATCATAAAGCAACAAAATAATCATTTTTATAAGAAACGCTTGAGATTTTTGTCTGAACCACTTATAGATGGTCAATTGTTTTTTCAAGAACACACGGAGAATTAGTGCGATGAGAGTAGGTTTAGTAGGTTGGCGTGGTATGGTTGGTTCGGTACTCATGCAACGTATGGTTGAAGAAGGTGATTTTAATCTAATTGAACCAGTATTCTTCAGTACCTCACAAATTGGTATCCCTGCGCCAAACTTAGGTAAAGACGCTGGCATGCTTCAGGATGCTTTTGATATTGATAGCCTTAAACAGCTTGACGCTATCATTACTTGTCAAGGTGGTAGCTACACCGAAAAGGTATACCCAGCATTGCGTCAAGCAGGTTGGAAAGGTTACTGGATCGATGCTGCTTCAACTTTACGTATGGCATCAGACTCGATCATCACGCTAGACCCTGTAAACTTGAAGCAAATTCAACAAGGTATCCACGCGGGTACTAACACCTTTGTTGGTGGTAACTGTACTGTTAGTTTGATGCTAATGGGTCTTGGTGGTCTATTTGAAAAAGGTCTGGTTGAATGGACCAGCGCGATGACATACCAAGCGGCTTCTGGTGCAGGCGCACAGAACATGCGTGAACTTATTTCTCAAATGGGTGTGATTAATGATTCAGTGAGCTCTGAGCTTGCTAACCCATCTAGCTCTATTCTTGATATCGATAAGAAAGTTGCGGAAACCATGCGTTCTTCATCTTTTCCAACCGATCAGTTTGGTGTCCCACTTGCTGGCTCTTTGATTCCTTGGATTGACGTGAAGCGTGATAATGGTCAAAGCAAAGAAGAGTGGAAAGCGGGTGTTGAAGCGAACAAAATTCTTGGCACTCAAGACTCTCCAGTATTGATCGACGGCACTTGTGTTCGAATTGGTGCAATGCGCTGCCACTCTCAGGCACTGACTATCAAGCTAAAACAAAGTGTGCCTATGGATGAGATTGAAGAGATCATTGCTTCTCACAACGAGTGGGTAAAAGTGATCCCTAACGAACGTGACATTACTGCTAAAGAACTGTCACCAGCGAAAGTTACTGGCACTATGTCTGTTCCGGTTGGGCGTCTACGTAAGATGGCAATGGGCGATGACTTCCTGAATGCATTCACAGTTGGTGATCAACTGTTATGGGGTGCTGCAGAGCCGCTACGTCGTACACTGCGTATTATCCTTTCTGAAAAATAATACAATGTTCAAATATCAAAAGCGCCTCAGGGCGCTTTTTTTGTGTGTGAAATTAACCAAAGTGGAGTCTGATTAATCTTCCACTATTTGCAGAGGAGAATACTCACGCAGTGAGAGATATATCCTACATAGCAAAATGCATGCGCCTATTTTTATTGTCTCTATGATTGCTAGCATTAACAGCCATAAATAGAAGTGCTAAATAATACAAAAAGATCATTTTGCTGAATATGTACCATGTGTGCACTGAATGATTTTGAAATGTACCTTGCTGATGGCTGTCGTTATGTTTATGTCACTTATACTTCGCGTTAAAAATTTCGTTATCATTGTCCTGGTTACATTTCTAGGTTCTTTCGATGTCTATGCTCTAGATGGGGTTAAAGCATTTGAAGAGCACCAAATGGTGATGTTGCTAATTCATCCCAAAACAGGGAACATTGTCAAAGCTAACGCTTCTGCTTCGGAGTTTTACGGCTACTCAATTTCAGAATTGGAATCTATGAAGATTCAAGAGATTAACACCCTAAGCAAAGAGGCGACTCGAGCTGAAATGCAGCTGGCTCGAAAAGAGAAAAGAAACTACTTCATTTTCAAGCACCAGTTAAAAAACGGAAATTTAAAAACCGTTGAAGTGTCGTCTATACCTATTTTCTATCATGGTAGACCTGTTCTTTATTCAATTGTCCGAGATATTTCTGAATACCGTGCGGCTCAAGAAGGCCTCTGGCACTTTCAACATCGACTCGACGATATGGTTAAAGAGCAATCAGAACAACTAACATCTACCCATCAGCATCAATTAATTACCTTTGCAGTCTTATCGACTTTTTTGGCTTTTGCATTGGCTGGGTTAAGTCGGCTATTGATAAAACAGAGAAATACAAAAGCCCAGCTCGAAAACGAGAAGAAACGTCTCTCAGATGTTATTTGGGCTGCGAACATTGGAACCTGGGAGTGGGATATTCAAAGTGACCAATTAGCTTTGAATGATTATGCCTACGCTATGGTTGGCTACCAACGCTGGGCGGATTTCCCAATCAAAAGAAGAAGCCTTCAGCCCCTTTGTCATTCTGAAGACTGGGCTGATGCGCAAGAAAATATGCGAGCTAAATTGGCAGGTGAAGTGACATTTTTTCAGACCGAAATAAGGGTAAGACACAGGCTCGGTCACTGGGTTTGGATTCTGGTGAGGGGAAAAGTCATCAAAAGGACATATAGCACTCAAACACCACTTACTGTTGCGGGCACCTATCAAGATATTACTTTGCAAAAAGAGCTCAATAGCCAGCTTTACCAATACGCAAACACGGATCAACTTGCGGAGATCCCCAACCGACGCTCGTTCCATCATCAACTTGATATGATGCAAGAGGGTGAACATCAGTATGGGCTGTTTTACATGGATTTAAACAAATTCAAGTGCGTCAATGATAAGTATGGGCATGCTGCTGGAGATCTGGTCATTAAGAATGTTGGACAGAGGTTGAAAAAAGTTCTTCGTAGCTCAGACAATGTTTACCGTCTTGGTGGTGATGAATTTGCAGTCATCATAAAAGGTCTGAAATGTTTCGCAGATGCTTCTGTTATCGCGAATAAATTTGTGAATGTTTTGTGCGAACCTCACATTTTAGAAGACGCACAGAATGCTAATGTTGTCGTTCCACCGAGCATCGGCGTCGCATTCTACCCAGCCAATGGGCTTAATACTGAGGCTTTGATTCAACACGCTGATCAGATGATGTATTTGGCTAAGCGTAATTATCCTGAAGGGGGATATGAAATCTTTGAGGAGCAATCCGCTGCCGCATAAACAAAAGTGGAGATGGTTTATCTCATTCCCCTACTGGTCGACGATGTTTCGATTTATTACAAGTCTAATATCCGCTATGTTTTAGTTGTATTAACTGGTACTACTCGTTTATCAGGATCTGCCAATTCACTTCCACAATGCTTACAAAACAAGGCATCTGACTCATGTCCCGACAAAGAGCAATTAGGACATTTCACTAATGCTCTGTGTGCACTCATTTCTTGATGTAGCTCCGCAGTAATAATGCCCGTCGGTACAGCAAGTATTGAATAACCCAATAACATGGTTAGTGCTGCTAAGCCTTTACCTAGTGTTGTCTGTGGTACAACGTCGCCATAACCTACAGTAGTAATTGTTACAATTGCCCAATAGATACTTTGCGGAATACTGGTAAAACCGTTTTCTGGTCCTTCAATGATATAAATAAAGGAACCCAAGATAGTGACCAGTATCGCTACTGTACTGAAGAAAATAATGATTTTCCTTCTGGCACCTAACAATGATCTCAACAACAGGTTTGAATCCTGTAGGTAACGAACCAGTTTGAGTATACGGAATATACGCATAACTCTTAGAGCTCGCACAACACCAACTAATGATGCCGAAGGGAACAAGATAACGAGATATGTCGGCAATATCGCGACAAGATCGATTACACCATAAAAGCTTTTTGCGTATGCACTGGGTTTTGGTGAGCAGTAGAGTCGCGTTATGTACTCAATGGTGAATAGGGCAGTGAATCCGTATTCAATCAGCTTGAACTCTTCACGCCATTTTGCATCAAAACTTGGGATGGAACTTAGGACCAATACGATCAAAGAGGTGAAAATAGCGATGATTAGTGCAATGTCGAAAATTTTACCCGCTTTGGTATGAGTACCAAAGATGATGACATAGAGCTGATGTTTTAAATTTTCATTTGAGAAAGACATGATAGAGCGACCTAACGTTTTTTTATCGCTCTATCATAGCCTTAGGGCAGCGTTTAAGCCAATCCTGGGAACAGGCTACGTAAGCCATTAGTGATAAATTCGATGCCTAACGCACCAAGTATCAAACCCATGATACGGGTGATCACGTTGATACCCGTCTGGCCTAGCAATTTCACAATATAAGGAGCTGAACGGAACAGTAACCAAGAGCACAATGCGAAGAAAGCGATAGTGACAACAATACCTGTGGTATCCATTAAGCCTGGGTAACGTGAGCCATATACGATGGTCGAACTGATGGCACCTGGACCTGCCATGAGAGGCATTGCCAGCGGAACTACGCCAATTTGTTCACGGCTGATGTATTCAGATTTCTCTTGTTTGTTTTGTTTATCTTCACCCAACTTACCACTCATCATCGAAAAGGCGATGCTCATAAGCAGTAAACCACCGGCTACACGGAACGAGTCTAGAGAAATGCTGAACATGTCTAGTAGCATTTGGCCGCCCAAAAGCGCAGTAATCAGAATGACAGCTACAGCAATGTTCGCTGTGGCCGCGGTTTTATTTTTCTCCTCTGGAGTCATATGACCAGTAAGGGAAACAAACACCGGCATGATTCCTACAGGGTTAACTGCAGCAACTAAACCCAGAAAGAACTGGAGAAAAATAGCAATTTCGAACGACATGTTAGGTTCTCTTATTTTTCACAGGATTGAAATTAATTGCGCGTAATCTAAGTCAAACATAGCAAAATCGCGAATGAAAAAATTTGCTGTTTTTTGCAGCTTATACGTGAGAAAAACTAATTATGGTCGATAATTGAAAACTAGTTGTTTCAAACATGTATCTATTAATTGACTTGTTTATGGTTTTTTTAACATCCCCCCAGTTTTGATAAAAAAAAGAGCATCTACTGGAGAGTCGAAATGAAATGGATATACTGTGAGTAGCACATCAAAACTTGTCTACATGTAGTAATGTTGTACAAAAATGAAACTTTTTTACACGATGTTGTATTTTTTTTAGATTTTTGGTTCGAATGCGGTATTTTTAAGCAGTTTATTTCTTTTGGTTTTTATTAATTAATTCAGTTGGTTATGTGGTATCTTTGGTGCTTTCTACCTATAAAGGGATAATTAGTTTTTCATAACTGATCTGAGTCAATTTTTTTCACGTAGTGAAATATTATACTCAGCCATGAAAGCAATTTACTAAGTTCGTTGTTATTAAGTCGCTGAAGTTTTGATAAAAATACATATACAACATGCTTAATAAAGAGTTTTTAAATTTAAATTTTTTTATTTTAGGAGATCCATTATGCCTGTAACTAATCTGGCTGAACTAGATGCTCTAGTAGCACGCGTTAAAGCGGCTCAAGCTGAGTTTGCTACTTACTCTCAAGAGCAAGTAGACAAAATCTTCCGTGCAGCATCTCTTGCAGCTAACCAAGCTCGTATCCCTCTAGCGCAACAAGCGGTAGCGGAATCTGGCATGGGTATCGTTGAAGATAAAGTAATCAAAAACCACTTCGCTTCAGAGTACATCTACAACAAATACAAAGATGAAAAAACTTGTGGTGTTCTAGAAGAAGACGACAGCATGGGCACAATGACTATCGCAGAGCCTGTGGGCATCATCTGTGGTATCGTTCCAACAACTAACCCAACGTCTACAGCAATCTTCAAATCTTTGATTTCTTTGAAGACTCGTAACGGTATTATCTTCTCACCACACCCACGTGCTAAAAATTCTACAAATGATGCAGCTAAACTGGTTCTAGACGCAGCAGTTGCAGCAGGCGCGCCAAAAGACATCATCGGTTGGATCGATCAACCATCTGTAGAGCTATCTAACGCTCTTATGAAACACGAAGGTATTGCTCTTATCCTTGCTACTGGTGGTCCAGGCATGGTTAAAGCGGCTTACTCTTCTGGTAAACCAGCTATCGGTGTTGGTGCGGGTAACGTTCCAGTTGTTATCGACGAAACTGCAGACATCAAACGTGCAGTAGCATCTGTACTTATGTCTAAAACTTTCGATAACGGCGTAGTATGTGCTTCAGAACAAGCTGTAATCGTTCATAAAGACGTTTACGAAGAAGTTAAAGAGCGTTTTGCTTCTCACAAAGCACACGTACTAAGCAAAGCTGACGCTGACAAAGTACGTAAAACAATCCTAATCGACGGTGCGTTAAACGCGAAAATCGTTGGTCAACCTGCTTCTGCTATCGCAGAAATGGCGGGTGTTAAAGTTCCAGCTGATACTAAAGTTCTTATTGGTGAAGGTCTTGGTAAAGTTGCTTATGAAGACGAGTTCGCACATGAGAAACTATCTCCATGTCTAGGTATGTTCAAAGCAGATAGCTTCGAAGACGCTGTTGACCAAGCTGTAACAATGGTTGAAATCGGCGGTATCGGCCATACTTCTGGTCTTTACACTAACCAAGATGTAAACGCAGATCGTATTCGTTACTTCGGTGACAAGATGAAGACTGCTCGTATTCTTATCAACATTCCGACTACTCACGGTGGTATCGGTGACCTTTACAACTTCAACGTTGCTCCATCTTTAACGTTAGGTTGTGGTTCATGGGGTGGTAACTCTATCTCTGAGAACGTTGGTCCTAAACACCTAATCAACAAGAAAATTGTTGCTAAGCGAGCTGAAAACATGTTGTGGCACAAACTACCTAAGTCAATCTACTTCCGTCGTGGTAGCCTTCCAATCGCTCTTAGCGATCTAGAAGGTAAAAAACGCGCATTCCTTGTAACTGACCGTTTCCTATTCAACAACGGTTACGCAGATGAAGTTGTTTCACTACTTAAAGCTCAAGGTATGGAAGTTCAAACATTCTTTGATGTAGAAGCAGATCCAACTCTATCTGTCGTAGAGAAAGGTGCATCTCAAATGGCTAGCTACCAACCAGACGTGATTCTAGCTCTAGGTGGTGGTTCACCAATGGATGCTGCGAAGATCATGTGGGTTATGTACGAGCACCCAGAAACTCACTTCGAAGAACTAGCAATGCGCTTTATGGACATCCGTAAACGTATCTACAAGTTCCCTAAAATGGGTCAAAAAGCTGAGTTGGTATGTATCACTACTACTTCAGGTACTGGTTCAGAAGTTACTCCATTCGCGGTTGTTACAGACGACAAGACTGGTGCTAAATACCCACTAGCTGACTACGAGCTAACTCCTAACATGGCTATCGTTGATGCGAACCTTGTTATGAACATGCCTAAGTCTCTAACAGCGTTTGGTGGTTACGATGCAGTAACTCACGCTCTTGAAGCATACGTATCTGTTCTTGCGAACGAATACTCTGACGGTCAAGCTCTTCAAGCACTTAAGATGCTTAAAGAGTACCTACCATCAAGCTACAAGAATGGTGCAAACGACCCAATCGCTCGTGAGAAAGTACACAACGCAGCAACTATCGCTGGTGTAGCATTTGCGAACGCTTTCTTGGGTGTATGTCACTCAATGGCTCACAAGATTGGTGCTGAGTTCCACTTACCACACGGTCTTGCTAACGCACTGCTTATCTCTAACGTTGTACGTTACAACGCGAACGATAACCCAACTAAACAAACTGCATTCTCTCAATACGACCGCCCACAAGCACGCCGTCGTTACGCAGAAGTTGCAGAGCACTTGGGTCTAGTTCAGCCAGGCGACCGTACTGCTCAGAAGATTGAACGTCTACTTGCGTGGATGGAAGAGCTTAAGAAAGATCTTGATATCCCATTGTCTATCCAAGCTGCGGGTGTTAATGAAGCTGACTTCCTAGCGAAAGTTGAAGAATTGGCGGTTGACGCGTTTGATGACCAATGTACTGGTGCAAACCCACGTTACCCTCTAATCACTGAGCTACAAGAAGTACTTAAAGCTTCTTACTACGGTAAAGCATTTGTTGAAGGTGAAACTTTCGAAGGTACTACTGTAATCAAGAAGAAAGCTGACCAAGTAGCTCCAGCAGCTGCTAAAGCAGATAAAAAAGCAAAAGCTTAATTTGAGATAGGTTTTCGCTAGCACGATAACCAAATCAACAAATAAAAAGCCCCACTTCGGTGGGGTTTTTTTTGTCTATTTTTTAAGTAAAAGTTTAAGTCCACATGACTAGAATAGCGGCGAGAGCAACGAGAATTAATCCAAAACCATCTTTGATTCGGACTTTTTGTTTAAGCCAGAGAACCGATATCAACATAGTAAAAAAGATTTCAATCTGTCCTAGAGTTTTTACATAAGGAACCGCTTGCAAAGACATCGCACTGAACCAGCCTATTGAACCTAAACAACTGGTAAAGCTGGTTAAGAAGACTATTCTAGGTCTCGCGAATAAGGCTTTTAGCGTATCCACATCTCTGAGGACCAAATATGCGACTAGGATGAGTGTTTGAAGGGATATAACTAACAACAAAACCCAAGCGGCACCGTAAGGAAAGGGTAATCCTAGAGCAATGCTGGCTTCTCGAACCCATAAAGAAGTTAACGCGAAAGCACTGCCGCAGCTTATCCCCAAAATAACGGTAGGCAAGGATATTTGACGAAAACTACCTTGAGTACTTAATAAAAACACACCAACACCGCCTACAAATACCCCGAACCATCCTAACAAAGTCAGTTGAGTGCCGAAGAAAAGCATACCCAACAACGCAGCGACTAATGCTTCACTCTTGGCGAGTCCTGCTCCTACAGCGTAATTATTAAATTTAAACAGTCTAACCATAAGCGCTGTCGCAACGATTTGCATTGTCGCAGCACCGACGATGTAAGTGATGAAGAGTGAATTAATGTTGGGTAGAGCAATGGGCTCTATGACATATAAAGCGACTAAATACAGAGCGGCTATAGGACTTGCCCAAAGAAAACGCGCCAAAGTAACACCAGCCGTTTTTACATCGCCAGATAAGTGACTTTGAAAAGCGTTGCGCCAAGATTGCATAAAAGCAGCGAATAGAGTGAACAGAATCCATGTCATGTTAAGAACGTCCAAAGAGATAATGCCGTGTCAGAGACGACACAAGAGGTGCACAGGCTTCTCACTATGCAACTAATTGGTTTTTATATCAAATGGAGAGATAAGAAAAAGCCTCTCGTTTGAGAGGCTTAGAAATGTTGATTGAGAGGGTGTCAGTTAGCCCGCAAGCACATCTGTAGCAACTTTATAACTAGGGTCTTCTTTAACATTAATTTCGACTAGGCTGCCTGCTTTATGCAGTAATGCGCGGCAATCCTGGCTTAAATGGCGTAAATGAAGTGTTTTCCCTACAGAAGCGTAGCGTTCAGCTAAGGTTTCAATGGCTTCTATGGCTGAGTGGTCAGCAACACGTGACTGAGCGAAATCGACAATCACATCTTGAGGATCATTTGGCGCATCAAATAACTCTAAAAAGTTCGCAGCAGAACCAAAGAAAATAGGTCCATTAACTTTGTAAACTTTAGAGCCTTCTTCATTGAGCTGGCTACTTGCGTAGATGTGTTTAGCATGTTCCCAAGCAAACATAAGTGCAGAAGTAATTACCCCAACTCCTACCGCAATAGCTAAGTCGGTAAATACTGTAACAATCGTTACCAGTACGATGACAAAGAAATCTTGCTTAGGTACACGACGAGCAAGTTTGAATGTTGCCCATTCAAACGTACCGATTACTACCATGAACATTACGCCAACTAGCGCAGCTAGTGGAATCATTTCAATCAGTGAGGAAGCAAACAGGATAAAGACCAGCAACATCACAGCAGCCACAATACCTGACAGGCGTCCACGACCACCGGAGTTAATGTTAATCATTGACTGACCAATCATCGCACATCCACCCATAGCGCCAAATACAGAACAGGTAATGTTCGCAAGACCTTGTCCCATACATTCACGGTTAGACTTACCACGAGTGTTAGTCATTTCGTCCAGAACAGTCAGTGTCAGCAATGACTCTATCAAACCAATAGCTGCCAAAATGACAGAATACGGAAGAATAATTTGTAAAGTCTCAAGTGTCATTGGAACGATAGGGAATGCAAACGTTGGCAGCGTACCAGCAAGTGTTGCGCCTTCATTACCCGACATTGCGCGCAAGAAGTCGACAACGGTGCGAGTTTCTAATCCCAGCCCTTGAACCAGCAAAGTAACGATAACAATCGCAGCTAATGAAGATGGAACTGCCTTGGTAATTTTAGGAAGAAAGTGAATGATAGCCATCGTCAAAGCGACTAAGCCTAACATTAGGAACAACTGTTCGCTTGGAAGCCAACTAAGAGCGCCACTCATATCTGGTGCTTTGAACTGACCTAATTGTGCTAGGAAGATAACAATTGCCAAGCCATTCACGAAACCAATCATTACAGGGTGAGGGACCATGCGAATGAACTTACCGAGTTTAAATAGGCCGGCTGCAATTTGCAGTATTCCCGTTAACAAAATGGCGGCAAACAGGTATTGGACACCATGGCTTGATACTAGGCTGACCATTACTACGGCCATTGCGCCTGTCGCTCCCGAGATCATGCCCGGGCGTCCACCGAAAATAGAAGTCACAAGACCAACAATAAATGCGGCGTACAGACCAACCATAGGGTCAACACCCGCTACGAACGCGAAGGCAACCGCTTCTGGTACTAGTGCTAAAGCAACAGTAAGACCCGAAAGAACGTCATTTTTTACAGAGTGTTTGGAAAACTGGGGAAATTCAAACATGAGTTGAGTGTTTTTCCTGATAATTAATGGTGAACTGACTTTATCTAAAACGTTCTTTGAATCGAAATGGGATGTGCCAAATAAACGTTGCTTGGCAAAAAGGGTATTCAATAGGCTGAACGCGTTAAGTTAAAGATGAAAGGCGGATGCTACAGAATTGTGTGATGAAGTTCAATATTGAACCAATAATCAAGAGCAATGAGTCTGTTGCAATAATAAAAAAGCCACCCGAAGGTGGCTTTTACATGGTTTTTAATTAGTAACCTTGAGGTTTCGCCATTGCAGAGCCGGCTTGGTTACGAGCAACTTGGCTACCTGCACCAATAGGTGCGTACCGCTCAGTGCGGAAAGGCGCTGCGTTAACTGCGATTTCTTTCACCTCTTGTGGACCAGAAGCTTTAGTCATTGGTGATGATGCATGACCTTTTGCTGGAGCTGTAACACTCGCTTTCTTCGCTGGTTCAACTACTGGTACAGGGATCTCAGCCCCTTGTTCTACCACATCTTCCACAACAACTTGAGCTACTGGCGCTTCTGTTGTCGGTTGTTCAATGGTTTCAACTGCTGGGGCTTGTTCCACTTCAGTTTGAGCAACCGGTGCTTGTTCGACAGCAGTTGGTGTAACAACTGGTTGTTCAACGACAGGCATTTCAATTACTGGTTCTGGAGCTTTCTCAACTGGTGCTTCAGCAACAGCTACTTCATGACGAACAATCACTTTACCCATTGCCATTTCTGGGAACGCGTAGCCACCTAATACTGGTGTTGATGCAACTGTTTGTTCAACTATTGCTTCAACTTGAGGTTGAGATTTAACAACAGGTTTAGCTAAGTCGTAACGTGGCATCACTTTACCCATAGCCATCTCTGGAGATGCTACACCACCTTTACGTAGGCGGAATGGGTTAGGGCGACGATCACGACCACGGCGACGACGCTGACCACTTGCTCGTAGGTGACGAGGTGAACGACGGTTACGACGCTGTTTCTGCTCATCTTGTTGCTCTACATTGTTATCAGTATCAACATTCGCTTGAGTCAACTCGACTTTAGGTTCTTGAGTAACAGGTGCTTGAACATCTGCATTCAATGAATTCTCAACGATTTCTGCTTCTTCAGATTGTTGATTGTTCACTCGAACTTGCTTGTTAAGCTTACGGCGTTGACGACGCTCTTTAACTGCAGCAGCTTTGGTTTGTTGAGCTTCGCCTGCTGGCTTTTCAACCACTTCTTGTTGCGCTTCAACTGCTAATTGGCGACCTTCTTGCTGAAGTTTGTTCGACTTCGTTTCATTGCGATCACGCTTATTACGACGCTCTTGCTTAGGCTTACGCTCTTGCTGTTTGCTTTCTGTAGTTGCAACAGGTTGTTCGGTCTCAACTTTATCGTTCGCCTTATCATTTGGCTTACGACGATTTCTGTCACGAGAGTTGTTGTTACGACGGCGGTCGTTACGTTCGCGACGTTGAGGCTGTTTCTTACGCTCGTTCTCTGTTTCGCTTGTTTCTTTTACCTGTTCTTTCTTCTCTTCTTCTGAAGAAGCGAACATAGCAGACAATGCTTTAAAGAAGCGGCTAACCAGTCCAGGTTTTTGTTCAGTAATAACCGTTTCTTTAGGGGCTTCTACTTGTGGCTTTGCAACAGGCGCTGGTGCTGACTGTGCTGGTGATGCAAAACCTTTCAGAGCTGGTTCTTCGATGCGTTTTGGACGTAAGTCAGGTTCACCGACTTCTTTGCCTTCAGCTTCTTTTAGTGCTTCCAGCTTTCTTGGGATCAAGTAAGAGAGAATTTCATGCTCTTCACCTTCACGCACACGAACTACCTCGAAATGAGGGGTTTCCATGTCTGAATTCGGAACGATAGTAATTCTGACTTCTTGGATGCGTTCAATGTGGTTGATAGAACGACGTTTTTCATTCAGTAGGTATGAAGCAATTGACACCGGCACGACAGCCAATACTTGTGCTGTATTGTCTTTCAATGCTTCTTCTTCGATGAGGCGAAGAACTGATAGCGCTAAAGACTCGTTGTCACGCACCACACCTGTGCCTGAACAACGTGGGCAAATGTGGTGGCTTGCTTCGGCCAGAGAAGGACTCAAACGTTGACGAGACATTTCTAGCAGACCAAAACGTGAAATGCGGCCAATTTGCACACGAGCACGATCTAGGCGAACAGCATCACGCAAGCGGTTTTCTACTTCACGCTGGTGACGAACTGGTGTCATATCGATAAAGTCGATAACAACTAGACCACCTAAATCACGTAGGCGTAATTGGCGTGCAATTTCGTCTGCGGCTTCTAAGTTAGTGTTCAGTGCCGTTTCTTCGATATCGCCGCCTTTGGTTGCGCGAGCTGAGTTGATATCAATAGAAGTTAAAGCTTCTGTAGGGTCAATCACGATTGAACCACCAGAAGGAAGGCGAACTTCACGTTGGAATGCAGATTCGATTTGGCTTTCGATTTGGAAGTGGCTAAATAGTGGCACTTCACCTTCGTATTTTTTAACACGGTTTACGAAATCAGGGCGAACTAAACCAATATGGTCTAAGGCACGTTCATAGATAGTATTACTATCAATTAGAATTTCGCCGATATCACGACGCAAGTAGTCTCGAATCGCTCGCACGATTACGTTACTTTCTTGGTGGATCAAAAATGGCGCGGGATTCGAATCAGACGCTTGTTTAATAGCAGCCCAATGGTTAAGTAGAACGTTTAAGTCCCACTCTAACTCTTCACCGTTTTTGCCAACACCTGCAGTACGAACGATGAGGCCCATACCTTGTGGCAATTCTAAAGAGCTCAACGCTGTTTTTAATTCCGTGCGCTCGTCACCTTCGATACGACGAGAAATACCGCCGGCACGTGGGTTGTTAGGCATCAGAACTAAATAGCTACCAGCAAGAGATATAAAAGTTGTTAGAGCTGCGCCTTTACTACCGCGTTCCTCTTTTTCAACTTGAACGATAACTTCCTGGCCTTCTTTAAGCACTTCTTTAATGCTTGGGCGGCCTTGATAGGTATAACCATCTGGGAAGTATTCGCGGGCAATTTCTTTAAGAGGAAGGAAACCGTGTCTTTCAGCGCCGTAATCAACGAAAGCTGCTTCTAGACTTGGTTCAATACGGGTAATACGGCCTTTGTAGATGTTCGCTTTTTTAGATTCATGTCCAGGACTTTCGATATCAAGATCGAATAATCGCTGGCCATCAACCAAAGCGACACGCAACTCTTCTTTCTGAGTCGCGTTAATTAGCATTCTTTTCATTTAAAAATCTCGTAATTTTTTCTTTGTTTTGATTATTGTTCTTGTCGCGTTTGGTTCGCTTTCACGGTGCCAGATCCCATGGCTTAATTCATTACAGCCTCCCGGCTGGAGGGATGCTCTGAGGGCACGTCAGTCATCACAAGCATAAGCAGCCTGTGATCCGCATAGAGGCGGATTTACTCATCATGAAAGGCGAAGAGTAGAGCAACAAGAAACCTTAACCTGAAATGTCTTACGCCAATGCAGCACCAAGTTATAGGTTTACTACTCGTTTATTGCTTTAATAAAACGGTAAAAATAGAAACATACCAGTTCAATTATTGCAGGTGTGAACTATAGCAGTGACTGCAAGTCACAGCAATGTGCTTTATTAGAAAGCGCTTAAAAATTTCAAGCCATGTCCAAAAGTGTTTCCTAGTCAGTGTCAAATCTGAGCAAAATGGAAGAGAAGTTTGCATTTTATCAATAGTAAATTGCCCAATTTTCGGGCTCAATGAGCAATGTGATGTTTATTTCAACGAGTTATTAAAAAAAAGCATCCGAAAAGCGATTTTTAATCACGAAGAAAATGTGAATTCACGCAGATTCAGTTAGAATAGTTGCCATGAACGAAATCAGAACCCAAGTCCAGTTCATCGACATAGATGAAGATATGGCTGGTCAACGCATCGATAACTTTTTGCGTAACCAATTAAAATCAATTCCTAAAAGCATGGTTTATCGAATCTTGCGAAAGGGTGAAGTGCGCGTAAACAAAAAACGAGTGAAAGCTGATTATAAGTTGGAAGCTGGAGACGTGGTTCGTGTGCCACCAGTAACGATTGAAGCGAAGGCAGAAGAAGCTACTGCGCCAAGTACCAAACTGAACAAAGTTGCGGAACTTGAACATTGCATTATCCATGAAGATGACCATGTACTGATCTTGAACAAACCGTCAGGTACAGCGGTGCATGGAGGTAGTGGCCTAAAGTTTGGTGCTATTGAAGCCTTACGTGCGCTGCGTCCGCAAGCTCGCTTCCTAGAACTGGTACATCGTATTGACCGGGACACATCTGGTATTTTGCTGGTTGCTAAAAAGCGCTCGGCATTGCGTCATCTACAAGCTCAGTTTCGCGAGAAAACAGTGCAGAAATACTATTTTGCTCTGGTGATGGGGGAGTGGGAAAGCAAATGGAAGGTTGTTAACGCGCCGCTGCTAAAGAACGAAGTGAATAGTATTGTTCGAGTTAATTCTAACGGTAAGTCGTCAGAAACGCGTTTTAAGATCCTTGAAAAGTTTGAACAGGCGACTTTGATTCAAGCGAGCCCAATTACTGGGCGAACTCACCAGATACGCGTTCATACTCAGTATATGGGACACCCAATTGCGTGGGATGACCGATATGGTGATCGCCGTTTTGATGCCTATACTGCCCAATTCGGTATTGACCGTTTGTTTTTACATGCTGCAAACATTCGATTTGTTCATCCAGCGACCGAGGAGCAAATGGAAATTAACGCCCCTCTGGATAGCAAACTAGAGAAGGCACTTGCTCAAATGCGGAAAGCTAAGTAAAGAAAAGGCTTGTGTTCTACAAGCCTTTTTCAATTTGCAATATCGAGAAGTTTATAGGACCGGGAAATGTTCGTTTTCGAGCAACTGGATAAGCTTGATAAGCGGAAGTCCTATTAATGTATTAGGGTCGTCACCTTCGAGCTTGTCAAACAGGGCGATTCCCAATCCCTCACTCTTAAAGCTACCTGCGCAGTTTAGAGGCGTTTCTTTTTCGACATAACGTTCGACCATTTGCTGTTTGAGTTGGCGAAAATGCACTGTGAACGTATCTAGCGTAATCTGACTTTTTTGCGTCTCAGAGTTATACAGTGCTAAACCTGTGTAAAATGTAATCGCTTTACCACTTTGACTCATTAGCTGTTCAATCGCTTTTTGTTTAGTATGTGGTTTGCCGACAATTAGTCCTTCAATCACACAAACTTGATCTGAACCGATGATTAAACTGGGTGTTTTAACAACACAAGAGCGTGCTTTTTGAACCGCCAACCTTTGTACTAAAGCTTCAGGCAACTCGTTTGTCTGGGGTGTTTCATCGCAATTGGGCTGTGCGGTAATGAAAGGGATATCGAGCTTTTTCAGTAATTGCTGACGAAAAGGCGAAGTGGAAGCTAAAACTAGTTGGTAATTTTGCATTTTACTTTACAATTATCGTTAAGTTTATGTGCAGCATATAGCATTCAATGTTGTTGACCATAATTCTCTCCGCGAAAAGGGGAAAAAATGTATTTTTTACCTTTTTCTTTGACTAAATCTGTTTTGGAAGATAATATTCGCGCCCTATGCAAAAGGTAAAGATACCGCGAACGGTTGATCCGGGCAAAGCGGCTCAAAAACGACTTGATTACGATGGCATCATCCAAATGAGTCTTTTGAAGCGTTTAGAGGAATCAGTCGCTAGCGTAAAACGCGACGCACAAGTCTCATTGTCATTTGGGCTTGATGAACAACAACTCGTAGTTATCTCTGGTAAAGCTAACATCGAAGTTGATTTAGAGTGTCAGCGCTGTAATGAGGTTTTCGCACATGAGTGCGAAGTTGAATTCACTTATTCTCCGATTACGGGTAAGAAAAGTGATGAAGAAATTCCCGACGATTACGATTTGGTAGATCCTAATGAGTACGGTGAAGTAGACCTGATTCAGCTAGTTGAAGACGAGTTCATCTTAAGTTTGCCTCAAGTAGCAATGCATGAAGATGCGGATTGCAGCGTTAAATCAGACAATATGGTGTTTGGTGATATTCCAGAAGAGATTTTGGAAGAAAAGCCGAATCCATTCGATGTTTTAAAAAGTTTGAAGAAGTAATTCTTTGAGACCATTAACATAGGAGTAGGGTCAATGGCCGTACAGAAAAACCGTAAAACACGTTCTAAGCGTGGTATGCGTCGTTCACACGATGCGCTATCTGCAGCTGCACTATCTGTAGACGCGACTTCAGGTGAAACACACCTACGTCACAATGTAACTGCTGAAGGTTACTACCGTGGCAAAAAGGTTATCAACAAGTAAGGTTGACCTTTGCAAAATTTAACCGTTGCACTTGATGCAATGGGCGGGGATTTCGGTCCTCGCGTAACAGTGCCTGCCGCCGTGCAGGCACTGTCGCATTTCCCAGAGCTAAAAGTGACTCTCATCGGTGATCAAACTGAGATCGCCCAACAACTTTCTTTATTAGGTTGCGAACCGAATGCTCGCTTGAGTGTCGTAAATAGTGACCGCGTCATCTCGAATTCAGAAAAACCCTCTTTGGCATTGCGCCACAGTGTTGGTACCTCTATGGGTATGGCTATTGATCTTGTCGCTGACGGTCAAGCCGACGCTTGTGTGAGTGCTGGCAATACTGGTGCATTGATGGCGTTATCCCGTTTTAGGCTTAAACTATTGCCAGGTATTGATCGTCCGGCTTTGGTTTCAGCGTTACCCACCGCGTCAGGTGGTAAAACATGGATGCTGGATTTAGGCGCAAATGTTTCTAGTGATGCAGATTCTTTATTTCAATTTGCAGTGATGGGAGCAGCATTAGCTGAACAACATTTAGGTCGACCTGCTCGTGTAGCGATTTTGAATATCGGTGCAGAAGAGATTAAAGGCAATGATTTAGTTAAACGTTGTGCAGAAATGCTGAGTCAAACACACGCTGTGAATTTTATCGGCTACATTGAAGGGAACCAATTATTAATTGATGCAGCAGATGTTGTCGTATGCGATGGTTTCGTAGGCAACGTTTGTTTAAAGGCGTGTGAAGGAACGGCACAACTTTTTATCGATAGGCTAAAAAATAAGTTTTTAGGCTCATCTATAAAAGGTTGGATTGCGAAAAAGCTGTTTTCTGAACTATTTACTGAGTTAAAAACACTGAACCCCGACCAGTATAACGGCGCAAGTTTGCTAGGATTGCGCGGCATTGTAATAAAAAGTCATGGAAGTGCTGATGTATCCGCTGTCGTGAATGCGATATCAGAGGCGGTGCATGAAGTTAAACGACAAGTACCCAGCCGTATAAGCGATCGTTTGGAAGCGGTTTTACTCGAGAGGCATTATTAGTCTTCATGTATAGCAAAATTTTAGGTACTGGCAGCTACCTGCCATCTCAAGTGCGTACAAACGCTGATTTAGAGAAAATGGTAGATACAAGTGATGAGTGGATTGTCACTCGTACCGGTATTCGCGAGCGTCGTATTGCAGCTGAAGATGAAACAGTTGCAGATATGGCGTTTTATGCAGCACAAAATGCGATCGAAATGGCGGGCATTGATAAACACGACATTGATCTCATTATCGTGGCGACCACAAGCAGCAGCCATACGTTCCCTTCATCTGCTTGTCAGGTTCAAGGGAAATTGGGCATTAAAGGCTGTCCAGCATTTGACTTAGCAGCGGCGTGTTCTGGCTTTATTTACGCGCTTTCTGTTGCAGATCAGCACATTAAAACAGGCATGTGTAAAAATGCACTGGTTATTGGTGCAGACGCATTGTCGAAAAGCTGTGACCCGACGGATCGCTCAACCATTATTTTATTTGGCGATGCAGCAGGCGCGGTTGTGCTGGGCGCAAGTAAAGAGCCGGGTATTCTTTCAACCCACATCTACTCAGATGGTGAATTTGGTGAATTATTGAGTTTACCAGTCGCTGAGCGAGGTGGTGACGCTGACAAGTGGCTGTACATGGCTGGTAACGAAGTCTTTAAAGTTGCGGTGACTCAGTTGTCTAAGCTGGTTAAAGATACGTTAGAAGCAAATAACATGCATAAGTCTGAGTTGGATTGGCTGGTTCCGCATCAAGCGAACTATCGCATTATTTCTGCGACAGCGAAAAAACTCTCTATGTCTCTAGACCAAGTAGTATTAACCTTGGACAGACACGGTAATACTTCGGCGGCTACTGTTCCAACAGCGCTTGATGAAGCGGTTCGTGATGGTCGTATCAAACGTGGTCAGAACTTATTATTAGAAGCTTTTGGTGGCGGTTTCACCTGGGGCTCAGCTTTGGTTAAATTTTAACAACGTTAGATTTTAGCTAATCGATTTTTGTAATAATTTATCGTTACTATTAGTCTTTAAGGCGTTGAAATAACGCCTTAATCATTTTTGAGGAAACAGCAATGAGCAAGTTTGCTATCGTATTTCCAGGTCAAGGTTCTCAAGCTATTGGTATGCTTGCAGAGCTTGGGCAGCAGTATGATGTAGTTAACCAAACTTTTGCAGAAGCATCTGATGCATTGGGCTATGATTTGTGGGCGTTGGTTCAAAATGGCCCTGTTGAAGATCTAAACCAAACTTTCCGTACGCAACCTGCATTACTTGCAGCGTCTGTTGCTATTTGGCGTGTATGGCAAGAACTTGGCTTGGAACAGCCAGCGGTTCTTGCAGGCCATAGCTTGGGTGAGTATTCAGCATTAGTGTGTGCGGGTGTTATCGACTTCAAACAAGCGATCAGCCTAGTTGAGCTTCGTGGTAAAGCGATGCAAGACGCAGTTCCTGCTGGTACTGGTGCCATGTATGCGATCATTGGTCTTGATGATGAAGCGATTGCTAAAGCTTGTGAAGATGCGGCGCAGGGTGAAGTGGTTTCTCCAGTAAACTTCAACTCGCCAGGTCAAGTGGTGATTGCTGGTCAAAAAGACGCAGTTGAACGCGCTGGTGCACTGTGTAAAGAAGCTGGCGCTAAACGTGCGTTGCCTCTACCTGTTTCGGTTCCTTCACATTGTGCATTGATGAAGCCAGCGGCTGAACGTCTAGCTGCAGCATTAGCGGAAATCGAATTTAATTCACCTCAAATCCCAGTAATTAATAATGTGGATGTTGTTGCTGAAACAGATCCTGCAAAAATTAAAGATGCACTTGTTCGTCAACTATACAGCCCAGTACGCTGGACTGAAGGCGTAGAGAAAATGAGCGAACAGGGCGTTGAGAAATTACTAGAAATGGGTCCAGGTAAAGTTCTGACTGGCCTGACTAAACGTATTGTAAAAACCTTAGACGCAGCAGCAGTGAACGATATTGCTTCACTAGAAGCAGCTAAGTAAATATAGGAACCAAACATGAGTCAATTCATGAGTTTAGATGGCAAAGTTGCACTAGTTACTGGTGCAAGCCGTGGTATTGGTAAAGCTATCGCTGAACTATTTGTAGAACGCGGTGCCACAGTAATTGGTACAGCAACTAGCGAGAGCGGTGCTCAAGCGATCAGCGCTTATCTTGGTGATAACGGTAAGGGTTTAGCCCTTAACGTTACAGATGCAGAATCTGTCGAGACAGTATTGAAAGCAATCAACGATGAGTTTGGTGCAATCGATATTCTAGTGAACAATGCAGGTATCACTCGTGATAACCTATTGATGCGTATGAAAGACGACGAATGGTCAGATATCTTAGATACTAACCTGACTTCTATCTTCCGTATGTCGAAAGCTGTACTACGTGGCATGATGAAAAAGCGTAATGGCCGTATCATCAACGTAGGTTCTGTTGTCGGTACTATGGGTAACGCTGGACAAGCAAACTATGCAGCAGCAAAAGCAGGCGTGATTGGTTTTACTAAATCAATGGCGCGTGAAGTTGCTTCTCGTGGTGTGACTGTAAACACCGTTGCTCCAGGTTTTATCGAAACAGATATGACAAAAGCACTGAATGATGAGCAACGTGCTGCTACACTTGCACAAGTACCAGCTGGTCGTTTAGGTGATCCACGTGAAATTGCTTCTGCAGTTGCATTTTTGGCTTCACCAGAAGGCGCTTATATTACGGGCGAAACTTTGCACGTAAATGGCGGCATGTATATGGTTTAATGCCATTTTTGTGCTAAGTTGGAAACAGAGTTTTAATTGTGAGCAACTTTGTACATTAATTGATATAAAAATGCGCAACATTTGTGCATGATATATGTCAAAAATGGTGTGAATTTCGGTTAAAATCGCCAAATTTGTGGTTTGACCAGCAAGGACCCCCTTGCAACTTTCCCTAGTTAGAATAAACTACGGAATCATCGCATTAGGCGAAATCTGTAAAGGAAAAGAAAAAATGAGCAACATCGAAGAACGCGTAAAGAAAATCATTGTTGAACAGCTAGGTGTAGACGAAGCAGAAGTTAAAAACGAAGCTTCTTTCGTTGAAGATCTAGGTGCGGATTCTCTAGACACTGTAGAACTAGTTATGGCTCTAGAAGAAGAATTTGACACTGAGATTCCTGATGAAGAAGCAGAGAAAATCACTACTGTTCAAGCTGCGATCGACTACGTAAACAGCGCTCAGTAATGTCTCTTCCCAGGCGGCCATCTGGTCGCCTGAGTTTTTCTCACTCATCTTTACCTCTCATAGAATTTTTCAATTCCCGGAGAATATGATCGTGTCCAAGCGTCGTGTCGTTGTCACTGGCATGGGTATGTTGTCACCAGTGGGCAACACAGTAGAATCTTCTTGGAAAGCCCTGCTAGCTGGTCAAAGTGGTATTGTTAATATTGATCACTTTGATACAACCAATTTTTCAACTCGTTTCGCAGGTCTAGTTAAAGACTTTAATTGCGAAGATTACATGTCTAAAAAAGAAGCCCGCAAGATGGATTTGTTTATCCAATATGGCATTGCTGCAGGCATTCAAGCATTAGACGATTCTGGTTTATCGATCACTGAAGAAAATGCTCCACGTGTTGGTGTTGCTATTGGTTCAGGTATCGGTGGCCTAGAGCTTATTGAAAGTGGCCATCGTTCACTTTTAGAAAAAGGCCCACGTAAAGTTAGCCCATTCTTTGTACCGTCAACCATCGTCAACATGATTGCTGGTAACTTATCTATTATGCGTGGTCTACGTGGCCCTAACATCGCTATTTCAACAGCATGTACGACTGGTTTGCACAACATTGGTCATGCAGCTCGTATGATTGCATACGGCGATGCAGAAGCTATGGTTGCTGGTGGTGCAGAAAAAGCATCAACGCCGCTAGGTATGGCTGGTTTCGGTGCCGCAAAAGCGTTATCGACTCGTAACGATGAACCTCAAAAAGCTTCTCGCCCTTGGGATAAAGACCGTGACGGTTTTGTACTAGGCGATGGTGCGGGCATCATGGTGCTTGAAGAGTACGAACATGCTAAAGCTCGTGGCGCTAAAATTTATGCAGAAATCGTTGGCTTTGGGATGTCTGGTGATGCTTATCACATGACTTCACCAAGCGAAGACGGTTCCGGTGGCGCGCTAGCGATGGAAGCGGCAATACGTGATGCTGGCTTAACTGGTGTTCAAATTGGTTATGTCAATGCTCATGGTACATCGACTCCTGCGGGTGATGTTGCTGAAGTGAAAGGCATTAAACGTGCTTTAGGCGAAGAAGGTTCGAAACAAGTTCTTATCTCTTCTACTAAGTCAATGACTGGTCACCTATTAGGTGCAGCAGGTTCTGTTGAATCTATCATCACAGTTATGTCGCTAGTTGATCAAATGGTTCCACCAACAATTAACCTTGAAAACCAAGAAGAAGGTTTAGACGTTGATCTTGTTCCAAACACTGCACGTAAAGTGGAAGGTATGGAATACGCAATGTGTAACTCGTTTGGTTTTGGTGGTACAAACGGATCATTGATCTTTAAACGCGTATAAAGTTCATCGAACTGTACTTGTTTTGAAACGGCTTGATGCTTAGCATTAGGCCGTTTCTTTATTTTCAGGGAGCGGAAATATGTTTTGGATAAATGGTGAGCAGAGTGATCTTATTTCAGTCAATGATCGCTCATTTCAATACGGTGATGGATGCTTTACAACTATGTTGACCAAGCATGGTGAAATACAGCATTGGCATTTTCATCTTGACCGAATGGAAGCGTGCTTAAAAGTCCTCGGTATTCCGTTTCCCGACTGGCAGCAAGTCGAACAATGGTTGAAACGAGCTCTTCATACAGATGAGAGGGCTGGCCTTAAATTGCATATTACCCGAGGTACTGGTGGACGAGGGTACAGCCCCGCACAAGTCACGCAACCTAACGTTACGATTAGCAACTTTTCTTTTCCCTCTCACTATGCACAATGGCAAGCTGAAGGTTTGCAACTTGGGATTTGTTCCCAGCGTATGGGATTAAATCCTATGCTTGCGGGGCACAAACATAACAATCGCCTCGAGCAGGTTATACTCAAAAACGAAATGGATTTGGCTGGCTATCTCGATGGTTTATGTTTGGATATTCAAGGACATATTGTCGAGACCACCGCCGCCAATATTTTTTGGGTAAAAGGTGCTACTTTGTATACGCCTTCGTTAAAAAATGCAGGTGTTTCAGGTGTGTCCCGCAGAATTATATTAGAATACGCCCAGCAACTTAATTTGAAAGTGGTGAAAGGTGATTTTGAACTCGATCATCTTGATAATGCCGAAGAAGTATTTATCTCTAACTCACTGTTAGAGATCGCACCTGTGGTCCAAATATCGGAACGTAAGTACTCTATTGGACAACAGATGCGAAGAATTCAGGAGAAATTTAATTCGTGATTAAAAAGTTATCTTTTCTATTGGTCGTTCTTTTTCTGTGTGTAGCTGGCACTTATTTTTATGTACAAAGTGAAGTAAACAGCTATCTTGCCCAACCTTTAAAAATAGAAGAGCCGCAAATCGTCACTATTCAAAGTGGCACCAGTTTGAATCGCGCTATGTCTATGCTGGTAGAAAAGAACTGGATCGAGACTACGCCTTTTACTTCTCTAATCCATCGTTTGCACCCTGAGCTCGCTGGCTTAAAGGCGGGAACTTTCCAGCTCACACCAGGTATGACGTTAAACCAAGCGCTGAATCTTGTGATTTCTGGAAAAGAACATCAGTTTGCTATCACCTTCGTTGAAGGTAGCCGTTTCTCTGAATGGAGAGATATTCTTACGAATAATCCTTACCTGAAACACACATTAGATGGTGTATCAGAAAAAGGGATTGCTCAAAAATTAGGGATTGAACGAGATAAGCTAGAAGGCTTGTTTCTTGCTGAAACTTACCATTTTACTCATGGTGCGAGTGACTTAGATATTTTAAAGCGGGCGCATATAAAACTGAATGACATTCTGACTACTGAGTGGGACAAACGACAAACTGGTTTACCCCTGAAATCGTCATACGAAGCACTGATTTTGGCCTCAATCATTGAAAAAGAAACCGCAGTTGAAGATGAGAGAACACAGATCTCATCGGTATTTGTTAATCGACTTAACAAGCGCATGAGGCTACAAACTGACCCTACTGTGATTTATGGTATGGGTGAAAATTATGACGGGAATATTCGCAAGAAAGACTTGAAAGCATCTACACCCTATAACACCTATGTGATTTTTGGATTACCACCAACGCCTATTGCTATGGCTGGCCCTGCTTCAATCAATGCAGCTCTAAACCCAGATCAAAGTAGTTATTTGTACTTTGTTGCCAGTGGTAACGGTGGTCATGTGTTTTCTAAGACACTGGCAGAGCATAACCGCGCAGTACGCGCCTATCTAAAACAGATTCGTAACCAATAATGAACTCAAAATTTATCGTAGTTGAAGGCCTAGAAGGGGCTGGTAAAAGTACCGCTATTCAAGCGATTGTAGAAACCTTACATGAATTTGGTGTCGACCAAATTACACGTACTCGAGAGCCTGGTGGCACCGTACTGGCAGAGAAAATGCGTGAATTGGTTAAGCAAGAACACGAAGGTGAAGTGCTGCAAGACATGACTGAACTGCTTTTGATGTATGCTGCACGTGTTCAGTTAGTTGAGAACGTGATAAAGCCTGCTCTAGAGAAAGGAAGTTGGGTTGTTGGAGATCGCCATGATATGTCTTCTCAAGCGTATCAGGGGGGAGGGCGTCAAATCTCACGTCAAACCATGCAAAGTTTGAAACAGACGACTCTGGGTGGCTTTAAGCCAGATTTAACTCTTTATCTTGATATTGATCCTAAAGTCGGTCTTGAGCGAGCTCGCGGACGTGGTGAGCTTGATCGTATCGAGAAAATGGACATTAGTTTTTTTGAGCGCACAAGAGAACGATACCTTGAAATAGCTGGTTCAGACGATTCGGTTATTGTTGTGAACGCAGAACAAACCATAGACAAAGTGGCACAGGATATTAAGTCTGCGCTACAACAATGGTTGAAGAGCGTCTAAGGAGCAAGCAATATGCGAGAACTCCATTCTTGGTTACTAAGCAGCTGGGATAACTGGAAGCATCAGCTAGATAATAATAGCTTCGCTTCGGCTACCTTGCTGTCATCTTCTCCCGGTTTAGAAACGTTTCAGTTGGCCCAGCAGTTTGCTCGTTCATTGATGTGTAGCACTTCCAACAGTGAACCTTGTGGCTTTTGTCATGGCTGCGATTTAATGCAGTCAGGTAATCACCCTGATTACCATGTCGTAAAGCCGGAGAAGGAAGGGAAGGCGATTACAGTAGAGCAGATACGCCAGTGTAATCGCATTGCTCAGGAGTCCTCTCAGCTCTCAGGCTACCGTCTATTTGTGATTGAACCTGCAGAGGCGATGAACGAGTCTGCTGCTAACGCATTATTGAAAACACTCGAAGAGCCGCCAGAGAAGTGCGTGTTTGTTCTCATCGCTTCAAAAGCCAGTGCTTTGCTGCCTACTATTGTGAGTCGATGCCAGCAAGTTACGATTCCCGACCCGCAATCTTCAGTCGTTACTCAATGGTTACAAAATGAATTGGGGCAGCAAGTTCCGTCTTATGTCGCTCATATTAATGGTGATGCTCCAGTACAGACTAAAGCTTTTATTCAGGCAGGTGATTTAGAAGCCTATAAATCTATTGAAGAGAGCCTGATTGCCGCGGTGCAAGGCAATACGGAAGCTGCGCTCAAATGCGTGAGCAAAATTAATGTGTCTCCTATTGTGCGTTTAACTTGGCTTTGGTATTTGCTAACCGATGCTCAAAAAGCACATTTTGGTGTTGTGCAGCCAAACTTTACTCCCGGCTGCCATACTTTATCGTCAGTATTGGGCTATGTTGTTTTAGAAAAGCAAAGTTCAGAACTTGCGACTTTAATTGAACAGCTACGTCATTTCACTGGTCTAAATAGCGAGCTTTTAATAATGGATTGGATATTTAAATTTAACGAGGAAACATGTTTGTAGATTCCCACTGTCATCTGGATAAACTGGATTATCAAGATTTACACACTGATATATCGGATGTCGTGAACAAAGCCGCTCAAGCGAATGTCAAACAGCTATTGTCGGTTGGAGTTACGCTTGATTCTTTCCCTGACATGATTGAAATGATCGCGCCATTTGAGAATGTACATGCCACTTGTGGAGTTCACCCATTAGATGTGGAAAGTGAGTTCGCGTTAGATAAGTTTCACGAATATGCGAAACACCCTAAGGTTGTGGCGATTGGTGAAACTGGCTTGGATTATCATTACCAACCAGAAACTGCAGAGTTGCAGAAGTTACGTTTCTCCCAACAAATAGAAACCGCAGTAGCACTTAATAAGCCACTGATTATTCATACCCGCAATGCGCGAGCAGACACCTTAGCAATGCTAAAGCAAGGTGGCGCTGAGTGCTGTGGAGGCGTGATTCACTGTTTCACTGAAGATTTAGCTTTTGCTGAAGCCGCGATGGATTTAGGTTTTTATATATCTATTTCAGGGATTGTCACATTTAAACAGGCAACAGAGCTGAAGGAAGTTGTGAAAGTACTGCCTATTGAGCGCTTACTGATTGAAACGGATTCTCCATACCTTGCACCTGTTCCACATCGCGGAAAAGAGAATCAACCAGCTTATGTTGTTGAGGTCGCTGCGTACATAGCTCAGTTAAAAGGATGTTCACTTTCTGAAATTGCGGAAAAAACGACCCAAAACTACCATGATCTTTTTTTGCGATAGAAATCAACATTTGGTTAAAAAGGGAGCGTTTGCTCCTTTTTTTATTGAAAAAATCAGAAAACTTCCATGCCTGGCTGCTTGTTTACTAAATGTGTTGATTTTGAGAGGTTAAATTAAAGCAATGTAATTTTGTTACATAAAATAACATGATGCTCAATTTTATTTACGCTGTAAAATTATTGGTTTTAACTTTTAAATCTTTTAAAAACAAATGGATAAGTGCTGTGTAATGCTTTTCAGAGGTCAGATCTGATTGTGATCTGCCTAATACTTTGAAACTTAATTTCGTAACTAAGTAGAATCCATGAGGAGCATCAATATATATTTAGAGGCAGAAAATATAATACATTTTGTGGTTACATTTTCATTGGGTGCTAACATTTAGGCTACGGGGGTGTGCCGTTAGAACCCAAAAATTCTAATAACTTAATCAGGAGCATAAACATGTTTAAAAACGCTTTTGCTAACCTGCAAAAAGTTGGTAAGTCTTTGATGCTACCAGTATCAGTACTACCAGTTGCAGGTATTTTGCTTGGTGTGGGTGCGGCGAACTTTAGCTGGCTACCAGAAGTAGTATCACATTTAATGGAGCAAGCTGGCGGTTCAGTGTTCGGTCAAATGGCACTTCTTTTCGCTGTCGGTGTATCTCTAGGTTTCACTAACAACGATGGTGTTTCAGGTCTGTCTGCGATCGTTGGCTACGGCATCATGATTGCTACGCTAAACGTGATGGGCGATGCAATGGGTGTTGGCCACATCGAAACTGGTGTTTTAGGTGGTATCCTTGCTGGTGGTGTTGCTGCTTGGGCATTTAACCGTTTCTATAAAATCCAACTTCCAGAGTACCTCGGTTTCTTTGCAGGTAAACGTGCGGTTCCAATCATCACAGGTTTCCTATCAATTGGTCTTGGTGTAATTCTTTCTATCATTTGGCCACCAATTGGTAGCGTGATTGCTTCTTTCTCTGATTGGGCAGCAAACCAAAACCCTGTTACTGCTTTTGGTATCTACGGTATTGTTGAGCGTTCTCTAATCCCATTCGGTCTACACCACATTTGGAACGTACCATTCTTCTACGAAGCTGGTACTTGTACAAACTCTGCTGGTGAAGTTGCACACGGTATCATGACTTGTTTCCTTACTGCTGATGACGCTTCTCGCGCAGCGGGTAATGGTTTCGGTCAGCTAGCTGGTGGTTACCTATTCAAGATGTTCGGTCTTCCAGCTGCTGCAATTGCAATTGCACACAGCGCTAAACCTGAAAACCGTGCAAAAGTAATGGGTATCATGGCTTCTGCAGCACTGACTTCATTCCTAACTGGTATTACAGAACCAATTGAGTTCTCGTTCCTATTCATCGCTCCAGTACTATACGCAATCCACGCAGTACTAGCTGGCGTTGCATACATGCTAACGAACTCTCTAGGTGTTGTTCACGGTCACACATTCTCTAACGGTTTCATCGACTTCGTGGTTCAATCACCACGTGCTGAAAACATGTTACTGCTTGTTGGTCTAGGCATCGCTTACGCAGTACTTTACTACGTAGTATTCACTTTCGTTATCCGTGCGATGGACATTAAAACTCCAGGCCGTGAAGACGAAACAGAAACTACAACAGCGACTACTGGTACTGAAATGGCTGGTGAACTTGTTGCTGCATTCGGTGGTAAAGAGAACATCACTAACTTAGACGCATGTATCACTCGTCTACGTGTATCAGTTGCTGATACTGAAGTTGTTGACCAAGATAAACTGAAAAAACTTGGTGCAGCAGGCGTAGTTGTAGTATCTGGTGGCGTTCAAGCTATCTTCGGTACTAAGTCTGACAACCTTAAAACAGATATGGATGAGTGGATCCGTAACCACGGTTAATCCTCAGATATTTCTTCCCCTATAGAAAAGGAGACTTCGGTCTCCTTTTTTTGTACTCAAATTCCTACAAACACCGAATACTCTCTTACCTGACAATGACACAATTCAGTAGCCGCTTGGATACCGTGTTTCTTTTGTATAGCAATGGTATCTGGAGTTAAATATGAAGAAATTAGGGATTGTCGCCTTATTATTTGGCATTTCATACGCTGTTCACGCACAGCAAGGAAAAAGTTTCGAAGTTGGTATGGCGGTTGATCAGCAGCTCAGTGCTGTTTTTGAAATCGACGACCAATATCGTTTCATTCTGGGAAATGATGGCGCAGCGTTCGATTACATTTTCGCTCAAGGAAGTTTCAATAATCCAGATGTGCCTTTTAACTGGTACGTTGGAGTTGGTGCTTGGGCTGAATGGGAAGATGATTTTGGTGCTCGTCTACCGTTAGGTATTAATTGGCAATTCAATAACCGTTTTAACCTTTATGGTCAGGTACATCCTGAAATCAACTTTTATGGCGGTCCTGAACTGCAAATCGGTGCAGCTTTGGGTTTGACGTATCATTTTTAGTCTTAATACTCTTTAGTCCGTTATGTGACTACCCGCCTTTTCTCACTTAGGTAGTTAAACGTATCATATAGTCAAATTGTAATAGCCTTGCTTGGCATGGCTGAATTTAGACCTATTTGAACTAGAGCGTGGATGGATACCTAATGTTGGGTGTTAAAAATAAAAACTTTATTGTCACAGGAGCGACATCCGGTATTGGACGTTTGCTGACAAAGCGATTGGTAGAACTTGGTGCTAATGTGGCTTTCTGTGGGCGCTCTGAAAGCAAACTCAGTGAGTTAGTTTCTGAAATCATATCTTGTGATAGTCAAACGTATTTTCAATCATTTGATGCGACAAATTTGGAATTGATCAATCAGTTTGTTGCTGATGCCAGTGAGAAACTGGGTGGCATTGATGTATTGGTGAATTGTGCTGGTGCGAATACATCGAGAAGTGCTATCGCAGATTTATCAGTAGATGACCTTATGGGGTTAGTTCAACTGAACATGATGTCCCCATTCGTTTTTATGAAGGAAGTCTACAACGTTTCGATGAAGCATAGAGGGCAGGGCATTGTTATCAACGTTCTGTCAACGGTGTGCGGATTTTCCAATGAAGGAAACGGTGCTTATACAGCCTCAAAAGCCGGTATAGATGCCCTAACGAAGGTTTTCCGAAAAGAAGTTAGGGAACGTGGCGTGAAAGTGTGTGCGATTTATCCCGGTGGCGTGGATACACCTTTCCGATCAGTAGAGCGCCCTGAGTACTTAGATCCAGAGCAAGTGGTGGATGCAATCTTGTTTATGGCGAGTCAAGACGGCATTTCTAGCGTAGATGAATTAGTTATTCGGCCTTTGGTCGAGAAAAATTACTGCTAGAAGTAGGACATTCTTTTATCCAAACGAAATAAAAAAACCGGCGTTATGCCGGTTTTTCTTTAACAGGATGACTTACTTGTCCATCGCTTTCTTGATACAGATAGCAGCGCCACCCCAAGTGATACCAAGACCAATGATCATCATAATAATTGCGCTAGTCGTCATTAGTTTGCCTCCTTACGGCTGGTTAGGTTAACAAGGACACCAAATACAAGTAGAACACCAATAATAGCCCAACCTAGAGTTAGGTCGTAACCACCATAGCCTTCAGTGAACAGTGCAATCAGTTTTGTTGAAATGATAACAGCTAACATCACTGGAGTGATAAAGCGTAAACAGATGTCAAACCAAACACCCACACTGAAATCAGAAATACTGTTCACGTATTTACGTACGTCAGAAACTTTTAGCAACCAAGTCATTAGTGCGATTTCAACGAAACAACTTGCCATGATACCTACGTTGTTTGCGAAGTGGTCAACTAGATCAAGTAACAGTAGGCCACCGTTGGTCGCAAATGCCATAGAAATCACTAAGCCTGAACCAATAACGATGTTTGCAGCTTTCTTACGGCTCCAGTTTAGCTTATCGATCACTGCTGACGTAACAGCTTCCATGATAGAAATGTGTGAGCTTAGACCCGCAACAACCAATGCAAGGAAGAACAGTGGACCTAAAATGTATGGTACTGGTAGAAGGTTAATTGCTGCTGGTAACGTTACGAATGCCAGACCAACACCTGCCGAAACAACTTCTGTTAGAGGTTTACCTTGCTCTTGAGCCATGTAGCCCAATACAGAGAAAATCATGATACCTGCAAGGATAGAGAAACCACAGTTGATCAATACCGTCATAAACGCATTGTTCGTGATGTCGGATTTCTCTGGTAGGTAGCTTGAGTAGGCAAGCATGATCGCAAAGCCGATACTTAGCGTAAAGAAGATCTGACCGTAAGCTGCCGCCCAAACTTTCACATCCCAAATCTTACTGAAATCTGGTTCGAACATGTAGTTCACGCCATCAAGCGCACCAGGAAGGAAAATCATACGTGCAATCAGACCTAATACCATGATGAACAAAATCGGCATCATGATCTTAGAAGCTCGTTCAATACCAGCTTTTACACCACCTACAATAGCTGCATAAGTGACTGCCCAAGCGATGAGCATAGCGAATGCGATATTCCATTGGATGTCACCAAGGTTGGTTGGTGAGTTGTCGCCAAGCGCCAAGTATTCACTAAAGAAGAATGCGTTAGTATCTGTACCCCAACCTTGAGTAAATGACAAACCAAAGTAAGAGATCGCCCAACCAATAACAGCCACATAGTACACTGCGATAAGCGCAGCAATACCTACTTGGAACCAGCCTAACCATTCAAATTTAGAATTGATCTTTGCTAGCGTAGAAGGTGCTGAACCACGATTTTTCTGACCCATACTGAACTCAAGGATCATGAATGGGATACCCGCAGTAAGTAGTGCGAAGATATAAGGAATGAAAAATGCGCCGCCGCCGTTTTCATAAGCCATGTAAGGGAAACGCCAAATGTTTCCAAGACCGATTGCAGAGCCTACTGCTGCTAGGATAAACCCTACTCGGGATCCCCATTGTTCTCGCTTCATGTTTTACTCCTTTACGACACTCTGAGGTCTGAAGCTTCTTTATGGCTATCACTGTCGAACATGGCTACTGTCGAGATTATTTAGCATTCTATAGAACTGCTTAATATTTTATCTATCATCCATGATCTGGTGAAAAGTTAGTATTAAATTTTGTTTGCCTTAAGAAAACCTAGAGTTTTATTCTTTATTATCTGATGTGTGTTTGCGAAATCTGAAATAATCAGCTACGCATGGTATTGAGACTACAGATTTGTTCTGTTAATAGCAATAGATCATAAATGTTGGTTTTTTGTGGTTAAATAGTTTTATTGGGTGGTTTTTCAGCTAGTGGGTGGTTCAAAGTGTTGTAAATTTGACAATTAATGGCTCGATTAGTGTTTATTTTGTTTATTTGCAATTGATATCACTATTAAAAACAGTAGAGTGTATGACTGAAAAATAAACAATCGACAGTGAATCCCTCCACTGTTTGCTCTTTATCTAAAATAAGGAGAAGAAATACAGACTTCATTAAGCACAGAGTCGTTGAGGTTTGCTTTTTTGTTGTCCAGATTAGCTTAATACGTGATATGGCGATTGAGTTATTGTGAGGGCAACTGCATAATTGTAGTTGAAAAATCGACAATTCTTGATGGCTTTCTTTACCAATGTTATTAATTTGTTAAGTAAAGGAGGTCTGTATGGAACATGATCTAAAGTTTGCAGTAATTGCTACTGTCGTTATCTTCACGGTACTTGTCGGTTTTGGATTGATCGCAATAACACACTAACTGATAAGGGTTCTACTTATGTCTAATAGTGGAACTGTTTCTAATCTAGATAACAAAGTCGATGTGATTCGACTATCCAAATTCATCGGCGGTAAAAACGCTCTGGTTGCTCAAGGCGGTGGTCAGAGGGGAATATTTACTGCCGGTGTATTAGACGCATTTAATCTTGCCAATTTCGACCCATTCGATGAATTTTATGGTACCTCTGCTGGTGCGTTAAATCTCAGCGCTTTTCTCTGCCGTCAGCATGGCCTAGGCAAAGCTTTCATTACAGAACTCACCACTACACCCGAGTTTTTCCACCTTTTTGGTTACATCCGTAGAAAACAATATATGGATCTTGACTGGGCGTTGGAAAAAATTTGTGACTTCCCATTTCATATGGATATAGACATGGGACGTAGGGCATTAGGCTCACGCAAAGCAATGGCGGCTGTTACATCATCGTTAACTCTGAGTGATGAATACTTTCCTATGCTGGGAGGTAATTGGAAGGATGTAATGAGAGCGACATGCGCGATTCCTCGCTTATATCCCAAACAAGTCGAGTTGAACAATAAGTTTTACATTGATGGCGGAGTTTCTGCTTCTATTCCCGTTCAGGAGGCTTGGCGTCGAGAAGCCCGTTTTATTACGGTGATCAGAACTGAAGAAATTGATTCTGAATCAGATCTAATCATTCAGGATGAAAGAGCTCGTCAGGAAGAAATTAAATGGTTCAGAGATTCTTTTAACAGTATTCAAAATCAGTGGCAGAACAGACTAGGACAATGGAAACAAGACTGGAATCGTTTTTTCCAACAACAAATTGCGCATTCCAAAGAATTGAAAAGTGAACATAAACACCTACAAACACTCAACGGCGGTCGTTGGTTATTTGGAGCGGACGATATTTATCGATTGAGTCATTTGCTTGGAGACAAATTTGATTCAGGGCTGGCGGATATGTTGATGGTACATTACCAGACTTACTCCCTAACTAGCGAGTTTCTGAATTCACCACCTGATGATGTGTTTATAGTGCAAATTGCACCAAGCAGCCCTCTGAAATCAACCTCTTTGATGAGCAATAAAGAAGACCTACTACATGACTATGAGTTAGGTGTCGAAGCCGGAAACCGCTTTATCAATTTGTTTTTGCAGGCTAGGGAGATAAAAGCGGAACGCATTATTCGTGCAGATTTTAATTCTCTGGAAATCGGCGAATAACTCACTCTAGAACAAGTAAAGTGAGTTATTGCTTTATGGGATATACCAGTTAGAAGACTGGCAGGATACGCATACAGTTGGTTGAACCTTCAACCTCCATCACATCGCCTTGAGTGATGATAACCAAGTCGCCAAACTCGAGCAGCTTTTTATCTTTGAGAGATTTCAAAGCAGATTGTGCCGCAATAAATCCTTCTTCATGCTTACTGTCGAAATAGAATGGAGTAACTCCTCTGTATAGTGCACAGCGATTAAGCGCGCGTTCATTACGTGACATGGCAAAGATAGGAAAGATGGAATTTAAACGAGACGTCATTAGTGCTGTCCGTCCCGATTCCGTCAAAGTGACCATCGCCTGTACACCTTCCAAATGGTTAGCTGCATAAATGGTAGACATGGCGATGGTTTCTTCTGAGGTGGCAAAGGAACGATCAATACGATAGTTCTGTTGATTCGACTCAATGGTTTTCTCTGCACCAATACAGACTTCAGCCATCGCTTTTACCGTTTCAACGGGATATTTCCCCGCCGCCGTTTCTCCTGACAACATTACGGCATCGGTGCCATCAAGGACGGCATTCGCCACGTCCATAACTTCGGCACGGGTTGGCATTGGACTTGTGATCATTGACTCCATCATTTGAGTGGCGGTAATCACTACTCGGTTGAGAGCTTTCGCGCGATGGATCAGTTTTTTCTGCACTCCCACGAGTTCTGGGTCGCCAATTTCAACACCAAGATCTCCTCGAGCAACCATGATCACGTCAGATGCCATGATGATATCGTCAATATTTTCATCGCATGAGACGGTTTCTGCTCGTTCCACTTTGGCTACCAAACCTGCTTCCAAGCCTGCATCTCGAGCTAGACGGCGAGCATAATTCATATCAGCCCCATTGCGAGGAAATGAAACAGCGAGGTAATCAACCTTGATTTCAGCGGCGAGAAGGATATCGCGTTTGTCCTTCTCGGTCAGAGCATCAGCAGAAAGACCTCCCCCTTTTTTGTTGATACCTTTGTTATTTGATAAAGGGCCACCAATCAGAACGGAGGTAAAGATCTTATTGTTTTCAACAGACAATACTTGTAGCTGTACTCTTCCGTCATCAAGCAGAAGGATGTCATCTCTTTTGACATCATTTGGCAAGGCTTTGTAGTCAATACCGACTGAGTCCTGATCGCCCATTCCGGGTGCCAGTTCGGCATCAAGGATAAATCGGTCACCTTCAGTTAGTAGAATCGGTCCATCTTTAAATGTGGATACGCGGATTTTGGGGCCTTGTAAATCACCCAAAATCGCGACATTTTTTCCTAGTTTTGCTGCGATTTCGCGAACTTTTTGTGCTCTTAGCTTGTGGTCTTCCGCAGAACCGTGCGAAAAATTCATTCGTACTACGTTTGCCCCTGATTTTATGATTTGCTCTAGTACATTTTCTTTATCTGTGGATGGGCCGAGTGTGGTGACAATTTTGGTACGTCTTTGACCTAAACTCATGGTGATCTCCTACAGTGATCGGGCAGATAAGGTATCGAGGATTCTATAAGTATAAACAAGACCTCATACTACTTGAGGTGAAGGTTGTAAAATTGTTACATAAGTCTGAGATTTTTGTAGGAATTTGGCTGTAATGCTCAATAGAATTAAAATAATTTTATTCTGAAAATAAGTTTTTCAAACACAGATATCGAGCCTATCCAAACCCGACAATTTGACTGAATACACAAAGTTCCGAGTATATACGTGATGCTGGTCACGGGTATTTACCAAAGCCCTTCACAATTAGTTCGCAAAGTAAAAAAATTGGCAGGTTGTTGTTTTTTGGAGCGTACTATGTACATGGCTCAACCTGGCCATATTGACCACATTAAGCAGGTCAATGCTGGTCGTGTGTATAAATTGATTGACCAAAAAGGTCCTATATCTCGTATCGATTTATCGAAAGAGAGCGAACTCGCGCCTGCAAGTATTACCAAAATTACTCGCGAGCTTATTGATGCGCACCTAATTCATGAAACAACGGTTCAAGAAGCTATCAGCCGTGGTCGTCCTGCTGTAGGTTTACAGACCAACAATGAAGGCTGGCAGTTTCTTTCTATGCGTCTGGGACGCGGATATCTAACCATAGCCCTTCATGAGCTTGGTGGCGAAGTCCTTATTGATACTAAGATTGAAATTCATGAAATCGATCAAGACGATGTGCTTCAACGCCTCTTATTTGAAGTTGAAGAGTTTTTCCAAACTTATGCTGACCAACTCGATCGTGTCACGAGCATTGCTATAACTTTACCGGGTTTAGTTAACTCGGAAAAAGGCATCGTTTTACAGATGCCTCACTACAATGTGAAAAATCTAGCGTTAGGCCCTGAAATCTATAAAGCGACTGGACTGCCTGTATTTATTGCTAACGACACCCGTGCTTGGGCTTTGGCGGAAAAGTTATTTGGTCATTCGCAAGACGTTGATAATTCAATCCTCATTTCAATACACCATGGTTTAGGCGCTGGCATCATACTTGACGGTCGAGTACTTCAAGGTCGTAACGGAAATATTGGTGAATTGGGGCATATCCAAATTGACCGCAATGGTAAGCGTTGCCAGTGTGGGAATATTGGCTGTCTTGAAACGGTTGCCAGTTCTCAAGCGATTCGAGAACAAGTCGCAGAACGAATTGCCAACGGTGAAACATCAAGCTTAAGTGAAATTGCAGAAATCACGATAGAAGATATTTGTTCTGCGGCAGCAGAAGGGGACCCTCTTGCAGTTGAAGTGATTGAGCAGCTTGGTGCTTATTTAGGTGCGGCGATTGCCATCGTTATAAACCTATTTAACCCAGAAAAAATTCTTATCGGTGGTGTTATCAATCAGGCAAAAAGTGTGTTGTATCCGGCTATTCAGCATTGTATCGAACAACAAAGCCTTCCTGTTTATCATCAAGATTTGAAGCTGGTGGAGTCTCGTTTTTACAAACAGGCGACGATGCCAGGTGCAGCGCTTGTTAAGCAAGCATTGTATGATGGTTTGTTGCTGATGAAAGTGGTAGAAGGATAATTATCACATTACCTTGAGTAGTATCATTTACATTTATCCTTTGTAGCTATACTGTTATTGGGTTTTAATAGTTTGCGGAATTTTCTATGTCAGGTGTTTTAAATTCAGTCGATCAACGTACTAACTTGGTTGGCGAAAACCGACTTGAGTTATTGCTTTTTAGCTTAAACAGCCGTCAACTGTTTGCTATTAACGTATTTAAAGTTAGAGAAGTTATTAAAGTTCCTCATCTAACTAAAATGCCAGGCTCACACCACAATATTACTGGTGTAGCAACACTTCGCGGTGTGCCAGTACCGATCATAGACTTACGTCAAGCGATTGGTTTCCCTCCATCTCGATTAGAAAAGCCAGAGCAAAACCTCATTATTACGGAATATAACCGTACAACACAGGGGTTTCTCGTTGGCCAAGTTCGCAACATCGTTAACACTGCATGGACAGAAATTGAGCCGCCGCCAAAATCAGCGGGGCGCTCAAATTACTTGACTGCGATTACTCAAATTAAAGAGCAAAACCAAACCAATATCGTTGAAATCATTGATGTTGAGAAAGTGCTTGCAGAAATCATTCAATATGATGTCTCTATTTCCGAAGAGATGCTTGACCACAATATTCTGGGTGAAATGGTAGGTCGCAATGTTTTGATCGTGGATGATTCGTCAACCGCACGAAACCAGATTAAAGATACTTTGTCACAGCTAGGGCTTAACATCATTGAATGCAGAGATGGCTTGGAAGCTTTGAATTTCCTCAAATCTTTGTGTGATGCGGGTAAAAATATTAACGATGAGCTTTTGATGATGATTACTGATGCTGAAATGCCAGAAATGGACGGCTATCGCTTAACTCATGAAGTTCGCAATGACCCTCGCATGAAAGACCTGTTTATTACTTTGAATACCTCTCTGAGTGGTAGCTTTAACGAAGCAATGGTTCAGAAAGTCGGTTGTAACCGATTCATTTCTAAGTTCCAGCCAGATTTGCTGGTGCAGGTAGCTCAGGAACGACTCCGCGAAGTTTTATAAGAGTGAAGCTGTATCAGGATATAAAAGCGCTGAATATTCAGCGCTTTTTTGTATCTTGAAACACGGTCTTACAGTATTTATTAGTATCTGGTTTAATGAAAATCTCTCGAGCGGCTTTGTAGCTGTGTGAGGTGATGGGTGATATCAATCAGTTTCCCCGCGATAACATGCACTACATTCTCTTCTTTCTCGACAATCCCTTTTACCATTAAAACCTTGGCACTGATATAAGCGCTTTTCTGTGCTCTGGCTGTGGCTTGCCAAACTACGGTATTAATATTTCCGGTATCGTCTTCTAGTGTGAAAAACGTTACGCCAGCGGCAGTGCCGGGAGCTTGTCGTCCGGTGACAACGCCTGCAACGGTCACGAGTGATTTATGTGGAAGATTTATCAGGTCTTTATGGCGGGTGAATTTGCCCAATAGACCAGCTTTGTCTAATAAGGTGATCGGATGCTGGTTGAGGGACAATCCTAACGAAGCATAATCTTCTATCAGGTCTTCCATCGCTGTAGGTGAGTGTTGAATTAGGCGTTCATCTTCTTGATAGTGTTCAAATAATGGCAGGTCAGAAAGAGAATCCATGATCGCCCAACGGGTGTCGTAGCGGTTATTAGTCAAACGATGCAGGGCATTGGCAGAGGCCAGTGATTCCATATCTTTTTGGTTAATTTCTGCATTTTTTAGCTGGTTAACATGCTGAAATCCGCCAGTAGGGCGAGCGCGCAGCAGTTGCTCACATCCTGAATCACTTAATCCCTTTACCAGACGCAGACCGAGCTGAATAGCAAAGCCTTGCTGGTAGCGCACAACTTGATGTTCGATAGCGGAATGATTAACGCAAACTGGCAGAATAACTATGCCGTGTCTTTGAGCATCCTGAATCAGTTGTGAAGGACTATAAAACCCCATAGGTAAACTATTGAGCAACGAGGTGTAGAATGCTTCTGGATAATAGTATTTTAGCCATGCAGAACAATATGCCAAAACCGCGAATGACGCCGAATGACTCTCTGGGAAACCATATTCCCCGAAGCCACAAATTTGATCGTAAATCCGTTCGGCAAACTCCTTCTCATAGCCACGTGCGAGCATGCCATTTATCAATTTAGGTCTGAATTTATCCAACTCGCCACTTTTCTTCCAAGACGCCATAGCACGGCGAAGCTGATCTGCTTCGCCTCCACTGAAACCGGCTGCAACCATAGCAATTTTAATCACTTGCTCCTGAAAAATAGGCACTCCCATGGTACGGTCTAAAACTTCTTTCACTTCTTGAGATGGGAAAGTGGTTTTTTCAATGCCATTACGCCGCTTAAGGAACGGGTGCACCATATCGCCCTGAATTGGACCGGGGCGAACTATGGCGATCTGTATGACCAAATCATAGTAGGTGTGAGGTTTTAAGCGTGGCAGCATGCTCATTTGCGCGCGCGACTCAATCTGAAACACCCCCACTGTATCGGCGCGTTGTATCATCCCATACACATTTTCATCGTCTTTTAGACGTGTGATGTCAGCAATACTGAGCTTTCGTTGATGGTGGTGTTCAATCATAGTGAAACATTTACGAATCGCCGTAAGCATACCTAACGCCAGCACATCGACTTTCATTAGCCCGAGGCTTTCTAAATCGTCTTTATCCCACTGAATAATGGTTCGCTCAGGCATGGCTGCGTTTTCGACGGCGATGAGTTCATACAAAGGCCCAGAGGAAATAACAAAGCCGCCCACATGTTGTGAGAGGTGACGAGGGAACGACTGAATTTCGTTAACCAGATCAATAAACAATTGCCCTTTGTGAGACTGTGGTTGTAGCCCTAACTCAATGATCTGGGCTTGCCAGCCGAGCTTACTGTCTCTGCGGTTAATATTTTTGATAAAGAAATCGAGTTGAGTTTCGCCAATCCCCAACGCTTTCCCCACATCTCGAATGGCGCTTTTTAAGCGATAAGTAATCACAGTTGCAGCCAGTGCGGCCCGCTCTCTTCCATATTTCTGATACAGGTATTGAATGACTTCTTCACGTCTCTCGTGTTCAAAATCGACATCAATATCTGGCGGCTCTTGTCGTTCTTTACTAATAAAGCGTTCAAATAGCACCGCGACTTGGCGAGGGTCGACAGCGGTTATCTCTAAGCAGTAACAGACAATAGAGTTAGCGGCAGAGCCTCGTCCTTGGTATAGAATGCCTCTGCTTTTGGCGAACATAACGATGTCGTGAATGGTAAGAAAGTAGAACGGATAGTTGAGTTCCTCAATAAGAGATAGTTCTTTATCTATAGTTGCCTGAATATCGTCAGGGACGCCTTCGGGAAAGCGAACAAGCTTGCCTTTTTCAACCATTTGACGCAGATGTTCCATAGGTTTGACATCATCTGGAATTAATTCACTTGGGTACTCGTATTTCAAATCACTCAGTTTGAAGTGACACAGTTCAGCAATACGTACACTCTCTTCCAACCATTCACTTGGGAATATTTTGGCGAGCTTTGCTTTGCTGCGCAGTGCCCGTTCAGTATTGCCAATTAGATGAGCCTGAATGTGTTCGACACTTTGGTTGTGCTTGATGGCCGTCAGAACATGTTGCAGTGGAAGACGCGTGGCCGTATGCATAAGAACACCGCCACATGCAGTGATCGGCAAACTCAGTTGTTGAGCCAGTTCCTGACAGTGCGAAATATAGTGATGGTCGTTCGCGCCGAGATGACGTTGAACGGCAATCCATAAACGACCTTGATGATATTGCTTCAGCCACTTTCCCCAATAGGCATTGTTGTCTTCCTCGGTTGGAAGCCAGAGAATAAAGCAGTGCTTTGCGGACATTAAATCCCATTCAGATAGCTGATAGTTGCCTTTTTCACTGCGCCTGCGCGCATTGGTAATGATTCGGCACAGCTCAGCGTATGCCTGGCGATTTGGGCACAAAAGTACAACTTGGCACTCACCATTGAGCCAAAACATACTGCCGACAATTTGTTTGATACCAAGCTTTCGGTCTTTGATGGCGGTATGAGCTCTCACGACACCAGCGATTGAGCACTCGTCGGTAATCGCGAGAGCACGATAGCGTAGAAAATCTGCGTGCTGAATAAGTTCTTCAGCATGAGAAGCACCTGTCAGAAATGAGAAATTGCTTTGGCAAAATAGTTCAGCGTAAGCCATGTCACTACTCTTATAAAAATCGTCTGATCAAAGAGGCACGTTTGCTAAACAAGCCTGCGTTTTAGCTAAACTGGCCATGCAGAAACCATCGTTTATCTTGGTTGCGAAATACCCAAAGCCAGCGGCCTTGTTCGCTGTGGGCAATGAAATAGTCACGAGTGATGGGCTGGTTGTCCCACCACCCAGTGACTAGTCTTTCAGGCCCATGGATGAGCGATACAATTTCACACAGAGGTTCAGGCTCAGGAAGCAGCAGACTAGGGCGCAACTCTGGTTTGCGTAATGTTTGCGATGTAGGTTCTGTTGCTGCTATGTATTGGCTGCGCTTCTCTGGACGAGGGTCATCACTCAGGTTCGGCTTATTGACATGTTCCTGACCAAGCTTGGCTTGTAGCAGAGTGATCAGCTCCAGTGCTGTCGTCTGACCTTTTTCGCCATCAAAAATGTCCGTCACGCTTTGGTTCATTTCCCCAGAACGAATGACTTTTAACGTCATTGCCAGAACGGGGTGGGAAAGTTGTATTGACTCCAGAGTGAGCTGACAGAGCTTCGCCCATTTTGCACAAGCATATTCTCCCTGTGCTGAAGTAAAATGCAGACTGTTTTTGATGTTATCTCGCTGAGTTAGTATCAGTTCAAGCTCAAAAGCGGCCTGATTTCTCAGTGTTAAAAATTGCTCTAAGCGTTTTAGCAAACGAGATAAAGGCTTCTCTAACCATTGAACATTCTCAATCTCATACAGCAGTTCTAAGTGGCTACAAAAGGCTTCTGGTGGGTGATAGAAGTTCACAGGGTGTTTAAACTGCCCCAAGAGCTTGCCTACGTAGTTCACTAAATCGATATCAAACCGTCTTGCCAGATCTTGTATTGGTACGGCAAGGAGGGCTTTGATGTCTCTAATCCCGACTCTGGTGAGTTTTTCTACCTGTTTAAAGTCAAGTTCTGTGGCACTGAGTGGGTAATCGTTAATGGCGGCAAGAATCTTGTCTTTATCCTCAATGATGATGTTTGAACCGCTTTTTCCAAGCAAAACAGCCGAAAGTGGCGAAAAACCGGAACCATAGTAGTAACGTGTTTTACGTAAACGAAGATGAGCGCTTAATGTGTGCCAATAGTTATCCAGACCCGAATACAGAGACAGCATGTTAGTGACCCTTAGCAATATGCCTTTTGGTGGCAGCAACACGATGTCTGAGGTTACCAGATACAACCATTGTGCTATCTCTTCGATGGTTTGATTTTCAACATTCTCATCATAAGGATGTACTTGTAGATCGCTGCACATAGATGCCGCACTGCCTAGCCCCATCCCAATTGTTATGCCTTGCTTTAATGCACAAGTACTGGCTTGAACAACATGGTTATCACGACCTTCGATGATAACCAGAGGGTATTCTTGCTCGGCGTATAAGGTATCCAGTTGTAGTGCTGGAAAATGAAGATAGATCCAAAGCGTCATCGTTAGCCCTGCATACGTTGAGGAAAGGCAATAACTTGTGAAGACGGTTTTGAAGAAGCCAGCGGGATCACCAAGTTTGGCCAGCGCTCATACATAGATAGCTTGAATGCGCTTAAAGGCCATCCACCTTTGCGTTTTGGGACACTAATCTGCAGACCTTGTGGATCGGCTTGTAACGATAAACTGAGTGATACTGGTAGCGAAAATACGCTTTCTTGCGGTGAACGGAAAAGAAATTGCAAGCAGCTACCCGTTTCACTGGCAACATTTAAGCGACGAACCTGATGAACTTCGAGCTTATCTTGCCAAAGCAATACTTGACTGCATGCACCACTTTTTAGGCATTGTTCAGCAGCCCACAAGGCTTCCTTGTGGTTTTTTGGTGTTAAAACCAATACGTGTTCAAGGTTTATACCTTCACACTTCAGACTTTCAGCCTGCACTATGCCTGGTGGATTAATAAATACCGTTAATCGCTTATCGTGTTGTTTCAGATAAGGATAGATAAGGCGTAATTCACCAATACCCGACAGAGACTGAATTTCAACCACACCATGAGGAGGAAAGCCTCCGGCAAGTTTGTCATCCAGTGCATTGAATCCGGTCGTGTGGGCGCTTTGCTCATATTTTGTTTCTGAGCCTTGCCATAGCCAGTGTTTGTTCTTGAGGTGTTCTATCAGTTCATACATAATAATTTACCTGTATATTTGTACAGTATATTTTGTTGTTTAGAACATTCAAGAAAAAAGTAAGGTTTAGAAACAACAAAGCCTCGCTAAGTTAGCAAGGCTTTGAATCGTTTGATGAAACTCAGTGATTATTTTTTCGGTTGAGCATCAATGCACTGACCATTGACAGCTTTGCCTTCTGGCGCCATCAAATACAGGTATAACGGCATAATGTCTTGTGGAGTTTTCAGTAGGCCTGCATCTTCCGCAGGGAAAGCTTTTGCACGCATACCAGTGCGAGTACCGCCTGGGTTGATAGCATTGACGCGAATATTAGTATCACTAAGCTCATCGGCAAGCACTTGCATCATGCCTTCAGTCGCAAATTTGGATATCGCATAAGTCCCCCAGAACGCGCGACCAGAATGGCCTACCGTCGAGCTGGTGAAAATGATGCGAGCATCTTCAGATTTGTGCAGCAGAGGAAGGAGAGCTTGAGTCATCAGGAACTGTGCTTTGACGTTTACCTGCATCACATCGTCGTAAGAATCTTCACCGATTTGATCAAACGGGCTAAGTACGCCCAAAATGCTGGCGTTGTGTAAGACACCATCCAAACGGCCGAACTGGCCTTCAATGGTATCCACCATATCCAGATAGTTTTGTTTTGTTGCTCCTTTCATATCTAAAGGAACAATAGCAGGCTGAGCATAGCCAGCGGCTTCAATTTCATCGTAGGTTTGTTCTAATTTCTTCACAGTGCGCCCAAGCAAAATCACTGTCGCACCATGTGCCGCATAAGTGATGGCTGCTTGTTTACCAATGCCGTCACCAGCACCTGTAACTAAAATTACTTTATCTTTTAGGGCGTTTGCAGACACTGAATAATCCACGTTACGTATCCTTATTGTTATGATTTACTTTAAGTCATGATGACAAGGTGGTTACAATACACCATTTCGCATTGAAGAGGATGAGTACATTGGAATTTTTGTTGGACTATGGCTTATTTTTAGCCAAGATCGCGACAGTTGTGATTGCGATCGTTGTGTTGTTAGTCATTGCTAAATCCGTCGGCGGAAAAGGTGCGGCTAAAGGTGAGTTGGAAGTGACTGACTTAACTAAGCAGAACAAAGAGAACGCTGAACATTTGGAAGCGCACTTACACGATGAATCTTTTTTGAAAGCTCGCCATAAAGCAGAAGCGAAAAGCGAGAAAGAAAAACATAAGCAACGCGAAAAAGCTGTTAAGAAAGCCGCAAAAGCGGGCGAGTTAAAAGAAGAACGTGAACCTCACTTATTTGTTTTAGATTTCCACGGCAGTATTGATGCCAAAGAAGTGTCTTCACTGCGCCAAGAAGTCACCGCGATTCTGGCTGTGGCACAGCAAGGTGACGAAGTGTTACTTCGCCTTGAAACGGGTGGAGGTATGGTTCACGGCTATGGCTTGGCATCTTCACAATTGGATCGTATTAAAGCCGCAGGCTTACCACTGACCATATCGGTAGATAAAGTGGCTGCAAGCGGTGGCTACATGATGGCCTGTATTGCGGACAAAATTGTTTCAGCACCGTTTGCTATTGTTGGTTCTATTGGTGTGGTAGCACAATTGCCTAACTTCAATAAACTGCTGAAAAAACACAATATCGAATTCGAGCAACTGACCGCAGGTGAGTATAAACGTACATTAACTATGTTTGGTGAGAATACGGATAAAGCTCGCGAGAAATTCAAACAAGAGCTGGAAGAAACGCATGTATTGTTTAAAGATTTCATCCGTGAACGTCGCCCAGAGTTAGACCTAGATAAAGTGGCAACCGGTGAGCACTGGTTTGGTACGCAAGCAAAAGAGCTTGGTCTGGTAGATGAAATCAAAACATCGGACGATTTAATTGTTGAAGCGTGCAAAGAGAAGACGGTATTAGCTCTTCGCTATGTTCAGAAGAAAAAATTGACCGACAAATTGGCTGGTGTTGCCGGAGAAGCGGCTGACAGTGTTCTACTAAAACTGATCAACCGAGGCCAACGTCCGATAGTGTAGTTGTTTGAATAAGTCTGAAGAACATTCTGAAAACTACCTAGTTGATAAAAAACCTGCTTAGGCAGGTTTTTTATTGTCTGTCGAAAATTAACGTTATGGAAATGGCTGGTGGAATGTATCAGAAGTCAAAGAACCTCTATACGCTCACAGTTATCGGTGGAATGAAAATGTTAGGGTTTACAGTGCGGTAGATGAAATAGAAACATGCCGAGATAAAGATGGTCAGGTTTGGCAATGTCGTTTCATTTGGAAAGCGTAGTCACTGACTCTCACATTAGGTAGAAATAATGGATAAGATGAAATCATTTCTGAGTATCTTTACTTCGGCTAAACCCAAATCTAAGAAAGCACATACAGTTAGAACAGACTTTTATCGAGGTCATTTCATAAAACGCAATGCTGATAGTTCAGAGCGTTGGTCTGTGGTATTAGGTGAGAAAATGGCGGTAGGTGAAATAAAATACATTAAAATGACCATCGATCATTGGGCAGATACGGGAACATATGTACCCCCAGAATATTTTGAAAGCAATGATGATCCATCGAATAGGCAAACTTTTGATTACAAAAATTTTAAGATAATTAATGACCTTGGTGGGCAGAATGATTGGTATATCATTTACCGAGGGAAATTAATGAAAGGCTCTAAAGATAAAATCATTCAGGTGATTGATCGGATAGAAGAAAGGGTATCTGCCATTAAATAGTTGGCTACCTATCTCTGTAATTAAGGTATAAATATAGGACGTTTTTACTTCTTTAAGTATTGACGATTTTTCATTTCGGCAATTGATGCTAGCAGTAAACCACCGAGTAAACCAGCCAGATGCGCTTCGGTTGCCACACGCGCATGAATCATTTCAGCTGTACTAGCAGATGCCCCAAATAGCTGCTCACTGGCGACTTTTAACATCACGCCAATCACTAATAACCAACTGTTTTTACGTCCACCTAATGCTTCATTCAAAGCATAAAAAGCAAATAAGCCATGCAGAGTGCCTGATAAACCCACGTAGTTCACCATGTTGGTAAATAACAGGCTGATTCCTATCCAAGTGCTGATAAGTAAAGTGAGCAGAGCAAAGTATCGAGATTTGGGTTGGAATAGGTAGCCAATGACCCACAAACCTAACAAATTCATCGCCAAATGAGCAAAGTTGGTATGAGTGAAGTTTCCTGTTACGATCCGCCACCATTGACCATTTTCTATCGCATCGGCTTGCCAAGCCATTACGTGGCTGAAAGGCTCAAATTGAAGCCCAAAGCAAACGGCGGTGACTATAGATAACAGCAGGTAAAGATTCACAAAATGTCTCGTTATTGTTCTCAGTGTGGAAAGGCTCGTAAAGCGTGTATCTGTGACAACATTGTTGCGCTTGATACGCAGGTCGAGCTTATCATCCTTCAACACCCAACAGAAGAACACCGACCTATGGGAACGGCGCGAATTTTAAGTTTGTCACTGGCCAACAGTCGTCTGTTAGTCGGGGAAGACTTCCGCGAACATGGTGAACTAAACCAACTATTAACAGAGCCGGATGTTGAGCATTTTGTTCTATATCCTAGTGATGTCTCTCTATCGGCAGCGGATGTAGCGTTACCAATTGAGAAAAAAATCCGCATCATTTTGCTGGATGGAACATGGAAAAAAGCATTCAAGATGTGGCAGCTAAATACTCAGCTTCACCATTTGCCTTGCTTGCATTTGCCAGAAGATTTGAAAGGTAATTATCGTATTCGCAAAGCGCCAAACGAAAATGCGCTGTCAACCGTTGAAGCCGGTTTTCATGTTCTCAGCATGATGCAACCAGAGAAAGACTTTTCGCCTCTTTTAGACGCATTTGAAGCCATGATCGATTATCAAATTCAGCAAATGCCTGCTGGCGTATTTGAGCGTAACTATCGTTCCTAAGTGTGTGCTAATAATGAGTGTGAGCAGAGAATAGCTGCTGATGCAGACGCTGTGCATAGGCATCGGTCATTGCAGAAATATAATCGCAAATAACCCGTAACCCATCGCCTGATGTCTGCTCTGCATTAAGCCATTTTTCCTTGGTGGCGGAAGGAAGCAATCTTTCAGGATCAGCGGCTAAAGCTTCAAACATATCCATAATGATTTGTTGCCCTTTGTACTCAACACGCTGCACTTCAGGAATTTGAATGACATATTGGCTAACAAAGTGCTTTAGCACTTCCAAAGCGGTTGCCATGTGAGGTTCCAAGTAAGCATTTAGAGCGAGCAGTTCACAGTGGAAAGGCGCATTGACGGGCTGGATGCTAATGCTGGTAAGCAGAGCATTGACTATGCCGCCTATAGCATCCTTGCGCACATGGTGTTTGCCAGAAAAAAGCATATCACTGAGCTTGCCTGTATTCTCGCCAAACCAAGGGTCGCCACATTTCTCCAACTGGACAGCCGCTTCACTCCACTGCTGACGAGTGACCATACCAAGTACAATCGCATCTTCTAAATCGTGAACGCCGTAAGCAATGTCATCCGCCAGTTCCATAATGGAACAATCGAGCGACTTGAAGCGAGTTTTCTGATGTTGGTAAGGTGACTGTATTCCGTCACGCATTTGGCTAATCAGTGCTCTGTCATGAGCATCAAGAGGCTCTAAGACCCAGTCAAAAACAAAGCTGTCACAGTTATAGACCCCTTTCGCTGGCGACCAGTCTTTCGCTTTTAACTGACGTTGATGAGGAACGGATTCCGGTATTTTTTCTGCACGAGTTGAACTCAACAGGGCAGGATATTTCAATAGCCCGAGCAGCGTACGTCGCGCAAGGTTCATTCCGTGATGTTCAGTATAGGGTTCTAAGCAGGTGACAATTCTGAACGTCTGAGCGTTGCCTTCAAAACCACCATGTTCACGCATCATATAATTCAAGGCGACTTCACCACCGTGCCCATAAGGTGGGTGCCCAATATCGTGCGCTAAACAAAGTGAGTCAATTAATGTGTCACTGCCCAATAATTCGCTGAATTCGGGTTGTTTAAGTTTGAGTTGGGCCACGATGCCTGTGCCGATTTGCGCGGCTTCTAAAGAGTGAGTCAGGCGAGTGCGGTGGAAGTCATTAAGACTGGTACCGTGCACTTGAGTTTTTGCTTGCAGGCGTCGAAAAGCGGCGGAGTGGAGTATGCGTGCTCTGTCTCGTTGGAAAGGGCTACGGTGATCATTACGGCGAATTTTATGTTCGTCGTTCTTGCGCTCTTGCCATAGAGCATCATATTCGAGGTTGTTTTGCGGATCGCTCTCTTTATGATTTTCATTTGGAACAGATGCTTGCATAGCGAACTCCTAGGACGTTTTATAAAACTTACAGCGAGTTAACTGATTTCGTCCAGTGTTAATTCGAAGCTAGGGGCGAAGGTCTGGAGAAAATATTCCATTTCTTGCGAATAACGCTCTTTCAACGTTACGTCTAAGCGTTTTTTTGCTAACGCATATTCGTGGTTACCCGCACTTAGCTCTTCTAAGCATTTGAGATAAGCACAGATACAGTCTGCTTGTTTGACGATAGCGGCATCATCTGGGTGTGAAGATTCTGAGACTAAAAAAGGCGCGAAGTCTTCATGGAGTTCTTCAGGCAACATAGACAGAAGGCGTTTTTCTGCCGCCGCTTCTATCTTTTTGTATTCTTTAGCGATATCTGGATTGTAGTACTTAATAGGCGTTGGTAAATCGCCGGTTAACACTTCGCTGCTATCGTGGTACATCGCTAAAATGGCTATACGCTCAGGATTGAGCTTTCCACCAAATTTTTTGTTTTTGATTACCGCCAAAGCATGAGCAACAAAAGCCACTTGCAGGCTGTGCTCTGAGATATTTTCCTTAGAAATTGAACGCATTAATGGCCAGCGTTGAATCAGCTTCATTCGGGCGAGGTGGGCGAAAAAATGACTCTCTTGCATAACATTCCAACTTGTTCAGCATTAAAAACGGGCTCTCTTGAGTGTACAGAAGAGAGCCCGTTAATTCTAATACTCTTACCGTTTGGCGTGCCGCTCAAGGGTTCGAATATGATATTTGTAAGATCAAATTATTGACTGTAAGTGCTTAGGAAGCGTTCAAAGCGTCCGATGGCGATTTCCAGATCTTCAACGTGTGGTAACGTTACGATACGGAAATGGTCAGGTTTCGGCCAGTTAAAGCCAGTGCCTTGAACCAACAGTACTTTTTCTTGAACTAAGAAATCCAACACCATTTTTTGGTCATCTTTGATGTTGTACATCTTAGTGTCGATTTTCGGGAACAAGTACATCGCGCCTTTCGGTTTCACACAAGAAACCCCAGGGATCTGGTTAATCATTTCCCATGCTTTATCACGTTGTTCTAACAGACGACCACCAGGAAGAATGAGTTCATTAATACTTTGGTAACCGCCTAATGCCGTTTGAATAGCATGCTGCATTGGTACGTTGGCACACAAACGCATCGAGGCCAGCATTTCAAGACCTGCGATATAGCCTTTAGCTTGATGTTTAGGGCCAGTCAAGAACATCCAGCCACTACGGAAACCACAAACTCGATAAGCCTTAGACAGACCATTGAACGTCACAACCAGAACATCTTCTGTTAGTGTTGCCACTGAAGTGTGTGTTGCGCCGTCATAAAGCACTTTGTCGTAGATTTCATCTGCAAAAATGATCAACTTATGCTGACGTGCAATTTCAATCACTTCTAACAGAAAATCGCGACTATAAACCGCACCAGTAGGGTTGTTCGGGTTTATCAGAACAATACCGCGAGTTTTTGGTGTGATTTTCTTTTTAATGTCATCCAGATCTGGATACCAGTCGGCTTGCTCATCACAAATGTAATGCACCGCAGTACCACCAGAAAGAGACACAGCAGCTGTCCATAACGGATAGTCAGGCGCTGGCACTAACATTTCGTCGCCATTATTCAGTAGGGCCTGCATAGACATTACGATCAGTTCAGATGCGCCGTTGCCTAAGTAAACGTCTTCAACGTCTAGGCTGCGGATACCTTTTTTCTGATAGTGCTGAACAACAGCTTTACGAGCGGAATAAATACCTTTCGAATCACAATAGCCTTGTGACGTCGGCATATTACGGATCACGTCAACCAGGATTTCGTCTGGGGCGTCAAAGCCAAATGGGGCCGGGTTACCGATATTTAGCTTCAGTATTTTATGCCCCTCTTCCTCCATGCGTTTAGCATGTTTGAGTACAGGACCCCTAATGTCGTAGCAGACATTATCGAGTTTTGACGACATCCCGATATTTTGCATTTTTTTATTCCTGAGAAAGGTTGAATTTCTTTATTAAACTAACTCAAATAGAAATTTTTTAGAATATAAATCTGTAAAAAGTCTACTTTATGGTGAGTGAGCTGAAAGCTATTTTGTTTAAGTGACGTAAAAGATAGAGCATAACCTTGATTTAAATAAGTTCTCTCAATAGAGTAGCCAAAGGTATACCAAATCTCCTTAACTACGAGGTTGTTTTGTCTAAATTTTATCAAGCCGTTGCTCAGTTAATTGAGCAAGTAAGTAACGCGAGAGAAAACGATGTTCGTTTTGTCCAAGAGTTGGCAAACAAGCCACCATTCGCGTTTATAGATTGGCTTGAAGCCCAACCTATTTTCCCCAAATTTTACTGGCAATCACGAGACACTCGTGACGAAGTGGTCGCATTAGGGCAGTTATACACTTTTTCTGAGCCAGAGCCTGCTTACGCCATTCTGGGCGAAGGCCAGCGAGTATGGGGCGGACGTTCTTTTGATGGACGGACGGAGAAGAACCGCTACTGCATGGCTTCTTTTTTCTTTCTGCCACAGATTGAGTTAATCCGTTTCGACGATAAATGGTCGTTAGCTGCAAATGTGAGCCACGAAAAACACCGCACATTAGCCACGCTCAACAAACTGCTGGTGGACGTTACGCCAATTCGGACGCTGCAAAGTGAGATTGTGCATGTGACACATACACCGGATGAAAACGGTTGGAATCACCTTGTAGAAAAAGTCTTGCATGGTATTGAACAGAAAGAGTTCAAAAAAGTGGTTCTGGCACGAAAAACAAGCTTGCAGCTAGACAGCAACTTAAGTGCTGCTCAGCTTTTAAAAGCAAGCTATGCGCAGAATCATCACAGCTTCCACTTCCTGTTATCGATTGATACAAAGCACAGCTTCATGGGTTCTACGCCGGAACGTTTGTATTACCGCCAAGGCAGTGAATTACAGACAGAAGCGTTGGCTGGCACAATTGGCCGAGGCCATAATGCCAGCCAAGATTTAGAACTGGCAAATTGGTTAACGCAAGATACAAAAAATCTGAATGAAAACCAGCTGGTTGTGGATGACATTGTTGAGCGTTTAGAACCGCATTCTCATCAAGTGTTTGTTGAAGAGGAAGCCCGATTGGTTCGCTTACGTAAAGTCCAACATTTGAAACGTTCTATTCGCGCAGAGCTGAAACAGGGCATTAACGGCATTCAATTGTTAAGTGCGTTGCAGCCGACAGCCGCCGTGGCAGGGTTACCTCGCAAAGAAGCGTTGGATTTTATCACCCAAAACGAGCCTTTTGCGCGCGGTTGGTACGCAGGTTCTATGGGTTACTTTAGCCATCAAAAAGCCGAGTTTTGTGTCGCGATTCGCAGCGCATTAGTGCTGGAAAAAGAAGTTCAGCTTTTTGCCGGTGCAGGTATTGTTCCCGGCTCGGTTGCAGAACATGAGTGGCAGGAACTGGATAAGAAAATGTCGACGCTGTTGAGTTTAATCTCAGACAAGCTGCCTTTAGGAGTGGCTTCATGAGCGAAGGTCAAGCGGTACTGAACCGAATTTGGTGCAAGGTTATCTTAGAAGAGTTGGCGCGATTTGGTGTGACTGAAGTTTGCGTGGCTCCGGGTTCTCGTTCTACACCTTTAACGCTTGAAGCTGACGCGAACGCAAAGTTAAACCTTCACACTCACTATGATGAACGCGGGCTTGGTTTTCTTGCATTAGGTTTAGCGAAAGCAAGCAGCAAACCTGTCGCAGTTATCGTCACATCCGGCACGGCAGTAGCGAATTTACTTCCTGCTATTGCAGAAGCAAAACTAACTGGTGAAAAACTGATCGTGCTTACTGCTGACCGTCCTGTTGAACTGGTAGGTTGTGGCGCGAACCAAGCAATTGTGCAGCATGACATTTTTTCTTCGCATGTGACAAAAGCGGTTTACCTGCCTAGCCCTGATGTTGGCGTCTCACTTAACTGGTTGTTGACTACGATTGATGATGCTTGTTACCAGCAGGAGCAAGCGAGCAGTGCCATCCATATTAACTGCCCATTCCCTGAACCCTTGTATTCCAATGGTGACGATTCACAGTATCAGGATTACCTCGCTACGATTGGTGAATGGTCTCAATCTGAACAAATTTATTGCCAACGACACTTTAGCATTTCGCAAGTTTCTCTTATTTCTAACGACATATTGAGTAACAAAGGCGTCGTTATTGTTGGCTCGGTTAGCTTAAAAGAGGCGTTGGCGGCGAAGCGGTTCGCCCAAAGGCTGGGTTGGCCTCTGCTGTGTGACCCTCAATCAGGAATCAACAGCCAATGGGCACACTTTGATTTATGGCTGCAAAATGCCACAGCAAAAACTCAGCTCAATCAATGTGAGCAGATTATCCAGTTTGGCTCTCGTATTGTCTCCAAGCGTTTAAATCAGTGGCTCTCGGAGCAAGTGAGTCAAAGAAATTGCCGATATGGTTATGTTTCCCCTAGTTCGGACAGAAACAATCCCGCGCATCTTCCTCAGCAACATTGGGTCGCAGATATTTCTGACTGGGTCGCTTCTGCCATAGAACAGTGGACAGCGCTAACGCCGCTACAATTTGGTTGGGCGGATTCACTAATAGCGTATTCAACGGCCATTTCACAATTGGCGAAGTTGCATTTATCTCAGCAACATTTAACCGAAATCGCAGTCGCACTTGAGTTGAGTGATGGTGATACGGACGCAGCGTTGTTCTTGGGCAACAGCTTGATTGTGCGTTTAGCGGATATGTTCAGCGTGATAGATCAACGTGACGTGTACTCAAATCGCGGAGCGTCTGGTATTGATGGACTTGTTGCGACAGCGGCTGGCGTACATCGCGCAATTGATAAACCTATGTTGATGATATTGGGTGATACCTCGCTACTTTACGATCTCAACTCGTTGGCGTTAGTGCGCGCAAGTAAACATCCGCTGGTGATCGTTGTCTGCAATAACGATGGTGGCGCGATATTCGATTTGCTTCCGGTACCCGCCGAGAAGCGTGAAGCGCTTTACCAGATGCCACATGGCATGAACTTTAAAGCCGCAGCAGCACAATTTGGTTTGCACTATGCGCAACCTGAGACGCTTCAAGCTTATCACTCTTTGGTGCAGGAACATTTGCAGTCGGGTGAGGGATGTCTGCTGGTGGAGGTCATCACGCCACCTCAACAAGCTTCAGCACAAATCAAGCAACTGACCGCTCAGATTCATGCTTTATAGTCACTCTTGCTTTAAGCAAACCACCACAGAAGGCGAGCCAGTACTGGTCTTTTTGCATGGTTTGCTTGGCAGCGGCGAAGACTGGCAATCCTCGATTGAACAACTGCCTAACAGCAATTGGATCACCATAGACCTTCCTGGGCATGGTCAAAGTCAAGAGTATGCCTGTGCTGATTTTTTTCAGTGCTGCCAACAAATTTCTCACACAATTCTTTCCCAACTAGAACCTAATACACCCATTATTTTGATTGGATACTCATTGGGTGGTCGCATTGCGATGTTAGGCGCTGCGCTTGAGCTGTTTTCGAATCTCAACCTTGTTGGATTGGTTATCGAAGGTGGGAATTTTGGTTTACAGAATGAACAAGAGAAAAAAGCGCGCTGGGAAAATGATAGCCATTGGGCGCAGAGATTTCGCATGGAACCGATTGAGCAAGTATTGAACGATTGGTATCAGCAAGCGGTGTTTAGTTCACTAAATGATGAGCAAAGACAAACTCTGATCACAAAGCGTAGTGCTAATCTTGGGAACGAGATAGCAAATATGCTGTTATCGACATCGTTAGCAAATCAACCATACTTACTACCTGCATTGCAGCAACTTTCGTTGCCAGTGCTTTATGTGTGTGGAGCAAACGATGACAAATTTCGTCAACTCGCCGAACAGAGCGGGCTGACTTACAGTCAGATTGAAAGCGCAGGGCACAATGTTCATCAGGAACAACCAAGTGCTTTTGCGAAGACAATTCAGCGATTTATAGACTCACTCCACAAAGAAGTGAGAAGCAACGATATTGGGAATCACCATGGCTAAAACAGTAGGCATTTCAGAAGAAGAACTTTACGCACCAGTGGCGTGGCATGATTGCAGCGGTAGTTTTGAAGATATTCACTACCACAAATCTGAAGATGGTATCGCGAAAATCACCATCGCTCGTCCTCAAGTCCGTAACGCATTCCGCCCTCAAACCGTAAAAGAGATGATCAATGCGTTAGCAGATGCTCGTTACGACGAAGGCGTGGGTGTCATCATCCTTACCGGTTTAGGTGAAGATGCATTCTGCTCTGGTGGCGACCAGAAGATTCGTGGCGACTACGGCGGTTACAAAGACGACACTGGCACTCACCACCTAAACGTGTTGGACTTCCAACGCCAAATTCGTACCTGTCCAAAACCTGTGATCGCATCTGTTGCGGGCTGGGCGGTAGGCGGTGGTCACGTTCTGCACATGATGTGTGATCTTACTATCGCGGCAGAAAATGCGCAGTTCGGTCAAACAGGGCCAAAAGTGGGTTCTTTCGATGGCGGCTGGGGTGCCTCTTACATGGCTCGCATCGTGGGTCAGAAAAAAGCACGCGAAATCTGGTTCCTTTGCCGTTTCTATAATGCTCAGGAAGCGTTGGATATGGGCTTAGTCAACACTGTTGTTCCACTGGCTGATCTTGAAAAAGAGACGGTACGTTGGTGCCGTGAAGTGCTGCAACACAGCCCTATGGCGCTTCGTTGTCTGAAAGCAGCACTGAATGCAGACTGTGATGGTCAAGCAGGTCTTCAAGAGCTGGCGGGTAACGCAACGATGTTGTTCTACATGACTGATGAAGGGCAGGAAGGACGTAATGCGTTTAATGAAAAACGTCGTCCGGACTTCAACAAGTTCCCTCGCAACCCTTAATGTTGCAGACGCTTATGGTTAATGGCTAACAGTTTTTAATTATTAGCCGTACGAAATTAGGGTCAGTAGTCTCGTTACTCTGACCCATAGTGAACAAATTAGGTTTTATATGCGCAGTGCAAAACTGTACCGCTATGCATTACCCATGGATAGCGGAGTGATTCTTCGTGAAGAGAAACTGACTGTACGCGAAGGTTTTGTTGTTGAACTTCGTGAAGATGGAAAAGTAGGGCTCGGGGAAATAGCGCCCTTAAAAGGATTCAGTGTCGAGACGCCAGATGAAGCGGGTGCGTTAGCAAAAGAGCAGCTTGAACTCTGGGTTCAAGGGCAATCGCTGAGCTACGATGAGCTGTTTCCATCAGTTGCCTTCGGGTTATCGGTGGCGGAGTTAGAGTTAGCTGGTGGTTTACCGCAAGAGGGGGAGTATAACGCGGCACCGCTTTGTACTGGTGATCCTGATGATCTCATTCCAACGCTGAACAATATGCCAGGCAGAAAAGTGGCGAAAATCAAAGTGGGTTTGTACGAACCGATTCGTGACGGCATGCTGGTGAATCTATTCTTAGAATCTATGCCGGATCTTTATCTCCGCTTGGATGCCAATCGAGCTTGGACAAAAGAAAAAGCCGCGAAATTTGCCCAATATATCGCGCCTTCAAGACGCAGTAGAATTGCTTACCTTGAAGAGCCGTGTATGTCGCCAAGTGACAGTCTGGCTTTTGCTATTGATACCGGTATCGGCATTGCGTGGGATGAAACCTTGCAACACGCGGTTCGCAGTGATGAGTTCAAACTTGAGCAACTGGTAGGGGCGAAAACCATTGTTATCAAGCCAACGCTGATAGGTTCTGTCGAGCGTTGCAACACATTGATTGAAAAAGCTAAGGCGTTAAAAATTCAAGCAGTGGTCAGTTCAAGTATTGAATCAAGTTTAGGTCTTACTCAGTTAGCTCGTCTGTCTAAATGGCTGATGCCGGAAGAAATTCCGGGGCTAGATACGATAGGACTGTTTAAGGCTCAGCTTGTTACCTCATGGCCGGATTGCAATATTCCGGTTGCGAATCTCGAAGACCAAGAGCTTATCTGGTCATCGGAGACAGCATGACCCCTTGGCAACATTATCAACAGTGTCACCCAGATAAGGTGGCACTTTGCTTTTATGACCCACGGGGTAGAGAGCAGCGGTTGACGTGGCAGCAACTTAGCCATCATGTAGACCAATACCAAGCGTCTCTACTATCAAAGGGAATCAAAGCGGGTGAAGTACTAACCTTAGTGGGAAAGAATCACATACAGATGCTTATGTGGTTTTTGGCTGCCCAACAATCTGGGGTAGTGTGCGCTTTTGCGATGCCTCAAACGATTTCTCAGCTGACGGACAAACTAGATACCCTCTACACACCATCTCAAACGGCTTATTTGTGGTTGGCGGATAGCGCTCAATGTCGAGCTGAAGACTTTCAACACATTGAGAGAAAAATAGCGTTCATCGAGTTTGACGCTCATCTTTGCAACACTAATTCTGTTTCTCTTCACTCTCAATACAAGGCTGAAAATTTAGCCAGCATCATTTTTACGTCAGGTTCCACAGGCAAACCTAAAGCCGTCGCCCATAATCACAGTCAACATCTTGCCTCGGCGCAGGGGTTACTCGAAGTATTTCGCTTTCAAACCGGTGATTCTTGGTTGCTAAGTCTGCCTATGTACCATGTTTCTGGATTAGCGATTGTATATCGTTGGCTATGCTCAGGAGCTTGTTTGAAAATCGGTACGGGAGAGCTTGTTCAAGATATCCAAGATGTCACTCACGCTTCCTTAGTCCCCACACAATTAAAGCGCTTGTTGGATAGTAAGCAGGTACTCACTCTTAGCCATGTGCTGCTTGGAGGAAGCCATATTCCACATCAGCTTAGCCAGCAAGCCGCGGCATTGGGGATTGAAACCTGGCTTGGTTATGGGATGTCGGAAGCCGCCTCCACAGTGACGGCGAAGCGAGTTGATGAAACGGCTACGACTGGTAAGGTACTTTCTCAGAGGAAAGTTAAGTTAGAAGGCAAACGTGTTTATATCGGCGGAAATACGCTTGCTCAGGGTTACTTCTTTCAGGGCTCAATGACACCGATAGTGGATGAACAAGGGTGGTTTGACAGTAAAGATTTGGGGCAGTGGACAGGTGATGAATTAGTGATTATTGGTCGTGCTGACAACTTATTTATCTCTGGTGGAGAAAACATTCACTGTGAAGAGATTGAAAGCGTGTTGAATCAACATCCAGACATTCAACTTGCGATGGTTGTTCCGGTAACGGATGTAGAGTACGGCGCTCGTCCGGTAGCGGTGATTCGCTGTCAAAAGCTGTTCGAAAAGCCGCATGGCGATATGTTGTGCAGTGGCAAACTTGAAAAATTCAAGTGGCCGGTCGCGTATTTTCAGATGCCGGACGAACTGTTAGAAACAGGGATAAAAGTCTCTCGCAAAGCGGTTAAAGATTGGTTGAAGGATCATCAGAACCAATACATTCCGCTATGAACGGCACTTGTGAACTGAAGATCAGGAGTCTGTGAACTCATAACCGAACGTTTGTGAACTTACAACCGTAAGTTAAAAGCTGTGGTTATGAGTTAGTCCAAAACAGAATTTCTCTTCTTATAACTCATGAGCATAATAGACCCAGATTTTTGAGAATTTAAGACTATAGTGTCTATATTCAAGGGGCTGTTATGTTCAAAGGGCTTTTTATTGTCACCATCGCACTGCAACTATTGATTGCTCTTACACAAAACGGCTGGGTACGCTCGGTGGCGGAGCTGAGTGCGTTCTTATTAGTCGTATTATTCAGCCTTGCGGTTAAACCGTTTACCACCAAGCATGAGCCATTAAGCCGTCAGAAGTAACCAGCTCAAAGACGACACCGATATCGTAACCCAAAGAATCACACCAAACAGCAGTGGCTTAGGTCCCGACGCTTTCAAACGTGCAGGTGAAATACTGCAACCAATCAGAAACAGACAGATCACCAGAGCCTGTTTAGCAATCGAAAACACACCTTGATAGATTTGTTGCCACTGTGGAAATAAGTCACTGAACCCAATTGCCAGACAGTAGAAAAGAATGAAGTAAGGGATAGCGAGCTTACGTGAATGGCTCTTGAACATCCAAGCACTCAACAATGCCACTGGTACAATCCAAAGCGCTCGCGCCAATTTAAGTGTGGTTGCTGTTTTAAGTGCTTCTTCTCCGTAGGCTGAAGCGGCACCAACAACAGAAGAAGTATCATGAATTGCAATCGCTGCCCAAGTACCAAACGTATGTTGGTCGAGTGATAACGCGTGCCCGATCATCGGAAAGATAAACAGCGCGATAGAATTCAGTACAAAAACAGTACCCAAAGCTAAGCCAGTTTGGTCATCATCGGCATTAATTGCTGGCGCTACGGCTGCAATCGCACTTCCACCACAAATTGCGGTACCAGAAGCGATTAAATGCCCAGTTTTCTTTTCAAGTCCCATTGCTTTGGCAACAAAAGTACCTATAACGAGTGTGCCGCAGATGGTTGCCAGAATAAGGCCAATACCGTCACTGGTGACAGTTAACGCTTGTTGCAGAGGAATGCCAAAACCTAAGCCAACGATAGAGTAAGCCAACAGTTTCTTGGTGAGCTTTGCGATAGGAATGTGCGCGGGAACCCAGCCTAAGGAAGCAATCAAAAAACCCATAACCAAAGCGCTTGGAGATGTAATCCAAGGAGAAAGGCAAAGTGCGCCACCTAGCCAAAATGGAAGGTGAATAGGTTTGATGTTCATAGTGACTACCTTACAACTACATTCACAGACAATGTTTTTAAGTCCCGCCTTTCAGCACGATTTTGCTAAACGGGGGGATTTGAACCGTTTGGAGGGGCATTGTAACGAGAAGTGGTTGGTCAGAAAATCTTAATGTATTGAACATATGTTTAGATAAACTGAACAGTGGCGTTTTCAGTGTTAGGCGATGCAATGAAGGCTTCTCAAAAGAAGCCTTCCAATAAGATATTATTTGATAGACCCAGAGCTTATCGCCAATCTCCGCGCAATTGAGCGACTTTTTCGAACATTACCGCTGAGGACGCATGCTCTGAAGCTACTGGCGAGCCAGCTTCTATTTCTAGGCGTGACCAGAACCGACTCGGTAATCCTTTACAGGCACGACCTTTACATCGGCTAAAGTAACTGCCCCACAATCCTTTCAACGCTATGGGTATTACTGGAACAGGGCTGCGTTTTAAGATGATGTCTAACCCTCTCATAAACTCATTCATTTCACCGTCTGCCGTCAAACGGCCTTCAGGGAAGATACACACCAGATGACCTTCATTCAAAGCCTGTTCAACATCATTGAACGCTCGGAGTATGGAACGTCTGTTGCGAGCACAGATAGGGATCACACCAGCGCGCTTTAAAAAGCCTCTTAAAACAGGCAGGTTTGCATAGTCTTCTTCCATCACAAAACGAATCAGGCGAGGGCTGGCCGCGCTGAGGAGCAAAGCATCCATATAGCTAACGTGATTACAGACGAGCAACGCACCGCCGTGTTCGGGAATGTGATTGAGATTTTTGTGTTTCACACGATAGAGAGTATGGGTAAGTGCCCAAACCAAAAAACGGACAGCAAATATAGGGACTTGTAAGAACACAAATACCGACGTTAATAGGTTGATCACCGAGATAACGACAAATAGCTGGATTATAGAAAGTTCTAATACAGACAAGCACACAATTCCAAGAATGGCGCTGCCAACCATAAATAACGAGTTATAGATGTTGAGCGCTGCGATAACTTGTGCTCGTTGAGTCTCTTGGGCGCGTTGTTGCATTAATGCATAAAGCGGCACAATAAATACACCACCAGAAGCGCCTAATAGCAGTAAATAGCAGAACAAAGGCCAGAGGGGTTGATAAAGAACGAACTCGCTAAGCTGATGAAAGATAGGCAGTGATTCTGGAATGCAGGTCGCCATCAAATAGCCGAACACGGTAATGCCTAAGCTGCCGATAGGTACGATACCAATTTCAATTCGGTGATTTGACAATTTGTCACAGCTTAATGAACCGATAGCAATCCCTATCGAGAACAGGGCAAGCAAGAAAGAAACCGCACTCTCAGTGCCATTGAGGTGGAGCTTAGTGAAGTTTGGAAACTGAGTTAAATAAGTTGCGCCGAGGAACCAAAACCAGCTGATTGCCATAATACATAGCAATATGGTGCGATCGCTTTTGGCAATGGCTAGAGTGTGGCGAGTCTGACGGATAGGGCGCCAAGTAAAATGAATGTGCGGGTTACCCGCAGGTGCTTGTGGTATGAAGCGGCTTGCCAGATAACCACAAAGTGAAAACAGAACCACACAACCTGCAGCAATGTATTTTGCGTGGTCAAGCGAGGCGATAACGCCTGCGCCAATTGTACCGATTAATATGGCAAGGAAAGTTCCTGCCTCTACCAGAGCATTACCAGAGACCAGTTCGTTGGCTTTAAGTTGTTGAGGTAGCAACGCATATTTTACAGGGCCAAAGAACGCAGATTGTGTACCCATCAAAAACAGCATCAATAGCAGCACAAGGTAGCTTTCTGTAATAAAGCCGATTGCGCCCAAACACATAATGGCGATTTCAATCAGTTTGACCTTACGGATAAACCATGATTTTTCATATTTATCCGCCAGCACTCCAGCGGAAGCTGAAAAAAGAAAAAACGGAAGAATAAATAATCCTGCCGCTAAATTGATAAACAGATGACTTGAAATGGGCAGAATGGCACTGCCTGAAAAGGCGACGAAGAGCAGCAAAACATTTTTGAAAATGTTGTCATTGAAAGCGCCAAAAAACTGCGTCACAAAATACGGAAGAAAACGTCGCTGACTGAGCAACGGTGTGTGATGTTGTGACATCCTATGTCCTTATTATTAGTGTGACCATTTACTCAAGTAGTTAGAGAGTAGATTCTGGATCAGCTTCTTGCCATCAATCGGTTCGTCTGCGAAAAATTTGTCGTCGACGCTCAGCAAGGTAATACCATGCACACCAGCCCAAAGCACACGGCTTGCTTGTAATACTTCGCGAGGAGAGCGCTGAGGTGCAAATATTGTAAGCAAATCTTCCAGCATACTGGTCATGTTATCAATGCGTTCAGATTGCCATTCTGGGAGAGCTTCACCGTTCATCTTATGCTCGAAAATTAGTTGCCAACGGTGAGGGTTTCTCTGCGCGAAATCGTGGTAACAATAGGCAAGTTCGTAGAGGGCTTGTTCAGAATCGTGACACTGGCTGACCACTTCATTCGCTTCCAGAGCCAGTTCATCTAGAGTCTGAGCAACCACATGAAGTAACAATAAGTTATAGCTGCCGAACACATTGACTAATGTGCTTGGTACATAACCAATCATGTTTGCTACTTTACGCAAACTGAGTTCGTGATAGGAATGTTCAGTTAAAAAATCCTTTACGGAACTGAGTGTGAGAGTGATCAATTCCTCTCGTGTGTGATCGTTTCGTCTCGCCATAGCCGGAATAGAATAATGAACAACGTTCGATATTCTAATAAGCATGGTCTGGGGCGTCAAACATTAGGTTTGCAATATTCTGATACAAGTCCTCACTGTAAAAGCGTTTTATTGTCTGAGTGAAGTGGATATGATGTGTTACAAATATAGGTAAACCCGTCTTCATTGAAGCCGTAGCAGTGTTGGCTACAGATAGTCGCCTTACTGCACTCCAATGAGTTTGGGTATAAACACTATTGCACCCTCGTACAAATATAACGTGAAGGATAAGTATGAAACGTCTGTTCTCGCTGATCGCACTGCTGATGGTTTCTGTCGCTGTCTCACCGATAGCTGAAGCCAAAAAGTTTGGTGGCGGTAAGTCATTTGGTAAGAGTTTTAAAACAGCTCCTGCTCCTAAGCAGCAAAGCCAAAACACAAGTACCATCAACAAAGATACTTCTAAAGCTGCGCAAACCTCAGGCAAAAAAGGTCTGATGGGCGGTCTGTTAGGTGGTTTGCTAGCAGGTGGTTTATTAGCTGCATTCTTCGGTGGAGCGTTTGAGGGTATTCAGTTCCTAGATATTCTTATCATGGGTTTGATTGCTTACTTCGCATTTAAGTTCTTGCGCAGCATGCTGGCAGCAAAACAGGGCAGCATGAACCAGAATCAACAGCAGCCAGCTTTCGGCGGTGTAAACCGCAACATGCATGAGCAACCAAACGTACATAACTTTGAGCAGCCACAAGCAGCGGGCGGCTTCGGTACGACAGCAACAAGTGATGTACCGCACAACTACCCACCGGGTTTTGATCAAGCGGCTTTCATCAGTGGCTCTCGCGAGCACTACCGTATTCTTCAAGGCGCTTGGAACTTCAATCAGCTTGAAACTATTGAAGAGTATGTATCACCAAGTCTATTCGCTGATCTGAAAGAAGAGCGTGCGAAACTGGAAGGTGAGCAACACACAGACGTAATGTATGTAGATGCTGAAATTGTTCGCGCAGACTACGATGCAGACAAAGCTCAACTTAGCCTTCAGTTTAGCGGTCGCTACCGTGACACTGTAGAAGGTATCGAAGAGAATATCGAAGATATCTGGCACCTTGAGCGCGATCTGACAGTGCCAAATGCACCTTGGTTAATTGTTGGTATTCAAGCTTAATCAATCAATTAAGTCACAAAATTGCTTTTATATAACGCCCGAGCTTGTCTTGGGCGTTTTTTTATTGGCATGATAAGCAACAATCTAACCAGACAACGTAATGTTGAGTAGTAAAGTCAAACAATAAAGGGAAATATCATGGCTGAATTCAAATACAAAAACCTAAGCCAAGAAGAACAAGACAAACTTGATGCGGCAGTGTTTCGTCGTCTATTGGCGCACCTTGATGAAAATAAAGACGTACAAAACATTGATTTAATGATACTTGCTGGTTTCTGCCGCAACTGCTTCTGTAAGTGGTATAAAGCTGAAGCGGAAAATGCAGGTAAAGGCTTGTCGATTGATGATGCTCGTGAGCGTGTATACGGCATGACTTATGATGAGTGGAAAGCAAATCACCAACTGCCAGCAACACCAGAGCAACTCGCTGCGTTTGAAGCAAAGCAGAAAAAATAGAAACTTAAGCGAATAAAAAGCCGCCAGTGTTGTCTGTTCTTGAGTAACAGTACAAATACAATGGCGGCTTTATTGTATCTCAGCTTTGCAGCAATACAGGTTACTTTAGTGGTAAGTAAACATCGGTTTGCAAAGCGTTTTTGTCGGTGTCTGGAGCAATATTTAGGTAATGGAAAAAACAAGGTTTGCCACTTGGCTGTTCGCCGCTGGTGGGTAACCAGTTTCTATACAGCTTATAGACTGTTTGGCTGATCAGATCCAAACTGCCGTAGTGTCTTAGTACGGCACATTTGCCACCTTCAAGGACTCCGTTCACCACTCCGAAACGGTTGTCAGGAATGTCTTCTTCAACACTTCCTGCGATATCAAAACGGAAATTTTTGTTGTCCGTTTCGTTAGGGTCACTGTGTGGAATACCGAAGGTGTCACTGGTTGCGATAGGGGACAACCCCGTTTCTTTACGCCATGCTACGAAATTTTCTACACTCTTCATCAACTGCTCAGGAGCTCCTTGATGAGTATAAATGGCTACTTTTCTCGGCGTAAATTCAACAATTCGCACTTGCACTGTGGTTCTCCCGACTTTTCTTTATTCAACAAGACTATAAAAGAAAAGTGACAATAAATCTGTCTCTCGGGTCTTAATTCACGCTATGAGAAAGTTATTATTCCAGTTCACCGGATCTAGAGAAAATTTCTAGTTTTGCTAAGTATGGAGAAAGATCGCCAATGTTTTTCACTACCCAATCGGCGTTGTAATAGGTATCAAGATAACGTTCTCCGCTGTCACACAACAAAGTCACTATAGAACCCGTTTCACCTTTGCGTTTCATTTCACAGGCAAGCTGCAATGCACCATAGAGGTTGGTTCCGGTTGATGCACCGGCTTTTCTGCCAAGAATACCTTCTAACCAGTGAACGGTTGCGACACTTGCTGCGTCGGGGATCTGTAGCATTTCATCGACGACATTGGGAATAAAACTAGGTTCTACACGTGGGCGACCTATGCCCTCAATTTTGCTGCCGCAATCTAGTTTGATGTCTGGGTTACGGGTTTTATAGAAATCGAAGAACACCGAGTTCTGCGGGTCTACAACGCACAATTTAGTGTCGTATTGTTGATAGCGAATAAAACGCCCGATAGTTGCGGAAGTGCCGCCAGTTCCCGGACTCATCACAATCCATGTTGGTACAGGGTGGTCTTCCATTTTCATCTGGCTATAGATGCTATCTGCGATATTGCTGTTACCACGCCAGTCTGTTGCTCTTTCGGCATAGGTAAATTGATCCATGTAATGACCATTCAGCTCTGCTGCTAGGCGGCGAGATTCTGCATAGATCTGATCAGAACGGTCGACTAAATGTGCCTTACCGCCGTAAAACTCTATTTGCTCGATTTTTTTAATCGCCGTGCACTTCGGCATGACGGCGATAAAAGGCAAACCGAGCAAGCGAGCAAAGTACGCTTCTGAAACAGCAGTACTGCCAGAAGAGGATTCAATAATTGGGGTCTCTGGACCAATCCAACCGTTACAAATGGCATAGAGAAAGAGCGAGCGGGCAAGGCGGTGCTTTAGGGAACCAGTTGGGTGGGTACTTTCATCTTTCAGATATATATCAATACCCTGTAAACACGGTAAATCAAGTTTGATTAAATGAGTGTCAGCAGAACGTTGATAGTCAGCTTCGATTTTTCGAATTGCACTATTTATCCATTGATGATCGGTACACATGTTTTTTCTCCCTAAAGTTTATATTCATAATCTAGCGATTTATCTGGAGAAAAACTTTGCTAATTTTTTCGTGTTTGTTTAATTTTGGAGAAAATAATTCTCTCTAAGTGGGTGTTTGTATGGCTTTGGATAAGGTTGACCGCAAAATATTGGCAATATTGCAGCAGGACAGTACGGTTTCACTGAATGATTTGGCAGAAGCGGTGAACTTAACGACCACGCCATGTTGGAAACGTCTCAAGAAGTTGGAAGAATCAGGCATCATTTCTAAGCGCGTCGCTTTGCTGAATCCAGAATCACTGGGCCTATGTTTTACCGTGTTTGTTTTGGTTCAAACCAGCGATCATTCCCATGAGTGGTATCGGAAGTTTGTCGCAACCGTGGAAGAATTCCCAGAAGTGATGGAGTTTTATCGTATGGCGGGGGAGTACGACTACATGATGAAAGTGTTGGTCAAAGACATGAAAGACTATGACCAGTTCTATAAAAAACTGGTCAACAGTGTTGCAGGTCTTAACAACGTGACTTCAACATTTGCTATGGAATCGTTGAAATACACCACTGAACTACCGTTAGGCCATTGATCTTGCTCAATCCTGGAGATAGTTAACCGAATATCCAAGCAATGAGCAAAATAACGGACAGCATCACGCCAAACGCTTTAAGTAACGGTTTGATTTCAGTCGAACCACCTTTCGGTGGTTGGTTACAACAGCCCATAATTTCCTCCGATTAGGTTAAGGATATACCACTACTGTAATCCTTAACCTAAGGGGAGAGTAAAGAAGGAATTATTGTTTAAATCGCATTACGCCTTCTTGAACAGCAGTGGCGACTAAATGGCCTTGTTGATTGTAGATTTCGCCACGCACTAAGCCTCGAGTGTTGCTTGCGGTTGGGCTTTCAATGGCAAACAACAGCCATTCATCCATCTTAAATGGTCGGTGATACCAGATAGAATGGTCGATGGTTGCCACTTGGAACTTAGGTGTAAGTAGTGTGAGCTGATGCGGGTGCAACGCCGTAACTAAAAATCCCCAATCAGAGGCATAACCCAAGATGTATTGATGAATAAGCTGATTGTTCGGCATCTGGCCGTTGGCTTTCATCCACAGATATTGTTTAGGCTCTGCTTTTTGTGGTTTGAGAGGATTGATAACCGTAACAGGACGAATTTCAATTGGTTTTTCACCACACAGCATTTTTTGAACCTTTTCAGGAAGCAGATGGGCTATCTGAGCGGCTAGTTCGGATTCTGAAGCAAAGTTTTCTGGCCCTGGGATTTCCGGCATGGTGTTCTGGTGCTCAAAACCTTCAGCTTCTCCATGATAAGAAGCGGTGAGATAGAAAATAGGTCGTCCGTTCTGGATTGCTTTAACTCTTCGGGTACTGAAGCTTCTGCCATCACGAAGGTTTTCAACATCATAGATAATTGGTTTTTCTGAATCACCCGGATATAGGAAATAGCTATGGAATGAGTGAACAGTACGATCAGGATCAACGGTGTAATGCGCAGCAGAGAGCGCTTGCCCTATCACTTGTCCACCATAGACTTGGGGTAATCCTAAGTTCTCGCTTTCTCCACGAAATAAGCCTTCTTCCAATTTTTCTAATTGCAGCAAGTTCAATAACTCTTGCAGAGGTTTACTCATAGCTTGTTACCCTTTTCTTATGATTCTTTGTCTGACGCTATTAGTTTGTTTATCGAGTCAATTGTTTGTCAATAGCTGACCTAATGACGTGACTGCCATAACCTATGTCGGCTAATATGCAGTTAACGTGTTGATTTAAAAACACAGCTATTGAATGAGTACTAAGTATATTAGTGGTAACTGAAGCAATATGACAGCCTAGGATACTGAATCTATACTGATTTGTATGAAATTAGCTTGGTCGAAAGACCTTATAAGAGAGGCAAAATGAAAAAAGTAATACTATTGGTAGCATCGTTGGTGGTGGGGTCTATATTTATGGTCGGTTGCCAAAGTTCTGAGGCGTCAAAGCCACAACAAAAAATCCAGTCTATCACTGGCACGGTCGCTTACCGTGAGCGAATTGCCTTACCAGATGACGCACAAGTCACGGTTGTATTGCAAGATGTATCGAAAATGGATACTGCAGCAGTGGTGATTGCAAAGCAGCAATTTATTACCAATGGTCACCAGGTCCCTTTGAGTTTTGATCTGGCATACGACAGCACTAAGATTCAAGAAAAACATCGTTACAGTGTTTCTGCTCGCATTGAAGTGAACGGTAAACTGCGCTTTATTACTGATACTCAATATGCAGTTATTACCGATGATAACGCGACGACACATGTTGATTTGCGATTAATCGGTGTAGGTGCGAAATAAGCCTACTGTAATTTTAAATACGTGAATAGAATGGCAGCTTTAGGGCTGCCATTTGTATTTTTTAAGAGATATTTTTCCGTTGCTGTTTACGGCAATACCTTCTGCGACTAAATGCTCTCTTTGCCGTTCCCAATCCGGTCCTGTCAGCGAGATCTCACCTTTGCTGTTAATGACTCTAAACCAAGGCAATTTACTTTCTTTAGGGAGGTTGCCGAGCGCTTTACCCACATGTCGTGCATATCCGGGATAACCAGCCATTTTCGCTATCTCACCATAGGTAGAAACTTTCCCTTCGGGGATTCGATAAATTACGGTGAAGATATGTGATAGAAATTGGTCCATACTGAGTCAGTCCTAGTCTAGATTTATCAAGGATCGGTTTAAGGAGTGGGGGGGTTATTTTCAACTTTTCTGTTTAGTACTGCAATGTTAGTGAATGCAAATACTGCGGTACCCGACTTTGTATTGGTAGCTTAGGTAAACTACTTGTCCGTGACGACTTGGTTAACGGATTCTATTTTGCGCTGTTCTTATGATCAGGTTGAACGAAAAGACAGCGATTAAAATCAAATCTAGTGCAAAAATATGCCGTACGGATTGCAAAAAGCTTTATGCAATCAAAGTCAGTTTCGATACTATTATTCGATACAAAAAATAAGAATTATTAATAACAACGTCTATGTCCAGAGCCATGCTCATTTGCGGTTGGTTGTTGGTGCTTTTGTGTTCTTCGCAAGTACTTGCCGCTAATACAAATGATTCACATAAAGTCTATTTCGTCGCGACTGAAGCTGACGATGTAGTTTCGCGCGTCATTTTTGATGACGTTGCATACCGCTTTAATATTGATATTGAATATGTGAATTATTCGAGCTTTGACGCCATTCTAAAATCTGTTGAAGCCGGGATCAGTGACTTCGCAGCTAATGTGACTTATACCCCTGAGCGTGCTGAGCGTTTCGATTTTTCTCGCCCGACCAACATTGAATACACCTATCTATTTAGTAAAACCAACCATCATTTGGAAGATATGAATAAAGTAGGGGTACCTGCGGGTACTATTTATGGAGAGCTCATTCATCAAAATTATCCCAATATTGAGTTGATAGATTACTACGGCTCAGTGGAAGCGACATCGCTACTTAAAAATAACAAAGTTGATGGTGTGGTAGATGCGATAAATCAACTAAAGCCCATGCTATTAGCGGGGTTCGATGCTCAACTTCTTAACGACAGAATATCTATTCAGCCTGTATCTATCGTGACACCAAAAGGTGAAAACAAAGAATTACTGCTTGAAATCGAACTTTACGTTCATTCCGCACGAGTGCAGAAGTTGCTTCGTGAATCTATTCAAAAATATCAATTTGATATTCGTAAGCATGCTTTACGCCAAGCTGTGATAGACAGTGGCTTGAACATTCAGCGCCCCTTGAAAGTGAAGTTGGAAAACGTCAGACCTTATGCCATTTATCATCAGAATGGAGGAGTAAGTGGTATCAGTGCCGATACAGTTTTTCGTGCTTGCGACATTTTGCTGTTGAAGTGTGAGTTAGCCAGCAAAGCGAACGAAACATGGGAGAGCATGTACAACGATATTCGCCAACAACACATTGATATTATTGCCCCACTGACAATCACCGAGCAGCGTAAACGTATCGTTAATTTTAGTGAAAGCTACTACCATCCTGAAGCCGTGATGATCAAAAGAGAAGGTTATAAGGATTTTGTATACAGCAATGTGTCTGAACTAATCGCAGAACGTATTGGCGTAATCAAAGACGACTTCTTTGCAGATTTACTGCATCGAATGCTTCCATATAAAGAACTGCATACATTCCTCACGCAAGAAGAACAAATCGAAGGGCTGCTGACACAGCAAGTTGACTACATTGTTATGAGCCGAGGTAATTTTAATCTCTTTTTACGTGAATCCGATCAGTTGTTACCTTTTGTTGAGGATTCAATGATTGGTGGCTTCTATAAGTTTGATGTGGCTATCGGTTTTACCAAAACGCCTTTGGGCGAAACTTTAGCATCGCTGTTTAGCCGCGCGATTAAAATGATGGATACGCAGAAAATCATAAAAACGTATGATTATCAGCCCGATTGGCGAGCAACCTTAGTGGTAGAAAAGCGCTTTACTCGTCACAGTCAATGGTTATTTGCGACCGCATTTGGCCTATTAGTTATCGTTGCTTTATATCTACACAAACAATCAAACACCGATAATTTAACCAAACTGCGTAATCGTAGAGCTCTCTATCGTCGATACAGTAGAGGGATAGCAGGTAAAACATCCGTTGTTTATCTCGACCTGAATCATTTCAAGCAAATCAACGACAATTATGGACACGAAATTGGTGACAAGGTGCTTAAGCAACTCGCGCACAGAATCCAACAAGTGTGGCAAGGGCACACTTATCGAATTGGTGGTGATGAGTTCATTTTAGTTGGCAATATAAAACGTGACCAGTTGGAAGATATTCAAGCTTATCTGCAACGTTTCGTGTTTGTTGATGTTGAGCGTGATGTGAGTTTCGATGTGACAGTGGCTGTGGGCGTTTCAACAGATCGAGATAGCTATATGTCTCTGCAAGAGGTGTTGCACCAAACCGATCAAGCGATGTATGAGACAAAACATCAAAGAAATGTAGTAACACCGATTCGAATAAGGCATCGATAAACGAATCAGATTCATTCGATTTGTTTAATTGATGTCCAATTGGTTCACAATCAAAGACATTACTAGGATTTAGGCTTGCAATGATGAAGTCGATGCTTGATAATCCTTCCCACTCTTTGGCACGAACCAAAGATGCTCTATGGGGGCCCTGGTCCTCCCGCAACACTAGTTCGTAAACCTGGTCAGATCCGGAAGGAAGCAGCCACAGCGAATGACGTGTGTGCCGGGATGTGGCTGGGGCTTCCACCCATCTAAAACCCGCTAATTTCTTTTTTATCCTCTATCTAACGTAACTAGACTGAATAGAAGTTTATCTCTCATTTACTTTCAATTTTCGGATTAAAGCGTTCTTGAAGGACTCTCAATACCTCAAGGCAATGGGCTATCACAGTATGGTTGTCACCACTCATATATGCGGTGGTAATAGCACCTTCTTTTAGCACACATATTGATTCTAATAATATCGGGTCTTTACTGCGAAGATGCCTTTGAATTACTTGGCGTACTTGCAGTTTGTGCTGGTTACAGAAACGAGAAATTTCACAACTAGTATCGCTAAATTCTGCGGATGTATTTATAAAAAAACACCCTCTGAATTCTCCCAACGCAGGTTCTTGATTATCAAACCAACTGGCTAACGACTTGAATAAGTTTTCGATGACACGGGCATCGGAGTCTGAATCGGAAAGCTTGCTTTCTAGCCAGTCAATAAAACGTTCATGACGTTGGTGTAAAGCCGCTAATATCAGCGCCTCTTTGCTATCAAAATCCGTATACAACGTTCTTTTCGCCACACCCGCGGATTTCAGAATTTCATTGATCCCTATGCTGTTGATTCCGTTTCGATAAAAAAGCTCTAACGCTGTATCGACTAATATCTGACGTTTTTTACTCATATGCACGCTCCTTTGAAAACTATGTTGACATAAGTAGACCACTCTGTCTATTTTATAAATGTAGACAGAGTGGTCTACTAAAAGGAGAGCAATTACGTATGAACAGTATTATTTTGTCAATTATTGCAGGGGTTGGAGCAAGTATTGCTATCGGTACATTGTCTTATTTTGAGCATACTTTTTACGACATCGCTTTATTGATGGCACCATTTGGTGCTACCACGGTGCTGGTGTTTGGTGTTCCAGATAGTCCATTGGCTCAGCCAAAAAATGTGATTCTAGGACATTTGTTAACAGCTTTTGTTGGGGTGTTTTTTGTTCAGTATGTTGGCGTATCGCCAATATGTTTGGCCTTGGCCACAGGAATTGCGGTTAGTCTGATGCTGGTAACGAAAACAACGCATCCACCAGCTGGCGCTAATCCACTGCTAATTATGTTGTCGGGACAAAGCTGGGGATTTTTGATTAGTCCAGTTTTGATTGGGGCTGTCGTCATTGTATTGGTTGGCAAAAGCGTTGGTATTGTAAGGCAGAGATGGATTTTAAATAACTCCCAGTTTTGATAGCCAATAGTGCAAGGGTAACCAAATCTGAAGTTTAGGTGAGATCGTGTTCTGTTTTTGAATGGACTCACCTTTGTTCCATTCTGCTCATTCCTACACAAAAAGATAAAGAAAACATGAGAACTGACGGCAGCATTTGTCGCTGCTGTATTACTATTTACAAATCAATCAGTTAATGCTGAACGTGATTCATCAAACATTAATAGGTTAAAAAATAACCAGTTCAATGAACTGAATCACATCTATTTGTTCAGCACTTTGATCCTCAACCTTTTGTCTGCAATTTTGATAGCTGAAACGATTCAGCTTAAATGTCAGAAAAATTATTTAAAGGATCAAACTATGAAAATCAAACCGCTTATTGCAGCTCTTACTTTGGTTGCACCGCTTTATGCTACTGCAGCAGAATTTACCCTAACAGATACTGCAACGCATACTTATGTTGAGAATTGGGAAATTACCAACCAAAAACTTGGTTTTGGAACTATCCCTTTTAGCATAGAAAAAGTGCGCTTACACGGCGGTAAGCAAGAAGGCGTTGACGTTATTGTCATAAAGAATGGTGAGCTAGAAGTGACCTTAGTACCAACCAGAGGTATGGGTATTTTTGATGTTAAGAAAAACGGAAAGCGAGTGTTAGGTTGGGATTCACCAGTAAAAGAAATTGTTAATCCGGTCTACATTGATTTAGAAAGTCGTAACGGGTTAGGTTGGTTGGATGGCTTCAACGAAATGATGGTGCGATGTGGGTATGAGTGGACGGGCCACCCTGGGGTAGATGAAAACGGTCAACTGCTCAGCTTGCATGGACGGGCTCAAAATACCCCTAGTTCAACAATTAAAGTTATTATTGGCGATGAGGCTCCACATACTATTACTGTCGAAGGTGAAATTTCGGAAAGGACATTTAAAAAAGCCGAATTGGTTACGAAAACGTCGTTTTCTATCACTCCGGGAGAGAACAGTTTCTCGCTCAATGATACTTTGACCAACAAATCTGATTACGACGATGAATACCAAATTATTTATCACTCTAACTTTGGTAGCCCAATTTTGGAAAAAGGTGCAAAAGTGTATGCCGCTGCCAGTGAAATTTCTCCCTTTAATAGCTACGCAGATAAAGGCTTGAAAGATTGGCAAACTTACCTAGGCCCAACTAAAGGGTATGATGAGATGGTTTACAATCTAAAACCTGTCGCAGATAAGAGCGGAAACACGTTAGCTGTGTTACATAACAAGGCTGGCAACCTAGGTGTATCAATGCAATACAATACCAGCCAGTTGCCAGTTCTGACGATTTGGAAAAACACAGATACTTTACAGCAAGGTTATGTTACGGGAATTGAACCTGGTACCAGTTACGCATACAACACCAAGTTCCAACGTCCTCTGGGCCTAGTCCCGACGATTCATGCAGGAGAAAGCAAACATTTTGATCTAACGTATACCGTATTGTCTTCTTCAGCAGAAGTGGATAGTGCGGTTGAAGGAGTGAATAAACTTCTTGATGGTAAAGCAGTGAAACAAGTGCATGAGCCAATTGTCGATCTAACTAAAGTTCAGTAAGCCATAGTGCTTCCATTGATGCAGAGGGGAGTTCGTATCCTCTCTGCTATCTAGCTTTTAAAATTGACATATATGGAAAATCACATATATGATATTTCGTATGTAATGGAAGCTGAAATCTTTTTATGTCTTATCCAATCTCTCTCTACAAAGCACTTTCAGAAGAAACTCGCCTTAAATCTATGCTTTTGATGCAGAAGCTGGGGGAGTTGTGTGTATGTGACCTGATGAAAGCGCTTAATCTTAGTCAACCGAAAGTCTCACGACATCTTGCAGAGTTGCGAAAACATGACCTCGTTCTTGATGAACGTCGAGGAAAGTGGGTTTATTACCGAGTTAATCCAAATATAGAACCTTGGGTTAAACAAGTGTTGGAGCTTACGTTGCAAAACAATTTATCGCTAATTGAGCTAGAGCTGGACAGTATCAAAAGTAAGCCATGTTCAAATGGCACGGTTAGCTAATATCGGTACAAAACATATTTACAAATTAGTTTAATTTGAAGGGGATTCTATGAGTAACATCGTAGGTTGTGAGGAGGCCAGTGCCTCCCAAAAAAATGAGTTTTTTGGACCGGTATTTAACGCTGTGGATTTTTCTTGCGATGGCTGTCGGCGTAGGCGTTGGAGTATTGTTCCCTCAAGTTGCTGAGTGGAACGAGACTATGTCTGTGGGTTCAACGAATATTCCTTTGGCTATTGGCCTTATCTTAATGATGTATCCACCTTTAGCAAAAGTGAATTACAGCCTGTTGGGAGAAGTGACTCGCGACAAGAGAGCAATAACACTTTCATTAGTTATGAACTGGGTCATCGGACCGATTTTGATGTTTACCCTTGCCATCATTTTCCTGAGAGATCAGCCGGGCTATATGGTAGGGGTAATCCTTATTGGCCTCGCTCGCTGTATTGCGATGGTTTTGGTGTGGAATGATATCAGCGGCGGTAGCAAAGAATATGGAGCGACGTTAGTTGCTTTGAATAGTGCATTTCAAATTGTGACTTACAGCTTTATGGCGTGGTTGTTTATAACTGTCTTACCACCTTACTTTGGACTGGAAAGTTTTGTTGTGGATGTGACGATTCTGGATATTGCTCAGAGTGTACTCATTTACTTAGGTATCCCATTCCTAGCTGGTTTCTTAAGCCGTAAGTTGTTGGTATCTGCAAAAGGTGAGCAGTGGTACAACGATGTGTTTATTCCTCGCATTTCACCAATTACACTTATTGCGCTTTTGGCGACTATAGTGCTGATGTTCAGTCTAAAGGGCGAGATGATCATTGAGTTGCCAATGGACGTTTTCAGAATAGCAGTGCCACTTATCATTTATTTTATGGTGATGTTTTTTGCTAGTTTTTACTTAGGAAAACGATTAGGTATTCCTTACGATCAGAACGCATCAATCGCCTTTACTTCATCTGGGAATAACTTCGAACTTGCTATCGCTGTTTCCATCGCAGTGTTCGGCTTAAACTCTGATCAAGCTTTTGCTGGTGTTATTGGTCCGTTAGTAGAGGTTCCTGTGCTAATCGCATTAGTTAACGTAGCCCTAAGAATGAAGCGGAAATACTATTCTTAAGTAACCTAGCAGGGACTTACGGTCTGAGTAGTTACGCAGAGTCAGAGATGTATCGAGTTCTTGCTTCACGTGACACACGGTGCAAATTGTTACCCGCCTGTTTGGAGGGGGAAGATAGAAAACACTCCTCTTCCCAAGAACTTAGAAAGAGGAGCGAGTGTTTAACTAGACTTTGAAATATTCCAGTTCATTCGTTTGAGCTTCAGCTAACTGTGCAAGTTCTGTTGAAGCTTGCAGAGTTTGATGGATAGCGGAAACATTTCGGTTCACCAAATCAAATGTGTTGGTGATGGACTGAGAAATTTCTTCGGTTACCGCAAACTGTTGTTGGGATGCGGTGGCAACCAAAGTGTTGATATCAGAAATTGACTGTGAAGCCGCTGCGATTTCTTCAAATGCTGCTTTGATTTGATCTGCCAGAGCGACGGAGTCTTCGATTAAATCAACGTTTTCCATCATGTTCTTGTTGGCTTTTTCAGACTGCCCACGCAATCTTTCAATTATCTTCTGAATGCTGACCGTTGATTCTTGAGTACGAGTAGCAAGAACCCTGACTTCATCGGCGACAACTGAGAAGCCGCGACCTTGTTCACCAGCACGTGCAGCTTCAATTGCCGCATTTAGGGCGAGCAAGTTAGTCTGTTCAGAGATGTTATTGATAACTTCAGTAACACTGCCGATTTCCAAAACCAACTGGCTGAGCTCACTGACAATGCTTGCTGTGTTGGTCACCGATTGGCTGATCTTATCGGTCAAGACGATGTTTTGTTCGAGCGTTTGTTTACCGCTTACTACGCTACCTTGAGTTTTTCTAGCTTCATCTTCTGCCATGACGGCTTTGTTGCTCACTTCTTGCGAAGTAGAAGACAGCTCGTTGATCGCAGTCGATACCTGCTCCATTTGTTGCAATTCATCTTGAGCGTTGTTTTGTGTTTCATTCATCACAACGTTCAGCTCTTGCGCTGCAGAGGAGACATTTTCTGAAATGCTCAACGAGTTTTTGATCAATGTGGACAACTGAGCCGATAGGTTGATAAGAGAGAGGTAAATACCCGTTTCTTTACCCGTTTTAGTAAAGTTGTGCGAAAGATTACCCGTGGCCATCTCTTCCATTAGCGCTGCGATTTCATCAGGAGCTCCACCGACGGGCCTTAACACTAATTTATTGATGATCATCATCAATACGCCGCTGGCCAAAACAATACAGATTAATCCGGTTATTGCAGCGTAAATAAGCTGGTCGTTCGCACCTTGTTCAATTTCACTGTTCGGTGTGAAGGTAACAAAGTTCCAGCCGCTTACTTCAAGGTGAGTCCAGAAAGCAGTAAAATCAACGTCCTTTCCTCTCACTACTGCGGTGTAGCCTAGCTCTGGATTTGACTCACTGAACTCTTTATATCGTGGACGCTCATCAAAGATATTTTTACCAATAAGCTCAGGGTAAGGAGAGTGTAAAATTGAACCGTCGTGAGCATAAAGGAACATGTCTTTTTTATCTGCAAAGGTACCTAATACAGCATTTGCTTTGACATTAGCTGTAATTGCAGTTTCATTATTCAGCTTGTAAATAACCGCAATAACTAGGTTTCCTGTAGTCGCAGATTTAAATGGTTCAGAGACGTAGAACTCTTTGCCTTGGTTAAACACGGCATTGTAGTAAGAGCGGTTCATCTCTTTAGCGTTGAAAGGCAGTTTTTCACCATCAGAACTGAATAAGCTGCCATCACTGGTCAAAATTGACACGGATTCACTGACATCTTGTTGAACGCGCTGCAACGTTTTTAGCTGGCGGATAACATGTGAGGCTAAGCTGCCTCCTTCTGTATCACCTTCAAAGGTGCTAAGTGCTGCCAATTCACTGCGGTAACTTTCAAACTTGGCATTTAGAGTGGCTTCAATTGTTGCGTTGTGTTCGCGCAATAATTCTTTATGTTGATGAATGCTTTCATTTCTAAAAGCTCGGTAATCTAACGCTGCTATCAGTATCACAATAGCGGCAATGAGCAGACTCAATGTGCCGATAGTCTGTAATTTGAATCTATTCATGATCCCCTCATTTGGCAATTTGCAATCTTTAAATATATACACAATGTATGGATAATCTATTTGTGCCGACTATATATTTTTTGTCATTAATTCGGTAGGCAAAGTTTATAGAGTTTTCCTAAAACATATTTTGGGTCAATTTAAGAGCTAAACCTTATGTGAAACAAGGGGCTTATGGTGTGTATATATAGAACTTAAATAGAAATCAGCAAGATCAGAAAAAGCCAACGAGTGAAAACAATTTGTTAATAATGTGATGTTAGTAGCGAACGATAAACATGCTCATAACCAATGCTTACAGCAACAAAAATTAATAACGCGGACATCAGAAAATTGAAGATTTTGAAATACATTGGGTTTTCAATGCGTTTCCCCATCACCATGCCAGCCAAGGAATAACTGCCCGGTGCGCCAAAGGCAAGAAGGGCTAAGCATGCAGACCAAATGACAATCGCACTGCCACTAATACCCGCCGCAGGAAATTGAATGGTTGAAATTGGCATAGTGGCAACCAGTGCTTTCGGGTTAAGCAGTTGCATAAACAACCCGTTATTAAAATTCAATACAGACACGTTTGCTTTATTGTCCGTAATATTGATATTTGCACGAAACACTTTCCACGCAATATAAACAATGTAAATACAACCAATTAGACTGATGTATGGCAGTAGGGAAGGATTAATAAATTTAAGCCCAAGGAAACCGAGAAATATAAAAAGGATCAACATGGCACATCCCACGCCTGCGAAAAAACCAATATGTTCACGAGTTTTACCATTTAATCCACTGTGTAGGCCTAATAGGTTAATTGGGCCAGGGGTGTACATTACACCAATGGCATAAGCGAGAATTTCTAACATTGAAAGCTCCAAGTGTATGGAATTAAGAACAGAGTTGTAGCTGGTATTGTTTAGGTGTCATGCCAAATGTTCTTTTAAAATGACGATTGAGATGACTGTTATCGGCAAAGCCCGATAGTTGTGCGACATGGCTGGAAGGTAAGCCAGTCTCTAAATATTTACGCGCAGCATTAATTCGGCAGTTCAGCACGTATTGATGAGGGGTAATACCGAACTGACGATGAAATAAGCGAATAAAATGATATTTCGACATAGCCGCGGCTTGAGCCACATCATCAATGGAAATATCTTGGTCAATATGGTCGATGATGAAATCTTTTGCTCTGGTTAACAGGCTATCTTTTTTCGACAAAGGTGTATGGAAATCATGATTGAGTTTTCCAGCTTTGCGTACTAAAGAATGCGCGATATGAAATAGCCCGCTTTCAAACTCGATAGTCGAGTGGTTTGACTCACTGACGAGTTGGTGCATTGCCAGAATTTGGTGTCTTAGCACGGGATCATTGAGTAACGGACGGTCTACTCTTAACGTCGCCTCTTTTCCGTAACCTAACGCTTGAAAAAGCGGCTTAAACTCATCGGGATGAATATAGAGCATGACATATTCAAGGCTTTCACTAACACCGGAATGACCGTCGTGCACATCTTCAGGATTGAACAGCAGTACTCCGCCTGCTGGGCTTTTATGGAAAGCGTTTTGGCAGAAAAAATCTTGGCGACCTTTCAGAGTAACGCCAAGGGAATACTCCTCATGTGCATGTTTGGTATAAGAAAAATCGCTCATAGTCGCTTCTAGTGCGGTGACTAGTTGCTTTTGACTACTGCTGAACTGAAAGCGATTTTCTTGTTTGGCACTCAAAACGATTCCCTTAACGTGTGATTCCTATAGTTCCCAGTATAGTTACTCGCTGAATCGAAAACTTGAACAAAATTGCTCATTATTGTTCTTGGACATCAAACTTAATAAATATCCATTTGTCTTGTTACTGCTGCCATTGCAATGCCTAAGGCTATTGCGGTTAACGGTCTTTTGGTTGTTAAAGCGAATATCGCTGTCATCGCCAGAGCGAGTTTTGCTCCCATATCACCTTGTATAAACAGAGGCGCAATAATCGCAACCAACACTGAGCCAGACATCGCCGCAATGAACTGTTGTACTTTGTGATTAATTGGCACAAAACTCATGACAAACACGCCACCCCAGCGAGTGACGAGAGTGACCAGTGCCATAATAAGAATGATTAGTAGAGTGCCAGAACCTGCGGTATCAATGCTCATGTTTTTCTTCCTTCAGAGTAATTCCCAGTAAACCACCGACTAAGGCGCCTGCAAAAACATGGCTGTTTTCAGGTAGATACCAATAAGCTAAAACCGACGCTACGGCAGCGCCACCCCAAATGATCATCGTACGTTGATCTTTCTTACCTTCCAGAACCATGGTGAGCAAGAAGCACGACATCACCATATCGAGACCAAATGCTTTTGGGTCGCTGATAGAACTACCGAAGTACAAACCAAGCCAAGTGCCTGCGATCCAGAAAACCCACATGGTTAACCCGCCACCAAGCAATATGCCCAACGCTTTGCCATATTCTCTGCGATTAAAGGCCTGCAAAGACATCGCCCAGTTGGAATCGGATGCCACCATCATTACGCCATAGCGTTTTAGCGGATTGAGATGTTTTAACCAAGGGTAGAGAGAGGCACCCATTAACAGATGTCTGGCGTTGATAGCAAAAACAGTGACGACCAGCGGAAGAATAGGCACTTCAATACCCCATAAATCCAAACTACCAAACTGAGAGGCACCCGCGAAAACCGTCGCACTCATCAATACGGTTGAAACGTTGTCTAAACCCGTTTGTGAAGCAGCCAACCCGAAAGCGGCACCAAAGATAGCAACAAAGAGTGAGATGGGAAGAAACTTGCGGACACCGGAATAAAAGTGATGCGCAGTAAACTTGATATCGTTTAAATCCGTTTCAGACAAAAGAAGTTCCTTAGCTTACAAAGAAGGCAATTATGCTTATGATTTCTTATGTTGAGGTTGTAAGGAACTTTTTCAATCCATTAACAAAATAAAAACAACCGCGTGTGGGGAACTGGATTACGAGACGAAGTCAGCGGATACTTGGGTTACTCTTTAATATTATTTGTCAGCTTTCCATAGATATAGGCGAGCTCCGCAACAGTATGAGCCGAGAATTTCTTTAACAGGCTTGCTCTGTGTACTTCAACGGTGCGCATTGCAATACAAAGTTCGTCAGCAATACGGATGTTGCGTTTGCCTGAAATAATCAGTCTGAGTATGTCTTTTTCACGTTTGGTTAGCGAGTCGTAACAAGCCTTGGCATCAACCCAGTCGAGTTTGGCCGCAGATTGGGCTTGTCCATCAATGATGGCTTGGACCAGTTCGTCACCTTTTACGGGCTTTTGAAAAAAATGAATTGCGCCTTCTTGCAAAGCGTCGACTGCCATTGGGATATCACCATGGCCAGTGAGGTAAATGATCGCTAAAGGACTGTTTGCTTCATTAAGGATTTGATGAACCTGCTGACCTCGAAGTTGTGGCATTCGGCTGTCCAATATCACACAGCCTGGTTTGGTGATGTCGACAGAATCCAGAAACAGTTGGCCGTCCGCAAATGTAGTCACTTTAAAATCGTGTTCTTCAAGCATAAAGGCGAGCGAATCACGGACGGACTCGTCATCGTCGACGACATAAACAGGAAGTTGTGCATTGATGTGATTCATTAGTGATATTCCTGATGATCCATTAAAAATAGGGCAGCGAAAGCGTAACCATACAGCCGTGAGGTTTTATAGACTGCAACTGAATCTGACCATGGTGGGTTTCCATAACATCTCGGCATATGGCTAACCCTAGGCCAAGTCCGTTCTCTTTGGTTGTAAAGAAGGCGTCGTTTACTTCATTTCCCGCTAAACCCGTGCCATTGTCTGTGATCTTAACCAGCAGGCTGTCCTGATGATACTCAGTTACTACAGTAATTGTCGCTTGATAGTCTTCAGTTTTATGGCGTTGTTGGAAGCTGATACAGGCATCAATGGCGTTATTTAACAAGTTGACGAACACTTGCTGCATTCCCACGGAATCAATGTCTGCGGCAATAACGTCACCTTCCGTGTGGCGCACCAGTAAAACCGAGTGTTTCTGTAATTGGTAATGCATTAACTCTAGAGTGTCGCTTATCAGATCTTCTACATTGTTCGGTTGTTTTTCGATGCTGCGCTTCTTAATGAGGTTGCGTAAACGATGAATAATGGCATCCGCTCTATCCACCTCTTTTTGAATTTTATGAAAGACCGGCACGATATCGTCATTCGGTCTTTGCTTAGAAAGTCTCAATAAGCCACCTTCGCTGTAATTTCGTATTGCAGCGAGAGGTTGGTTGATTTCATGTGCAAGGCTGCTTCCCAGTTCATCGACAATGGCTACGCGCTGAGAGTGTTCAAGCTGTTCACTTTTTTCTTTAAGTCGAGATTGTGTCTGTAACAGAGCCTGCTTACTTTTGCTGAAACGGTATTCAAGCCAAAAGTGATAAGCGTTCAAAACGATGACAAATACAAATACTGCCCATGCCCATTCCTGATGAAATCGCAGCCAACGAAAGGCTTCTTTCCACCAAGGTTCTTGAAATGGGTGGAGGTCTAACGCCTGATAAAGTTTATCAATGGATAAAAGGCTGGCGGGAGATGTCCAGCCAGAGGCTCCGGCAGCAATAGCCGCTTGGCTGTCCGATGGCATTGCCAGTAATGCGCGAGTGACCTGTTTTGCCAGTTTAGAAGATGCTCGCTCGGTTTTTGCAAACGACCAGTTTGGATAAAGACGAGTCGATACCTGACAGGGAAAATCATCTGGTGTCTGCGCATTGATCACTCGATAAGCATTGGCTTCCAATAATCCTTCTTGTTGCATGGATTCGAGTAGGCACACTGGAACTATTGCTGCGTCAACAATCTTGTCTCGCAGTTGGTAGAGATTGGCGTCGATCGGAAAGCCCAGAAAACGAACATTGGCGAAGAAGTCATTCGGGTTGATTCCCATTTCTAATACTTGATAGCGCAGCGTCAGATACCCCCCGAACGCGCGTTCTGAAACCGCAGCCATCGGTTTTCCTGCTAACTCTTCGATTTTGAAATACGGAGCGTCTTTTTGCACCACTACGGCTGAGCCAATGGTGTGATTAAAGTGACCGGTTAGACCGCTGTTGAGGGTGGCTAACCACGACAGTTCAAACTGTCTGCCCAAACGAACCGCTTGACCGGGATTGGTCAGGATAAAATCCATGCTCTGATTCTGAACGGCGGTTGCCATACTCTCTAGATCCAGAGGATGAAGGATAAAGTCGCTATCAGGAATTTGTTGGCTCAGCCAATCCATTGTCGGTTGCCAACGCTGCTGTGAGTACAAGTTGCCTCGTATGGCTAACACACCAATATCAACAGAGTTTTTCTCTGTTGATTGCCCAAAGCTGAACGCAGAAAACAGCAGAGAGATACTTGCCAATAGCAGAGCTGCAATGTGCTGTATACCCGTTCTCATCATCGCCTGAATTGTCCGTTTGAAATCCTTATATGGCTAAGGATAACAGCATCTTACTGCTAGCTACATTTGTTTTAGATCAACTTTGATCTGGGTATGTGGAAATCCACTATATCGGCAAGTGGGGGCTTTTCTGACAATAAACGCAGACCCCTTATAAATTAGCAGGTGAGTGATGGATACGAGCAAAAGACGCTTCATGAGTGCCGTTACTGCTGGCGCGGCTTTGATTCCAATCACGGGTGTTGGAACAGCAACAGCAAGTACCGTGATACGAAATAACCAGTCGCCAGACAGAAAAGGTCAAACCGGTAAGCGTTACGCCATGGTGATTGATTTGCGTAAGTGCGTCGGTTGTCAGGCGTGTACGGTTGCTTGCAGTGTGGAAAACCAAATGCCGATTGGTCAGTTCAGAACCACAGTAAAACAATACGAAGTGACTCTGGAAGATGGCTCCTCTTCAACGCAAAACGTAAAAGCGTTTACCTTGCCCCGTTTGTGTAACCACTGCGACAATCCACCTTGCGTTGCGGTTTGTCCGGTACAAGCCACCTTTCAGCGTGACGATGGCATTGTGATGGTCGATAACAGCCGTTGTGTTGCCTGTGCTTACTGCGTTCAGGCTTGTCCTTATGATGCACGCGTCATCAACCATGACACTTTGACCGCTGATAAATGCACCTTCTGTGCTCATCGTCTTGAAAAAGGATTATTGCCTGCTTGCGTGGAAACCTGTGTAGGTGGTGCACGGGTGATTGGCGACATCAATGACCCGAACAGTCACGTTAGTCAGTTAATTGCAGAGCATGGCGATGAGCTCAAGGTTCTAAAGCCGAATGAAGATACTCGCCCGCATGTGTTCTACATCGGTATGAACGAAAGGTTTGTTCATCCATTGCAAGGGCAATCTGCGATTTTTGAACCGCAAGGAGAACCAGCATGAACATTACCGAAGTTCTCGTTCAACCTCAGGCTGTTGCTTGGCTGCCATGGGCCGTTCAGTATTTCTTCTACATCGGTTCGGCCTATGCAGCAGCGATACTGTTTGTGATTGCGTTAAAGTTTGATCAGCAAAGTAGCCATCGTCTGCGTGCTGCGTTGGTACTCACTATGGCGATTGGTGCCGTAGTCGGCCCGCTTGCACTGACTGGCGATCTTCATCAGCCGGGTAGAGCATGGCATTTCTACCTATATTTCACACCATGGTCATGGATGTCGTTAGGTTCTCTGTTGTTACCTGTGTTTTCCGGCATGGCGATAATCACGGCTTGGTTGTACTTGCGTAATGACTTGATGAAATTAAGTGATAGCCAAGGAAAAGTGTTCAGATGGGTTTCCAAACTGACGCTGGGTCAATGGCAGATCTCTTCCAAGCACATGTTGGTAGTGTCTCTGCTCACCGCTCTTTCTGGATTAACCATTGCGGTGTATACCGGCGCTGAGATTATGGCGGTACATTCTCGCCCTTTATGGAATCAGCCTGCATCGCCATTGTTTTGGTTTGTTTCCGCCTTCTTAGGAGCTGTGGGTTTTACGCTGTTTGTCTGGCTGCTTTTTCCAAACAAAAGTAAGCAATATTCACTGACGTCCTTTGATCTCAATCTGCTAAAAAAAGTGGTCTCATTGAGCAGCGTTCTTTCCCTAGTGCTTGTACCGATTTGGGCGTCGAATAATCAGACGTTTTCGCTATACCTCAGCAATGAGTGGGTGCATCAGCTGGTAATGATTTCAGTTTTGATGCTACTGAGCGTTGTCTGGAGCATGTTTTGTCTGCATGAGCATTACAGCAAAACAGGTTTGCTAGTGCTGGCGTTGTTGGCTCTTGGTGCTGCATGGGTTGTACGTTGGGTCACCATGATGCAGGTTCAGACCATTGCCAAGTACGATATTGGACCGATTCCATATCAGCTCTCATTAGGATCTGATGGCTTACTGGGCATTGTAGGGATGTTCGGTCTATGGCTGGCTCTTGCTCTGCTTGCCAGCGAGTTAGTTTCATCCAGAGCCCCACGACTCACATCTACTCAGCAATAATTAGAGGAACAGTTCTATGGATAATAAACGTCGTCAGTTTTTGAAGTCTGGCCTCGCCGTTGGTGGTGTAGGTGCGTTTGCAGCAGGTTATGCGACCACAACCAAACATATTGTCGAAGGCGTGGTTGAAGGTAAAGCTGGCAGCCCAACTAAGAACATTCATCATGGTAATTCACTTGAAGCTGAATACACGGTCAACGCAAAGGGGAATTTGATTCCCAATCCAAACCAGCGAGTAGCGCCTTCAATGTGTTTTGGTTGTTGGACTTTGTGCGGTTTGCGGGTACGTATCGATAATAATACTGATGAGATTTTACGTATCAGTGGCAATCCGTATCACCCGTTGTCGCACCAAAATGCGATTCCATTTGAGACGCCGGTTAAAGATGCTTATTTGAGTTTGGCTGGTGAAGCGGGCTTGGAAGGGCGCTCTACAGCGTGCGCGCGTGGCAATGGTATGTTGGAGATTCGAAATAGCCCATATCGTATTACTCAGCCTTTAAAACGAGTGGGCAAACGCGGCGAAGGTCGTTGGATTCCTATCAGTTACGAACAACTGCTGGAAGAGATTATCGAAGGCGGCGACCTCTTCGGTGAGGGACATGTGGATGGCTTGCGAGCGATACGTGATGTAAAAACACCGCTTGATCCAGAGAATCCTGAATACGGTCCTAAAGCCAACCAGTTGCTGGTTACTAATGCCTCGAATGAAGGGCGTGACGATATCATCAAGCGCTTTGCTTTCAACAGTTTCGGTACTCGTAACTTTGGCCATCATGGTTCGTACTGTGGTTACGCGTTTCGTGCTGGCAGCGGTGCTCTGCTCAATGATTTAGACAAATATGCCCATCTAAAACCTGATTTTGATAATGCGGAGTATGTGATTTTTATTGGAATGTCGCCTGCTCAGGCGGGTAATCCGTTTAAGCGTCAGGCGCGTCAGTTAGCGCAGGCCAGAACCAGCGGCAAGTTGGAATACACCATAGTGACGCCGAGTTTGCCTGCTGGTTCATCCAGTCTTGCTGCCGCAGACAGAAATAACTGGCTGCCTATCAATCCGGGCACTGACTCAGCTTTAGTACTGGGGATGATTCAATGGATTATCGAAAACCAACGTTACAATCAAAGCTTTCTTGCCCAGCCGGGTGTTGAGGCAATGAAAAAGGCGGGTAACGCTCACTGGTGCAACGCGACTCACTTAGTCATCAGTGACGAAACTCATCCTAGAAACGGCAGCTTTCTTCGCGCTTCGGATATGGGTTTACCGTTTACGGGCGAGCCTCGTTCAGACACTGACCCTTATGTGATTGTTAACGCAACAAGTGGTGAGTTCGCTTTACATACTCAGAATGACACTGCGGCTTTGCTTGTTGAAACAGAGGTCAAGCTTGGAAGCGTATTCGTTAAGGTGAAGTCCTCTTTACAACGTTTGAAAGAAGAGGCGTTCAAATATGATTTGGACTTTTACAGCCAACAATGCGGGATTGCTCAAGAAGACATTATTGCACTGGCTAAGCGTTTTACCAGCTATGGCACGAAAGCGGTTGTCGATACTCACGGCGGCAATATGCATAGCAATGGTTTCTATAATTCGATCACTATTTTAATGTTGAATGCGCTGGTGGGGAACATCAACCTCAAAGGTGGCGCGATGGCGAAAGCGGGTGGTTACCCGACTTCTGAGGATGGACCTCGCTACGATTTCACCAAGTTTGAAGGTAAAGTTGGCCCGAAAGGTATTTTCCTATCACGAAGCAAGTTTCCTTATCAGAAAACCAGTGAATACAAGCGAAGAGTGGCAGCAGGCCAATCGCCATACCCAACACGAGCGCCTTGGTATCCTATATCCGCTCCGCTTTTAACAGAACATTTATCCGCCGCTGTGGATGGTTACCCTTATCGCATAAAAGCGTGGATAAACCATATAGCGAACCCACTTTATGGTGTTCCGGGGCTAAAAACCTTATTGGAAGATAAGCTAAAAGATCCGAATCAGTTGGGTTTGATTGTGTCTGTGGATGCCTTTATCAACGAAACCACATCGCTGTCTGACTATCTGGTTCCAGATACTGTGACGTATGAAAGCTGGGGGATGGCAGGTCCGTGGCATGGTGTGCCGGTAAAAGCAGTCACTGCACGTTGGCCAATTGTTGAGCCTCGCACCGAGATAACAGCGGATGGTCGTCCAATCTGTCTGGAAAATTTCTTGATCGATGTAGCGAAGAAAATGCATCTGGGCGGCTTTGGTGAAAACGCCGTTAAAGATGCAAAAGGGCAGTGGCATGCCATTCATAGCGCCGAAGATTTTTACTTACGTTCGGCGGCCAACTTAGCTTATGTCAAAGGTGGCGTGCCTGAGGTTTCTGCGGAAGACATTGCTTGGTCTGGATTGGAAAGATTACTGCCAGCGATGCAGAAAGTGTTAACACCTGAAGAGATGAAGAGAGTTGCGTTTATTTTTGCCCGTGGAGGAAGATTTGAGAACGCAACGGAAGCCTATAAAGGCGAAGAAATGAAGTATAAGTGGAACCGTCCGGTGGCGATTTGGAATGAAAAGGTGGGTACTTCGCGTAATACCATGACCGGCGAAATGTACACTGGCTGCCCGAGCTGGCATCCGCAAAAACTCAGTGACGGTACGCCTATGGAGGAGAAGTATCCTAAGAGCGAATGGCCAATGTCACTCACCAACTTTAAATCGAACATTCACAGTGCGGTTTCGAACTTGTCACCACGTCTGCATTCGATAAAAGGAACCAATCCGGTCTATATCCATCCGAAGGATGCACAAGATGCGGGTATTGAAACTGGAGATCTTTTTGTTGTGGAAACGCCGAGCGCTCAAATTAAGGCGACAGCAATGGTGCTTGATGGTATTCAACCGAGGACATTGGGTTTCGAGCACGGCTTTGGTCATACCGAATTGGGCGAACGTGCTCACTGGATTGGCAACAAGCAACAGCCTGTAAAAATGAAGACCAGCGATGGTGTTAACATCAACGATATTGGCATGATTGATCCAACCCGAGAAGGCAAAGGCGTTTTGCTTGACTGGGTGGTGGGTGCTGCTGCACGTCAATCACTGCCAGCTCGGATTTATAAAGCATAAAACAAAGTACTTAGTGACTTGCAACACCGCCTTTAGTCGTAGTGATAGAGGCGGTGTTTTCTGTCGTTATGTGGAAATCCACAATAGTCGACTTACTAATAATACTGACAATAGTAGGAGTGATAATAGAAGTAGAAATAGTGAGTCAGCATGTCAAATTTACAACTATGGGCCGCTTTGCCCATGCTGGTGGCCTCAGCCAGTATTCAGGCGGTGGAAATGCCAGCTAAAGCTGGCGTCTGTACCAGTTGTCATGGGCAGGATGGGAAAGGTCAGCCAAATATTGCTCCGATGCTTGCAGGGTTAAGTGCGGAATATCTGGATAGCCAAATTCAGCTGTTCTTATCCGGTGAACGTAAAGATCCCCTGATGAGCCCAATGGCAAAAGAGCTGAGTGATCCTCAAATTCGTAAAGAAGTGACCGAGTACTATGCGTCATTGCCTAGTTATGAGTTTACCAATCTCGAACAGCGCGGTTCTCAAGCAGATATCAACAACCCTTATCGAAAACTGATTTATCAAGGGGATTGGGACAGAAATATACCCGCGTGCGCCACTTGTCATGCCGCCAGTGGTATGGGCGTGGGGCAGTTCCCCCGCTTAGCAAGTCAGCATGCTTATTATCTGAAGAAGCAACTTCATGATTGGAAGAAGGGTTCCCGCAGTGGCGACCCACTCAATATGATGTCTACCATTTCCCAAAAGCTAACAGACGATGAAATAGAAAATTTGTCGTTCTACTTTGCGTCATTTCGATACTAGGAGTTTGCTATGAAAGTCATTTATTCATTGTTGGCGTTCAGCATGCTTTCTGTATCGGCAAAAGCAAATACTGAGTTGCCTGACCGTCAGGCTGAATTACCTGCGGCAAAGAAAAACAGTCAAGCCGAATATCTTGTTCCAAGAGATTTAACCACTATCACCAATGATGAATTTGGAGAGAAGGTTAAACTCGGTTACTCATTGTTCGTCAATTCACAGCAGATGCGTGGCAAGTACGTTGGCAATGACCAGAACTGTGTGAACTGTCATATGGAAGCGGGTCGCAAGGCAAACTCAGCGCCTTTGTGGGCTGCGTATATGGCTTATCCTGCATACCGTAAAAAGAATGATCGCGTAAACAGCTACGCAGATCGAATTCAAGGATGTTTTACTTATTCGATGAACGGTAAACCGCCAGCCTATGATTCTCCGGAATTGGTTGCGTTGAGTGCTTATGCTTATTGGTTAGCCATGGGTGGTTTGATGGATCAGCATGGTCTTGAAAATGAACCAGTACCAGCTTTAGACGAAAAGCAGTTGCAAATTGGTGGTAAGGCTGAATCGTTTCCCATGCCAGACGTTATCGCTCAGGCTCTTCCGGTTGATAAACGTGGCAGCTTAGTAGGACGAGGTTATCCAAAGATCGCAAATCCTGAACTGGAACCTTCACTTGAGCGCGGAATGCAGGTGTATGCAGACAATTGCGCCGCTTGCCATATGAAAGATGGACAAGGCGTCTCGGATAGTGAGGGGCATTCTTATATTCCGCCTCTGTGGGGCAAAAATGCGTATAACTGGGGCGCGGGCATGCACCGTATTAATACTGCGGCTTACTTCATTTATGAAAATATGCCATTGGGTAAAAGCGTTCAGTTAACTGTACAAGAAGCTTGGGATGTATCCGCTTATGTGAATAGCCAAGAGCGGCCACAAGACCCAAGATACAAGGGCAGTCTCGAAGACAACCGCAAAAAGTACCATGCTCATGATGGGTTCTACGGCAAATCGGTGAATGGATACACGCTAGGTAGCAATGCTTTTCCTTCGGCAGTTGTGAAGTAACAAATACAGCGATGGCACTCGTCACTGTTGCTGCTAAAACCGAAAAAAAGGGCTCTACCGAAGTAGAGCCCTTTGTCGTTAATAGGAGATAAAATGTATGATTTAAGCTTGTTTGCGAATCAGGTAATCAAACGCACCTAGACTCGCTTTTGCACCTTCGCCCATAGCAATAATGATTTGCTTGTAAGGTACAGTGGTTGCGTCACCAGCAGCAAAGACACCTTCCATGCTAGTTTCGCCGCGGCTGCCTACTTCGATTTCACCACGAGCAGACAACTCCACATCAGAATCCTTTAACCATTCAGTGTTTGGTACAAGGCCAATTTGTACAAAGATACCTGACAGTTCAATCTCTTTGATTTCGTCTGTATTGCGATCTTTGTATTTCAAACTTGTTACGCGTTTACCGTCACCGATTACCTCGGTTGTTTGTGCCATTGTGATGATTTCAACGTTTGGCAAAGAGTTTGCCTTGTTGATTAACACTTGGTCAGCACGTAGTGTGTCAGCGAACTCAAGAACCGTCACATGTTCAACGATACCTGCTAGGTCAATTGCCGCTTCGATACCTGAGTTACCACCACCGATTATCGCTGTTCTCTTGCCTTTGAATAGTGGACCATCACAGTGTGGGCAGTAAGCCACGCCTTTGTTACGGTATTCTTGTTCACCAGGAACGTTCATCTCTCTCCAGCGTGCGCCTGGGCTTAAGATAACACTCTTACTCTTAAGAGTTGCACCGCTTTCAAGGTTGACGTGGATATAACCATCTTCTGTGTATTGAGCTCCCATCAGTCTGTCTGCTTGTTGCTCAGTAATGATGTCTACACCGTATTCTTTTAGGTGTTCACCTAAATCGTGCGCAAGTTTTGGACCTTCAGTATGTTTAACCGAAATAAAGTTTTCGATTGCCATTGTATCCATGACTTGGCCGCCCAAGCGTTTAGCTACAACGCCAGTGCGAATGCCTTTACGAGCAGCGTATACCGCAGCCGCACTACCACCAGGGCCACCACCGATCACAAGAACATCGTATGGTTCTTTTTCGTTTAGGCTTGCTGCTGCTTTGTCTGCTGCGCCGTCATCAATTTTGTTCAGAATTTCAGTTAGATACATACGGCCTTGACCGAACAGTTTGCCATTTACGAATACGCTTGGTACCGCCATGATGTCGCGAGATTTCACTTCATCTTGGAACAGTGCTCCGTCAATCATGGTTGTACGAATGTCTGGGTTAATAGCCGACATCATGTTGAACGCTTGCACTACGTCTGGACAGTTTTGGCAAGATAGAGAAATAAAGATCTCTACATCGAGCTTTTTGTCCAGTTTAGCGATTTGTTCAATCGTTTCTGCTTCTAGCTTAATTGGATGGCCACCTGAGTGAAGTAGTGCCAATACTAGAGAGGTAAATTCGTGTCCCATTGGAAGGCCAGCAAAGCGTAGCTGTGTTCCTTTCTTAGGGTTTGTCACTGTCATTACTGGACGGCGAGCGCTTGCTGCATCATCGCGAGTCACAGTCACTAAATCGCTTAGCTCTGCAATTTCGTTAGCTAGTGATTGGATATCACTAGATGCCTTGCTTTCATCTAGGCTGACCACTAACTGAACTTCTTCTTTAAGGTTGCTAAGATATTGTTTTAATTGTTGTTTAATCGCCTGATCTAACATTTTTGTTATACCTATTCGTAATTCTATTAAAGAGAGCGGTCACTCTGGATAAATTCAATTCTTTTATCTTGCTGAGGGTGAGAGCCAGTCAAGCCCGTAGGTCGTTAGGTACATTGCCTGACCAGCTCTCTAATTCAGCTACCTTCCAATATGAAGCCGCCGAACGGCTTCAAATGGATTAGGTCTTAAGCTTTATGCTTATTAGATTTTGCCTACTAGGTCTAGAGAAGGAGCTAGCGTTTCTTCGCCTTCTTTCCATTTAGCTGGACATACTTCACCTGGGTGAGAAGCAACGTATTGTGCAGCTTTGATCTTACGTAGTAGGTCTTCTGCGTCACGGCCGATGCCTTCAGCTGTGATTTCAACTGCTTGGATAACACCTTCTGGGTCTATTACGAAAGTAGCGCGGTCTGCTAGACCTTGACCTTCACGCATCACACCGAAGTTGTTAGTGATGTTGCCAGTTTGGTCGCCAACCATGTAGTAGTTGATTTTGCCGATTGTGTCTGAGCTATCGTGCCATGCTTTGTGAGTGAAGTGAGTGTCAGTCGATACTGAGAACACTTCTACGCCACGAGATTGAAGCTCTTCGTAGTGGTCAGCTAGGTCACCTAGCTCAGTTGGACATACGAATGTGAAGTCAGCTGGGTAGAAGAAGAATACAGCCCATTTGCCTAGTACGTCTTTCTCAGAAATGTCTACGAATTTGCCGTCTTTAAATGCCGTTGCGTTAAATGGTTTGATAGTAGTGTTAATCATGTTTTTACCTTCCTAAGAGTTTTTTGGTTTGGCAATCTCTGTCTCTTGCCTTCGAGATGTATATTCACATGAAGAGGTGATTAAGAAAAATTGCTTTTTCTTATTGAATTGATTGGTAAAAGCTATTGGTTGTTAGAGGTATTGGTTAGTAAAAGCTATCGGTAGGGTATTGCAGGTTTTATTCGGTGAAACAAAAAGGGACGCTAAGCGTCCCTTTATACTTTTTGAACTAGTGCCAACCTGACGTTGTAAAAGTGTTATTCGTCTGCAACGTGAGAAACAGCCAATACGCCTCTAACTGCTCGTTTCCAGCCGTTATAACGTTGAGCTCGTTTTGCTTCATCTTGTGCTGGTTCAAAGACTTGGTCGATTTCAGCTTTATCCGCCACTTCATCCAAAGAGCCCCAGTAACCGACAGCAAGGCCAGCTAAGTATGCCGCGCCGAGAGCTGTTACTTCTGTAACCTTAGGACGTTGCACATCCGTGTTCAGAATGTCTGATTGGAACTGCATTAGGAAGTTGTTCGCTACCGCGCCACCATCAACACGCAGTGTTGCCAGTTTGATACCCGAATCCGCTTGCATTGCATCAATTACGTCACGGCTTTGATAGGCAATACTTTCCAATGTTGCGCGAATGATGTGGTTGATACCTGTGCCGCGACTCATACCTACGATAGTACCGCGAGCATATGCATCCCAGTATGGAGCGCCAAGACCTGTAAAGGCTGGAACCACATAAACACCATTTGAAGAGTCCACTTTGGTTGCAAAATATTCAGAATCTTTTGCATCAGTGATGAGCTTCATTTCATCACGAAGCCATTGAATAGCAGCGCCGCCAATAAAGACTGAACCTTCTAACGCGTAAGAGACTTTACCTTCTGGGTCACAAGCTAACGTTGTTAACAAGCCGTTTTTCGACGTCACTTTCTCTTTACCAGTGTTCATTAACAAGAAACAGCCGGTACCATAGGTGTTCTTAGCTTGCCCCGGTTTAACACACATTTGACCAAATAGCGCCGCTTGTTGGTCACCAGCAATACCTGCGATTGGAATACGAGTACCGCCTTTACCACCGATGTTAGTTTCGCCATAGACTTCAGAGGATGCTTTCACTTCTGGCATCATTGATAGCGGAATATCCAGTTCTTTAAGGATTTTTTCATCCCATTGAAGGGTATTGATGTTAAACAGTAGGGTACGAGAAGCATTGGTATAGTCAGTGACATGGACACGACCTTGAGTCATTTTCCATACCAGCCAAGTATCAACCGTACCAAACAGCAGTTTGCCTTCCTGTGCAAGTTCGCGTGCACCAGCAACGTTCTCAAGCACCCATTTCACTTTTGTGCCAGAGAAATATGGGTCTAGCAGCAAACCTGTGTTTTCGCGGATATACTCTTCAAAGCCGTCAATTTTCTTCAACTCTGCACAGATATCAGCTGTTCGGCGGCATTGCCAAACAATCGCATTGTAAACAGGCTCGCCCGTTTCTTTGTTCCAAACAATGGTGGTTTCACGTTGGTTAGTAATACCAATCGCAGCTACTTGATCTGAGCGAATGCCTTTTTGGCCTAGAGCTTCAACCAGTGTGGAGCTTTGTGTTGCGTAAATTTCGAGAGGGTCGTGTTCTACCCAACCCGATTCAGGGTAGATTTGAGTAAACTCGCGTTGTGCAACACTCACGATGTTTGCGTCATGATCGAGCACTACTGCTCGTGAGCTCGTCGTGCCTTGGTCAAGAGCAACAATATATTTATTATTCATAGGTAGGGATCCTTTTCACTTTATTGGATTTATTCTTTTTATTGCTCAAACCTGAGCTTTTGAGTCATCTGCGATTTCACACTCTTCGCACTGATTTGGAATGGTACAGCCTGTGCCCACAGTCGGTACGTACGCACCGATAAATTTAGGATAAGCCCAACCACCAAAACAAGCGCCAGCAACGGTTGCAACTATCGGAATGATAAAGTAGGGAATATCTTTCGCGCCACTTAATGCGTAATCCCATCCTGCTAGGTATGCAAATAATTTTGGTCCAAAGTCACGAGCTGGATTCATAGCAAAACCAGTCAGTGGACCTAACGAACCACCAATAGTGGCAACCACGATACCGATTAGAAGTGGGTTTAGCGCTCCGCGTGCTGCACCATTATTTTCATCACCTAACGCCAAAATTGCGAACATCAGTACTGCTGTAATGGCAAATTCTACAGCAAATGCACCAGAAAAAGATAAAGCAGCGTTAGGGTATGTTGAAAAAATGCCAGCGGTAGTAAGTGCTTCAGGTGTATTACGAGCAATACCGTTTGTCACTTCCCATGCGGTAAATAAATTGCTGTAAAGACCATAAACAAGAGCAGCAGCACAAAATGCTCCGGCAACTTGAGAAGCGATGTAAGGAATAACTTTAGATTTTTCGAAGCCATGAAAAGCGGCAAGCGCTATGGTCACGGCAGGATTAATGTGTGCGCCTGAGACACCAGCAGTGCAGTAAACAGCAATGGCAACTGCAAGGCCCCAAACGATAGAGATTTCCCATTGCCCAAACTGAGCATTGGTCAATACGAGTGCGGCTACACATCCGACACCAAAAAATATGAGCAAACCCGTACCTATGAACTCGGCAATACACTCACCAATGAGAGTATGTTGTTTTTTATTAGCCATAATTTATTTCCTTGGACGTTGATTTGGCATTATCCCATACAGATAATGTGGGCATTATGTTAATCAAAAGGATTCGCATGAAACTATATGGCGCTCTCAAAATGAGCAAACGAACAATTAAATGTTCATTTTATGTTCGCAAATGTTAAGCAATGCACAGTTTTGTATCAAATTAGTTCAATAAGGCGAAGTGTCGATAACGATCAATGTTGGGCAGAACAGCTAAGATTAAGTGACTTATTCAACAGTGTATTTATCTATATATTTCAAATATGAACATGAAGAAGTACACTGCTAGTTATTGGAAACAATCAATCAGGATCTACTTTGAAAGCCATTAAACGTCATCAAGAAATCATCGAGCTAGTCAAAGCTCAGGGATATGTCAGCACCGAAGATCTTGTTGAGCGATTCAATGTTAGCCCTCAAACCATTCGAAGAGATCTCAATGAGCTTGCCGACCTAAACCAAATCAAACGAAACCATGGTGGCGCGACCATAGTCACCAGTTCCGAAAACTCTTCTTACCAAACGCGCAAAGTCTCTCATCAAGAAGAAAAACAACGCATTGCATTGAAGCTGGCTCAACATATTCCAGATGGCGCAACTTTGTTTATCGATATTGGTACCACGCCAGAAGCAGTAGCAAGAGCGTTGTTGCAAAACCATCAGAACCTACGCATTGTGACCAACAATATTAATGTTGCGTCATTACTTATGACCAAGCCTGATTTCAAAGTGATACTGGCTGGTGGTGAAGTTCGCAACCGAGATGGCGGTGTGACTGGCGAGGCGACCATGGATTTTATTTCTCAGTTTCGTCTCGACTTCGGTATTTTGGGCATCAGTGGCATTGATTTCGATGGTTCACTTTTAGACTTTGATTACCATGAAGTTAGAGTTAAAAAAGCCATTATCGAGAACAGTCGCAGTGTCTATTTAGGCGTTGACCATACTAAGTTTGGGCGTAATGCGATGGTAAAACTGGGTGGAATCGAAGAGGTTGATCTGGTAATTACCGATCAAATGCCGCCAGAGAGCATTTGTGCCATTATCCGCGAACATGAGATTCAGCTCGATATTGTTTGATAATGTTCGTTTTAAAAACCAGTCATCGTTTTGACTGGTTTTTTTAGGTCTTTTTTATGTCGTTCTTATGAAATCCACTCTCTTTTTTATCATTTATCCCCATTGAATAGCTAAAATAAACATAATTTGTGCTCGAACGAGCATTTTTAGTTAAATTTTCGCACATTTGATCTTTTTGATGTCACACTAAAAACGCGTTAATTAAGGGTGGGGCGACAATGAATTCTACAGTTCGATTTGAAACCGACGTTGTCATCATTGGTGGTGGTGCGACAGGTACAGGGATTATGCGTGATTGTGCTCTGAGGGGCATAAAGTGCATTTTGCTAGAAAAAGACGATTTGGCGTCAGGTACCACAGGGCGAAATCACGGTTTATTACACTCTGGTGCGCGTTATGCCGTCACCGATCAACATTCCGCAAAAGAATGTATCCAAGAAAACCGCATACTGAAGAAAATCGCTCGACACTGTATTGAAGACACTGGCGGTTTGTTCATCACTTTGCCTGAAGATGATTTGGGCTTTCAAAAGACCTTTATCGAGCAATGCATAGCCGCTGATATCGATGTAGAAACTCTTTCGCCAAAAGATGCGCTTCGTTTAGAACCGAATACTAACCCTGAATTGATTGGTGCTGTCAAAGTGCCAGATGGCACGCTCGACCCATTTCGCCTTTGTTCGTCTAACGTACTTGATGCCAAAGAGCACGGCGCACGTTTGTTTAACCATTCGCGCGTCGTTTCTCTGATCCGTGAAGGCGACACCGTATTGGGCGTGAAATGTATCAATACTCAAACCAACCAACCTTTTGAAGTGATTGCCCAGCAAGTGATTAACGCGGCGGGTATTTGGGGGCAGGGCATCTGCGAATACGCGGAGCTGGATATAAAAATGTTCCCAGCAAAAGGCTCGTTGCTGATCCTTGATTATCGAATCAATAATCTGGTGATTAACCGCTGTCGTAAACCATCGGATGCAGACATTTTAGTGCCGGGCGATACCATCTCTTTGATTGGTACCACCTCAGAACATATCGATTACGACATGATTGACGACCTGCATGTGACTGCTGCAGAAGTGGATTTGCTACTGGAAGAAGGTATCAAGTTGGCGCCGATCATGAAAAATACCCGAGTGCTAAGAGCTTATGCAGGCGTTAGGCCTTTAGTTTCGCTCAGTGGCGACAGTTCTGGCAGAAATATTAGTCGCGGAATTGTCCTGCTCGACCATCAGGAACGCGATGGTCTTAAAGGTCTCACGACAATTACTGGCGGAAAATTAATGACTTACCGCTTGATGGCGGAACAGGCAACGGATCTTGTTGCGAGTAAGCTTGGCAATACTGCTCCTTGTATTACTCATACCAAGCCCTTGCCTGGGTCTGTCGAATCTCCTAAAGCGCTTCGCAAAAGTGCCAGTATCGCTAAGCCTGTATATGAATCAGCCATCTACCGTCATGGGGAAAGGGCAGAAGCTTTTCTCTCTGAACAACCTCGCAGTCAGGCGATTGTCTGTGAATGTGAAATGGTCACCGCAGGTGAAATAGAGTACGCAATTAAAAAACTGGACGTAAAAAACCTCGTGGATTTGCGTCGACGCACTCGCTTGGGAATGGGGCCGTGTCAGGGAGAACTGTGTGCTTATCGTGCTGCGAGTTTGTTCCAAGAATATGGCGATATAGGTGGCCATGAATCAGCACTGCTGCTCAAAGAGTTTTTGGAAGAGCGCTGGAAGGGAATTAAACCGATATTTTGGGGTGATGCCTTACGAGAAGCGGAGTTCAGTTACTGGATCTATGAAGGGTTGTTTGGCTGTGGAGACATTGAGCCAGAGAGTATCGACAAACCTACCATTACACCGTCAACGCAGGAGCAAGAACAGCAATGATGAATTACGATGTCATAGTGATTGGTAGTGGAGTTGCAGGCTATTCGGCTGCCATTAAATGTTTAGAACATGGGTTGAAAACGGCGGTAGTGAGCAGTGGGCAGAGTGCTTTACATTTTTCATCCGGCTCTATCGATTTGCTTTCACATTCCCCGTTAACGCATAAGTTAATTGACGACCCTTGGGCTGAAATTGACGCTTTACCAACTGCGCTTCCACAGCACCCTTATGCGAAAGTCGGCGCTAAAAATGTTCGTTCAGCCATGAACTGGTATCAACAAATGCTTGCGGCAAATGGACTTGCCATGAGCACTTTGCCTTCGTCACACAACCATTTTCGAATTACCACGCTAGGTACCTTGAAATCGACTTGGCTCTCTCAGCCCTATGTTGAAAAAATAGAACAGGATTTTTCAAATCTGGCGCAGTTTAAACGTATTGTGATGATTGCTGTTGATGGCTTCAGAGATTTTCAGCCACATATAGCACTAGGCAATTTGCAGCAACACCCAGCATTTAAAGATATAACCATCAAAACAGCCAAAGTCAGTTTAACGGCGTTTGGGCAACTGAATCGTAATCCGTACGATCTAAGGTCGATAGATATTTCGAGGATCTTAAGAGATGAAGCTCAGTTCACTGAGTTTGCCAATCAATTGCTGAAAGTCGCCACACCTGAAGATTTACTGATGATGCCGTCGATTATGGGTAATGGTGATGGTCTAGAGCTGATGCATAAACTCAGCCGTTATACGGGGCTCCATTTGCATGAAGTACCAACCATGCCACCCTCACTGCTCGGTATTCGTATTGAGGATGTCATGATGCACACCTTCATCAAAAAAGGCGGTGTGCTGCACAAAGGTGATGAAGTGCTTGGTGGTCAGTTTGAGGATCAAGGCGACTGTATCAATTTGGCGTCTATCCAAACCAAAAAAATGGGTGAAATGAATCTGACGGCGAAACACTACATACTTGCTTCCGGTAGCTTCTTCAGTAAGGGGTTGATAGCCAAACAGAACTCAATCAAAGAGCCTATCTTTAATTTGGATACGGAAGTGACTGGTGAAAGACATGAGTGGCATCAGCATGATTTCTTTAGCTCCAAACCGCATCCATTCTTGTCCTTTGGTGTGGTGACTGACAAGAACTTTACCCCGTTTATCCAAGGACAAAAGGTGAATAATTTGCATTGTGTTGGCGCGATTTTAAGTGGCTACAATCCTATCACCCATGGTTGTGGTGGAGGTGTGGCAGTCAGCACCGCTTTTTGGGTAGTCGAGCAAATTGTTGCGGGTCTACGAAGCGAATTACTAATGAAGGAGGTGAGTGCATGACAGTGGCAAGCAGAGATACCACCTTTGACCAATGCATTAAATGCACCGTTTGTACTGTGTACTGTCCGGTAGCAAAGGCGAACCCAGATTTTCCGGGACCAAAACAATGCGGACCAGACGGTGAGCGACTACGCATCAAAAGCCCAGAATTTTATGATGACATGTTGAAACACTGCACCAACTGCAAACGCTGTGAAACGGCATGCCCGTCAGGTGTGCGTATTGGCGATATTATCGCGGTGGCAAGAGGTAAGTTCGGCAAGCGTCCGATGAATCCTAAGCTGGTGCGCGATTTTGTCTTGAGCCACACCGATCTGTTCGGCTCACTCGCCACGCCATTTGCACCACTCGTGAATGCGGCGACGCAATTGCCTTTGGTGAAGAAGATCATGCACAAGACGATAGGCGTGCATGAACATAAATCTTTGCCTAAGTATTCGCATGGCACGTTTAGAAATTGGTTTAAGAAAAACGTCACCGAACAGTCAATTTACCCGAGAGCGATCAGCTATTACCATGGCTGCTATGTCAACTATAACCATCCTCAACTGGGGAAAGACTTTATCCGAGTAATGAACGCCATGAACATAGGTGTGCGTTTACTGGAAAAAGAAAAATGCTGTGGCGTAGCGATGATCGCGAACGGCTTCCACGATAAAGCAAGAAAGAACGCAGAGTTTAATATTGAACATGTCGGCAAAGCCATTGAACAAGACAGTATTGCCGTATTGTCCACCTCATCAACCTGTTCTTTCACCTTGCAGGAGGAATATCCTCATGTGCTCGGCGTTGAAAACGAAAATGTAGTGAACAAGATCCACTATGTGAGCCGCTTTCTGTTGAAAGAGTTTATGAGTGGCAACTTGCCAAAAATGAAACCGCTCAATAAGAAAATTGTCTATCACACTCCTTGTCACCTTGAAAGAAGTGGAGGCGCTGTTTTTACCATTGAAGTCCTAAAGATGATTCCAGGTTTAGAAGTGGTTGTGCTTGATAGTGAATGTTGTGGTCTGGCAGGTACTTATGGTTTTAAAGAGGAAAACTACGAAGTCTCTATGAAGATAGGGGATGACCTGTTTAGCAAGATTAGACGTTCAAACGCTGATTACGCCATTACAGATTGCGAAACCTGTAAGTGGCAAATTGAGGAAAACACTCAGCTAGAGTGTATTCACCCAGTGAGTTTGATAGCGGAAGCGCTGCTTTAAACAAAAGCAGCCTTCGAGAAAATTGAAAGAAATAGCCGTGGAAAAGAGGAAGTAGATATCGAGGATTTTGCCTGTTAATAAAACATAAAATCCTCTCGCTACTATTAAAAAAGTTGTATAAACATATTGCTTTAATTGTGAATTAAATCACAATATGCGCACATTTTTTCATCTTCTTTTACACGGTTATATGACGCAAACCATGTCCGCAACCAATGACAATTCTCGTCGTTCACAATACTTACGCGTTTTTGCTTTAGGTTTCAGCGGCTTCATTTTTAACACTACTGAATTTGTGCCAGTTGGACTGCTTTCTGATATCGCGAATGATTTTTCAATATCGACAGCTTCTGTTGGCTGGATGTTGACTATCTATGCTTGGATAGTTGCATTGATGTCATTACCAATGATGATGCTCACCAGTCGAATTGAGCGTAAAAAATTACTGCTCGCGCTGTTTGCGCTGTTTATTGTCAGTCACGGTCTATCGGTGTTTGCTTGGAACTTTGAAGTTCTGATCGCCAGCCGCATTGGTATTGCATTTGCTCATGCGGTGTTCTGGTCCATCACTGCCTCTATCGCAATACGAGTTGCTCCTCCGGGTAAGAAGACCTTTGCACTCAGTATTTTGGCAACGGGAACTTCACTTGCAATGGTATTGGGGGTTCCACTCGGTCGAATAATAGGTCAATGGCTTGGTTGGCGCGTCACCTTTGGTGTTATCGGTATAACCGCTTTAGTCATAATGTTCAGCCTTTATCGCTTATTGCCGGTAATGCCGAGCTTGTTTACCGGTTCCATGAAGAAGCTGCCAGAGCTATTGAAGAATCCAGCCTTGATGGGTTTATACCTATTCATCTTCATGATTTTTACCGCGCATTACTCAGCTTACAGTTATATCGAACCTTTCCTTAAGACGATTGGGCTGCTCTCTGAAAACTTTACCACCTTCCTTCTGCTGCTATTTGGTTCTGCGGGAATTATAGGTAGTGTGATTTTTGGCAATTTAGGAGAACGCCCGAATACACCGATATTGGTCGGCTGTACGGCGACAGTGATGGTTTGTACCGCGATGCTATATTTCGCAGTACCGCACTTGTGGTCTATCAGTATATTGCTGGTGGTTTGGAGTGCAGCATTGATGATTGTCTGTCTGGTTATGCAGGTAAAAGTGCTCAATATCGACGCCAACGCATCAGATATGATCATGTCTATGTTCTCGGGCATCATTAACTTAGGTATCGGCGCAGGTGCACTGATCGGCGGTAAAGTGATTCTTTATATGTCTCTTGAAGGCATCGGATACGTGAGTGCGATTTTCGCCTTGCTATCACTGCTCTGGATTTTGTTCTTGATGAAGCGATATACCTCAATTCGATAGTTATTTGATTTGAAAACCGGCTAGTTCTCCTCTAGTCGGTGTCCCTCTTGTTTAGAATTAAAATGCTGCTAACTAGTCAAAATTCTTCAATTCTGACATGCAGTTATGTGGAAAATTATGAACATAGCGTAGGATAAAACGGATTGGGGGTGTGAAAGGTAAACTGTAAATAATTGATTGATATAATTTTATTAATCATTAATGGCATTTACTAATCGCAATGAGCAATCGAAAAATCTTCATGTCACCGATATTGAGAAGTAAGTTAAAAAAATCTCATATTATCTTGCCTAAAAAGAGCTTTTTCTCCGCATTTAATCTGTCTTCCGACACGATTAAAATTGAACCTTACTCTAGGTTCTGCAGTGGAAGAAACTTATGCAGTATGGGGTCGTTCTCATATTCGAACTCAGCTCTTGATCTGCATGCGACAGTAGGCAGGTACACGAGCATTGCTTCGAATGTCAGACTTATGTCTATTGGACATCCTCTGGATCGATTCACAACATCCAATATTAGTTATTGTCATCCTAGATATTTAAAGCACTCAACTTATAGGTTTTCACCATTTGAGGAACCTGAAGGGATCACTATAGGTAATGATGTTTGGATCGGTAATGACGTCTTGTTTAAAAAAGGTTTGACTATTGGTGATGGAGCTGTGGTCGCCGCGAATTCTGTTGTAACTAAAGACGTTCCACCTTATGCCGTCGTTGGTGGCGTTCCGGCAAAAATATTGAAGTATAGGTTTTCTGAAAGTATCAGACAGAAACTTCTCGAACTCGAATGGTGGAAATATGATTTTAGAGATTTCATCGGACAGAAAAATCTAGAAGTCGATTTAGATATAACAGCGTTTGTTCCGGTTCTAGAGGAGATGATTAAAGGCAATGAAATAAAGCAATACAAACCTCAACCTATCTGTATTTAAAGGGATTGAGAGTTCTGAGGCTTTGCTTTCTTCAAGTGATGGAATATCACTCGTCTATGATGCAACCCGCAATGGTTTGCGTGGATTCTCGCGCGACTAATTCACCGTCGTAGGCTTGATGGCTGGTAAGGTTGCCTTGCTTATTCGCCAGCGCTAAGGCAAGGGCTGTGGCATCTTGGGTTAATCGGATAATCGGCAGTGATACCGTTGAAAGGCTTGGAATTGCATAGGCGGCAGCCGGTTCGTTGTCGATACCAATCACAGACACATCTTGCGGTACTCTTAGACCGTGGTCGTGCAGTGCACGGATTGCACCAATTGCCATATCATCGTTACAAGCAAAAATAGCAGTGAATTTTTCGCCAGTTTGCAGCAAGATTTGCGCGCCTTTATAACCACCTTCTAAGGTGTTGTCGCCTTCCACAATCCAGTTTTTCTTTTCTGATATACCAGCCACACTAAGCTGGTTTTTGTACGCTTCTAAACGTAACCGACCGGTTTCGCTATTAATCGGAGAAGTAATACAGGCGATGTTTTTATGGCCTAACTGGATGAGGTGCTCCATCGCTAATGTGGCTAATTGAGTTTGTTTTAAACCAAAGCTTGATAGGGATTTCGCTTTGAGTTGGCGGTTTAATATAATTAGTGGCTGGGCGATTTTTTGTTGCAGTTCAACCAGTTCAGGTTCGGACAGATGACGACTATAAAGCAGAATGGCATCACAGCGTTGGTTAGCAATGGTTTCAACCGATTCGCGTTCACCTTCTGCGCTGTTCTTGCTGCGAATAACCAGCAGCTTTTTGCCTGCCTGAAGGGCTGCTTGCCCAGCATGATGGAGGACGCTGCCAAAATAACTGCTTCTAAATTCAGGAAGAACGAGGCCGATAGAGTTGGAAGTATTGGTTGCCAAAGCCTGTGCAAGTGTATTGGGTTGATATCCCAACTCTTTCATTACAGAAAGAACCGCATTTCTGGTGACTTCTTTGACCTGAGGGCTGTTGTTCAGTACTCGTGACACCGTCGCTTTTGAGACGCCAGCGGCTTTGCACACATCATTTATGGTTGCCATACATTTCCTTATCTATCCGACCCGACATACCTAAACATGATAGGCATGCCGGGAGGGAGACAAGTTTAGCCAATTTCAATTGAATTTTGAAAGGCTTATTTACCAGATGTGTTGCGGCTAGATAACTTCGCCGTTGGTTTCGATAACTTTCTTATACCAGTGGAAGCTTTTCTTCTTCGAACGCGCCATTGTACCGCTGCCATCGTCGTGCTTATCTACATAGATAAAACCATAACGTTTTCTGTATTCACCAGTGGTGAAAGATACACAATCAATACAGCCCCAAGGCGTGTAGCCCATGACATCAACGCCGTCATAACTGATCGCTTGTTTCACTGCTTTTATGTGTGAACCAAGGTAGTCAATACGGTAGTCATCGTTGATTGAACCGTCTTGTTCAATTTTATCTAATGCTCCAAGTCCATTCTCTACAATGAAGATTGGCTTTTGGTAACGCTCGTAAAGCTCAGACAGCGCGTAGCGAAGACCGTCTGGGTCAATTTGCCATTCCCAGTCAGACGCCGGTAAATATGGATTTAGGCGGCTACCTTCGAATAGTGAAGGCGTGTTGGTCGCTTCGTCGATTTTTACTGAAACGATGTTGGTCATGTAGTAGCTGATCGCCAGATAATCTGCACAACCTTCACGCAGAATTACATCGTCACCTGGCTGAATGTTGACTGTAATTCCTTTACGTTCCCATTCTTTGAGTAGGTAACTTGGGTAGTAACCACGCACCTGCACATCACTGAATTGGTATTTCTCACGCATCATTTCCTGTGTAAGCAGCATATCTTCAGGTCGGCATGAAGCAGGGTAGAGTGGCATCATATGGATCATGCTACCAATTTTGAAATCAGGGTTAATAGCATGACCTTGTTTAACCACGAGTGCACTCGCAAGGAACTGGTGGTGAAGCACTTGATACAGCATTTGTTCTGGATTTTCATAGTCGCTGTAAATCATCCCAGAATTACAGTAACCCCAGATAGGCAGTTTCCAGTTACGTTGGTTATTGATTTCGTTAAAGGTGATCCAGTATTTCACTTTGTTTTTGTAACGTTCCATCACGGTTAAGCTGAACTTTACAAACAAATCCATTACCTGACGGTTCTTCCAACTGCCGTACTCTTTTACTAAATGGTTCGGCATTTCGAAGTGAGAAAGGGTGATGACAGGTTCAATGCCGTATTTCAACAATTCATCAAAAAGATCATCGTAGTACTGAAGCCCCGCTTCGTTTGGTGTCTCTTCATCACCGTTTGGGAAGATGCGTGTCCAAGCGATCGATGTGCGGAAACATTTAAAGCCCATTTCTGCGAACAGAGCCACGTCACCTTTGAAGTGACCGTAAAAATCAACCGCTTCGTGGTTTGGGTAAAATTTATCGGCTTCAACAGTTTCGGTGATGACGCGAGGTACACCATGTGCACCTTTGGTGAGAACGTCAACCACGCTAGGGCCTTTGCCATCTTTGTTCCAAGCGCCTTCAACCTGATGCGCTGCCACTGCTCCGCCCCAGAGAAAATCCTTCGGAAAACCTTGTTGTGACATAGTGATACCTTCTCAAATAAAGTGAATGAGCCTAAATAGAATAGGTGATTTAAAGGCATTCTAATTCAGAAAAAACCAAAATGAAACCGGTTACAATGTGAATTCTCGTCAATCTAGTATTTAGAATCCACCCAGACAGAGAGCACAGACTGATAAAAAATTGAGAAAAACAAAAAAGCCACGAGTGAAGTGCTCGTGGCGAAAAGGGAAGGAACGAAAAACTATAAGAACGTTATGGAAGGTCAAACACTAACGCTGTAGTGCGTACATCGCTGTTGTTATAGAAGCTTAAATATTGCTCAGCAACGATTTTTGCGCCGTCTCCCGGTGTCAGTTGAGTATCGTTAACAAACAGGTCGCTATTGATCTGATGAACATAAACTCGGCGGTCTTTCTCCACTTCATAGCTAACCTCAGTATGAGGTTCCAGAATGAGTTGGTGCAGCTTCGCATCCTGTTTGATTTGCAATGTGCCGTTTTTACCAGTCGGTGTCGCAATGGTCGTTAATCCAACTTCTTGGCCAAAATCTTTTTGTTGGTATCCCGGTTTTCCACCATACGTGTTTGGTTGAATCCAGATTTGCAAAAACTTCAAGGTTTCAGTGCTAGACGCATTAAATTCACTGTGGGCAATGCCGCGACCGGCAGACATCAATTGAAATTCACCCGCAGGAAGCGTTTCAACATTCCCTTCGCTGTCTTTGTGCGCGATGGTGCCTTGAAGAACATAACTGATGATCTCCATGTCACGATGGCTGTGTGTTTCAAAGCCAGCACTAGGAGCAACAGTGTCATCGTTAATCACTCTAAGCTCTGAAAATCCCATGTGCTTAGGATCAAAGTAGCTACCAAAAGAAAATGTGTGTTTGCTGTCTAACCAGCCGAAGTTCGCTCGGCCGCGTTGAGATGCTTTTCTAATTTCAATCATAGTTTTCTCCTCACTTGGCTTGCTGGCTAACTAACGACAGGGTTATTAATAGCAATGCCAATCTATGAAAGAGATGTTAGAGCTTTAGGCGCTGAGATCACAGCCGCTGAATTTGTTGCCCTTATTCGAAAATTTAGAATGAAGGCAACGTGATGGTTTGAGTAGGAAAGAGCGGAAGCGTTATGACTTGCCGTAAAGCTTCATGAATGCGTTGACGGCTTGTTCCACTGTTGCTTCAATTTTTGGATTGGGTTTCTCTATGGTGACCTATGCCTGAACGATCGGCTTCCGTCACCGCCATGCGACAAATAGATAGAGCATCCGGCGTTTGTATTTTAACCTCTCCTTAACTTCGGATGATTTAGTGTACTAGCTGTTAAAAGTGTTATTTGTGAATTAGATTCGCTGAACCGTTATACGATGGATAGCTAAAATAGTATCCTTGGCGTTTTTGTTTCGGCATCGAACGGTAAAGTTGCGTTAGGAAGGTTAGGTTCGGCAAATGTTAAAGGCATTATTAGTAGAAGATGATTTGGATCTTGCTACGGCATTAATTGACTATATGTCATTGGAAGATATCGATTGTGACTACGCTTCCGATGGTCAGGTTGGCTATAACCTGATTATGTCTAATCGCTACGACGTTATTATTCTCGACCTTAACCTGCCTAAAGTTGAAGGCTTGGTGGTCTGCGAACGCATTCGCAACAATGGTGTTGAAACGCCTGTTTTGATGCTGACAGCTCGCGATACCTTAGACGACAAGCTGCAAGGGTTTAGTCGTGGTGCCGATGACTATCTGGTGAAGCCGTTTGCGATGGAAGAGCTGTTGGTTCGTATGAAAGTGCTGGCCAAACGTCGCAGCGGGCAAGTTTCTAAATTGGTGATTGCCGATCTGGAACTCGATCTCAGCCACCGCCAAGCAACCAGAGCCGGAACACTTCTTAAACTGTCTCCTATTGCCTTGAAAATTCTTGAAATATTGATGAGAGAATACCCGTCTGGTGTCTCTAGAGAAAAAATCATTCATACAGTTTGGGGTGATGAACAACCGGACAGCAACAGTTTAAAAGTGCACATTTTCAACCTGAGAAAGCAGGTAGACCAGAATGATTGGGCACCTTTAATTCAAACGATTCCGGGTTTTGGCTTTGCTATCACTTCTCAGGAAGCGCCATGAAAGTTCGTCGTAGTCTAAAAATATTCATCGTCTGCACCATTATGGGAATGGCAACCATCACGGTTGTTGGTTTCTCTACGCTAACCGCTAGCTACTTTGAGAAAGGGTTAGACAGCGGGCTGCGAATTAACATGCAGGAAATCGGTCGTTTTACTTCTGTTGAATCGGAAACAAACATTCTCGGTTTTCAAGTTGTTCGACAATGGAAAGATGTCACTCCCGAAATCCGACAAGTGTTTGCCCAGCCAACCAAACATTTGGATTTCAATAAGCGAATTTATAGAGATCATTGGTATTCAGAGCCGAATAGAGCGTTGTTTTTGCTTAGATACGAACGAAGCGAGCATGAAGTTCTTTATATCTCCCGTATTATCGATGAGCTTGAGGTGGCTGATCTTAGCGACCGTCTTAATAAAGATAAGCTCCCTCATTTATGTCAGATCCTTATTTACGCAGCGATAGCGTTAACACTCTTCGCTGTGTGTATGTATTTTGTCGGTCAACTGGTTGCCAATCCTATAGAACGTTTAGCTAAGTGGGCGAAAACGTTGACACCATGTCAACTTAATCGTCCACTGCCTGACTTTCAATATAATGAGCTTAATCGGTTGGCCATGATTGTAAAAAACAGCTTGTCTTCGGTTGAAGAAACATTACACCGCGAACACAAGTTTCTGGCTCATGCTAGCCATGAACTGAGAACGCCCATTGCCGTAGTTCGTAGTAATACCGAGCTAATGGCGAAACTGGTCGATAAGCCCAATTCGATTGAAAAGCAAAAAGAAGTGCTGGAACGCATATTGAGAGCGGGTGTTACCATGACAGATCTCTGTGATACTTTGCTGTGGCTTAACAGAGGGCGACATAATGAATTGCAACTTACGCAAGTCAACCTTGGTGAACTGATAAAACAGTTGTGCCAAGACTTGAACTATCTGATTAGGGACAAAGAAGTAAAGGTTGAGGTTAGCGTGTCTGGCGGTGTATTTGAATTACCCGCAACCATGAGCCGTATCGTTCTCAGCAATCTTATTCGAAATGCATATCAGCATACCTTGCGTGGCAGAGTGGTGATAGAGCAGGCTGGTTCACAAGTCATCATTATGAACCGAGATGAAAGTTGTGGCGATACTCAAGACCAACTTGGGTTTGGTTTAGGCCTTGAACTAACGAATAGAATCGTAAGCCATTATCAATGGAATTTTACGATTGAAGAGTTCGCTGATGGCCGCGACGTTCGAATCAATTTTTCAACCAAGTAACAGTATGCTCCCTATTGCTAAAAGCGTTTGTTAGTAGCACACTCCGCGCAAATAATGTCGCTATATTTGCGTGGAGTTTTATTGAATGTTCGCCATCCCTCCGATGTTAATCACTATTGGTTTATTGCTTATCAGCAATGTCTTCATGACTTTTGCTTGGTATGCCCATCTGCGTGAATTGAGTCACAAGCCGTGGATTATTGCAGCCCTGCTAAGCTGGGGAATTGCGCTGTTTGAGTATCTCTTTCAGGTACCGGCCAATCGCATTGGCTACACCGTATTAAACCTTGGGCAGTTGAAAATATTGCAGGAAGTGATCACGCTAACAGTGTTTGTTCCTTTTGCGCTTATCTATATGAAAGAACCCTTCAGAATGGATTTTGTGTGGGCAGGGCTTTGCCTGTTAGGCGCAGTGTTCTTTATCTTCCGTCCACAAATTATCGCAGCGCTTTCATAGTCATTTAGCCAGTCGGGACAAATAAAAATGCCCACTACAAAAGTAGTGGGCAATGTAAAGCGTAATAATTGAGGGGGATTACGCTAACGCTTGGGTATTTTGTTTTGCTTTAGCACGCAAACCCAGAAGGATGGTCATACCGAATGCCACTGCAAATGAAATCGCCATGCCTACAATGTAGTAGCTGATTTTGTCTGGAGCGATTGAGATAATGCCCGGTAAACCTGCTGCACCTAGTGCTTGAGCTTTTACGTTGAACAGTGTGATAAATGCGCTCGATACTGCTGCACCTGTGATGGCTGCAATAAACGGATAGCGTAGTTTCAAGTTCACACCGAACATTGCTGGTTCAGTAATACCAAGCAGTGCCGTAATACCCGAAGGAATAGCAATGCCTTTTAGCTTGATATCTTTAGTGCTGAAACCCACTGCAAGAGCCGCCGCACCTTGTGCTACGTTAGACATCGCTGCGATAGGGAAGATGAACGTACCGCCAGTTACTGCAATATCTGCAAGAAGCTGAGTTTCAATTGCAATAAAGCTGTGGTGCATACCGGTAATTACGAATGGAGCATAGATAAAACCAAATAGTGCGCCACCAACAAAACCTGCAGAATCGTATAGCCAGTTCAGGCCATCACCAAGCATGAAACCAACATCACGAGTGATAGGGCCAACCAATGTAAAGGTTAAGAAACCTGTAATGAAAATCGCCAGCATAGGTGTAAGAAGGTTATCCAATACTGATGGAATGAACTTACGTAGACCATTTTCAACTTTGGCAAGGATAAACGCTGACACCAGTACAGGTAGAACAGAACCTTGGTAACCAACTTTTTGAATTTCTAGGCCAAGAATGTTCCAAGTCGGTATGGTTCCCGATACCGATGCGCTGCCGAATCCCCAACCATTGAGAAGATCAGGGTGAACCATCAACATACCAAGGGCTGCGCCAAGGAAAGGGTTACCGCCAAATTTGCGAGAAGCTGAGAATGCTAGCAATACCGGAAGGTATACAAAAGGGGCGTTAGCAAAAGTGTTAATCATGCTAGCGAGATCAGCCAAACCTGGGTTTGCGTCAATCAGTGATTGCCCGTCTATAAATAGACCTTGAGCTGTTAATACGTTGAATAGACCCATCAACAGACCGCCAGCTACGATAGCAGGGATAATCGGAACAAAGATATCCGAAAGCCCTTTCACTGCGCGTTGTACAATGTTCTGTTTATCCGCGCCAGCACTTGCAACGTCACTGGTCGACATTTCTGTCATACCGGTTAGTTTCGCCATCTCAGCATACACTTGGTTAACGATGCCAGAACCAAAAATAATCTGGTATTGGCCAGCAACTTTAAATTGTCCTTTCACGCCATCAAGTGACTCAATTGCAGCTTCGTCAATAAGAGTATCGTCTTTTAACGCTAAGCGTAAGCGTGTAGCACAATGTGCTAGAGCTTGGATATTAGCTTTACCACCTAAATGGTCTAGAAGCTGTTTTGCTATGACTGGATAGTCCATAACTCACCCCGTTTCATGTTAATAGTCAGTATATACCCGTCTCGTTTGGAGCTGCAGTTTCATCACTGGCTTTCGCTCGTCTGCTGTCTTTCTGCAAGCCCGCTTGACAGGGTAGATTAAAATTGGTTCTTAATTGTTATTTTGGGAACGTTTGCAAAACTAATTCTTGTTAAAAAAAAGCTCATGGTCAAAAGCAAACGATGAATATTGTGAACATGATCGCTAAAAGCATCGGTAGAAATGACAAAAACAAGGGTAGAATCACGATATATAAATCGAAGAATGCAGATAAAATTGCAATCAATCCCAATGTGATTTGAGTAGGGTGCTTTATGGCAAGTTTACACGATGTTGCTAGGTTATCTGGTGTGTCGAAATCTACGGTATCTCGTGTCATCAATAACGAGTATGGCGTTAAAGAATCAACAAAAATCAAGGTGTTAGAAGCTGTTAAAGAGTGCGGTTACGTCGTTAATCAGGTCGCTAAAGACTTAAAATCTCAGAAGACGAATTTAGTAGGTGTGATTGTCCCGCGCGTCAGCTCACATGCCACAGCACAAGGCGTTGACGGTTTAACGGCCATTTTTGAACAAGCGGGAAAGCACGTCTTGTTAGCCAATACTCATCAGGTTCATGAAAAAGAACTTGAGTACATTCAAATATTTAACCAGAAACGTGTCGAAGGAATTATTTTCTACGCGACACATTTAGATGCATCATTGGTTAAAGCGATTCAGAATTCTAATGTGCCAGTCGTGCTCGTCGGTCAAGACGGTTCGCTTTATAACATACCAAGTGTGGTTCATGACGATACTCGGGTTGGTTTTGAAGCGGGAAATCGTTTAGTGGCAGCGGGATGCAAACGAATTGGCTTTATAGGCGTGCAAGCCGACGACATTGCTGTTGATATCCAGCGTTCACAAGGCTTGGGGCAGTCATTAAGCTTTAATCAATTGTCGCTGTTGTTCCATGCTCACGGTGATTTTTCCATTGAATCGGGATATCGACTAGCGAAGCAACAACTGAAAGCATTTCCAGATATGGACGGTTTGTTTTGTGCTACCGATAGGATCGCTCTTGGCGCTATCCGAGCTTTGCAAGAGCAAGGTGTTAAAGTGGGCAAACAAATTAAAGTGCTCGGTGTTGGTAACGATGAGCTTTCTTCCGTCAGTACACCCAGTTTATCAACCTTTAATTATGCCTTTGATAAAGCGGGAGAAAATGCTGCAAAAATGCTGTTAGAACGTATTGCAGGCAAGGGACTGGAGATGAGCAAGGTAGTACTCACTTTCCAAAATATAGACCGCGAAACCTGCTAGATTCCTTCCTCAATAATGGCTGGGCTTTGTGCCCAGCTTCACACTAACCAGACTCTTTCTTCATCTATTTGCTTAAATACTTGCTAATTGAGTGGTTGTTTTATATTTTGAGAACGTTCCCGAAATGGTTTATAGAAAACTTTTATTTTCGTTTTCGCTAGAATTTAATTAGGTAAGACTATGTCTCTACAATTCCTTATCGAACTCGCTGGTGGTGTTGATAACATCGTACGTATTTTGGCTCCCGAAGGGCGGGTGGTGGTTGCCGTTAAAGATGCTCAAAAAGCATTGCCCTGTCCAGACTCTGTGCACGCAGAGTCTGTGTTAGGCGAATGGCAGTTATCTATGCCTAGAAGCAGCGCCGTTAGTGATGAGGATTTGGCTTCCTTAGGTCGTTTGATTGCCGAGAAGCAAATAGCATCAGCAAAAGAACATCTGCAACCTACGACCTGCAGTTATCGCCCACAATGGCACATCTCCCCACCACAAGGTCTGTTAAATGATCCTAACGGTTTTGTTTACCACAATGGTGAATACTATCTGTTCTATCAGTGGTATCCCTATGCTTGTGAGCATAAGGACAAATATTGGGTGCTTTTAAAAAGCCGCGATTTGGTCAACTGGAATTGGCAATCCATTGCTCTCACACCCTCAGACTGGTTTGATAGCCATGGTGTGTTCTCGGGTCATGCAGTAAGCCATGACGGGGAGTTATTGCTTTTCTATACTGGAAACACACGCTTAGGTCATGATCGTCAACGACAAACGATGCAATGTGTCGCTCGTTTAAGCGAAGACAATACGGCTGAGAAACTGGGGCCAGTCATTCGCACCTTACCGGCTGGTGTTACTGAACACTTCCGCGACCCTAAAATACTCTATCGCCAAAACAAGTGGCACATGCTGCTAGGCGCGCAAACTACCGATTTGCAAGGTCGTTTGGCTGTATATCATTCAAATGACTTAATGAACTGGGATTTTGATTCCCTATATGGTGATGAACTCGCACCTTTTGGCTACATGTGGGAATGCCCAGATATGTTTGAGCTAAGCGGTGATCTGTTTTTCGTATTTGGGCCACAAGGGATTAAATCCGACAATCCGAATCATACTATTGGGCATCAAAATCGCATTTATCACGTTGAACAGGATAGTAAAGGAAAAATACATTTCCTTGACGGTTGGCAACTGGATGCAGGTTTTGATTTCTATGCTCCTCAAAGCATGGAAACAGAAGACGGAAGAAGAGTTATGGTCGGTTGGATGGGGCTACCCGATGAAGTTAACCAGCCAAGTTGTGACAATGGCTGGATACACCAGCTAACCGCATTAAGAGAGCTTAAATGGTTGAACGGAAAGATTGTTCAAACGCCAATTCGCGAGCTTGCGGAACTCAGAGAATCAGTATCAAGTTTGGATCTGGGAATTCATCCTCTCGATGCAGAAACCAAAAGCTTTGAGCTTAACGTCGAACTGCCTTGGGGAAGTGCTCTTACACTAATGTCTGACGAAAATTATGGTGTTAAGTTGCAGCTTGATATAGAGAAAGGTGTACTTCGTTTCGACCGAAGCCAAACTCAAATTCGAGAAGGCGATGTCATTCGCGAGCTGCCGTTAGATACTGACAAAGCGGTACATTTGCAGATACTGGCCGATAATTCATCGCTGGAAGTGTTTATCAACCATGGTGAACATGTGATGACGGGCAGGGTATTTACACCAGAGTCAGCAACACAAATAACTTTAGAAGGAGCCAACGTCAGCGCTGAGTTCGCGCCTCTAAAATCGGTCGTAGAATCGACGTTTGCTCCAGTTGCCTAACTGAGAGTAGATAAAGAGAAACAAAAGTTCTATAAACGAAAGCCACCTAGAACAGGTGGCTTTGTTGTATTTAAAAACGCTTTTTTTTTAAATGCTTACTCAAGGAACGCTTTCAACGCTTGTTGATTTGGTAAAGCCGTCATTGCCCCTTTTTGTGTGGTTGCTAAGGCACCACAGCCGTGAGCACATTCGACAGCAAGAGCAATGTTTTCTGCTTTTTGCCAGTCTGGCGTTTGAGAAAGTTGGTACAACAATCCACCGACAAAGGCATCACCAGCACCTGTGGTATCAACAGGTTTCACTACTTTACCGCTGACTAGTGTCTGGCTTTCCTTTGTTACGACGAGTGCGCCTTTAGCGCCTTGAGTGATGATCACCAGAGGGATCTCCAACGCTTTAATGGCATTCAAACCTTGTTCGATAGAGTCGGTCTCTGTAAGCAGAGTGAGTTCTTCTTCTGAAAACTTAACCACATCAGCTTTCGCTACTGCACGCATCACTGTTGCAACCATCTCTTGCGGTTTCTGCCAGACTTCTGGACGAAGGTTAGGGTCAAAGCTAAAGCTTCCGCCAGCCTTTTTGATTCGCTCAATCGCTTCGAACGTGCTGCTGCGGCTAGGTTCATTGGCGAGAGCAATTGAGCACACATGCAGCCAGTCATCCTGATGGAAGTTTGGAATATCACTGGTCTGCAGAAATTGGTCAGCGCTCGGTTTCACCATGAAAGTGAAGCTGCGCTCACCACTGTCATCCAGGTCGACCACTACTGTAGACGTTCGCTGGTCGTTATCCAAAATAAGATAACGGCTGTCTACCTGTTCTTGTGAAAGTGTCTGGTTCATAAATCTGCCCAGCGGGTCATTTCCCACTCTGCCAAAGAACGCACTTTGACCGCCAAGACGCGCTATCGCCACTGCGACGTTTGCCGGAGCACCGCCAGGGCATTTGAGATAATGGTTTTCCCCGTCAGGAATTAAATCAACGACAGCGTCGCCAGTTACCCACACAGTATTCATTGTGTCTCTCCATCAAATCTTAACTTCAAATGCGGCTAGTATAAATTAGTTTTCGGTAACGTTCCCGAAAATGATTTAATTATCCAATCCCGTTAACAATTTTTATTGAAGTATAGCGGTGGAGACAAAAAAGCCGTCCTTATGCATGAAACAAGGACGGCTTTAAAACACATTATTGAAGCTTAAACAGAAGGCTGACGTTTAGTCGGCAACTCTTTTGAAGATAATTGAGGTGTTAATACCACCGAAAGCGAAGTTGTTGCTCATCAGGTAGTCGATTTGCATTTCACGACCAGAGCCAGTGATGTAATCAAGATCGCCACACTCAGGGTCAAGATTATTGAGGTTTAGTGTCGGGTTAAACCAGCCGGTATGCATCATCTCTAAGCCCAGCCAAGCTTCCACCGCACCACATGCACCTAGAGTATGACCAAAGTAGCTCTTTAGGGAACTGATTGGCACTCTGCCTACCGCTTTTTCGGTTGCGTTGCTCTCTGCAATATCTCCGCGGTCGGTTGCTGTGCCATGAGCAGACACATAACCAATTTTATCAGCAGAGAGGTTCGCGTCTTTCAGCGCCAACTCCATACAAATCTGCATAGTTTCCATTTGAGGCTGAGTAACGTGTGCCGCATCGCAATTGCTGGCGAAGCCAACGATTTCCGCGTAGATCTTCGCACCGCGAGCTTTGGCGTGTTCGTACTCTTCTAAAACCAGAGTGCCCGCACCTTCACCAATCACCAGACCATCACGATCTTTATCGTATGGGCTAGGTGTCGTTTTCGGAGCATCGTTTTTCAGACTGGTTGCAAATAGGGTATCGAATACCGCTGATTCGGTAGGGCAAAGCTCTTCGCCGCCGCCAGCAACCATAACCGTCTGATATCCGTGTTTGATCGCTTCATAGGCATAACCAATCGCCTGGCTTCCGGATGTACATGCACTGCTGGTTGGAATAACGCGTCCACGCAGCCCAAAAAACAGGCCTACGTTCACTGCCGTGGTATGCGGCATCATCTGTACATAGGTTGTCGCAGTAATCGCTCTGGTGGTTTTTTCATTCAGCATCACGCCGAATGCACCAACAGCGTCTGTACTGCCAGTAGAAGAGCCGTAAGCGATACCTGTTTGGCCGTTAGTGAGTACTTCGTTACCGATTAAGCCCGCTTGAATAAGCGCATTCTCTGTAGCAACGGTTGCCAGCATGGAAACGCGGCCCATACCTCGTACTTGCTTTCGCTTATAGTGTTTCGGTAATTCAAAATCAGTGACCGGAGCAGCCAGTTTTGTATTCAGTCCGTCATATTGCTCATAAGAAGGCATGTACTGGGTGGCGTTTTCACAAGCGCGTAAACGAGGTTCGATGCTCTTCCAGTCGTTACCAAACGCAGTAACACCGGACATACCGGTTACAACAACTCTGCGATTCATACGAGACCTCCGTTTACAGAAATAACTTGGCGAGTGACATATCCAGCAATATCTGACATCAAATAACTAACCAGACCTGCCACTTCTTCTGGTTCACCCATACGACGCAACGGAACAAGCGGCAGTGCATGTTCTTTCACATGCTCATCGACCATGCCAGTATCAATTAAACCCGGTGCAACACAGTTCACCGTAATTTTGCGTTTTGCCAGCTCTAAAGCCAGTGACTTCGTTGCACCAATCACACCGGCTTTTGCTGCACTGTAGTTGGTTTGGCCACGGTTACCCGCAATGCCTGACACTGACGCTAAAGTGACAATTCGTCCACCTTTACGCAGTTGAACCATTGGCATCACACAAGGGTGAAGCACATTGTAGAAGCTGTCGAGGTTGGTATGGATAACGCCGTCCCACTCTTCTTCTGTCATTGCAGGGAAAGCAGTATCACGAGTGATGCCCGCATTGTTGACAACACCGTAGTAAGCGCCGTGTTGTTCAATATCGGCTTCAATTTGGCTTCTGCATTCTGCACGATTACTAATATCAAATCTGATCAATCGGCCTGAACCGCCATTTTCGACAATCGTATCAAGTGTTGCTTGGGCACCATTCTGGTCTCCCATGTAGTGAACGACGACGTTGAAGCCATCCTTACCTAGCGCAATAGCAATAGCCTTACCTATTCCTTTACTGGCACCAGTGACGAGAACTTGTCGGGTCATACATGACTCCTAATTTTCATTTCTTGTAATTTTTCTTGTGTAGGAACATAAACGTTCAGTTGGCACTGAGCAATTGTATTCCCTTGGTATTCTATACGGCCAGAGAAAACAGCCATTCCGTTATCTTCCATCACTTGTTCAGCGAAGATATCCAGTGTCTGACCCTGAGTGAATTGGTCACACTCTGTGGTGTAGCGACGACTGCCTAATAAAAATCCGATGGGTGGCTCTTGACCTTTTTGTAAGGCTTGATAGCCAGACCAAGCAGCGATGGACTGAGCCATAAACTCAATACCAACATAAGCGGGTACAGTATTGCTCTCTGAATTGAAGAACATAAGATGCTTATCGATATCCACTTGACTGTGTATGGATTTCTCCCCGATAGACAAAGCGCGATCAACCAGAATCATTGGATTATCATGAGGTAACAATGTTGCGATATCAGGTAGTTCAGTCATGGGGATATCCAAAAATCAGGCTGATGTTGTTGCCACCAAAAGCAAAAGAGTTACTGAGAATGGCTTTGCGTCCCAGATATTGTTCACTTTCTACCAGTGCAATTTCAATGTCGTCTGCTTTGTTTGCACAGCGCTGCATAGGAAGCGGTAACTGATGACGCAAAATGTGCCAAGCAATAGCGGCTTCTGTAGCACTTGCAGCGCCAAGGGTGTGACCAGTTAAAGGCTTGGTTGAGCTAACAGGCACACTGTCACTAAATACTCGATAGATGGCTTTGCTTTCCATACTGTCATTCAGTGGGGTTGCTGTGCCATGGGCGTTGATGTAACCGATATCTTCTGGTGTAAGACTGGCATCCTCAAGCGCTTTTCGCATAGCTTGTTCCGCTCCATTCCCTTCTGGATGAGGCGCAGAAATGTGGTGTGCATCAGAGCTGTCACCTGCACCCAATAATGCAACATCACTTGGTTCTGTGCTCAACAACATAAATGCTGCTGATTCACCAATATTAATGCCTGAGCGGTCTGCGCTAAATGGTTGGCAAAGTTGATTCGACAGAGCTTCTAAGCCATTAAATCCATTCAGTGTTAGTTTACATATGGAATCGACACCACCAACCAATACAGCATCAACAATGCCTGCCTGTAGCAGACGTTTTGCGCTGATAAAAACGCGGCCACTTGAAGAGCAAGCGGTTGAAATAGCGTAACAAGGTCCGGTGATATTGAAGTAATCCGCAACGAAATGAACACTGTCACCCAGCTCTTGTTTGGTGTAGTGATAGTCTTTTGGGAATGCACCTTGGTTGATTTTCTGCGCATAGGCGACTTCACCATCGGAAATACCAGAGGTACTGGTGCCGACAATGACGGCAATACGATCTGCACCGTATTGCTCAATAGCTTCTTCAACGCTGGATGTGATCTGCAAAAGCGCAGACAAAGCGAGCTGATTATTACGTGTCGCATATTTTGACAATGGCTGAGGAATTTTTGGTAGCGCCTCAGTGACTCGCCCAATAACGGTGGACGTGTGAGTATTGAGAATCTCGTTGTCTATGAGCATGCCTTTTGACTGCCCAGATTGTAGCGCTTGATGAATAGCTACCGCTTCACTCCCTAGCGCAGAGTGAAAACCACAATCATGAATAAACACTGGAAATGAAGTTGAAGAATTCATCTAGGTTTTTCTACTGTTCTGAGGTTGTTAATTTAGCTTGATGACTTAAGGTCTGGATCGTGATCGCATAGTTCAATGGCTTGTTTAAAAACTGAATATCACCATCAAGTGGTGTTTTTCCAGCATAGCTAATGATCAGTAGGGGTTCGCCAGCTTCGTTCTTTATAATACGTTGATGTGGGTCATCAATGATTGACCACCTTACCTTATTTAAAGGTGCTTCCCAAGCACTTCGAGGCCATAGGGTGATCATTAGATTAAATAACACTTGTTCCGGTTTCGGAAGCGTATTTTCTAGGCCGCTTAACACTTGGGTGGAAATATTTTCACCATCATAATCCAATGACAGCAATCGAGTTCCCCATGAAGAAAATCCCGCTAGCACGATATGCTGCGAATCAATTTGTAACTGCACTGGTAACTGTTGAGTTTGCGTATTGCCTTGTTCATCTTGCCACTGTGCAGATATCAATTGTGTCGCGCTAAAAGATTGTTCCATCTCACTGGGTAAGGGAAGTTCTACCCAAACATCCTGACCGATTTCCACTTGTGTTGAAGAGGTATGTGGTTGCAAACTACAGCCACTAAGCCATAAACAAGCAAAGAGTGTGGTTAACCATTTCATTGATTTGTTTGCCTCTTAATTGCTAATGGCGAAAGCAGCCAAGCGACAAAAATACCGCTTAGAGTGGTTAAGCCAAAACTGTGGATCGCGTGGGTTTCACTTAGAGACAGCAGACCAAAGGAAAGCAGTGTGGTCATCGCTGACAAGGTAATAGCTAACAAGGTGCTGCGACTTTGCGATTGTTCGGCAAAAAACAGTGTGTAGTCGATGCCAATACCGACCACAAGTACCAACGCGAGTAAGTTAAATAAGTTGAGTGTTGAACCGGTTAATGTGGTAACCGCAATGCCGACTAAGCAGGCAACCACACATGGGAAGACAATGCGTATTGTATGAGCAACACCATAACGCTTAGCCAGTAGCAAAGATATGCCTATCAACGCTGCCGCTAACAGCTCCATCACTTTTGTCCGGTATTCTCCAAACAAGGCTGAAATTTCTCCGGCTTTATCCAAATAACTGATATCGGCTCGTTGGCTGGTAAAAGCGATGATTTCTTCTGCGTTACTAACATCTCTAAGCATGACAACGGTAGCGACTCTATCTTCAATTTTACTCAGATAAAGGAACTGAATGGGTTCCGAAACGCTTTGATGGAGGTAGTCCGATAAACTGACCGGAATCATGGGCTCAGTCAGCGTTGGCTGAGTTGACAACTTTAAAGACTCAGACAGTGAGGAACCATAATTCTGATAGAGGTTGCTCACCAGTTGATAGTCGGATTTTTGTCTCGCAATTGATGGCAGATACTGACTGAGACTTTGATAGCCGCTGATTGTTTGCTGCCTCTTCCATTGAGCAAGAGTGCTGTCTAGCTGTTCAAGTTTTGTCATGAGCTGTTCATCGCTCTCTGCGCACACAACCAACATCTGCTGTGAAGATTTCACACCAGAGACTTGATTAATTAAATCTTCCTGCTGCTTTAGTTCTTTAGGCATGGCTTGAAGCTGTCGAATGTCATCGTCGTAGTTCACTTGCGTTAATTGAACTGCGCTGAAAATCAGTAACGCCAGAGGTAGAGACGTTCTGACACTGCGTTTTTGCCATTGTGCTAACCACCAACGCCATAACATTTCGCCGGGTAACGGCCGATTTGCTGTCGCTTTGCGTGCAAGGATGGGATACCAAGCGACAACAGTAGCGTAGGCCGCAATTAAACCGATGGCTGAGAATAGCGCCAGTTGCTGCAAACCGGGAAAGGGCGCAATTAATAAGCCTAAGTAGCCAATTAAGCTGGTAATCAAACCAAGAGTAATCGCAGTGAAGATATGTTGCAGCCCTTTGATGCTGTTCCATTTGTCTTGTGCAGCAAGGCGGTCAGTCAGATAGTGGAACGCGTAGTCGATCGAAACACCAATCAAGCTGGCACCAAATACCAAACTGAACAGATGGACTTTGCCAAAGATAGCGGTGGTAGTAACAAGTGCAACTAAAAGCCCAACGCTGATGGAAAGCAAAGCTAATAACAGCGGTGCGGCACTGCGAAAAACAAACAGGACAATGACGACAACGCCGAGTAGCGAGAACAAACCAATGGTACTGATTTCTGATTTGGCACTTTGAGTGCCAAAGTCGGCATAAAACAACACGCCGGTGTGTGCGCTATCCACATCGAATTGTGCTTTTAGCGTCTGCTCCAGGCTCTTCAATTTGGGTACAACTTGCTGTGCAGACATACTGTAAGGTGAATCCGCCAACGTCGCTGTTATCAACACATAAGTATCGTTTTGAAATTGCGTCGTGAGGAAACCTTGCTGGATCTGAAATTGCGTTGTCAGCTGGTTTAAGTGACTTAAGTAATCACGAAACAGCAAAAACGGGTCACTGCTCAGTTCTGAACCGGTAACGCCAGAAAAAGGGTTATAAATGGTTTGAATCACTTTCTGAACTTGCTGTTCTGGAGCGAGTTCAAGACGAGAACGCTGTTCGTCGGTTAAAAACTGAAAACGATGGGAAAAGTAGTAACGGCTCCAAGAGTTTTGCTTTTGCTGATCAATTTTGCCGGTAACTTGGGAAAAAGCGCTTAGGCTTGAGAGTGAATCTTGCAAACTCTCAGCAGAGGCAAACAGTTGTTGCTCATTGTTGCCTTTAAGGACAAACACCACCTTGTCACTAACACTACTGGTGACTCTATCAAATGCCACTTGAGCCAACGGATCTTGGCGGCTTTGAGGCAGCAGCTTCATGATGTCCGTTTCAATGGGTACTGATGAACTAAAGCTCCACTGTTTCAGCAGTAGGGCGCAGCTTAGTATCACCAACACAAGCCAGATTATCGCCAGCTTGGAATGATTAAAACTGGAACTGAGCTTGTTCAGCATCCGTTAAATTCTCAGGTTGGTGTGTTTGATTAGTGAAGGTGATTTCAGTTTTGTCGCCTCTTACTTCTTCTAAAACCAATGAATCAATATCTTGATTGCCTTGCAAAACGATTGATTTGAACACTGCATTCAGTGGCGCTTCTTTTGGTATCAGCACTAACTGCCAGTGTTCACTTTGCGGAGCAAATTGCAGATCAAACTGACTTTGAAGTTGTTCTGTATCGCCATGGAATACGGACAAAAAGATTTTGCTGAAGTAAAACGCCATCGGGTTTTCTTTGGCGTTAATTATCTGCGCAGGCTGATTGGCGAAAGTTTGGCGTAGTTTGTCCTGTGTCAGCACCAAGTTGACGGGAAACGGAGTGTGTTGCTGCCAAAGTAAGCCGTGTTGTTTTTCAAGCAGAAACGAGCCTTTGGATACCAAAGGCTGCTCAAACATGGCAAGGGAACGGCTTTGGGTAAAGTCTCCCCGTACTATAGGATGCTGCTGTAACTGGGTTTGCAATGAGGCCAAATCCGTTACTTGAGCTAACGCGCTAGTCGTAGCAAACACGCTCAAAAAAACGGACATAATGATTATTCTAAACTCCCTAATCATTGCAAACATTCTCCGGTTTGATGCCAATGTTCAACTTTATCCAAAAACAGTTTTGGCGAGACAAAACACATTTCTTGTTCAGCGATGCTGACCGCAACTTGAGTGGTATGTGCCTTACACATTCTTTGGCCTGTTTTTGCATCAAAAATGACGTAATCAATGCGGAGACGGTTTTCCCATTCGGTCAGTTTGGCGCTGATGCGGATTTCATGGTTAAACGGAATCGCTTTGACATATTTCACTCGAGTATCAATAACAGGCCACATGTGGCCTGATTCACTCATCGCAATGTAACCGTAAGCAATTTTATCCAGTAATACACGACGCGCTTCTTCAAAGTAGCGGAAGTAGTTACCGTGATAAATCACACCCATAGGATCGGCATCTTGAAACGAAGTGGTCACTGTCACTTCGGTTTCTAATGGGAAATGAATGTTCTCCATTGTCACTCCTAGTACAGCTTCCAGTGTTGCGACTGGATGCGTTCAATACACAAACGTAGCTCTGCTTCTAACGGGCGATCTTCTACCACAAACTTAAAGTCCTGCTGAACATTGGCAACAATTTGATTCACGCTGGCACTCATATGACGTTCATCGATCTCATTATGGCGCTTGCGCAGCTCAATCGCTTGAATAGAGGCAAGCAGAGAAGCCGCCGCCACTTGTTCAGTCAATTGCAATACGCGTAAGCAGTCGCGAGCGGCGATTGTACCCATGCTGACTTTGTCTTGGTTGTGACACTCTGTTGAGCGCGAGAATACGCTTGCAGGCATAGTGTGTTTCAATGCTTCTGCCGTCCAAGCAGAAATGCCAATTTGCACAGCTTTAAAACCGTGGTTGATCGGTTTACGTTCGCCCTCAGCGCCGGTTAAGTTAAATGGCAGACCGTTGTTGAACTTATAGTCCATCAACTGTGCCATTTGACGATCCAGTAGGTCAGCTAGGTTTGCAACACAAGTTTTGAGCGTGTCCATCGCCATTGCAATGTGCCCACCATAGAAGTGACCACCGTGCAGTACTCGCTCGTTGTCACCATCAATTATTGGGTTGTCATTCGCGCTGTTTAGTTCATTTTCGATAAGCTGACGTAACCAAGGAAGGGCATCTTGCACTGTACCAATGACATGCGGAGCACAGCGCAATGAGTAGCGGTCTTGTAAGCGGTCACTATTGCGAGGTGGACGCTCAGCTTGGAGATCTGCTCTTAACCAAGCCGCAATTTGTTGCTGACCTGGGTGAGGTTTCACCGCAAATAAAGCTTCATCAAAATGGAAGTCGTTACCTTGCATACCAATCGATACCAGAGCCGTAATTTTAGTGCACAACTGAGCCAGATATTCAGCACGCTGATAAGCCAAACAGGCTAGGGCGGTCATAACTGAAGTGCCGTTCATTAACGCTAAGCCTTCTTTCGGCTTAAGTTTAATTGGTGTTAAGCCAAGTTCTGCGAACACTTCTTGAGTTGAACGAACTTCACCTTTGTAAAGTACTTCGCGTTCGCCAATCAAGGTTGCTGCAACGTAGGAAAGCGGTGTTAAATCACCACTTGCGCCGACAGACCCCTCTTGTGGAATACGCGGTGCAATATCGTGATTAATCAGGTTGATAATTTGATTGAGCACATCGTGGGACACCCCAGATACACCCTGAGCGAGTGAACATAAACGTGTTGCCAATACTGCGCGTGATTGTTGGTGAGTAAGTACTTCGCCTAAACCGCATCCATGAAAGCGGGTTAGATGCAGAGGCAGTTCTTCTACCAAATTTGGCGGAATCGCGACGGTACAAGAATCACCATAACCTGTGGTTACACCGTAAATCACACCTTCTTCTTTGAGCAGGCGTTCTAAAAAGGCTACGCCTCGGTCAATCTTAGCAGTAAATTCGGCTGAAGAGTTAATCGAAGCTGAAGCGCCTTGTGCGATCGAAACAACGTCCTCAATGGTCAGACGCTGCGCGCCGAATAAAATATTATTGTCGTTTGTCTTCGTCATGGTTTTTGCTTAATTCCCAGAAGTTGAAGAAGTTGTACCACTGTAATGGTGCTTTCATTGTGTAGTGTTGCAAGCGATCTGCATATTGCTGAACCACTTGTTGCAACGAATGTTGCCTTGTTGCTCGAGGCAGTTTGATACCGTCACTAAAATGCTCGAAGTAGACATCAAAATGCGGATGCCTACTTTGGTCGTCGCGCAGTCCAAAAATAAGATAAACCGGAGCGGATAATACCGAAGCCAGCATAAATGGTCCTTGAGGAAACGGTGCTGGTTTGCCGAGGAAGTTCGCCCACACCACGCGACTTTCTACGCTGGTGGATGTTCTGTCGCCAACGATAACAACCCATTCTCCACGCTCTATCATTTGCTGCAGCATAATGGCTGTATCAGGACCGAGTTTACTCACTTGTATAAGATTCAGTTCTGATTTTGGGTTGATTGCTTTCATGACAGCGTTAAAGCGTTCAGCATGCTCTGTGAACACCAAAGCGTTTATCTTTAAATGCGTATGGCGTCGGCTCAACGCGCGGCACAGTTCAATATTGCCTAAATGTGAGCCCAGTAGAAGCAGGCCACGTTTTTCTTCAACCAGTGCTTTAAGTTGCTCTTGACCGTGAATGGTTAGGTTATTGATATTGAAATCGCCTCGCCATGCCGCCAGTTTGTCGAGCATAGTTTCACCGAACGACAATAAATGGTTATAGCTGGTTAGGTTTTTGGCCACTGGCAACTGTTGTTGTTCGGCAAAGGTTTTTACCTGAGTGAGAAACTGCTCTGATGATGTTTTTGCTTGCTTACCGGTGAGATGGTAGTAGCCCATGACCAGTTTTAATATGGCGCGAAAAACCTTTCTTCCCAACAAGTTGTAGACGGCCATCAGTACTTTAATTCCCAGTACCGTTCCGCGTTCTTGGCGTTTTGACCAATGCGCTTCGGTACCGTGGTTTTTTTTACGCATCAATAACTTGGGAATGCGTGGCAGCATGCCGAAAAATAGCCGCGTATGCATCCAACTAATTTTGACGTTATCCCACAGTGAGTCGAAGTGGGATATGCCGTCTTCTGGATAAATTACACGGGTATTGACGAATTTGAACTGCACGCCATTCCAGAACATACGGACAAAGATTTCGGTATCGAAATCCATACGACTGCCGATGTCGTTGCGATTCATCACATCAATCGCTGCTTGTACTGGATAAGCGCGGAAGCCACACATGCTGTCTTTGATTTCCAGCGAGAGTGTTTCAATCCAAACCCAGACATGGGTGACATATCGACCGTATAGTCGGGCTTTAGGAACACTTTCGTCGTAAACGGGTTGCCCCGAAATTAAGTGATGAGGGTGACTCTTCGAGGTATCGATAAGATTCGGTAATGCACTAATGTCATGTTGACCGTCAGCATCTATCTGAATCACATGGCTGTACCCGAGCCAATGTGCATGGCGTATCCCCGCCATTACCGCATCACCTTTACCTTGGTTTTTAGGCAAAGTAATCAGTGAAACATTATCGCGTTTAGCTGCTTCAGAAAGGGCAAACTTGGTCTCTTTATTACTACCGTCGTCGACAAGAAACACGGGAAAATCGAAGTCAGCTAGAGAGTCAATAACAGCTGCGACAGTTCCCCCATGGTTATAACAAGGAATTAAAAAGCATGGTCGGTAATCAAGCTTATTCACTGGCATCCCCCAGTTTCATTTTGCCTGACGAATGAACCACGGCTTCACCATTCCTTTGAGATTGGTAGCTGAACGCCAGCTTTTGTTTGCTCTCATCCCACGTTAAGCTCAAAGTGACTTCTGCATTGGGCAAAATCGGTTCTTGGAACTTAATCACTTCCATGCCTTTGAAATGAGCGGGTGTGTTCAAATATTGACGAGCATAGAAAATCGCCCAATCAATTTGGGTAACTCCGGGTAGTAGGGGAAAGTGATTGAAATGCCCCTTAAAATCTTCGATATCCTCGTCTACCTTAAATGTCAGTAGCACGTGGTGTTCTGATTGCTCGCAAGCCAGTAACGTTGGTTTTCTTTTAGCCATCATATAATCGGCGTTTTCTTCGTTTTTATTGGAATAATTTTTCAAGTTCGGCGACTTGGCGCTTACCTTGACTGTTTAATGGGATCTCTTTTACCACTCTAAAACTGCGTGGTACAGCAATAGGTTCAAGCCAACGTCTCAGTTCATTGCGTAGTAGCAGCCAAAATTTGCCTTTACCAAGCTCGGCAAGCTTTATTTCGCCGCTTTCCGTCAGCACTATTGCTGCGGCTAAAATCAATCGCTCTGCCTGTTGAATTGGGATAACCGCACACTCTTGAACGTAGTCCAACTGGTCGACGCGTTTTTCGACTTCTACCAGTGACACTCGCTTCTCTTCAACTTTGATTATCCGATCGGTGCGACCTTTCAAAACAAACTGGTTTTTAGATACAAACTCACATTCATCTGCAGTCTGGTACCAGCCAGTTGGATCAATATGTGCAGAACGTAAGCGCAAGCAATTCTCATGATTTAACTCTGCTTCTACTTTGGGAAACAGCGACCACGGGGTTTGTTCTGTCATTTGCTGACGATAAGCAATACCACCAGTTTCTGTACTGCCGAAAACTTCTATTGGCCTATGGTTAAACAATTCTTCTGCATGGTTTGCCGCGACAAAAGGAAGCGGTCCACCCGATGAAAAAATGTATCTCAGTTTTGTCGGTTTGTGTTCTTCTGTCAGGCGTTTTAGTAGTGCAGGGCTACTGACTAAAACGGTATCCTGGTTCGCATGATGAGTGATTTGTTCGGGAAACTCTAAACTGTGTCGGGCAAATGAATTACCTGCACATAATGGCCACAGAACTCTGAATAACAAACCATAGATATGTTGATGAGAAACTGTACTTTCGATTCGGCTGTTAGAGGTTTGCTCTCCCCACAGTGAATGCAGGATATCAACTTCAACACTGAGCTGGTTTAAAGTTTTATGAATGGCTTTAGGTGTTCCACTAGAACCTGAAGTAAACAGAATAAGTTGGATGCTTTCTGAATTTAGAGAAGTAAAAACGAACGGATTCCTGCTGTGGCTCGTAGTGATAAGTTGAGTCTCAGCGTTGCGTAACGGTGAGATCGCGTCATCACACAATAAAACGTCAAATTGCGAACTCAGTTCTTCCAGTGCTTCCGGTTGATAGTTGCCTGGTAAAATGACTGTTTTCCCTGCATGGAACAGTGCAAACAGTCCAACAGTAAATAAATAGCTATCGCGAGCACACAGTGCAATGTTTTGTTGTGGCGTCTCAACGAGCAGATTGATGTGATAACTCACATCGGCAAGAAACTGAGTCCAAGTTATGTCGCCCTCGGAGCCAAACGCGACTAATGAATTTTCGCGCTTTTCTAGTAACAAATGAGAAAGTGAGCTAAATGCCGTGCAGCTTGATGTCATTGAATTGCTAATCCTTGCGAACAAATTGACGTACCACCCATTCGACAGCAAACAGAGCACCAATCAAAAGGTAGCTAATCAGACCGTTATATAAGGTCCAAATCTCTATGGGTAAGAAACAGGTGTATAATGCGGTTATGCCGTTAAATAGGAAAAACAGACACCAGATTTGAGTCACTTTCCGTGTGTAGTCAACACCACTCTGTGGAAGGTCTGGCTCTTGTAATCTGGCGAGCCTTTCGATGATGGTTTGCGGTTGCTTTAAACTGCTTGCGAACACCATCAACATGCAACCATTGACGGCAACAGGATAAAATAGCAGCCAGCCGTTACTACGGAACAGAATCCCCAAAACAATTAAAGTGATCCCGATAAGACCACTTATAATTGCTAACTGTTTGAATTCTTTGAGTTTAGTTCGACTTGCTGTGAAAATGCGTAATACAAAGAATACAGCAAGTACTGCCCCTAAAATACTTAGACCGAACTTATCTATGCCGTAGTAAATTGCAAATGGATACGCGAGCAGAACAATTGCAGACAAACCTGTCAGCAAGTGATGCATCAGGCTTCCTTAAGCAGTTCTACTACTGATTCAACCACGTCATCGACAGTACGTACCATTTTAAACTCTTCTGGCTTGATTTTTTTACCAGTCACGTTTTGCAGGTGAACCACGAGGTCAACAGCATCAATACTATCTAAATCAAGATCTTGATAGAGATGAGCTTCAGGTTGAATGTCTGCTTCATCTATTTCGAAAAGTTCAACCAGAGCATCTTTTACTTGGTCAAAAACCTGTTGCTTATTTAAATCTGTCATAATCGTTTTCTACAAATTAGTTGCTAGTTTGAGATGAAATATACGCTGCTAGGTTAGCTACAGATGCGAAATGTTGGCGCGTATTTGAATCATCAGCATCGATTACGATGTTATATTTCTTTTTAATTGCTAAGCCAAGCTCAAGAGCGTCAATAGAGTCTAGTCCTAGCCCATCCCCGAATAATGGCGCCTCTGTCTCAATTTCATCAATTGAGATGTCTTCAAGGTTTAATGAGTCGATAATCAATTGCTTAATTTCGTTGTGTAGTACTTCCACGGGAACCTACTTATTTATTATTGATAGATGGAAAAATAGCTTCAGCAAGATAGCTATTAAGCCTTCTTGCTGCTGAAGTTGGGTTATTAGTTTGCTCTATAAAGGGCATGACCTCAACTTTATCCTTAACTTCTACATGGAAAAAAGGCTTGGTATCGGGAACTTGATACCATTTTTTTTCTTTTGTGAGAAAGCTAGGAGAAACGGAAATATGTATTATACGTAAGTCTCTTTGTGTGCGGATCGCTATTTGAGCTGCACCGCGCTGAAGCTTCGATGCTTTCCCCGGAGTTGTGCGGGTCCCTTCTGGGAATACAAGTAGAACGTTACCTCGTTCAAATCGTTCGTCGCATAAATCCAGCAGATCATCTGGCGTCTCATTGGGAATATAACCCGCCGCTTTGACAATGTGCTTCATAAATGGATTTGACCAAATGGCCGCTTTTACTAAGCAGTCACACTGCTTAAGTTGTGAAGCGACTAATACATAATCAATCAAGCTTGGATGGTTAGCGACAACGAGACAGTTCTTATCGTTGGCTAAGATCTCTGCCCCATCGATTCGGTAATCAATTGCTCTAGTGAACTTCATTAAGCGACAAAAAAAATCAAACGTAATGCGAATGACATTTTGTACTCGATATTCACGCTGGATTGTATTTGGTGTAGTCAGCCTAATTAAAGGAATAATGATAAAACTGAGGGTTAAACCGCCTAAACCAAAAATGGCGAAACAAAATCCAGTCGCAAAAATTCGCCAATATTTATTTACAGCATTCATGCTTGCTGCCATTCCCATGATGTTCTTTCACCTTCAATTATCCAGTGAGGTTGTTTGCATAAATAGTGTGTTAAAAAGCTAAGTGCTTGAGGTAGGGGGCTGATAGTACCCATTTTTTCACATTGTGCAACTTGCCACGTATTGCCAGCGGATAAAATTAAACCTAATGCATATCCCTTAAACTGTTTGTCTTCGTATTCAGAATAATCATCAGGTAGGGGTTCATCAAAATCGACCAATAATACCTTGGCGTTGGGATATTGCTTGAGGTAGATCCAAGCTTCGATTAGTGCACTGTGAAAAGTGTTGTCACCAGCAGCTATAGAAGTCACTGAAATCGCTTGTTTTGTTGCAATGGTTGATAAACCGGCCGCGGTGTTGTGTACCGATTGAGAAAAATTCATGGGAGAAGCTTCTTCACCAGCAACAATATTTTTAATTATTTCTGCACTGCGATGCAATTCACCATGACGACTTGAAAATACCAAGTAGTCAATAGATTCTTCTTGCAGAAGATGGATAGCCGTTTGCACCGCTAGTTTACTTAACGGACTCATGCGGCGGCGCATCATTGGGGGAATTAAACCAGATTGAATGGTTTCATCTTCTGGCCATTGATGAGTTTGGGACCACTGCTGCCAATCTGGCTGGTCACTGATTCCCAAACTGTTTGCTGACCAAGTATCGATATTAAATGAGATTAAATGCAACTGATTTGACATAACGTATTGATTTGTTGTTGAGCACATTAAATACTATGCTCGTTTATTAATATTCCCCAATCAAAGCAAGGAAATGCAATGAAAGCAATAAAATACACGTTTTCTATTCTATTAGTTGTTCTTTTAGCCGGCTGTGGGCGAGTTCAACCAATCATGAACGTAGAGAATACTCCTGTTGCTTATAATCTTCAAAGTGACGAAGTGAAAGCTGCCATTATTGTTGCTGCAACCAATAGAGGTTGGATTATTTCAAACAACACTCCAACTGAATTAACTGCCAAACTTATGTCTCGAGATCATAGCGCGGAAGTTCGTATTCCTTATAGTGAAAAATATTATTCCATCATCTATGTCGGTTCTGTGAATTTGAAAGCGGGTGACGGTAATATTCACCGTAATTACAATCGCTGGGTTAATAATCTGAACGTTGATATTCAGAAACAATTGGCTAGAGCGTCAGTAAAATAGTTTCAAATAATATAATTAGGCTTTTTCGTGTTTGTACAAAAACAAGACCCTTATAACGCTCTAGAAGCGAAAACTGAGGCGCAAAAACTATCTTTTGCGCCGATTATTTTTCATACCGCACGAACATTACGTGATTTAGGTATTTTAACTGAATTGGATAAAGCGGGTTCGCAAGGGGCGAGTGCAGAAACTCTTTCCAATGCAACCGGTGTCTCTGAGTATGGTGTAAAAGTCCTTCTGGATATGGCGATTAGTGCTCATATCGTTATGTGGGAAAAGCCAAATTATATATTGGCGAATCTCGGGCATTTCATTCTTCATGATGGAATGACTCGCGCCAATATGGATTTCACGGCGGATGTTTGTTATGCGGCAATGATGCATTTAACCGAATCTATTAGGGAAGGTAAGCCTGCAGGGCTCAAAGAATTGGGCGAATGGGAAACCATTTACCAAGGTCTTTCTCGTTTGCCAGAAAAAGCAAAACAGAGCTGGTTCCAGTTTGACCACTTTTACTCAGATCGATCATTTCCTATTCTTCTTGAACATGTATTTGCGTCAAAGCCTAAAACTCTGGTCGATATCGGTGGTAACACGGGTAAATGGGCAATGCAATGCTGTCACTATGACAAAGATGTTGAAGTAACGATCGTTGACTTGCCGCAGCAGCTAGAAATGGCATTGAAAAATGCCGAAGAAAATGGTTTTTCGAAGCGTGTAAAGGGTTATCCAGCCAACATGTTGGATAAGAGCCAAGTCTTACCAGAACACGCGGATGTATGGTGGATGAGCCAGTTTTTAGACTGCTTTTCACCAATGGAAATTCTAAGTATTCTGCAAAGAGTAAAACAGCAGCTAAAGCCAGATTCAAAAGTGTATATTTTGGAGCTGTTCTGGGACGCCCAGAAATATGATGCGGCTTCTTATAGCTTGAACGCCACCTCGCTTTATTTTACCTGTCTGGCAAATGGTAACAGCCGATTTTATCGTAGTGATGATTTCCTAGAGATCGTTGACGCGGCTGGTTTAAAAGTTGTAGAGCGTACAGACCACATTGGTTTGGGACATACGCTGTTAGAACTAAAAGCCAAGTAAAAATAATATTCAGAGAATAATTGTAATGGATATACAGCAACGTCAAGTCGTTATTATTGGCGCGGGGCCGTCAGGTTCGACGGCCGCAGCTTTGCTTAACAAGCAAGGTATCGATGTTTTAGTGCTTGAAAAAATGCAATTTCCTCGTTTTTCCATCGGAGAGAGCTTGCTGCCTGCGTGTATGGAAGTTGTTGAGAGTGCCGGTATGCTGCAAGCGGTTGAAGAAGCGGGATTCCAGTTTAAAAATGGCGCTGCTTTTCGCAAAAATGGTATCTATACCGAATTCGACTTTTGCAATAAATTCACGCCGGGACCGGGAACTACCTTTCAGGTACAAAGAGCAAGCTTCGATAAAGTTCTCGCTGATAGTGCTCAAAGCCAAGGCGTTGAAATTCGCTACCAGCATGAAGTGAAAAGTATAGAATTTAATGACTCGATTTCAATACTGTCGGTAGAGGACGAACTAGGAAATAGTTATCAACTTCAAAGCTCTTACGTGTTAGACGCTAGTGGTTTTGGCCGAGTGTTGCCAAAACTATTAAGTCTTGAAGAGCCTTCTTGTCTGCCTGCGCGCAAAGCCATTTTTACCCACACAGTTGATCATATCGATGCAGATAAACATCTCTATGACAGAAACAAAATTCTTATTTCGGTTCATCCTAAACATGCTGACGTTTGGTATTGGCTCATTCCATTTTCTAATGGTGTTTGCTCTATTGGTGTGGTTGCCACACCAGAGTTTTTTGAAAGTTATGCTGAAGACAAAATCGAAGCGATAAAGCAACTAGCTAGCGAAGAACCCTATTTGGCTCTATTACTTGAGAATGCAGAGTTTCCAAATGCGGCAGGTGAGCTGAAAGGGTATTCCGCCAACGTTAAACATCTGGCTACTCAACACTATGCTCTGCTGGGGAATGCTGGTGAGTTTCTTGATCCGGTATTTTCGTCGGGTGTTACGATTGCAATGAAATCAGCACAATTGGCTGCTGAGTGTGTTGTTCGCCAAATAAAAGGCGAAAGTGTTGATTGGCAAAATGACTACGAAATACCGCTGATGATTGGTGTAAATGCGTTTAGAACTTATGTTGAAGGTTGGTATGACGGCACGTTGCAAGATGTTATCTACTATGAGAAGCCGAATTCAAGAATCAAACAGATGATCTGCTCAATATTGGCCGGTTACGCATGGGATAGCAATAATCCTTATGTGAAAGACTCGAAACGCCGCTTAACCAGTTTGGCAGAGCTTATCCGCAGTACCTAAATACTCAATAAAAGAGCGCAAGCTGTTGCAGTCTCAGAGCTGCATAACTATTTAATACTTAGCCTACGGTCTCTTATGCTCTTATATTGGGCATAGAGATCTAACTTAGTGCATGCGAGTGAGATCGCTCACAAATCCTTCTTGTTGGATGAGATAAAAATCACACAACCTCCCTAAAAATGTGCACAAAATGTTAAATTTATTGTTATTTTCTAGTGCAAGATGCTGAGAATGCGGTTTTAGTTAGATAAATCGAGATTTAAATCTAATGTAAAGGATTACTTTCCATTGTTGTCCTGAAAGTTCGGTCTAAGTTGGGTTTTATATCTAATTATTCATTATTGATAAGAATATAATCTCTTTTTATTCTGATTTTATGGCAAATTGCTTCAATGCTTGATAATGTTTGCCGCATTCTTTGTATGGAAATGACTAAAAATAGTCTATTTCAGAATCTTTCTGGTTAGCCGTTCTAGCCGATATGCAAAGAAGTCATGGATGCAATATTAAAACTTGGAGTTTATACAGATGTATAAGAACAAAATCACACAGGCACTCTTACTAGGTGCTGGTCTCGCGGTGGCAACAACTTCTCTTACAGCTTTTGCTGCTAACGTGCCTGCAGGTACTAAGCTAGCTCCAGTGCAAGAGATTGTTCGTGGTAACGGTACAGAAGTCGCTACTATCGACCCGCACAAATCTCAAGGTGTTCCAGAATCACACGTTATTCGTGACCTGCTAGAAGGCTTGGTAAACCAAGATGCTGACGGTAAGGTTATTCCTGGTGTCGCTGACCGCTGGGAAACATCAGACAACAAAACGTTCACTTTCCATATTCGTGAAGGCGCTAAGTGGTCTAACGGCGAACCTGTAACTGCGCAAGATTTCGTATACAGCTGGCAACGCGCTGTTGATCCTGCAACTGCTTCTCCATACTCTTGGTATATGGAAATGACACAGCTGAAGAATGCAGCTGATATCATTGCAGGGAAAAAAGACAAGAGTGAGCTAGGCGTACACGCTAAAGACGCGAACACTCTTGTTGTTGAGTTAGACTCAGCAGTTCCATATTTCGTTATGATGACTGGTCACACAACAATGAAACCAGTAAATCAGGCGACGGTTGAGAAGTTCGGTGACCAATGGACCAAACCTGACCACTTCGTTGGTAATGGTGCTTATGTTGTTGACAACTGGGTTGTGAACGAGCGCTTAGTGCTTAAACGCAACGAGCAATACTGGGATAATGAACACACTGTTATCAACAAAGTCACTTTCCTTCCGATTGAAAACCAAGTAGCTGAGATGAACCGCTTCCTAGCAGGCGAGATCGACATCAGTTATGAGGTGCCAGTAGAGCATTTCCGTCGTCTTAAGAAAGAGCACCCAGAATTGGTTTCTGTAGTGGGTAACCTATGTTCTTACTACTATTCTTTCAACACCAAGAAAAAACCGTTTGACGACGTTCGTGTTCGTAAAGCGATTTCTTATGCGATTGACCGTAACATCGTTAGCGATGCAATCATGGGTCAAGGTCAGAAACCTGCATACTTCCTAACGCCTGAGATCACTTCTGGTTTCAACCCAGTAATGCCTGCTTACGGCAAAATGACTCAGAAACAGCGTAACGAAGAAGCTGCTCGCCTACTTGCTGAAGCTGGTTACGGTAAAGACAACCCACTTAAGTTCACTCTTCTATACAACACTTCAGAAAACCACAAGAAGGTTGCTGTAGCGATTGGTTCTATGTGGAAGAAAACTTTGGGTCTAGATGTCACTCTAGAAAACCAAGAGTGGAAAACTTACCTATCTTCTAAAGACCAAGGTGACTTCGAAGTTGCTCGTGCCGGTTGGTGTGGTGACTACAACGAAGCGTCTTCATTCCTAACTTTGATGACAAGTAACAACACTACTGGTGGTCAACACTGGGGTAACAAAGAGTACGATGCAATCATAGATAAAGCACTGACTTCTACTTCTGAAGAAGAACGTCAAAAACTTTATGCAGAGGCGGAAGCTCTAATGGCGAAAGACATGCCTATCGCTCCAATTTATCAGTATGTTAAGACTCGTCTGCTTTCTCCGAAAGTAGGTGGTTTCCCTGCAAACAACGCAGAAGAAAAGATCTACTCAAAAGATCTGTACATCAAAGCTGAATAAATTAGCAAAGCTATAAAATTATAATTAAGTAATATTCTGCATGTGCTTGAGGTTCGCGGATGGTACATGCAGTATTTTTTTGTTTTAAATAGTCACAGACTGGAAGAGTGAGTTTATGTTTAAATTCATTATTAGACGAATTCTGGAAGCAATCCCAACTATGTTGGTGTTGATTACAGTTTCGTTTTTTCTCATGCGTTTCGCACCAGGAAACCCTTTCTCGAGCGAGCGCGCTTTACCGCCAGAAGTAATGGCGAATATTGAAGCTAAATATGGGCTTGATAAGCCTGTATTAGAGCAGTACACCACATACCTAACTAATGTTTTACAAGGTGATTTTGGACCTTCATTTAAGTACCTTGATTACTCTGTAAACGAGTTAATTTTTGCAGCCCTTCCTGTGTCAGCGAAAGTAGGTTTTGCTGCTTTTATTTTCACAGTAATTATGGGTGTAACTGTCGGGACACTTGCCGCATTAAGGCAAAATACTTGGCTGGACTACTCAATTATGGCTACCGCTATGATTGGTGTCGTAATGCCTTCATTCGTTCTCGCACCGGTATTGATTTACATTTTCTCTATTAATTTAGGTTGGTTCCCTGCTGGGGGCTGGTTAGACGGGTCCTTCAAGTATATGGCCCTGCCAGTTCTTGGTATGTCTCTACTATACGTAGCAACGTTTGCACGTATTACACGTGGTTCAATGATTGAAACTCTAAACAGTAACTTCATTCGAACTGCGCGAGCAAAAGGGTTGAGCTATCCGTACATCGTTGTTAAGCACGCGCTGAAACCCGCGTTATTACCAGTAGTTTCTTATATGGGACCTGCATTCGTAGGTATCATTACTGGTTCTGTAGTTATCGAAACCATCTTTGGTCTTCCGGGTATTGGTAAGTTGTTCGTAAACGCGGCATTTAACCGTGACTACTCTCTGGTAATGGGTGTAACCATTCTTATTGGTTTCTTATTTATCCTGTTCAACGCAATTGTAGATATCTTGTTGGCAGCGATTGACCCGAAAATTCGTTACTAAGGAAGTACTACTATGTTGACGAAAAAAGAAAATCTGGAAGCGATTGAAAAGTTTTCCGAAAATCTTGAAATCGAGGGTCGCAGCCTGTGGCAGGACGCTCGTATCCGCTTTATGCGCAATAAAGCAGCGATGGTGAGTTTATTTATTCTCATACTTATGACGTTGGCGGTTATTTTCTTGCCAATGATTGCTCCTTTTACTTATGACGATACTGACTGGTACGCAATGCACGTTGCACCAAATGCAGAACATTGGTTTGGTACAGACAGTTTAGGGCGTGATATCTACGTTCGTACTTTGGTAGGCGGCCGAATTTCTCTGATGGTTGGTGTGATGGGGGCTCTGGTTGCGGTACTCATCGGTACACTTTACGGCGCGGCGTCTGGCTTCATAGGCGGCCGTGTTGACCGTATCATGATGCGTATCCTTGAAATTCTGTACGCAGTACCATTCATGTTCTTGGTTATTGTATTGGTAACCTTCTTTGGGCGTAATATTGTTCTTATCTTCGTAGCTATCGGTGCTATTGCATGGCTTGATATGGCACGTATTGTTCGTGGCCAAACGTTGAGCCTACGCAGCAAAGAGTTCATCGAAGCGGCGCACGTTTGTGGTGTGAGTAACTGGAAGATCATTACTCGTCATATCGTTCCTAACGTATTAGGTATTGTTGCAGTTTACTCAACGCTACTCATTCCAAGCATGATTCTGACGGAATCGTTCTTATCTTTCCTTGGTTTAGGTGTTCAAGAGCCTATGACAAGCTGGGGAGCACTATTGCAAGAAGGTGCAAACACAATGGAAATTGCAGTATGGCAGCTTGGCTTCCCTGCGGCATTCATGGTGGTCACACTGTTCTGCTTTAACTATGTGGGTGACGGTCTCCGTGACGCGCTGGATCCAAAAGACAGATAAGAATTGAGGAAGTAGTAATGGCTTTATTAGATGTCAAAGACCTGCGCGTAGAGTTCACTACCCAAGATGGTATTGTTACCGCAGTAAACGATTTGAACTTCTCACTGAATCAGGGTGAGACATTAGGTATCGTTGGTGAATCTGGTTCGGGTAAATCCCAAACAGTATTCTCAATCATGGGCCTGTTGGCTAAGAACGGTATCATTTCTGGTAGCGCAAAGTTTGAAGGTAAGGAAATCCTAAACCTGCCTGAAAAAGAGCTGAATAAAGTTCGCGCTGAACAAATTGCAATGATCTTCCAAGACCCGATGACATCGCTTAACCCTTATATGAAGGTTAGCGACCAGTTGATGGAAGTGTTAATGCTGCACAAAGGCATGAGCAAAGCAGAAGCGTTTGAAGAGTCTGTTCGCATGTTGGAAGCGGTAAAAATTCCGGAAGCTCGCAAACGAATTACAATGTATCCGCATGAGTTCTCTGGTGGTATGCGTCAGCGTGTAATGATTGCAATGGCTCTGCTGTGTCGTCCGAAACTGTTGATCGCTGATGAACCGACAACTGCATTAGACGTAACGGTTCAGGCTCAGATCATGGATCTTCTTAACGAACTGAAATCTGAGTTCAACACAGCAATCATCATGATCACTCACGATTTAGGTGTGGTTGCGGGTTCTTGCGACAAAGTACTCGTCATGTACGCTGGTCGCACAATGGAGTACGGTACGGTTGATGAGATTTTCTATCAACCTAGCCACCCATATGCAGAAGGCTTGTTGAAAGCAATCCCACGTTTGGATACTGAAGGCGATGTATTACCGACCATTCCGGGTAATCCGCCAAACTTACTTCGTCTGCCACCGGGTTGTCCATATCAAGACCGCTGTCATCGCGTAATGGACCGCTGTAAACGTGAAGCGCCGATCCTGACGCCATTTGGCAATGATCGTCAACGCGCATGTTTTTCTGACTGGGAGACTTGGACGAAATGAGTGTAGATAAAAAATTACTGTTAGATGTTAAAGAGCTAAAAGTACACTTTGACATCGCTTCTAAATCAGCATGGCCTTGGTCAAAACCTGCGAAGCTTAAAGCTGTAGATGGTGTGAACGTTCGCCTTTATGAAGGTGAAACTCTAGGCGTTGTGGGTGAATCAGGCTGTGGTAAATCGACATTTGCTCGCGCAATTATCGGTCTTGTACAGGCAACTGACGGTGAAGTGGTCTGGTTAGGTCAAGATTTGACTCGCATGCAAGAAGTGAAACGTCGCGAGACTCGTAAAGATATTCAGATGATTTTCCAAGACCCTCTTGCGTCTTTGAACCCGCGTATGACAGTAGGGGACATTATTGCTGAGCCGCTACAGACTTTCTACCCAGAGCTTTCTAAGCAAGAAGTGAAAGACCGTGTTAAAGAGATGATGGCAAAAGTGGGTCTGTTACCAAACGTGATCAATCGCTATCCACACGAATTCTCTGGTGGTCAGTGTCAACGTATTGGTATTGCTCGTGCTTTGATTCTTAATCCAAAGATGATTATTTGTGATGAACCAGTATCAGCGCTAGACGTATCAATTCAGGCTCAGGTCGTAAACCTGCTGCAAGAACTGCAACGTGAGTTAGGGTTAAGCCTAGTATTCATCGCACACGACTTGTCAGTAGTAAAACATATTTCTGACCGTGTATTGGTAATGTATTTAGGTAATGCAGTAGAGCTAGGTGAATCTGAAGCGTTGTTTGCTAATCCTAAGCACCCATATACCAAGGCATTGATGTCAGCGGTTCCAATTCCAGATCCAAAATTGGAGCGCGCTAAGACAATTCAAATGCTTGAAGGCGACCTACCTTCACCAATTAACCCGCCATCGGGATGTGTTTTCAGAACTCGTTGTCCTCAAGCGACAGAGATCTGTGCTCAAACTAAGCCACAAATTCAGGGTTCTGATACCCATGCTGTTTCGTGCTTACACGTTGAGATGTAAATTCAGCCTGTGACGGGCATAAGCGCGGCTTCTTTTTGAGTCGCGCTTTTTTTATTTATTGCAATATCAATAATATAGACAATACTTTTAGTTAAGTCTTAGGGGAGAAGTATGAAGGATATATGAAGAACATGTTAATAGGTTCCATTTGTCAGCGTATTATTTTAGTGTTTTTCTTTGTTTCTTTAATTTGGTTGTGTTTTAACATATTTATACCTAGAGATCAGGTTATATATACCTACGATATTAAGCGCTTCTTTAGTTTGTTTACTGTTGCTATATTTTTTATCGTTGTAATACTTTCTTCTAGTATTCGTGAGTATATATGTAATAGTGTTAATTCTTTGCCGTACCCTATCAAAATATGTTCGTTAATTTTTATAATCACCTTATTTGTGGTTGATTTATTTAATTCATCATATGTGTTTTATTCTTATCTATATGATTTATATTTTATAGGTATTGTTGGGTTAATTTTCTTTTTTCTCAATGAATTCCAAAAAAGCAAATCCATTTACTTCGTAATGGCCTGTCTAATCACTTTTTGCCTTTTCGCTAGTGTCTCGGTCGCGTTTTATCTCCGAGTGACGCAAGGCTTATATGTTAATTATCATACGATTCTAAGTTTTGTGAATCCTAGGTTTCTTAATCAAGTTCAAATCTGGTTTGTTCTGCCAATTCTTTATTTATCAGTTAGAGCGAAAATTAGAAAGAATTCTTCAATATTCTATAATATAGCTTTGAGTTTGACATTGTCCCTTATTGTTACTTTAGATGCTAGAGGCTTGTTTTTAGCAGTAGCAGGAGGGATAGTTTTAATTACTATTTTGAATAAAAGTAATCGTGTTTTGTGGATAAAAACAATACTAATAAATATGTTTTCCGGTATTGTTATTTCTATAGTGTTCTTTAAATTAATACCTTTTTTATATTCGGGGCAAGGAGAGGTTATTCCTGAAATTAGAACTAGCTCTTCCGGTCGAATAGAACTCTGGACTAACAGCATTACGAATAGTTCTTTGGCAGGAAATGGTGGTGGTAGTTTTGTTTGCGGAGGGTATAAATTTGGTCATCCCCATAACTCACTATTGACGGTTATCTACGAATGGGGAGTGATTCCCGCTTTGGCCTACATTAGTTTATGCTTGATCTTGTTGAAGCATGTTTTTTCTACTAAAGCACAATTAGGTCAGGTATTAGGAGTTAATGTTCTCATTGGAGTTGCATATAGCCTAGTCTCCGGAGTATTTATTATGCCGTTAAGCCAATTAATGGCTGTGATGTCATTAGCAGCGTTTTGGTCGACCAGAAAACATTTAAGAGCAGAAGATTCAAAAATTCGCCTACGGTATCATCTATTAATTATTTTCATTTCCAGTTGTTTTATTTTTTCTTGCATATATCTGGCTTTGCTAAGGCTACCATTTTACGAAGGTTTGGATCAAAACGAAGTTCTTCAACGCAAAAATGTAGGTGTAAACATGTGGGTGGGTGATAATTGCTTGAGGAACTCACAAGTTGATATGAACAACAATCTATTCAAAAAATTCGAATGACTAAGCCAAAACCCTTCGGGTGAGTATTCAGCTCTATCAACTATAATGACCCCCAGAAGTAAGTATTAGTGAAGGGGTGAGTCATGGGGAAATTAGTTGAAGGTGTCTGGCATGATGTTTGGTACGACACAAAAAGTAGCGATGGAAAATTCATTCGAGAAGACGCAGGGTTTCGCGATTGGATAGACAATCGTTCTGACGCCAAGTTTTCACCCGAAGCTGGTCGTTATCACTTGTATGTCTCTTTGGCTTGTCCATGGGCTCACCGTACATTGATTTTTCGCGAGCTTAAGCAACTGCAAGATATTATCGATGTCACCATTGTTTGCCCAGACATGCTCCATGATGGTTGGAAATTCGGCATTCCTGAACCTTTATTTGGGCACACTAAACTTCATCAAATCTATACCCAAGCGAAGCCTGACTATTCAGGCCGCGTGACTGTACCTGTGTTATGGGATAAGAAACTTCAAACCATCGTAAGTAACGAATCGTCTGAAATTATTCGCATGTTTAACCGTGCATTTAATGAGTTAACAGATAATCACGCCGATTACTATCCTGATGCACTGCGCAATGTTATCGATGAATGGAATGATTATATCTATCCAAACATTAACAATGGTGTTTATCGCTGCGGCTTTGCAACTACTCAGGAAGCCTATGAAGAAGCCTATGAGTCTTTGTTTGAAGCATTAGACAAAGTGGAAGCACATTTGGCTCATAACCGATATCTGGCGGGCTCTAGCATCACAGAGGCAGACTGGCGCTTGTTTACCACTCTTATTCGGTTTGATTCGGTTTATGTTGGCCATTTTAAGTGCAACAAAAAGAGAATTGCAGATTATCCAAATTTGAATGGTTATTTGAAAGAGCTATACCAAGTTCCGGGAGTAAGAGAGACTACGGACTTTTACCATATTAAACGACACTACTACTTCAGTCATACCAACATTAATCCAACGCAAGTGGTGCCAGTTGGGCCTGAATTGGATTTAGAATCTCCACACAACAGAGATTTGGTATAAATAAAAAACGCATCTTTTACGATGCGTTTTTTATTAGCTAAGTTTTATTATCTAAGTGTTATTGACCTGACCAGCTGTAGGTAGCAGTTAGGAAATATAAGGCAGAATCATCAAAACCACCACTTAACTGGCCTGCTTGTGTCTTGGAGTCTTCAAGTAATACGACTTCAAAGGCTAGGCCCATTGTACGACCTTCACCTAGATCGTATTCCATACCCGTACCAATACGCCATGCATCACCTGTTGGGATGGTAAAGTCACCTGAAGATTGATTCTTGTATAGGCTGCTATCAAATGCCAAGCCTGAATTCCATATCAGTTTCTTGTTTACTTGGTAACGTGAACCTACAGCAATATGGTAGGTATCTTGAGTTGGCGTTTTAGTGAAAGTTTCGTATTCACTCCAGTCTTCCCAACCAAAGTTACCCATTACAGCGAGCTTATCGTTTAACTGATGGAATGCACTAAAAGTCAGTGTTTGTGGCATTACAGCTGGATCAACGGTTTGACCTAATACATCGACATCAAATTTGAGTTCTGTTTCTGACGAGTAACCTAGGCCAAAACGTGTATCTTCATTAGGTGAGAAAAGGACACCAAGTTTGGCGTTGTAGGTAATGTCAGTATCGTCAATCTGAGCGCCGCCAGCTTCTACATCAAACATACCATATTGGATACCTAAGCCAGCGCCAACCGACCATTGTTCATTGATCTTGTAAGAAGCGGTTGGCTGAATGGTGAGGGCTTGAGTTACCGCAGTTTTGATTGGGAAGTTTTCGTACTCTAGCCCCATTCCATAATTACCGTAAACACCGATGCCTAGTGTTAACTTGTCATTAATTTGCTGGCTGTAGAATGCAGAGCCGAGGGGGACAAAACCAACAATGTTTCCTGCGCTGGCGCCATTATCCATTTGGTATTCAGTGTCGCCATAAAGCGCCATCATACCGCCGGTAAAAGATTGACCTTCAACATTAGATAAGCCAGCTGGGTTTGCAGCCAGAACAGATGCATCTTGAGCGCGTGCAGCCTTGCCCGCAGCGGCTAGACCAAGATCATTGTTGCCGATTTCGTGCAAATATACACCAGCAGAGTATACAGAAGTACTCGCTAGAACTGCGCTAGCGACGAGGGATTTTTTTAGTAGATTCATGTTATTAGACTTATAAAATTGAAAGTTAGTAGCTGTAGTATTCTATTAAGCGTGGTTTGGTAGATATGTAGGAATTTTCGACAAACGCTTGTTGGAAGGGATTAAATTTTATTAAGAATAAAAAAGCCGCAACTTAGGTTGCGGCTTTTGCTAACAATATCTGTAGACCTAAATGAAGACTATTTTGCTTCTTGGTCTGCTTGGATAGCGGTAAGAGCAATTGTGTACACGATATCATCAACTAACGCACCACGAGAAAGGTCGTTAACTGGCTTACGCATACCTTGTAGCATCGGACCGATTGATACTAGGTCTGCTGAACGTTGTACCGCTTTGTACGTCGTATTACCCGTATTTAAGTCTGGGAATACGAATACTGTCGCTTTACCTGCAACTGGAGAGTTAGGCGCTTTAGAAGCGGCCACGTTTTCCATGATTGCTGCATCGTATTGTAGAGGGCCGTCAATAATAAGATCTGGACGTTTCTCTTGAGCAATACGAGTTGCTTCACGTACTTTATCAACGTCTGCACCTTTACCGGATTCACCAGTAGAGTACGAGATCATTGCAACACGTGGGTCGATACCAAACGCAGCCGCAGAGTCAGCCGATTGGATAGCGATTTCCGCTAACTGTTCAGCCGTTGGATCTGGGTTGATTGCACAGTCACCGTATACCAATACTTGATCAGGCAGGAGCATGAAGAAGATTGAAGATACGATTGACGCATTTGGTGCAGTCTTAATAATTTGGAACGGAGGAACGATAGTGTTCGCAGTTGTGTGAACAGCACCAGACACTAGGCCGTCAACTTCGTTTGCTTCAAGCATCATTGTGCCTAGGAAAACAGAATCTTCCAATTTCTCACGAGCAACAACTTCAGTCATGCCTTTCGCGCCACGTAGTTCAACTAAACGAGCTACGTAGTTTTCACGAACAGAATCCGCATCAATGATTTCAACTCCAGCGCCTAGCTCAACACCTTGTTGTGCAGCAACGCGGCGGATTTCGTCTGGGTTACCTAAAAGCACACAAGTTGCGATACCGCGTTCAGCACAGATAGCCGCAGCTTTCACTGTACGTGGTTCGTCACCTTCAGGAAGAACGATACGTTTACCCGCGCGACGAGCAAATTCTGTTAGCTGGTAACGGAATGCTGGTGGGCTCAGACGACGGATACCTTGAGTGCCTTCAGATAGAGAATCAATCCAAGGGCCATCAATGTGGCTTGCTACGTGTTCGCTGATGAACTCGATACGCTCTTTATCGTCTGCAGGTACTTCTAGGCTGAAGCTTTGTAGGTTCAGAGAAGTCTGCCAAGTGTTACCTTGCGCTTTGAAAATTGGCAAACCAGAGTCAAATGCAGGTTTACATAGATCTACGATTTCTGAAGGGATATCGTAACCACCAGTAAGCAGTACAGCACCAATTTCAACACCGTTCATTGCTGCTAGAGATGCTGCAACGATAACGTCTGGGCGGTCTGCTGAAGTTACTAGTAAAGAACCCGGTTTGAAATGCTCAATCATATGAGGGATTGAACGTGCACAGAACGTGATGCTCTTAATACGGCGAGTATTGATTTCACCAGCACTAATAATTTCAGCGTTTAGGTGTTTAGCCATATCCACTGCGCGAGTTGCGATCAATTCAATGTTCCATGGTACGCAACCTAGGACACGGATAGGGCTAGTATTGAAGATTTGCATCACTTCAAGATTTGTTTGAATCGCACTATCTGCGTCATCGAACATTTCAGATAGGTCTGGACGAGTACGGCCAGCTTCATCAACAGGAGCATTAAGCTTGTTGATGATAACACCTTTAATGTTCTTATTCTTAGTACCACCAAAGTTTGAACAAGCGATTTCAATACGCTCTTTCAGCTGGGTTGGATTATTAGTACCAGGAGTTGCAACGAAAACAATCTCTGCGCCAAGCGTAGCTGCAATTTCAGCGTTTACTTGGTTAGCGAATGGATGTTTACGAGTTGGAACCAAACCTTCAATCAACGTCACTTCTGAATCTTTATTGATTTGGTTGTAACGCTCAACGATCGTCTCTAGCAGCTCGTCCATTTTCTCTGAGCCGATAAACGTTTCAGCAGTAGACATAGGTAGAGGTTCAGCGATTTTGATATCGCTGTTACGGCCGATAATCGTTGAAGTCAGATCCGGTTGATCTTCACCACTACGTGGTTGAGCGATAGGCTTGTAGAAAGAAACGTTTACGCCTTTACGCTCCATAGCGCGTAAAATACCCATGCTCACGCTGGTTAGACCAACGCCTGCACTGATAGGGATAAGCATAATAGTACGGGACATCTGTAAGGTACCTCAAACTATTGGATGCAATCTAAGAGATAGATTGGATTGAAATAAAGCCTAGTTAATGATTCAAGTGAGAATAAAAGCTAGGCCCCTATAGAAATCTGGCTAACCGTTAGGTTAGCCAGTTAGAAACTTAAAGACCTGCTAGAGTTGCGGTGTCTTCAGCAATCACCAACTCTTCGTTGGTTGAGATAACTATCGCTGGTACGCGGCTGTTAGCAGTAGTGATAACACCTTCGCCACCGAAACGTGCTTTTAGGTTTGCATCGCTGTCTACTTCGATACCAAAGATTGCTAGACGGTTAAGAACCATTTCACGGATTGGTGCAGAATTCTCACCGATACCACCAGTGAACACGATTGCGTCTAGACGACCGTCCATGCTCGCAGTGTAACCAGCTACGTATTTCGCTAGACGGTGACAGAATACATCCATCGCACGAGTCGCTTCTTCTTTAGTACCGTAGTTGTCTTCAACAAAGCGGCAATCAGATGTCACGCCAGTTAGGCCAAGTAAACCAGATTCTTTTGTGAACATGGTATTGATTTCTGCCACGCTCATGTCAAGTTTATCGTGTAAGAAGAACATTACTGCAGGATCTAAGTCACCACAACGAGTGCCCATTACAAGACCTTCAAGTGGAGTCAGACCCATAGATGTGTCTACAGACTGGCCGTTCTTGATAGCACAAACTGAAGCACCGTTGCCTAGGTGGCAGTTGATGATGTTCAGTTCGCTTGCTGGTTTACCCAGACGTTCAGCTGCTTCACGAGCAATGAAACGATGAGATGTACCGTGTGCGCCATAGCGACGGATACCGTGCTCAGTGTACAAGTTATATGGCAGTGCATACAGGTATGCTTCTGCTGGCATGGTTTGGTGGAACGCAGTGTCGAATACAACAACGTTTTGAAGCTCCGGGAACGCTTTTTGCGCTGCACGAATACCGATCACGTGGGCTGGGTTGTGCAGAGGTGCAAAGATAGCTGCTTCTTCAATTCCCTTGATAGTTGCTTCATCAACCAACATAGAATGTGTAAATTTCTCGCCGCCGTGTACAACACGGTGACCGATCGCTTTTAGTTGTGCCGCAAGTTCTGGCTTAGAAGCAAGAATAGTTTCTACGATAAAGGTTAGAGCTTCATCGTGCGCAGCGCCTTCGCCTAGTTGTGCTTCGTGCTTACCATCAAGTTTCCACTTGATACGTGCTTCTGGAAGGTGTAAACATTCTGCAAGACCAGAAAGATGCTCGTCGCCGTTTTGTGCATCGACAACAGCGAATTTAAGTGAAGAACTACCGCAGTTTAAAACTAAAACTAGCTTAGACATGTGTGACTACCTGTAATAATCGGTTAGGACAAAATCAATGACAAGAATAGTAGATGCATAGGCAATTGGTACTAATCTTAATCAATAAAGCTTTAACTTCCTTATCTAGAGACGTGACTTCGTCATTGAAATCGTCTGCTGCTTTCCTTGCAGATTAGTCTTAAAGTTGCCTAAATTGTAAATAAGGGCAACAATGAGATTGAGAGTCCGCAAAGGATAGCGATAATGGGGTAATATAACAAAAAAAATTTGAAACTATATTAGCTTTTATCAAATTTTTACGTTATTCGTTGAACTATTCAACTATTTTTTAGCGAATTCGCCCAAAGAGGCGATAACTGAGAGTGAGGAAGTGGTATGAGTAATCGTGTCGGAATCATCCACAGCTTGAAAGACGGCCAGAAATACATGCAAGTTTGGCCTATGCGGAAAGAGTTGAATTTGCTTTTTCCAGAATCGCGGATCATTAAAGCGACGCGTTTTGGTATCAAAGTCATGCCAGCTGTTGCCGCTATTAGCGTGTTAACTCAAATGAGTTTCCAAAACGTTCAAGCTATGCCACAAGCGGTTGTCGTTGCGTTGTTTGCTATTAGCTTACCCTTGCAAGGTATGTGGTGGTTAGGTAACAGAGCGAATACACAATTGCCGCCCGCACTTGCAGGTTGGTATCGTGAAATTCACGCAAAAATTGTTGAAACAGGCTCGGCTCTTGAACCGATAAAATCGAAGCCTCGATACAAAGAACTGGCAATGGTACTTAATCGCGCATTCCGCCAGCTTGATAAAACCGCTTTAGAACGCTGGTTTTAATTAAACGAATTGTTAAGGCTCTAATCTATCCATTAGAGCCTTTTTGTTCTCAGATATGAAGCCAAGCTCACTGCCGTTATAGAGGCATTCTGCTGAGTAAAAAATAGTCGTTATTTGCCTTATTTTAGTCACTAAACTCAAGATACTGTTTCTTCCTCTCTTTTTGTTATTTCGCTGTTAAATGTTTCTTCCCTTTCCGCATAGTTACTGGTAATAATGTCCATAAGTGCATGCTAATTGCACAATAACAAAAAAACATTACACAACATCACATTACTATATGCTTTAAATCAAGGAGTTAAGATGAAAGCAAGCAAGGTCATTGCTACCGCCGTTCTAGCCGGAGCTGCATTACTTTCTTCCCACAGCATTATGGCTAAAACCGCTAAAGTTGCGGTTTCACAGATCGTAGAACACCCAGCACTCGATGCAACACGTCAAGGTCTACTTGATGGCCTGAAAGCAAAAGGCTATGAAGAGGGCAAAAACCTAGAATTTGATTTCAAAACAGCACAAGGTAACCCAGCAATCGCAGTGCAAATTGCGCGTCAATTTGTGGGTGAAAACCCAGATGTATTGGTTGGTATTGCAACACCTACTGCTCAAGCTCTAGTGTCTGCGACTAAAAACATTCCAGTGGTATTTACTGCGGTAACTGATCCAGTAGGCGCTAAACTAGTTTCTTCAATGGAACAACCAGGAAAGAACGTTACTGGTCTTTCTGATCTTTCTCCGGTTGAACAACACGTAGAGTTGATTAAAGAAATCATGCCAAACGTGAAATCAATTGGTGTGGTTTACAACCCAGGTGAAGCGAACGCTGTAAGCTTGATGGAGCTACTAAAAGCATCCACTAAAAAGCACGGAATTACTCTGGTTGAAGCAACTGCTCTGAAGAGTGCAGATGTGCAGTCAGCGACACAAGCAATCTCTGCAAAATCAGACGTTATTTACGCTCTGATTGACAATACGGTTGCCAGCGCAATTGAAGGTATGATCGTTGCGGCAAATCAAGCTAAGACACCTGTTTTTGGCGCGGCTACTTCTTATGTAGAGCGTGGTGCAGTTGCTAGCCTTGGCTTCGACTACTACCAAATCGGCGTTCAAACTGCGGATTACGTTGCCGCTATTCTAGAAGGTGCTGCTCCTGGTTCTTTGGATGTTAAAGTTGCTAAAGGTTCTGATTTAGTGATTAACAAGACTGCGGCTGAGAAGCTAGGTCTGGAAATTCCTAAGTCTGTTATGGATCGCGCAACAAGCGTTAAATAGAACCATTGTTAAAAGAGTTGGCGTAGTAGTACGCCAACTTGATTAAGCAGAGAAGGGAGTTTGTATGTCTGCTTTTGCCTTTTTTGGCGCCTTAGAGGTTGGCCTTATCTACGGTCTGGTGGCACTGGGTGTTTACCTGACTTTCCGAGTTCTTGATTTCCCAGATTTGAGCGTTGATGGTAGTTTCCCTATGGGTGCTGCTGTAGCTGCAACTGCGATTGTTTCTGGTATTGACCCATGGATCGCGACTGGCTTAGCTATAATTGCTGGCGCAGCAACGGGATGGGTGACGGCGTTTTTGACCGTTCGTTGCGGAATTCTTCATCTATTAGCATCAATCCTAACTATGATTGCTGCGTTCTCAATTAACATCCGTATTATGGGACGTCCTAACTTAGCTCTGCTAGGTGAAGATACAATCCTGACACCATTTGAATCGATGGGCGATCCAATGCTTATTCGTCCTTTGGTTGTAGCGGTGTTGGTGCTTATCTCTGCTCTGTTTGTTGTTCGTCTACTCAACAGTGATTTCGGCTTGGGGCTTCGCGCCACAGGCGTAAATGCTCGTATGGTTGCTGCGCAAGGCGCTAGCACAGCGTTTTACACCTATTTTTGTTTAGCACTGTCAAACGGCTTTGTGGGTTTTGCTGGTGCTTTATTTGCACAAACCAACAGCTTTGCGGACGTGACTTCTGGTGTCGGTACCATAGTCGTTGGTTTGGCGGCTGTTATTTTGGGGCAAACACTTATTCCTGGCCGTAAAATTTGGGTTGCTGTCGTTGCCGTTATCGTGGGTTCGGTTCTCTATCGTTTAGCTGTTGCATTTGCACTAAGTTCGGGAATGTTTGGTTTGCAAGCATCTGATTTGAACTTGGTTACTGCAGTGCTGGTTGCTCTGGCATTAATCATGCCGAAAATGAAAAGGAATCGAAAGCCAAAAAAGGGTAGTGGGCCTGCTAAGAAATCAGAAGTATCTAAGCAGGTTAAGGCGTCAGGAGAAGCATTATGATCCATTTAGAAGATATTCAAGTTACATTTAATCCTGGCACTATCCTTGAGAACCGAGCGTTAAGAGGTGTGGATCTGAAAGTGCCAGAACACCAATTTCTTACCGTTATCGGCTCAAATGGTGCGGGTAAATCAACACTGCTCGGTGCGGTAACAGGTGAAACACCTATGGTAGGCGGTAAAGTTAATATCGATGATATTGACGTGACTCGCCGCAGTGTTGACCAACGTGCCAGCCTTTGTGCTCGTGTATTCCAAGATCCGCTAGCAGGTACTTGCGGAGCGTTAACGATTGAAGAAAACATGGCGCTTGCATATATGCGTGGTAAACGTCGTGGCTGGAAACATTCACTTTCAACCAATCGCCGTAAACTGTTTCAAGAGCGAATTAGTATTCTTGGTTTAGGCTTAGAAGACCGTCTTGGAGATAACATTGGTTTGCTTTCTGGCGGTCAGCGTCAGGCAGTGAGTCTTGTGATGGCAACACTTTCAGACAGTAAATTATTGTTACTTGATGAACATACTGCCGCTCTAGACCCTCGTATGGCCGCTTTCATTATCGATTTAACCAAAAAAATCGTTAAAGAGTTTAACTTGACTGTAATGATGGTGACTCACTCAATGAAAGACGCATTAGCGTGTGGTGACAGAACGGTAATGTTGCACCAAGGTGAAATTGTTCTGGATGTATCCGGTGAGCAACGAGCCAATATGCAAGTACCTGATCTGCTTGAGATGTTCTCTAAAGTTCGTGGTGAAGAACTGTCTGACGATAGCTTATTGCTGAATTAATCCCCCAAGTTCATCCTACTAAACGTGATCCTCCTTACACTATGCGCAAATCGCTAACTGTGTAAGGAGGATTTTTCTTTTTAAACAAAGAGGTAAGTTAACAAGCAACAGGAATCATATATTAGGGGAGCAGCATGTCTTTACCTTTCGTTTTTCATGCCCAAACATCCGACGGTTTATCTTATCAAGATGGTCAACTGACACTTATTCTAAACACAGAGTCTGAGTTGTATCAGAAAGTGTATGTCAGACATGAGCCGGACAACGAAGAATCATTGGTGGAAATGAAGCCTTGTGGAAAGTTAGGGCGCTTAAACCAATGGAGCACAACCATCCCTGTTAATCCGGATAAATCACTTACTCACTATGTGTTTAAGATGTTGAGTGGCAGTGCGCAACATTGGCTTGATGCCAGAGGCGTGCATAACCGTATCCCACCACGAGAGTATCATTTTAAGTATGACGCTTTGTATCAGCCTCCAGAGTGGGTGAACGAGCAAATTTTCTATCAGATATTTCCTGATCGTTTCTGCAACGGTAATCCTGATATCAGCGTTAAGACAAATGAATACCCTGTTCGCGGCGGTAAACGCAAAGTGATTGCTAAACAGTGGGGCGAGCCCGTCAGCTCCCATGACTCACATGGTTCTTTGGAATTCTACGGCGGCGATTTAGCGGGAGTCAGAAGCAAGTTAGACTACCTAGAGCAACTTGGTATCACTACTGTCTATCTGAATCCTATTTTTACCTCATTGAGTAATCATAAATATGACACGACGGATTACTTTAATGTTGATCCTCATCTGGGAACCAATGAAGAGTTTGCTCAGCTATGCGCTGAGATTCATCAGCGTGGAATGAAGGTTGTGCTTGATGCCGTATTCAATCATACCTCTGCTGAACATCCTTGGTTTGACCGTTTCAACCAATATGAGAATGGCGCGTATTGTTCTGAACAATCACCTTATCGCGACTATTACCTGTTCGACCAAAATAATCACTACGCTTGCTGGAAAGGTGTTGAGAATCTACCCGTGCTGAACTTCTTAAACGAAGAAGTGCGTAATTATATTTATCAGGGCAAGGATTCAGTGATCAAACACTGGCTGCGCCCGCCTTACTCGATTGATGGATGGCGTTTTGATGTGATTCATATGCTAGGTGAGGGTTCAGGAGCCATCAACAATACCTACTATGTAAAACAGTTTCGCGATTCGGTGAAACAAGAGAATGAGCAAGCTTATGTTTTAGGCGAACACTTCTTTGAAGCGACACAATGGCTACAGGGAGACCAAGAAGACGGAGCGATGAACTATTACGGTTTTGCGCATCCAGTTCGAGCTTGGCTAACGGGGCAAGATATCGCTTATGATCCTATTTCTATTAGCGCAGAGGAATTTGTTGAGTGGATTGTTGAAGCTCAGGCGAAAGTACCTTGGCTCAATCAATTGGCACAGCTTAATCAGCTGGACAGCCACGACACTATGCGTTGGGCAACCTTGGTCAATGGTGAGGATGCATTGATTGAAATAGGTTTAGTTTTGTTGATGACCATGGTTGGGACACCATGTATTTACTATGGTACTGAGGTGAATCTGCAAGGTGGTTTAGACCCTGATAATCGTCGTTGTTTTCCTTGGGAAGAGACTGAGAACTCTATGCAAATAAAGCGATTCAAAGAGCTAGTAGCAATGAGAAGAAATCATCTGGCATTACAACAAGGTGCTTTGCAGATTTTGTATGTTCAAGATGGTTGTATTGCTTATGCCCGAGTCCATGGCGAAGAGGCTATCTTGGTTGTGATAAACGCCTCTGATATACCTCAGTCTATTTCAGTTCCTATCTGGAAATTAGGAGTTGAGTGCGGCAAGGCCGTTTGTTCTAAATCCGGCAATGAAATGGAAGTCGTTTCAGGCAACCTGTTGGTGGAAGTTGGCAGCAAGGACTATCTTTTGGGCTCAATCACGAACGCCGGATTGTTTGATGATAAAAATGAGTAGGTTACTTTAATTTCGTTTATCCAGTCGCTTAGCCGCTGCTGCACTATTGAGATACACCTAAAAGAGTTGCTGCGGCTTAGAATAACGACACAATATGCATATAAAAAAAGTGTTAAGTGTACTAATCTGTCGATTGAAAAGATTTCCCTACTTGGTATTGGTGCGAAGAAAGCATATGCAACCGAAGAAAAACTACAAAAAAATCGTTATTTTTGGACCACTGATTTTAGTTTTCGCTATTTTGTCGATGATGGCTTACTCGTATTTAATGGTTTTGAATCAGCAGATTACCAGTGAATATCGAAATGTGAATGCCATGCTGCAAAGAGCGGGGAAAATTCTAGTCGCACTGGATTACGGTTTTAGCAGTTACTATGAATCGACATTAACAGAGGCAACAGATTTTAATATTGAAGTGGTCAATGGTGTTTGCCAACTCTCACCTAAAGAGTCGTTGATGATTACTCAGAATCTAGCCCATAAGTCTCCGCCAATTAACATCAGTTACATGATGATAGGCGATGAAAAGTATTGTAACGCTTCTAGTGATGTGACTGAGTTAGCCTTAAGGAAAGTGACTCTGGCTCCCATCATTTCATTTCTTCATGATCTCGATGATTATGTTATTGGCGTTCATTACCTCGATGAACATGGCTTTATTATCTCTTCACCTAAAGAAGCCATTCAGGGTATCACGCAGGAACAACTAAAAACCGTCAGACTACGCAATTTCTGGCAAGAAGCATCACAGAATCCGGACGTTATTTCTGTCATAGGACCGAGTGCGTTTAGCGAAGTTCTGATGCAAAGAAATAACATGACATTGGCGATGCCAGTATTTGAGAATGCGGTATTTAAAGGTGTAGTTGTACTTGATGTCAGTGTCGATAAGCTTATCGGTGATTTATCTCCTGTGGCAGGGAAGATCAGGTTAGTTCGCACAGAATCTCTGCCGACAGATGGTTCAGCCTATTTGCCGCACAAGCTGGAAGTCAGCTACACCAACATGGATCATTATCTCTACTACCACTGGGATTGGCGTGCCGAAATCACGCAGTTTGTGGATGAGATGAGTATGAGTTTGGCAGTAGTTTTGCTTTCCTACTTAGTGACCGTTATTGGCGTTTTACATCTCGGCACCCGAGTTGAAAAAAGCTATTACGCTGATTTAGCATCGCACGATCCTATGACAGGCGTTCTCAACAGAAGGGGGATGGAAGAGTTTCTGCGCGGAAAATATCACCAACAGTATTTGTCCATAGCCGTTCTAGATATCGACAATTTTAAATCGGTCAATGACACCTATGGCCATGATGTGGGTGATGATGTTATTTGCTACCTCGGTGAGCAAATAGAAAAAAGTATCCGTAATACCGATGCGGTAGCCCGCTTCGGTGGGGAAGAGTTCGTGGTTTATTTAACGGGCGATGATAGCGATGTTCTGAAAAAGATTATGCTGCGTGTCAAAGAGGCCATTACTAGCCAGTCTTCTCAAGTGGTTGAGAATGGGTTTACTGTTTCGGGTGGTGTAGAGATTATACAAAGTGACAAAGGCTGCGATTTCGACAAGCTGTTCAAAATCGCAGACGAGAAGCTATATCAAGCCAAAACAACGGGTAAAGATAAACTGGTATTTTAACTGGTGGAGTTAGGCGTAAAGCGCGTCTCTGTAGCGCTTTAAGTGATCAACCATCGCATCAACGTCATTTTTGACACGAATTTCTCTGAACAGATCTGCTGCGTCAGGATAAGCCTGACGCAGATAGGAAAACCACTGTTTCACTCGGTTTGGATAGTATTTGGCCTTATCACCATTTACTTCGTATTCAGAGTATTTAATCAACAGTTCCACCACCTCATTCCAAGACATAGGCTCGTGATTATGTTTCACCATATTGCCTAAGTTGGGAATGTTTAGCGCACCGCGGCATACCATCAGGGAATCCACACCTGTTGTTTTGATACAATCCTGACCATCTTGATAGCTCCATACTTCGCCATTCGCTATAAGTGGCACAGAGGTTTTCTGACGGATTTTATCAATGTATTCCCATTTGATTTCACTTGCCTTATAGCCGCCCATTTTGGTTCGAGCATGAATGGTTAGTTCATCGGCTTTGGCTTGGGACACTGCATCAACGATCTCGTAACAGTCATCAGGGTTTTCCCATCCAAGACGGATTTTGGCAGAAACTGGGATGTGCGCTGGAACCGCCTCTCTACATGCTTTGACAACTTGATAGATAAGTTCTGGCTGTTGTAACAGAGCAGCGCCACCTTTGCTCTTATTGACAGTTTTCGCTGGGCATCCGAAGTTAAGGTCGATACCGTATGCGCCTAGACTCGCTGCGCGGACGGCGTTTTCTGCCATCCAAACCGGTTCTTGTCCAAGTAACTGAACTTTAACAGGCACACCAGATTTGGTCGCTGAGCCTTGCTTTAGTTCCGGACAGAGACGATAGAACATATGATCTGGAAGTGTTTGGTCGATAACACGCACAAACTCAGTGACGCAGAAATCATAGTCATTGATTTCTGTCAGCATTTCACGCATCAGGCTATCTAATACGCCCTCCATCGGGCCTAAAACAACTCGCATATTAAGATCTTATTACTACCGTCTAAAATGGAGGCGAGATTGTAGAGGTATGACGGTGAAATGTCACGAAATCCGCGTAAGACCGTTGTTAGCTAAGTCTGCGAGATGCGCGTAAGGCAATTAAATGTGAGTTGATGAAGATAATCCTTAGAAAGTTCGGGTGATACGCACGAGAACTTATTGGAAAGTTCAGGTTATAATGCGGAAACAATCAAAATTATCAAAAGCTAGAAGAGTTTAAATGAGTTATCAATTTGTGAATTTAAGTTCAGTGGAGCGCAGTGAATCGCCTGCTTTTATCGAAGGTGTTATTCTGGCTGCAAACTTAGCAACGAAGCCTTTAGATCCTGAAACATGGTTAAGTTCAGTATTTGGCGACCAAGCTGAAACTTTAAAGACTCTGATTACCGATCAAATCAATGCTCAATATCACGAGCTTAAGCTCAACGAATATGGCTTGCTCTCGATGCTTGAGCAGCAAGACTCGGGTTTTGACGAAGCGTTGGCGGATTTTGCTGAAGGCTTTATGACCTTATGGCCCGCTATTGAACCGTTATGGCAAGAAGTGGCAACGTCAGATGGTTCTATTCGCATGCTACAAGCACTGCTGACCACTCTGATGCTTGCGATTGACGAAGAACAGACTCATGAGCAAATGAAACAAGCAGGTTTCAGTGATCTACCAAAACTCGAAAATATGGTGAAGCAATTGGATCTGATGATTCACGAAGTCGCTTTGGCCGCTGATGAAGCCATGATTGGCGCAAAAACTCAGAACGTAAATCCATATAAAGACATCGGCCGTAACGAAATTTGCCCATGTGGAAGTGGTAAAAAGTTTAAGCACTGTTGCGGAAACTAAACCTCTTTTATTGTGGTACTTGCGCTAAAAGTAGCGAGCTTCGAACTTTTTCGACACAAGGTTGACATAACAAGGAAGAATCTTAGATATAACTTCCTTACTTCAATTGGCTAGGAGCCGAATAGCAATGAAAAAATGGTTAGCTCTTTTATTCTGTAGTTTCTCTGTATTGGCGACACCTAAAGAGAATTTAAGTGAGCGTCTTGCGCTGACGGATGGGTTCAGCGCCAAGTTTGAACAACAAGTTATCAGTCCAGATGGCGAAATCGTTATGGATGGAAGTGGTTTAGTGGACATCGCACGTCCAAGTCTTTTCCGTTGGGAAACGCTTGATCCTGATGAAAATTTGCTGGTTTCTGATGGCGAGTCGCTCTGGTATTACAGCCCATTTATCGAACAGGTCACTATCTATAACCAAGAACAAGCGATGGAGCAGACACCATTTGTATTGCTTACTCGCAACCGCACCAGCGATTGGGATGCTTACAAAGTTGAACAAGACAATGATGTGTTTACCTTGACTCCAACCGCTGCTGAATCAAATCAGGGGCAATTTCAAATCACGATTGATGAAAAAGGTGTGGTAAAAGGTTTTAATGTTTTAGAACAAGATGGTCAGAAAAGCCTGTTCAGTTTTAATGATGTAAAACAGCAAAAGCCGGCAATGAATCGATTCACATTTGATGTGCCTGACGGCGTTGAAGTTGATGACCAACGTAACTAACGATGGATCTAGGTAATTGGTACAGTGAGTAACTACTCTTTAGATTTTTCAGGGGACGAAGATTTTCGTCCCCTTGCCGCACGTATGCGTCCGCAAACCGTTGACCAATATATTGGTCAGCAACACATATTGGGTGTCGGTAAGCCATTGCGTAAGGCTCTGGAAGCAGGACAAATTCACTCAATGATTTTGTGGGGGCCTCCTGGTACCGGTAAAACAACGCTGGCTGAAGTGGCGGCAAATTATGCTAATGCGGAAGTGGAGAGAGTTTCGGCGGTAACCTCTGGTGTTAAAGAGATACGTCTTGCGATTGAAAAAGCTCGTGAGAATAAGCTGACTGGCCGCCGTACCATCTTGTTTGTCGACGAAGTGCACCGATTTAATAAATCGCAGCAGGACGCTTTTCTGCCACATATTGAAGACGGCACAGTAACCTTTATTGGTGCGACTACCGAAAACCCTTCGTTTGAGCTTAACAACGCTCTGTTATCGCGAGCGCGTGTTTATAAGCTGACGTCTTTAAGTAAAGAAGAAATTCATCAGGCTCTAGAGCAAGCGGTGAATGATACTGAGCGGGGCTTAGGTAAAACCAAAGCCGTATTTAAAGATAACGTTTTAGAGCGATTATCTGAGTTGGTGAACGGTGATGCGCGAATGTCGCTCAACTACCTTGAGCTACTTTATGATATGGCGGAAGAAGATAGTGATGGGAACAAGCTCATTACTTTAAGTCTTCTGGCTGAAGTCGCAGGAGAGAAAGTCTCTCGCTTTGATAACAAAGGTGACATTTGGTACGACTTGATCTCGGCGGTTCACAAGTCTATCCGAGGTTCAAACCCCGATGGAGCCTTGTATTGGGCTGCACGTATGATTTCTGCAGGTTGTGACCCGTTATATATTGCTCGACGTTTATTAGCGATTGCGTCTGAAGATATCGGTAATGCAGATCCTAGAGCAATGCAAGTGGCTTTGTCTGCTTGGGATTGTTTCACCCGCGTAGGCCCTGCCGAGGGCGAGCGAGCCATAGCTCAAGCAATTGTCTATTTAGCCTGCGCACCAAAAAGCAATGCGGTGTATTCGGCATGGAAACAAGCATTGTCTGATGCTCATAACTTGCCTGAATATGAAGTGCCTCATCATCTGCGAAATGCACCAACCAGTTTGATGAAAGATTTAGGTTATGGTGCTGAATATCGCTATGCTCACGATGAACCCGGTGCGTACGCTGCCGGAGAACAATATTTGCCGCCTGAAATGACAGGAACCCGCTATTATCAGCCAACAAATCGAGGCTTAGAGACGAAGATTGGTGAAAAGTTAGATTATCTGGCGGATTTAGACGCAAAAAGCCCACAAAAGCGCTATGAAAAATAGTGTCTTTTCGTTATCTTTGACAAGTTAAAAATTCAATACGTATGGCTTGCTTAAAAAGCAAGCACTTACGTCTTTTCGATACTCAAAAGCATAGGATTAACAATGCTGGATTCTAAATTACTTCGTACAGAGCTGGATGAAACAGCTGCAAAACTGGCACGTCGCGGTTTTAAACTCGACGTCGATACAATTCGTACACTTGAAGAACAACGTAAGTCCATTCAAGTAGAAGTTGAAAATTTACAATCCTCGCGTAACTCGATCTCTAAGCAAATCGGTCAATTGATGTCTAAAGGCGACAAAGAAGGCGCTGAAGAGATCAAAAAGCAGATCGGTACATTGGGTGACGACCTTGATGCTAAAAAAGTTGAATTGGACCAAGTTCAAGCTCAGCTAGATGCGATTACACAAACGCTACCAAATATCCCAGATGATGCTGTGCCAGATGGTAAAGATGAAAACGACAACGTAGAAGTTGCACGTTGGGGCGAGCCAAAGACTTACGACTTTGAATTAAAAGATCACGTAGACCTTGGCGAAATGGGTGATGGTTTAGATTTTGCGAGCGCAACTAAAATCACTGGCGCACGTTTCATCGTAATGAAAGGCCAATTTGCGCGCTTACATCGTGCAATTGCGCAGTTCATGTTGGATCTGCACACAGAACAGCACGGTTACACTGAAATGTACGTTCCTTACCTAGTGAATGCGGACAGCCTGTTTGGTACTGGTCAGCTTCCTAAGTTCGGTCAAGACTTGTTCCACACTGAGCCGCTAACTGAAAAAGTAAACGATGAAGAGCCGCGTAAGCTTTCATTGATTCCTACAGCGGAAGTACCTGTAACAAACCTAGTGCGTGACACCATCACTGATGAAGCAGATCTTCCGTTGAAGATGACGGCTCACACACCATGTTTCCGTTCTGAAGCCGGTTCATATGGTCGTGATACTCGTGGTTTGATTCGTATGCACCAGTTCGACAAAGTTGAATTAGTACAAATCACTAAGCCTGAAGATTCTATGGCAGCGCTAGAAGAATTGACTGGTCACGCTGAGAAAGTATTGCAGCTTCTTGAGCTTCCATACCGTAAAGTCGTGCTATGTACTGGGGACATGGGCTTCGGTTCTCGCAAAACTTACGATTTAGAAGTTTGGGTTCCAGCACAACAGACTTACCGTGAGATTTCTTCATGTTCAAACATGTGGGATTTCCAAGCTCGTCGTATGCAAGCGCGCTTCCGTCGTAAAGGCGAGAAGAAACCAGAACTTGTACACACACTAAACGGTTCTGGTCTAGCGGTTGGCCGTACAATGGTTGCCATTCTTGAGAACAACCAACTTGCAGATGGTCGTATCGAAATTCCTACAGTGCTTCAGAAGTACATGGGTGGCGCGACTCATATCGGCTAATGCAGATTAGCTGATCAAGCAATTATTACTAAACACCGATCTCGAAACAGTTCGGTGTTTTTTTATTCCTATAAATCGAGACTGGTTTTAGGATATTTGCGAATAGGTTCCTGTTTTTTAAAAATTAAACTTAAATAACTAGAACTGCGCCGATGCAAATTAGTTCATAAGTTTACGCTTACTAGGCGACTCAATACCCTTCTTGGAATGTGATCTTAGTGCAAAAAAATGCACTGGTTGTGTTTTGATAAGGAGCTATTGTGAAATCACTTAGATTATCTATTCTCGCCATGTCTATTGGAGCCATTGTTGGCTGCGGTGGTGAAGATTCTTCTGGAGCGGATACAAAAACTGAAGCCACTGTTTATCAGGCCGAAGTGGCCGATGAGCTTCTTCAAGATGCACTTGTTTGGTTAGATTTAAATAACAACTACCAATTAGATGCTGGAGAACCTAACTCATACACAGATTCGGCTGGTAACGTGTTGTTAGATGTAGCAACGATAGACAAAGTACCTCAAGCGTATTCTTTAATTGCATCAGCAATAAAAGATCGCACTATCAATAAAATGACAGGTGAGAAAGTCAGCAAATCTTACATGATGGTAGCGCCTGTTGGGGTTCAAAGAATCTCGCCCGTTTCACATCTTGTCTACTCCAAGCAAAAAACAGAAGGTTTCGATTTTGCACAAGCGACAATGACGGTGGCTGCAATTATTGATGAGGTGAGCGAGCAAGAGCTGCTACAGTTCCTCAACAAGCAAGATAATCAAAAGCTTCAAGCCCTGTCTCATAGCTTGGTTAGCGTAATGCCCGAAGCTGAAACCCTATTAACACATCAACAACTTGTTCAATCTCATCCAGATTTGGAAATGGCGGTTGCTGCTTTTAACGAGCGTTCTACTAATAATTTAGAAACAGATATTGGCTTAGTCAGTTCTGAAAACCTCCTACCGGTAGTTGTTGATGAACAAGAAACTCCTGATGTCAGTGAGCCAAGTGACAACTCACAAACAGTTGAGGCCGGATTATCAGTGCCTAACATTCAAAGTCCGACGCCAACGGATACTAGCGATTCAAAACAGTCTGAAGGGGCTATACCAGTAAAAGCGGTAATTCCAACTGTGGAAGTAGCGAGTGAGACATCAACGACAGAAAGTCAGGTTTCAAACGAATCTCTGCAGACATTAGAGGTAGTGACAACGGGCACAGATACTCAAGGTGCGGTTCAGCTTCCCGAGAGTAATTCTCCATCGCCAGACCAACCCTTAGGTTCCGAACAGGAAACTCTGGAACGTACTTCATCTGGTGTTGTGACAGAGACAGAAACAGAAACTACAGGGAGTAACCTGGCAAGCGAGGCTACATCAACTTCAGCGGTAGTGACAACGGGCACAGATACTCAAGGCACGGTTCAGCTTCCAGAGAGCAATTCTCCAGCGGTAGACCAACCTTTGAAATCCGAACAAGGAACGGGTGAAGGTACTTCATCTGACGTTGTTACTGAGACAGAAACTACAGGGAGTAGCCTGCCAAACGAGACGCCGATAGCATCAGAGTTATTAACAACTGGTACGGACATTGAAGCGACGACACAAAATCCTCCTCCCCATAATACTCAAGAGCAACCACTTCAAACTCATGCCTCTGCAGATTTAAACACACTGCTCACTAGAGTCTTGGAAGATCTTGTCGCAGTGGAGGAAGGAGTTGCTCAAGGCCAGTCTAAGAGTTTAGACGTTTTAACATCGGAGCTTATTTACGGTTTGCAAGCGGATGGTCGTTGGTTGGATATAGACTATGAGCAAACAAATAACGATCGATGGCCAGCAAGTCAGCATTTAAAAAGGCTGGAAACCATTGCCGCTACGTTTCGTAAAACTAATAGCCAAGAATATAAGCTGCTTGCAAACAAGGCTTTAAATTTCTGGTTAATCACGAAACCAGTTATGACAGGATGGTGGAGCGAGTATGGAGAATTCCATTCATTGGCGCAGGTTGCATTCTTATTGGGTGATGGTTTACGTGAAGACTTAAAGCTGGAAGTTGTCAGTCTCTTAGCTAATGTACCTAGCAAGCAACAACTAGGCTTAAATCGCGTTGATGAAGCGGTTACCAGCATATATTACGGGCTGTTGAGTCAGCAAGAATCTCTCGTGAGTGCTGGTTTTGAAGAGTTGGCTCAGATGATACTAGATACAGCCGTGAGTGGTGAGTCACCGGATTGGTCTTCGTTTTTAAACCAACAGCTAAATAGTGGAAAAACAGGTGAGGAGACTTTTTATTCCATTTTGCGTTGGGCTTACAACGTAAGCGATCTTCCTTGGAAGTTTAGCGAGTACAGCGCTCAAATTTTAGCGAGCATTCTGCTTGACGGTATACGTTGGATGCAGAGCTTTGAACAGTTGGGCTCAGATATAGCCAGTGGCGAAATTAGTCAGAAAACTGAAACGAATCAGCCTGTGGCGAGCATCAACACATTACCCTCTAGCATGGATATGGTCGCATCTCTTTTCCCCACTCGTTACGACGAAGCGATAGCCTACAAGGGTCAGGTGTATGACAACCAAATTACCGGATTGAATGGTTTCAAACAGTTCTTGCTCGCTGATTCAACGGTGACTGCGACTGATAACTTCATGTTTGGCATTAAAATGGACTCAATACGCGCTTTACCAGAAGCTGATACCAAAGATGAAGCGTACTTAAAATTTTGGTTAGGACTTGGCAGTACTTCGTTAATTCAATCTGGCAAGGAACAGGACAGTCTTAATTCTGTGCTTGATTTTACGAAAATCCCAGGCGTTACTATGCCGCAATATCCTCTGGCACCCACATATGATTCAGATACTTTGCGTTATATGGAATTTTATGGCGGAGCTACAAACGGCAAAGTTGGTGTGACAACTGCATCTATAAATATGAGTGCGTACCGTATCGTTGGAAGTGGTCCAGCTCAACAGTATATTTGGACCCCTTCAACGACCGTTCGGGATTATCTTTATGCCAATAAATCTTGGTTCAGTTTTGGTGAGCAGATTGTTGTACTTGGGTCTGGCATTAGTTCAACGCATTTAGAACCTGTATATACAACAATTAACCAAACAGCATTGAAAGGACCGGTAACGTTAAGCAACAGAGACAACTTAGTCATGGGTAATCACAATATCTCTAGTTACCCTTGGATACATCATGATGGTGTAGGTTATGTTTTCTGGGATTACTCAGATCGTTTAGCTTCGGTTGAAAGACGTCAAGCGTCTGCTGCTGATGGTACTCCAATAAGCAAAGATGTCTTTACTTTAACTATTCCGCATGGCTCGGAACCTAAGGATAAGTCGTTTCAATATATTATGTTGCCGAACATTGATGTGCAGAAAATGTCTGAGTACCAACAGAATATACCAGTCAAAGTACTCTCTAACACAAGGGGAATACATGCTGTTGAAGATACGGGTAATAACATCATTAGTGCCGTGTTCTTCGTCGCTAGTGAGTTAGAAGTATCTCCAGCTTATAAAATCAAAGTAGATTCTCCTTCCGTGATTGTGCTGGATAGAAATGGTTCTTCTACGAAAGTCACCGTTTCTACTCCTGCTAAAGCTTATAGAGGTATTAACATTACAATCTCAGATAACGGTGTGGTGAAAACTTACCGTATTGTGACTCCGGGAGGAGATAAGACGGGCAGCAGCGTTTCTTTCGAACTTGAACCAAATCAGGGTATTTATACGCTTGATGATCCCCAAGCATTCAATGGCTATATGACTCATCTGCCTGTCGAAGATGTATTTGTCCAAGGCGGTGGGCACTTATCTACCCAATACGGAAATTTGGGGTATATGCAGGTTAAAAATGGTACTGATGTGAACCATCGCAGGAGTTTAGTTCGATATGATCTTTCTTTGGTTGAACTACAGAATATAAGCAAGGCCACTCTGCGGTTATTTGTTCGAGGCATTAGAAATGATGCAACAGTCAAGCGCTCAATAGTCGCACGATTAGTTCATACGACCAATTGGAATGAGCTCGAGACAACCTATAGCACATTCCCTCAAGTGACGATGGTCAAAGAGTCTCCACCGACTTATTTAGGTAGGGAAGTAGAAGGGAAATGGATTGATATAGATGTGACAGACTTGATGCGCGTTGTTCAGCCAGATCAGAAGGATAAACTAGTGTTTGAACTCGCTGATTTAACGCCAGATTACATGGGTGACTATGTCAGTTTTGCGACCAAAGAGTTTGGCTATAACGGCCCGCAATTAATTTTGGAATAAGTTGTAAGCAGCAATACGGCGGATACTTCTTTGGGGTTAGTATGTTCGTTACGGTTTGGCGCAGACTTGCACACTGTTAGTGCGTAACTAGCGAGTCTGAATTGGTTAAAGCATTGATTTTTATTGATATTATTGTTGGCACCCGTATTGCTATGACACATTAAACCAAATCTGATTATAGTTAACTTGCCCAAGTTAACCGTTATAGGCAAAGACGCCTTACTTCCCTGAGAAGTAAGGCGTCTTTTTATTTGTCATAAGAGCAGGGAAGTGATGATGGCAGTAAAAAAAATTCAAACGACATGCCCCTATTGTGGTGTCGGATGTGGTGTTGTTGCGAATCGAGATTCGGTCGTAGGTGATAGTCAGCATCCTGCCAATCAGGGAGCATTGTGCGTGAAAGGTTCAGCGTTAAAAGAGAGCTTAGCAATGCCATCCCGTCTGCTTTATCCCAAGATGCAAGGAAAAGAGATTTCTTGGGATCATGCGAGTGATGAGATAGCACAAAGAATTTATCAAGCAATACAAAAGCACGGTCCAGACTCTGTGGCTATGTATGTTTCAGGGCAAATACTGACTGAAGATTACTACGTTGCGAATAAGCTAATGAAAGGCTATGTCGGTAGCGCAAATATAGATACCAATTCACGACTTTGTATGTCCTCTGCTGTGGCGGCACATGTGCGCGCTTTTGGAGAAGATGTGGTTCCGGTGAATTATGACGACATTGCTCATGCTGATTTACTTGTTTTGCTTGGTGCCAATACCGCATGGACTCACCCAGTACTGTTTAGGCGTATTCAACAAGCACGTGAAAACAATCCTGATTTGAAACTGGTGGTCATTGACCCAAGAAGAACCGTCACCGCTGAACAGGCAGACTTGCACCTTGCAATCGAAAATGATGGTGACGTCTTGCTGTACAACGGTTTGCTCCGTTTCCTGATAGACCAGAATGCGCTGGATGAAGGTTTCATTGATGCTTCAACAGAAGGCTTTTCTGAGTTGGAAAAAGAAGTGAAGTGTGAGCAATACCGGTTAGAAAACGTGGCTCGCGCTTTAAATTTAACCCTCAATGAAGTGATGACTTTTTATCACTGGTTTAGCCAGAAACCTAAAGCATTGACTCTGTTTTGTCAGGGGATTAACCAGTCTGAATCTGGTGTTGATAAGGGTAATGCCATCATTAACGCTCATCTCGCCAGTGGCAAAATTGGTAAAGAAGGCTGTGGCCCATTTTCTCTCACCGGACAACCGAATGCGATGGGTGGTAGAGAAGTCGGTGGGCTAGCAAACCAGCTCGCGGTGCATCGTGGTTTTGATGCTGAATCGGTACGTTTAGTCAAAGAGTATTGGCAATCACCATCAATTGCCGCCAAACCCGGCCTTAAGGCTGTTGAGCTGTTTGAAGCTGTCGAAGCAGGGAAAATTAAGGTGCTGTGGATTATGGCAACCAACCCCGTTGTTTCGTTACCGAATAGCGACCAAGTTCGCCGAGCATTAAAAAGTTGTGAATTTGTGGTGGTGTCTGACATTACCGAACAAAGCGATGTGGCAGAGTACGCTGACCTTGTGTTACCAGCCGCAGGTTGGGGCGAAAAACAGGGGATGGTGACGAACTCTGAGCGTCGTATGTCTCGTCAGCGCGCGTTTCTACCCGCACCGGGAGAAGCAAAACCTGATTGGTGGGCGATGACTCAAGTAGGGAAAAAGCTGTGCTCAAAGTTGAACTGTGAATCTGGATTTGAGTTTGACAGTGAAGCGGTTGTTTTTCGTGAGTTTGCGGGTCTCAGCGCAATCAACACTAATTCAAATTATCTGTTCGATCTCTCTAAATTCGCTTCTATAAGCGATGAAGAGTATGCGAACTGGCAACCGACGCAGTGGCCGTTAGAAACAGAAGCGCCTTACCGTGATGGCGTGTTTTCGACCCCTTCGGGTAAAGCTCAATTTGTTGCGGTAACTGCACCTTCGACGGTGATGAATAGCTGGTGGCTAAACACCGGTAGATTGCGTGATCAGTGGCATACCATGACGCGGACAGGTCATATCGCAAAACTCGCTGCGGGAGAAGTTGAGCCAACGATTTATGTCAACAAACTCAGCGCAGAAACGATAGGGCTACAAGAAGGTTACAGCGCTGCGATACGGGGTATCTCGGATGAATCCGATTCGTGTATTTTTGCCAAGGTGAAATTTGATGATGGGCTCAGCGGTAAACAGCTATTTATGTCGATGCATTGGGCGGGACGTTATGGTGGACAGTCTCAAGTTAACCGAACGGTTTCAAGTGTGGTCGATCCAATTTCAGGTCAGCCTGCATTCAAATCTTCAAACGTGCATATTGCTGCCGTGCAGATGCAAAGCTATGGCATCTATGTTGGGCAGGAGAGAGATTTACCTAGCTGCGATTACAGTAGCTATCAACTGGATGACAATGCTGCTGTTACACGTTTTGCCAACCTCACTAAATTGGATAAATCGATGTTTTCTGTCGGTCAAGGAGAAAAGGTTTTCCGTTGGGATCTGCCACAAGGCTGGATGATGGTGATAGGCCGTCAAACTGGCAATCAACAGCAGATGACGGTTACGGGTGTGTTGCTCATTTCTCCGCATCCACTGGAGCAAGATTACACGGCAATCACAGCCTTAATCGGCAAGCCACTAAGCTTGAACTCTATTATCTCGATTGCGGGAGAAAAGGCGCAAAGTCAGCTGGTATGCAGCTGCTTTAGAGTGACTGATAAGCAGATTCAAACTGCCATAGAAGAGGACGGGTGTGTATCTTTAAATCAGCTCCAATCCAAACTGAAATGTGGCTCGAATTGCGGTTCATGCCTGCCGGAAGTCAACAAAATTCTTAAAAGCTATCAGACGATTGCTGTGAGCAAGGCATAAGGAATTTGCTATGAAAATGAGATCAAATACGACTGCTCAAACACGAGAAAGCTTCACGGTTCATGAGCGCCATTATTGTGATACACCTAATTTGTCGCGCCACAGTCCTTCGAATGGAAAACAAGGTTTTGTCTATCTGGTTGGTGCAGGACCAAACGACCCTGATTTATTAACGGTGAAAGCGCTAAAAGTGATTCAAACAGCCGATGTTGTAGTTTATGACCGCTTAGTTGGACGCGAGATACTCGACCTTGTTAATCCTGATGCAGAAATGGTCTACGTGGGTAAACGGTGTGGATTGCCAAGCCTTAAACAGGAGGAAACCAACCGCTTGCTGGTGGAATTTGCACAGAAAGGGCTGCAAGTTGTACGTTTAAAGGGCGGTGATCCGTTCATTTTCGGCCGTGGAGGGGAAGAAGCGCTGGAATTGGTTAAGCACAATATCGCTTATCAAGTGATTCCGGGGATTACTGCTGCTATCGGTTGCTCTTCAAGCGCTCTGATCCCTTTGACTCATAGACAAGTCTCTCGCAGTGTTACACTGATTACAGGTCAAGTGGTCACTGGCGCTCTTCCTGCATGGGCGGGGCTGGTCGCTAGCGGTCAAACGCTGGTTTTTTATATGGGACTGGAGAATGCGAGTTCGATACAAGAAGGATTAATTCAGCATGGTCTATCGGCGGACACTCCTGTTGCTGTGGTTGGACAAGGCTGCTCAGTCAATCAAACGGTTGTTACCTTTGAGCTTCATCAGCTCACACAAACAGCAAATGACCTAAAAGGACTAAGTCCAGCATTGATTATTATGGGCGATGTGGTCAAGCTTAGAGAACAGTTAATTCAAACCGCACAAGCGACACGTTTTCAAGCGGAGTCTGCGCATCTATAAGCTTTATTTGTAAGCGATGAGGTTGTCATGAGCATAATAAAAGAGTGTATTCGAACAGTAGGACGAGGGGAGCGAGGACGAAAACCGCTCACATTTGATCAAGCATTTCAGGTGATGGATGAGTACCTGAATGGCGAGTGCGATGATGATCAAATGGCGATGCTTTTAATGCTGATTCGAGTCCAAAATGAAACCAATGACGAAATCGCTGGTTTTGTAAAAGCATTCCAATCGCGTGTTCCTAATCTTGGCGCTGATATCGACTGGCCATGCTACGCGGGAAAACGTGCAACCGCTGGTAAACCCTGGCATCTGTTGGCGGCAAAAATCCTCGCCGATAACGGTTTTAAAGTGCTGCTTCATGGTTATAACGATAAGCCCGCTTCACGTGAGCATGCTGAAGACTATCTGACTGCACTCGGCATTCCTATGGCGTCAAACACGGAACACGCACAACTGCTATTGCAGACAGGGAGCATTGCTTATTTGCCTCTGAATGCTTTCGCGCCACAAGCAGAGTTAATGATCAGTTGGAAAAACCGCTATGGGTTAAGAACCCCCATTAATACCGTGGTTCGAGCACTCAATCCCGGTGGAGGCAAAATCGGGATTCGCGGTAGTTTTCATCCCGGTTTCCAACAGTTGCATGCAGAAGTCGAACATGTCATTGGTAAAACGTCACACGCGGTTATCTCGTTTAAAGGGGTGTCTGGGGAATCGGAATACAACCCTAAAGTCAGCCAGACGGTTTGGCTGAGCCAGCCTTCAGGCGTAGAGTCTTTTTATTGGCCAGAACAGTACGTTTCAGAAATTGAAACGGTGGCGAACTGCCCTATGAATACGCCACAAGAAGACCTGCAGATGATGGCAAATACCGTGGTTTCGACCATGGCAGCTGTGCTGTTTGCGCAGTCCCATGATAGAGAAAAGGCGTATGAAACCGCGTATATGTTCTGGAAAGCGCACGTACTCAATCATTAATCTGTGTTTTGCTTATTTCGATATACCTATAAAGTGGTAATTATTTTAAATAATCCATTCTAATTATTTGTTTTTACTGTATTAAATTTCAATTAAATAGATTGGTACATTCCTTGCTCAATTGATTAAAGAGTTCGATCAAACAGGGAATGGTTATGTCACCTTCAACAGCATCTCAGCCAGTCATTGTATGTAGTGACAGTATTAGTGATCAAGCAGATATCAGCGCCAAGTTGGCGCTGCATTACGATCATATATTAGCTTGTCAGCTTGTACAGTTAGAGAAGATGGTTGGGCGTGAAAGCAGCTCAATTGTGGTGGTCTCCTGGCGTCAGCCAACGGCGGAGTTACGTCTGATTGTTGAGTTTTGCAAGAGCAAAAAAATCCCGCTTCTTATTATTCTTAAACAGCTAAATTCGAATGATATCAATAGACTACCTCAGTCTAATGATTTCGTTATTCTTCCTTTTGATTCTTCATTTGATCTCAAACCTTGGATTGATTATTCAATTCAGGTTCGTGATCAAAGCGTTGCGTTACAACAAGAAATACAGCTGTTGACGGCAAAATTGGAAGAGAGAAAGTGGATTGAAAAAGCCAAAGGATTGCTGATGAGGATGCATGCTATCGATGAAGAAAACGCTTATCGCGTATTAAGAAGTTCTGCGATGCAATCCAGTTTATCTATGGCGCAAGTTGCTAAGAACGTGATTCGTACCTTCGATAGTATCAATGGTAATTAATACTTTGGGGGTAGGAGAAAATTGTTGATTTGGTGCAGGTTGCACTTAGAAATGCAGTGTAATTAGTATAAATCCACATTTTTTTAGTTAAGTAGTTGAAAAGTAATAAATATAAAAGATGGCATACAAATTGGATTACTATTTGTAGATAAATTTAAAGTATAACTTCGGACATCATCAACGGCGGTGATGAAAGAAATAGCAAAGGCGCTACTGCTCATTCGGGCAGTAGCGCCTTTTTGTTTTTGGGTTCGTTATAAGGAAAGGGAGTATTGCGATGCAATATATCAAGCCATGGATGCGCACTTTAGTGCTCGGCGCTTCACTTGCAACTTCAGCTTCACTGCTCAGTGCCACTGCTTCTGCAGAGATTGGTGAGCCGGAAATTGAAGATCTTAAATTTGGATTTATTAAGCTGACTGATATGGCACCCCTCGCGGTTGCCTACGAGCAAGGTTATTTTGAAGACGAAGGTTTATACGTCACGTTAGAAGCGCAAGCGAACTGGAAAGTTCTGTTAGACCGAGTGATAGATGGTGAACTGGATGGTGCACATATGCTGGCTGGCCAGCCTCTTGGTGCCACTATTGGCATAGGTACAAAAGCAGAAGTCGTCACCGCGTTTAGCATGGATTTGAACGGTAATGCGATTACTGTCTCCAATAACACTTGGGAACAAATGAAGCCATTCCTTGCTAAAGAAAGTGACGGGAAAATTGCTCACCCGATTAAAGCGGACGCTTTGAAGCCTGTTATCTCTAAGTATCGTGACGAAGGTAAGTCGTTCAACATGGGGATGGTATTCCCTGTCTCCACTCATAACTACGAACTGCGTTATTGGTTAGCTGCCGGTGGTATTAACCCAGGTTACTACGCGCCTATTACAGGTGATAACAGCGGTCAGCTAAAAGCCGATGTGCTGTTAAGTGTCACTCCTCCTCCACAAATGCCTTCTACCATGGAAGCGGGCACAATTCAGGGCTATTGCGTTGGTGAACCATGGAACCAGCAGGCAGTGTTCAAAGGTATCGGTGTTCCTGTCGTAACGGATTACGAGATCTGGAAAAACAACCCAGAGAAAGTTTTCGGTGTGTCTAAAGCATGGGCAGATAAATACCCAAACACCCATCTGCGAGTGGTGCGTGCTCTGATTCGTGCAGCGTATTGGTTAGATGAAGGCAACAATGCTAACCGACAAGAAGCAGTTAAATTGCTGGCGAAAAGTCAGTACGTGGGTGCGGATGCAGAAGTCATTGCCAACTCTATGACAGGTACATTTGAGTACGAAAAAGGAGATAAGCGCGATGTACCTGATTTCAACGTTTTCTTCCGTCATAACGCTACTTATCCGTACTACAGCGATGCGATTTGGTACCTCACTCAGATGCGTCGTTGGGGACAAATTCCAAAACAGCAGTCTGATGATTGGTACATGAACATAGCCAAAGAAGTGTATCGCCCAGACATCTATCAACAAGCGGCTCAGTCTTTGATTGAAGATGGCACGTTATCGGCGAAGGATTTCCCAGATTTCAAGCTGATGGATGGATTCCGTGCTCCGCAGAAACACTTCATCGACAACATCGTGTATGACGGCCGTCAGCCGAATGCTTATCTGGAGAAGTTCTCTATTGGTTTAAAAGGCAAAGATAAAGTTTAAGCCTCACGCTTGGAGGCTCTGAGAGTCTCCAAGCAAACAGATTTACACGGAAGTTCTAGGGCGACAGACCCTAAAAGACAAATAGCCAAGGAGTTTGCTATGTCGACCAATGTTATTTCACTGATTCCTAGCCGCACTCAAGTTGTGAGCCAAAGCAAGATGGTCTTGTGGCCAATGCTTGGAATCTGCTTTTTTCTTATGTTCTGGCACTTGGCTGCTAAGCAGGTTGAGACCTCACTCGGTACCTTGCCGGGCCCAGTTCAAACCTTTACACAGTTCAGCAATTTGGTTGATGAGCACTTTAAGGAACGAGAGAAAGAAGTGGCATTTATTGAGAGACAAGAAAAACGCAATCAAGCCAAATTGGCTAAGAATCCAGACGCAGAAGTGAAGATTCGTCCATACACAGGCAAACCCACCTTTTTTGACCAAATTGGTACCAGTTTAGTCACGGTTTCCGCAGGCTTTTTGCTGGCTTCTGTTATCGCCATTCCGCTTGGCATTGTGTTGGGGCTAAATCAAGGCATGTATCAGGCGTTTAACCCGATTATTCAGTTGCTCAAACCCGTATCACCGCTGGCTTGGTTACCTATTGTCACCATGGTGGTAAGTGCGACTTATGTCAGTGATGACCCAATGTTTGCTAAATCGTTCGTCAACTCACTCTTTACCGTTGCGCTTTGTAGCTTATGGCCAACGCTTATCAATACAGCGGTGGGTGTGACCAGCGTAGACAAAGACCTGCTCAACGTAAGCAAAGTATTGCGCCTCTCTTGGTGGGCACACATTCGTACCATTGTTTTGCCTTCTGCGATTCCAATGATTTTTACCGGATTACGTTTATCACTGGGTATTGCGTGGATGGTTCTGATTGCGGCTGAAATGCTGGCGCAAAACCCAGGGCTAGGGAAATTCGTTTGGGACGAATTCCAAAACGGTAGCTCAGCATCACTGGGCAGAATTATGGTTGCGGTGTTTGTTATCGGCTTTATTGGTCTGCTGCTGGATCGCGGCATGCTCAAACTGCAAAAACGCTTGTCTTGGAACAAACAACAAGAACTTCGCTAGGGGAGAAATTTCATGTCAAAAGCATTTTTAGATTTATCACAACTCGGCATGCGTTTCCCGACGCCACAAGGTGAATTTGTGGCTCTGAAAAACGTCGATCTGCAAATTCAAAAAGGCGAGTTCATTTCACTTATCGGTCACTCAGGCTGTGGTAAGTCAACCGTGTTAAACCTTGTCGCAGGGCTGCATAACCCAACTGATGGCGGTGTGATTCTGGATGGTCGAGAGGTCGATGGACCGGGACCTGAGCGTGCCGTTGTATTCCAGAACCATTCTCTATTGCCTTGGTTAACCGTGTATCAAAACGTTGAACTGGCGGTGAAACAGATCGCCAAAGGTAAGTCGAAAAGCTGGATTAAAGAGCAGGTGGAACACTACCTGAATTTGATTCAAATGGATCATGCAGCAGATAAAAAGCCGGATGAAATTTCAGGTGGTATGAAGCAGCGCGTTGGTATTGCTCGTGCACTGGCGTTGCAACCGAAAGTGTTGTTGATGGATGAGCCGTTTGGCGCACTGGATGCGTTGACACGTGCACGTTTGCAAGACGCAACGATGAAGATTCAGGCAGAGCTGAATAACACCGTCATCATGATTACTCACGATGTGGATGAAGCCGTATTGTTATCAGACAAAATCGTCATGATGACCAATGGCCCTGCTGCCACTGTGGGCGAAGTGCTTGATATTGATCTACCAAGACCACGTGACCGAGTCGCGTTGGCAGACAACCCGACGTATCAAAAATATCGTCAATCGGTACTGCGCTTTTTGTATGAAAAGCAAACCAAAACAGAAGCAGCTCAGAAGGTTGCTGCTCCTATAGCAAAAACGGCTTAAGGAAGAGTCTCATGATGGAACATATCGTTATTGTCGGCAACGGAATGGTTGGACATCACCTTGTTGCGAAATTGGTTGAGCAGCAAGCTCATTTAGAAAAACGTATTACTGTGATTGGTGAAGAGCGATTTATCGCCTATGACCGTGTACAACTCTCTTCTCTGTTTTCAGGTAAATCTCATGAAGACTTAATGCTAAGCAGTGAAGAGTGGTATCAAAAACACGGCATCAATCTGATATTAGGCAGTGAAGTGACGGCGATTAACCGTGTTCAAAAGAGCATTATTTTAGACGGGGATGATGTTCTGGGTTACGACTCGCTTGTGCTAGCAACAGGTTCGTACCCGTTTGTTCCGCCAGTGCCGGGCCATGAGCGTGACGGCATTTTTGTCTATCGAACTTTGGATGATCTGTCTTCGATTCGTAACGCTTGTGATAAAGCAAAAACGGGCGCGGTCATTGGCGGTGGTTTGCTGGGTTTAGAAGCCGCAAACGCGTTGCGTCTTTTGGGTGTGGAAACGCATGTCATCGAATTCGCGCCCCGCTTAATGCCAGTGCAGTTGGATGATGGTGCGGGTACGATTCTTAAAGAGAAAATCGAAAAGCTCGGCTTAACCGTTCTTACATCCACTGCGACAGAAAAAATTATTGATGGTGAAACAGCAAAACACCGTATGGTGTTTAAAGATGCAGAACCTTTGGAAGTGGACGTGATTGTCTTTTCGGCAGGTATCCGCCCGCAAGATGCATTGGCTCGCCAATGTGGATTAGAAATCGGTGAACGTGGCGGTATTGTGATTAATGATAGTTGCCAGACCAGCGATGCAAACATCTACGCCATTGGTGAATGTGCATTATGGCAACAACGCATCTTTGGCTTGGTTGCACCGGGGTATGCAATGGCTCGTGCGGTTGCTGGTCAAATTATGGGACTGGGCGGCGATTTCACTGGTGCAGATATGAGTACCAAGTTGAAACTGTTGGGTGTGGATGTGGCATCTATCGGTGACGCGCAAATGCAAACGGAAGGCGCTCAAGAGCTGGTTTTGCAGGACACCTGTACCGGCAGTTATAAAAAGCTGGTGGTTGACCAAAGTGGCACTCAGCTTTTAGGTGCCATTCTTGTCGGTGATAACTCTGATTACGATGCGTTGCTGCAAGCTTATTTAAACAAAACGGTATTGCCGGAACATCCTGCTTATCTGCTGTTTGATACCTCTTCGCTCAGTGGCGAAGTCTCTGATGACACCATGATCTGTTCTTGCCATAACGTGACGAAAGGTGCGCTGGTTAAAGCCATTCATGCAGGTGCGGTAGAGTTGAATGATCTCAAAGCAGCAACCAAAGCGGGTACTGGCTGTGGTGGTTGTTCAAGCATGGTGAAATCGGTTCTCGATGCAGAGCTGGTCGCTATGGGTATGGAAGTGAATAACCACGTTTGCGAACACTTTGAATATTCACGCCAAGAGCTGTTCCATATCTGTCAGGTTGAAGAGATTAAAGATTTCGATACCTTACTGGATAAACACGGGCACGGTTTAGGGTGTGATTTATGTAAACCAACAGCGGCATCAATTTTCGCTTCGCTATGGAACGAGCACATTATGGAACCGCAACTCAGTCGTTTGCAGGATACCAATGATGCTTTCATGGCAAACATGCAGAAAGACGGTTCTTACTCCATTGTGCCGCGTGTTCCGGGTGGAGAAATTACACCGGATAAACTGATTGTACTGGGTGAAGTCGCTAAGAAATATGACCTTTACACCAAGATAACCGGTGGTCAAAGGGTTGATCTGTTTGGCGCGCAAATGGAGCAGTTACCTGAAATCTGGCGTGAGCTGATCAATGCTGGATTTGAAACAGGGCATGCTTATGGTAAGTCTCTGCGTACGGTGAAATCTTGCGTCGGTTCAACATGGTGTCGCTACGGTGTGGACGATTCCGTCGGCTTGGCGATTGAGCTAGAAAACCGTTACAAGGGTCTACGTTCACCACACAAACTCAAATTCGCCGTATCGGGTTGTACTCGTGAATGTGCTGAAGCACAAAGCAAAGACATTGGTGTGATTGCCACTGAAAACGGCTGGAACCTTTACGTTTGTGGTAATGGTGGTATGCGCCCTCGTCACGCCGATTTACTGGCATCCGATCTATCAAAAGAGCAGCTGATTGCACTGATTGATCGTGTGCTCATGTTCTATGTACGCACCGCAGATAAACTGCAACGTACGTCAGTATGGCTGGAGAGTTTAGAAGGCGGATTAGACTATCTGAAACAAGTCGTGATTGAAGACTCTCTAGAGTTGTGTGAACAGTTAGAGCAGCAAATGTCACATGTCATTAATTCTTATCAGTGTGAATGGAAGAGCACGGTTGAATCGGAAGAGAAACTGCGTAAGTTCCGCCCGTTTATTAACCACCAAGAGGGAAGCATGGCGCTACCTTATCAACGTATACGCGAACAGCGTATCCCAGTAGTTCAGGAGCTTTAATTATGATGGAACGTATTTGTAGACTGGATGAACTGATGCCTTTGCAAGGTTGCGGAGCGTTAATTTGGGGGGAGCAGGTCGCACTGTTCTTGATTCCTCATACCCAGCAGAAAGTGTTTGCAGTTCAGAACTGGGATCCGATTGGTCAGGCGAATGTGATCAGTCGCGGTATCGTCGGTGATGTGAAAGGTGAGATTTGTGTTGCCTCACCGCTGTATAAACAACACTTTAAACTCGAAACGGGCGAATGTGTTGAGAAGCCAGAATTCCAGCTAAAAACATGGTCTGTTTACATAGACGATGGGGAAGTGTATCTAGCAAATTCAAACGTTGCTGCGGCCTAAATACCAGTGACTAGCGAACGGTTAAAAGTCTTGAATTAAGAGCGTTTAATCGCGAATTTAGGTGGCATATAGAAAAGATAAGGGCGTCTTACTTAGGTAAGACGCCCTTATTATTTAATGTTTGTCGTCAACAATAACGGCAGGTTTTTTCTTAAACTTCTCACGCAGTGTCTGCATCATCACGAAGAACACGGGGGTGAGTAGTGTGCCAACAAAGGTTGACAAGATCATGCCCCCAAACACAGCGAAACCGAGGGAATGGCGTGATGCGGCACCCGCACCAGATGCGATCACCAGTGGGAATACACCCCAGATAAAAGCAAACGCAGTCATCTGTACTGCTCGGAAACGGATTCGAGCTGCTTCCATCGCCGCCTCAAGAATTGAGAGCCCTTTGTTTTCGCGCAGAACTTTGGCGAATTCAACGATCAAAATTGCTACCTTGGCGGACATACCTATCAATATCACCACACCAATTTGTACATACAGGTCGAAGGCTTGGCCTGCCATTATCAATGCTGCAACCGCGCCCAATACCGCCACAGGTACCGCCATCATTACCGCAGCCGGAATGGTCCAACTCTCATACTGAGCAACTAAGAATAGGTAGGTGAAGATCAAAGAGAGCGCAAACGCAATTGGTGCCATGTTGCCAGCTTTCATTTCTTGATAGGTCATACCCGACCATTCGTACGAATAGCCACTTGGCAGTTCTTCAGCAGCCAGCTTCTCAATCGCTTTCACCACATCGCCGGAACTGAAGCCTGGGGCTGGCGCACCATTGACAGTAGCTGCGCTGAACATGTTGTAGTTTGAGAGTGTATCTGGGCCGAAAATAGGTTTGATTTTTATCAGTGTACCCAATGGCACCATATTTCCTGTCGCACTTCGCACATAGAGATTTCCGATATCATCAATATTGTCGCGATATTGTTGTTCTGCTTGAACTTTTACCTGATATGAACGACCAAATTTATTGAAATCGGAAATATAGGCACCACCCAGTTGCGACTGTAAGGTGGAGAATATTTCGTTCAATGGCACGCCCAATGAGATGGCTTTATCTCGGTCGACATCAATAAAACGCTGCGGAATATTGGCACGGAAGATTGAGAATGCTCTCGCTACTTCTGGCAGCTGGTTTATTTTTGCTACGAAATCCGCTGTTGTGCTCGCCAATTCTTGTGGAGAACGACCTAAGTTGTCTTGCAATACCAAGTTAAAACCATCAACGGCGCCCATGCCTTTAATTGCGGGTGTTGCGAATACAAACGAAGCTGCATCTGGGTTGGAATTGAGCATCTGATTAACTTTTTGCATCAGGGCTTGTTGTTGCAACGCTGGGTCTTTACGTTTGCTCCAGTTATCCAATTTGATGATTAACATACCTGAGTTGGGAATCGCAGCCATGTTAATCACCGAGAAGCCCGCTACGGAAACCACGTTTTCTACACCGTCGAGTTGGCGTAACTCATTCACGTATTTTTCCATCAATGGTGCTGTACGTTGCAAAGCGGCTGCGTCAGGTAAGCGCATTTCCACCATAAATACGCCCTTGTCTTCGTTAGGAACGAAAGCAGAAGGGATTTGCATAAAGCTGAAGGCCAGTGTGGCAATTAAAGCACTATAAATCGCTATGCTCAGAAACATACGTTGACCAAGAAAGCCTACAAGCCCTCGATATTTGGACGTAATCGCTTCAAAACCACGGTTAAACGCACGCAACGGAGCGATAGGGGTAGAATGCTCTGACTTCAACATCAAAGCGCACAATGCTGGTGTTAATGTTAGCGCGTTTACAGCCGAAATCAGTACGGATACACAAATGGTTACGGCGAACTGGTTGAACATTTTTCCTGAAATTCCCGGGAGCAAGGCAACCGGAACAAATACAGCAAGAAGGATCAAGGTTGTGGCCAGTACTGGCCCAGTGACTTCTTTCATCGCTTGGATGGTGGCGGGTATGGGGTCTAAATGTTCTTCATGTATGACCCTTTCGACGTTTTCGACCACGATGATGGCGTCATCCACCACGATACCGATGGCGAGAATCAGACCAAATAACGAAATGGTATTGATGGTCATACCCATAACGCCCATTACGGCAAAGGTCGCAATAATTGAAACCGGAATCGCAAGTGTTGGGATAATGGTTGCACGCCAGTTTTGCAGGAACACATATACGACCAATGTCACCAGCAACACGGCAATAATCAGTGTCTCATAAACTTCGTCAATTGATGTTTCTACGTACTCTGTTGAGTCGTAGGCGATGTCATAAACGAGATCGTCAGGAAATGATTTCTCATATTGTTTCATCGCTTCTTTAATGCGTTCCATTACTGCCAATGCGTTAGCGGTAGGTAGTTGATAAAGTGCAAGAACCGCAGCTGGTTGGTTATTCATTCGGCCATCGGCTTCATAGCCCTGAGCGCCGACTTCAATACGTGCCACATCTTTTAGACGAATTAGTGAGCCATTCGCATTGGCTTTAACGATGATGTTTTCAAATTCTTCCGTGGTTTGTAATCGCCCTTTAACTTGTAAAACATACTGATGTTGTTGTTCGTCTGGAGCCGGCATACCACCAATTTTACCGGCTGCGACTTGTACGTTTTGCGTTTTTATCGCACTAATTACATCCGATGCAGAGAGCTTTAGAGACGCCAGTTTATTCGGTTGTAGCCAAACACGCATGGAATAGTCTTTTTTGCCCAACAAGGCAATATCACTCATCCCTTCAATGCGTTTTAAGCGTTCAACGATATTCAGGTCTGCATAGTTTGAAAGGTAGATACTATCGTGCGTCTGTTTTGGTGATCGTAAAGTGATAACACCGAGCATATCGGAAGACTTTTTACGAACAGTGACACCTATTTGGTTAACTTCTTGCGGTAGAGAGGAAGACGCTTGAGAGACAAGGTTGTTGACACGAACTTGTGCCATATCGCCATCAGCACCAACACGGAAATAAACCCGCAAGGTATACGATCCATCGTTACCGATAACGGATGACATATATATCATGTCTTCAACCCCGTTGACTTTCGCTTCAATCGGCTGAGCAACGGTTTTTTTTACCACATCAGCACTTGCTCCGGGATACATGGTGCTGACGGTAATAACAGTAGGTGAAATTTGTGGATATTCCGAAATGGGCAATACTTTTAGTGCGATAAGCCCCATCAGCGTCATCGCTAACGAAATAACCAATGCAAATTTAGGTCGATAGATAAAAAATTTACTTAACATAATTGTGCCTAACTCGCCTTATTCGCTGGTTCGCTGATATCGTTGGCTTGCACTTTCATGCCGACACGAACTTTTTGTAATCCTTTCACAATCACTTTGTCGTTTTCTGCCAATCCGGCTGTCACTGCTTTGTTGGTACCGTATGTTTGCCCCAAGTCGATCTCACGTCGAGCAACGACGCTGTCTTTGTTCACCACCATTACGTAGTCACCAGACTGGTCTTGCTGCACTGATGCGGCAGGGACGAGTAACCCTTCTATGGTTTTGCCTTTGAGGCTAATGGTTAAGTTGCCGTACTCACCCGGCATCAGTGAGTATTTGGTATTGGCAAAGGTGGCTTCGGCTTGAATTGAACCAGTATCAAGATCGATTTTGTTGCCTACGGCGTAAATTTTACCGTCCGCTGGGTATTCACTGCCGTCTGATAAATTTAGGGCCAAGTCCACATCGAGCTTTCCGTCTTCAGCTCTTACTGCATCGACAACGTTGCGTATGCGTCGATAAAGTTTTTCATCAATATTGAATCGAAAGTGGATGGGATCAATTTGTGTTAGAGAAACTAAAGGTTTTAGCTGCAATGTCGTGATGCGGTCACCCACACGATAGTTGCTAAATCCGACACGACCAGAAAAAGGAGCTCGAATGGTTGAAAATTCAAGGTCTAGCTGCGCTGAAAGCAACGAAGCTTCCGCACCTTTCATTGACGCTGTGGCAGTCGCCTGCTTAGCGATGGCATCATCGTACTGTTGTTCACTGATGCTTTTATCTTTAATCAGCTTCTTCGCTCGGTCTGCTTCGCGGTTAGCAAGAGAGAGTTCTGCCTGTGCTTTTTGTATTGATGCTTTTGCGTATGCCAGTGCAGCCTTATAGGGGCGAGGGTCGATTTGAAACAATACCTGATCTTTCTCCACCATATCGCCATCTTTAAAGTGAACTTCAGTCAGTTCTCCATTCACTCTTGGCATAATATCTATGTCGTTCTCGGCGACTGTTCTGCCAATAAATGAGTGGTAAGGCGTAATTTCCGAAGCCTGCATTGTTACGGTTTCGACGATTGGCGCGGTAACTTGCTGTTTTTGTGTGACGTCCTTACAGCCCAAAAGAAGTAGGGAAACAATAGCTGTAGAAGTTAGGACATACTTGTTGTCGAATCTCATTATTAGGACCTGTAGGTTTGATGGTTAATCTCTTAACGCAGCATTTTGCTGTCATTGGATGAGCCTGTTTTGAATAGACGACGTGGTTAACTTCCGTCTTAGCGGTGAGTTGTTCAACGCTAAGTCAGAAGCTTTTGGTTTTTATTGTTTTTGCGAATCTTGTTTGTAATAGAAAGTTACAATTCGCGTTGGGGCAATATTAAATAAAAGGAGGGGTTAAAAATGTCCGATAATGTTCAGTTTTGTAAATTCATCAGGAAAACCGCACTTGCCAATTTGGAAAGTTTAACTCTGATTTTGGGCAAAACAGGTTGGATCCAATAACGCAGCTCTAATGGCATTAAGCAGCTTGTTCAGGTGTTCAGGCTGGCTAATGTATGGCGGCATAATGTAAATCAAACGGCCGAATGGACGAATCCACACCCCCATCTCAACAAACAGAGCCTGAATATTTTCCATGTGGACAGGATGATGGGTTTCAATAACTCCAATAGCGCCTAGATAACGAACCTGTTTCACTTCTGAGTACGACTCAAACTGCACCAGTTCCTCGGCAAAATAAGCCTCAATCTGTTTAACCTGTTTTTGCCACTGTTGAGTGGCAATGATGTCTAAACTGGCTGAAGCTACAGCGCAAGCGAGTGGGTTACCCATAAACGTTGGGCCATGCATAAAGCAACCGGCTTCACCGCTACAAACCGTATCGGCAACTTTCTGCGTGGTCAGAGTGGCAGAAAGAGTCATATAGCCGCCGGTCAATGCTTTGCCTACACAGAGAATGTCTGGCTCTACATCGGCGTGTTCACAGGCAAACAGTTTCCCTGTTCTACCAAATCCTGTCGCGATTTCATCCAATATCAACAGCAGGTTGAATTCATCGCAGAGCTGTCGAACTTGGCGCAAAAATTCTGGGTGATAGATACGCATCCCTCCTGCACCTTGCACGATTGGTTCAAGAATCACAGCGGCTATCTGCTGGTGATGTTGGGTCAGCTTATGACGAAAATCATCAATATCAGACTCATCCCACTCTTGCCAAAAGTTGCCTTGTGGTGAGTTTGCAAAGATGTGCTCAGGAAGAAAGCCTTTATAAAGGCTGTGCATAGAGTTGTCGGGGTCAGTTACGGACATCGCAGCAAAGGTATCACCATGATATCCGTGACGTAGTGTGAGGAATTTTGAGCGGCTTTCGCCCTTGGCGTGCCAATACTGTAGCGCCATTTTCAGGCTAACTTCCACAGCAACAGATCCAGAATCTGCCAGAAATACTTGCTGCAAATTACTTGGAGCAAGTGAAAGGAGTTTCTTACACACATCAATGGCTGGCTGGTGGGTTATCCCGCCAAACATCACATGAGACATCTTATCGATCTGCAGATGCGCCGCCTGATTGAGCAGAGGGTGGTTGTAACCGTGTATCGCTGACCACCAGGAAGACATGCCATCAACCAGCTGATCTCCTTGCTCTAAATAGAGATGAACACCTTCTGCATGTGTCACGGGGTAGCAGGTCAGAGGTGTCAGCGTTGAAGTGTAAGGATGCCATATATGCTGGCGATCAAAGGTTAAGTCCATTCTAAACTCGCAATTAATGTGATTAAAAAATAATCTAACGTAAACCTTGTGGGATCTATTGTGTTGACAGTTTATCGCGTGTCGTTAGACTAACCAAGCATAAATGCCTAGAAGCGTTCGGTTTTTGATCGGCGAGTTAAGCGAGATAAGAGCCCTCAGTGAGAAAGGCACACAACAAAAATTATCAAAAAGGATTACACGTGGATATTCGTCACAACTGGACAGTGTCTGAAGTAAAAACACTGCTTGAAAAACCTTTTATGGATCTGCTTTTCGAAGCTCAGTTGGTTCATCGTCAGTACCAGCCTCACAACCATGTTCAAGTGAGTACCTTGTTGTCGATCAAAACCGGCGCTTGTCCTGAAGACTGCAAATATTGTCCTCAAAGCGCGCATTATCGTACCGATGTGGAGAAAGAACGCTTAATGGAAGTTGAGCGAGTGCTTGATGCCGCGCAGAAAGCGAAAAATTCAGGTTCAACACGTTTCTGTATGGGTGCCGCGTGGAAAAACCCGAAAAGCAGAGATATGCCATACCTTAAAGAGATGATTTCAGGTGTGAAAAATATGGGTTTAGAAACCTGTATGACGCTGGGAATGCTCAATGCAGAACAAGCGAGTGAACTGGCTGAAGCTGGTTTGGATTATTACAACCACAACCTTGATACCTCACCGGAATATTACGGAAACATCATCACAACCCGTACCTATCAGGACCGATTAGACACGCTCTCTCACGTACGCGAAGCAGGCATGAAAATCTGCTCCGGTGGCATTATTGGTATGGGCGAAAGCACAAACGACCGCGCGGGTTTACTGGTTGAACTGGCTAACTTATCGGTTCATCCAGAAAGTGTACCTATTAACATGCTGGTGAAAGTACAAGGTACACCGCTGGAAGATGTTGAAGATGTTGAACCGTTTGACTTCATTCGTTTGATCGCGGTGGCTCGTATCATGATGCCTAAGTCTGCGGTGCGTTTATCGGCAGGGCGCGAAAAAATGAACGAGCAGATGCAGGCTCTTTGTTTTATGGCGGGCGCAAACTCAATATTCTACGGTTGCAAGTTATTAACCACACCAAACCCTGCAGAAGATAGCGATATGTTGTTGTTTAAAAAGCTTGGAATTAACAGCCAGCAAGTAGCGCAGAAACCGGATGAAATCGCTGAAAATGAGCTGCTTGATCGCGTAGTAGAACGCGTTGCCTCTCGTCCAACTGCCGACGATTTGTTCTATGACGCAACAGTTTAGAGCTCGCGTTCAAGAGGCGTTGCTCGAACGGGAAACTCTAGGTTTAACTCGCTCGCTTCAGGTACTAGATGGCGGAAATCAGGTCTCAACTCAGTGTGGTGACACTGAGTTTATCAACTTCTCCAGCAACGACTATCTGGGTCTTGCCAGTGATAAAGCGTTGACGAGTGCGTGGCAAACTGGACTGGATATTTATGGCGCAGGAAGCGGCGCTTCTCCTCTGGTGACTGGATTCTCTGTGGCGCATGCCAGTTTGGAACGCTCGCTATGTGAGTGGCTTGGCTTTGATCGAGCAATATTGTTTGGTTCTGGCTTCAGTGCTAATCAGGCGTTGCTTTTTACTCTGATGCACAAAGAAGATCTGCTACTACAAGATAAGCTAAATCATGCTTCATTAATGGAAGCTGGGATGCTTTGCCAAGCAACAATGAAGCGCTTTAAGCACAACGATGTCCTGCACTTATCTCAACTGCTCTCTGGTGATCAGAATGCGTTGGTGGTGACAGAAGGCGTCTTTAGTATGGATGGCGACATCTCTCCACTGAAGGAATTTCATCAACTAACACGAAACAATGCTTGGTTGATGGTCGATGATGCCCATGGTGTGGGCGTTTTAGGCGAAGATGGCGCCGGCAGTTGTAATGCTGCGGGCATCCAACCCGAGATACTGGTAGTGACGTTCGGCAAAGCATTCGGACTCTCTGGTGCGGCTATTCTGTGCAGTGAAGAAGTAGGGAACTATCTAACTCAGTTCGCACGACATCATGTCTATTCGACGGCCATTCCTCCAGCACAGGCTTATGCCATTACTCACGCCGTTGGCATGATTCAAACTCAGCAATGGCGACGCGAAAAGCTTCATGAGCTGTCTCAGGTTTATGATGAACTATTGCAGTCAGTTGGGGGCTATGTCGCGACATCTACACCAATCAAACCTTTTATTTTGGGTAAATCTCAACAGGCACTAAACGTTACGCGACAACTGAAAGATAAGGGATTTTGGATGACGGCTATTCGACCGCCAACGGTTCCTGAAGGCTCAGCTCGATTGCGTATCACGCTGACGGCCAATCACAGTATCGAAGATATCACGGCGTTAGCCAACGCTTTATCTCAGTGTATGGAGTCAAACAAATGAGTGAACTTGCCTTACGCTCAGAGATTGAAAGCAAAGATAAATCTGCTATTTCAAGCGCCTTTAGCAAAGCCGCCTCGACCTATGATAAGCACGCGGCATTTCAGCGCGATGTTGGTCATCGTCTATTGAATCAACTACCCGCAGATTTATCAGGGCTTCGGGTTCTCGATTTGGGCTGTGGGACTGGCTACTTTTCAAAACTACTTAAACAGCTAGGGGCGAATGTAGTGTGCGCCGATCTCTCTCCGGTCATGCTTGAGCAGGCGAGAGAGCGTTGTGGTGAGGATTCGGTCACGTATGTTCATGCCGATGCGGAAGAACTGCCTTTTCCTTCTGGCGAGTTTGATATTGTTTTTTCAAGTCTGGCTCTTCAGTGGTGCGATGATTTATCTACGCCTCTGGCGGAAATACGACGTGTACTCAAACCATTAGGTCGTGGTTACTTTTCTACTTTGCTTGATGGCTCTTTGGCTGAGCTTAAGCAGTCATGGCGGAAAATTGATTCTCATCAACATGTTAATGAGTTCATTTCTTTCAATCAGGTAAAAATTGCGTTAGCGCAAGCCGAGCTTCCTAAGCATCACTTAAACTTGGCCGAGATGATTGTTTGGTATGACACCGCTTTTGAACTGATGCGCGATCTAAAGGGCATCGGGGCGAATCATATCCATTCAAGATCTCAGGGGTTGACGGGAAGGCGGGCACTGATTCAAGTAGAGCAGGCCTACGAGCGATTTCGAAGTCAGCAAGGTTCTTTACCTGCAACATATCAGGTTTGTTTAGGGGTAATTTATCGATGATAAATGCATTTTTTATTGCGGGTACGGACACCGATGTTGGTAAAACAGTGGCTTCAAAAGCGATATTGCAAGCGATTGCCAGTAAGGGCTTTACAACAATTGGCTATAAACCAGTAGCCGCGGGTTGTGAGAGAACAGAGCAAGGTTTACGAAACTCTGACGCTCTTCATCTCATGAAAGTAGCAACACAAGAAATGCCGTATGACGACGTCAATCCATACGCGCTAGAATTGCCTGCATCGCCACACATTGCAGCTAGGCACGAGAATCTGACTATCGATTACAAGGTGTTGAGTGACAAGCTCGCTTACCTGAAAACGAAAGCGGATACCGTATTGATTGAAGGTGCAGGTGGCTGGCGAGTGCCAGTCTCTGACACAGATTGTTTATCGTCTTGGGTCAAACAAGAGAAACTACCCGTTGTACTAGTGGTGGGTGTGAAACTTGGCTGTTTAAGTCACGCTCTGCTTACGGCTGAAAGTATTGAAGCGGATGGTTTGACGATTGTTGGGTGGGTAGCAAACCGGATTAACCCGGGCACCGAGCACTACGCTGAAATTATTGAGGTGTTGGAATCTCGTATTCGTGCGCCAAAACTTGGCGAAATCCCATATATTCCAAGCGCTAAACGTACTGAACTTGGTAAATACATCAATCTTGAACCTTTGATGGAAAAAGAGCTCGCGTAGCTGGGTTCTAAACCAAGTATCCTGAGATAGCTTGGGGACAGACAAAACAAAAAGGGCTGCAGATTATGCAGCCCTTTTTAGAATCTGTTTAATTACATTTCTTTGTTCAAACCAAGCATAGCGAATGCTTGTTGAGTTTCAGCGATATGTTGCTGCACAGATTGTTCCTGACCAATACCCAGTTGCAACTTCGCTTCTTCTTCAGTTAAGCCTAAATGGCAGCGGAGTAGGTCGATTGCCATTTTATAACTTTGAGCTTCAGCCATGATGATATCCTTCGTTATGATGTCTCTCTCACTGCTCGGAATTTAATCTCTTTCGACCTGTGCCTCAATACGACAAAAGTCTAACTTCCTACAGATCGGATCTGTTTACATTGTAGCCACATAATTGACATTAAATGTTTCAATTTAACACTTAACCTTGTTTTTTAAATCGCAGACACTATGTATTAGAAAACTCCTGAAGCCTTTGAGTGGGATACCTTACTGGTTTTGGGTTAATAGTCAGCTTTCCTCAACGGAGATAATTAATGAAGCGAGTATTGTTATTCCTGGCAACCAACCTAGCCGTCGTAATGGTGCTAAGTGTGGTTTTGAATATTGTTTATGCCACTACAGGGATGCAACCGGGTAGTTTGTCTGGCTTGCTCGTAATGGCAGCCGTGTTTGGTTTCGGCGGTTCATTTATTTCACTTTTGATGTCAAAGAGGATGGCTCTGAGCTCGGTGGGTGGTGTTGTAATTGAAAACCCACGTAACGAAATGGAGCACTGGCTAGTGGAAACGGTGAAGCGTCAGTCGCAGCAAGCAGGTATTGGTATGCCTACTGTTGCTATTTACGACTCTCCAGACATGAACGCATTCGCAACGGGCGCAAAACGTGATGATTCGTTAGTAGCGGTTTCTACAGGTCTACTACATAACATGACGCGTGATGAAGCCGAAGCTGTGCTTGCTCATGAAGTTAGCCACATTGCAAACGGCGATATGGTTACCATGACTTTGATGCAAGGTGTTGTGAACACATTCGTGATCTTCTTGTCGCGCTTCATTGCAAACATTGTTGCTTCTCGCAACAGTGATGAAGAGGGTCAGGGTAGCAACATGATGGTGTACTTCGGTGTCTCTATGGTGCTTGAATTGGTTTTAGGCTTCCTAGCAAGCTTCATTACCATGTGGTACAGCCGTCATCGTGAGTTCCATGCTGATGCGGGCGCTGCTCAATTGGTGGGTAAGCACAAGATGATTGCGGCACTAGAGCGTTTGAAGATGAGCTACGAACCTCAATTGGAAGGTTCTATGATGGCGTTCGGTATCAACGGTAAGCGTACGATGACTGAGCTACTGATGAGCCATCCACCGCTTGATAAACGTATTGCTGCATTGCGCAATTCTTAATCCTAAGAGCCAGCCTTCGAGCTGGCTTTTTTGTGCCTTCACTTTGGTACCTTACGATCTTCTCAAAAATCCTTGCTAAAGAATTCTTACAAAAAGTTGTACAAATATATTTTTGTACAACTTTTCTTTGTGCGCTATCCTAACACTTAACTTATACGGAAAATAAATTTGTACAGGTTTGGCGAATATGGATATCCAAGTTATTGCCCAGTTTTATCAGCAACTCAGTAAAGACAATTTGCATTTGCTGCCAGAGGTTTATCACCAGCAGGTGGTATTTGAAGATGCGGCGCATCGGATAGAAGGGCTGGAAGCACTGCAAAACTATTTTGCTAACCTTTATCAGAATGTTGAGCGATGTGAGTTTTCAATTGCCGAACAACATCAGTCTAACAATGACGGATTTATCACTTGGACCATGCATTTGCAGCACCCCAAGTTATCTGGCGGCAATCCAATTGATGTTAATGGTATGAGCCATCTTAAGTTTGCCGATGGCAAGGTTATATCCCACCGAGATTACTTTGATCTGGGCGAAATGCTTTACGAGCACATCCCTTTACTTGGTGGAGTCATTAGAAGCATTAAGCGGAGGCTGGGCCAATGAGTGCAGTACTGATTACTGGGGCGACATCTGGCATTGGACAGCAATTGGCGTTGGATTATGCCAAACGAGGCTGGAAAGTCATAGCTTGTGGGAGAAATAAAGAATCTTTGGCTAAGCTTGATGAAGCATATCCAAACATTGAGACTTGCGAGTTTGATATTACGGACCGAGTGCAGACATTCAATGCACTGCGCAGTTTACCGTTGACTCCAGACCTTTGGCTTCTTAACGCGGGTAATTGTGAATATATCGATAATGGAGAAATGGACTCGAAACTGGTTGAGCGAGTGTTTCAAACCAATGTGTTCGGTTTGACTAATATTATTGAAGCGATAGAACCTCATTTAGTTTCAGGGCACAGAGTGGCGGTGGTGAGTTCAATTGCCAGTGAGTTAGCGTTGCCGAGAGCGGAAGCCTATGGTGCATCCAAAGCTGCTGTCGGCTACATCGCACGCTCATTGCGCTTGGATTGGCGCGACCGAGGCGTGGAAGTGTCTACCATTTTCCCAGGATTCGTGGATACGCCGCTAACCGCGAAAAACACTTTTTCTATGCCTATGCTCATCAGTGTTGAACAAGCATCAGAAGCGATTCAGAAAGGTTTAGATAAAGGGTTAGCTAACATTTATTTCCCTAAACGTTTTACATGGATTCTAAGAATACTGGGGTCATTACCTTACTCATGGCAGCACGCAGTGACTGGTCTGCTGTTTCGGTCTTAAAAGGAAAACAAGATGAAGATTGCAATTATTGGTACAGGTATTTCTGGTTTGTCTTGCGGTTACTATCTGCATAAACAGCACGACATTACGGTATTTGAAGCCAATGATTATATTGGTGGTCATACAGCCACGGTTGACGTTGAAGTTGGCGGAAAAACTTACGCGGTAGATACCGGTTTTATTGTTTATAACGATCGGACATATCCTAACTTCATTAGTTTAATGGCCGAATTAGGTGTGAAAACAACGCCGACTGAAATGAGTTTCAGTGTTCGTAATGATGCGAATGGTCTCGAATACAATGGTCATACAATCATGACTCTGTTTGCTCAGAAACGTAATTGGCTGAACCCTCGTTTCTATCAGTTTATTTCCGAAATTCTGCGTTTTAACAAGTTAGCCAAACAAGAAGCTAAGGAGTCTGAAGTCAATCTGCAAACTCTTGGGCAGTTTCTCAATCATCACGGCTTTTCGCATTATTTCTGTGAAAACTACATTCTTCCAATGGGCGCTGCTATTTGGTCATCGTCTCTGGCTGATATGCGTGCGTTTCCTCTCACGTTTTTCCTACGTTTTTTCTTAAATCACGGGCTGCTTGATATCAGCAATCGTCCTAAATGGAACGTTATTCAAGGCGGGTCTCGTTCTTACATCGAGCCACTTACCCAAGGGTTTAAGCAGAGTATTCGAACCAGTTCACCAGTCGACAAAGTAAAACGTGTTGCTGGTGGTGTTGAAGTGACAAGTCTTGGCAAAACTGAGTGGTTCGATGAAGTGGTTTTTGCTTGTCACAGCGATCAGGCGCTTTCGATGCTGGAAGACGCGACAGAAAGCGAGCAGCAAATCCTGTCTCAGCTCGGTTATCAGGCAAATGAAGTCATTTTGCATACCGACACCAATTTACTGCCTAAGCGTAAAGCGGCTTGGGCGTCATGGAACTATTGGTTGAGAGGGGATGAAGGGCAGGATTCTCACTTACCTTCACTCACCTATAACATGAATATTTTGCAGCATATTGATGCTCCAGAGACTTTCTGTGTGTCGCTAAATAGCAGTGAACACATCGACCCGAACAAGATTCTTCGCAGCTTTGTTTATCACCATCCAGTGTTTACCGAAGAGTCGATTAACGCGCAGCAACGTAAAGCAGAAATCAGCGGAGAAAATCATACTTGGTTCTGTGGTGCATACTGGCACAACGGTTTCCATGAAGATGGCGTGCGAAGTGCGTTGGATGTGGTGACCAATATTGCGCGCGTTAATGAAGCCAAGATGAAAGGGGCTGCGTAATGTCAGCCCTCAACAGCCAACTGCTTGTTGGGAGTGTAAGGCACAGACGCTTCACTCCTAAGAATCATGCGCTGACCTATTCCTTGTTTATGCCCTGCATTGACTTGGATGAATGGACTTCGTTGTCGAAAAAAGTTTGGGGACTTGGCGAAAAATGGTGGCACTGGGCAAGATTGCGCCGTGAAGACTACCTTGGAGAGGGAGAACTAAAACAGGCGGTACAAGATAAAGTATTTGAACTCACGGGCAACCGAATAGAAGGCAAGGTGCTTGCCGTGATTCACTTACGCTACTTAGGTATCTACTTCAGTCCTGTAAATTTCTATTACCTCTATGACGAAAATGGTGAGTGGTGTTATTTGCTGGCAGAAGTCAGCAACACTCCTTGGAATGAACGCCACTACTACGCAATACCAGCTGACATGGGCGCTGACGGAGAGAACTGGCAACATGACAAAGCGTTTCACGTTTCTCCGTTTAATCCGATAGATCAGCAGTACCAGTGGAAGTTAAAGCCGTTGACTGAGTCTTTAATGGTGCATTTGGAATGTCATCGCGAAGGTAAAGCATTCGACGCAACTCTGGCTATGAAAGGCCAAGAATTTACCACCAAAGGTTTGCTTGCTTTGTTAGTAAAAACGCCGGTTATGGCGATAAAAGTGACATTAGGTATTTACTGGCATGCGCTGAAACTATGGATGAAAGGTGTGCCGATTCATGATCATCCGAACACACAAAAAAAAGAAAACAATCGTAGTAAGGAGAATACGCAATGATAAATGTGACTTCTATGGATATGCCAACCAGCTTATCTGCGTGGCAGAAAAGCGCTCGCAACGTTGCATTTAAATGTTTGCAGTACTTGGATGTCGGCAGCTTAACGATTGTGGAGTCTTTTTCTGATCAGGCGTCTAATCAGCAGCAGTTTGGTCATAAAAATCAAGATGAACCTAATGCAGTGATCTGGGTTAAGCATCCTGATTTTTATTCGCGACTATTGAAAGGTGGCAGCATTGCAGCCGCAGAAGCGTATATGGATGACTGGTGGGATAGCCCAAATCTAACGGCTTTAATGGAGCTCATGGCGAAAAACATGAGTGCGTTAGACAGAATCGAGCAACGAAGCAGTTGGTTGACGCAGTGGGCGTATAAGGTTGGTCATTGGTTTAAACGAAACTCAGTTGATCAGGCAAAAGAAAACATCGAAGCGCATTATGATCTGGGTAATGAACTTTACAAGACCTTCCTCGATAAACGAATGCTCTACTCAAGTGCGTTGTACTCGTCACCAAATGACACATTAGAGCAAGCGCAAATTAACAAGATGGAACGCCTCTGCCAGCAGTTACAACTGAAACCGAGTGATCATGTGATTGAAATCGGTACAGGTTGGGGCGCTATGGCGATTTACATGGCTCAAACTTACGGTTGCCATGTCACCACCACCACCATCTCGGAAGAACAATACAGTTATGCGAAAGAGCAAATTGAGCGAGCTGGTTTGGGTGACCGTGTCACCTTACTCAAGCAAGACTACCGATTGTTAGAAGGTCAGTACGATAAGCTGGTTTCTATCGAAATGATTGAAGCAGTGGGTAAGCAGTATCTTAAGTCTTACATCAAGAAGTGCCAGTCGTTACTAAAGCCAAAAGGTTTAATGGCAATACAAGCGATCACCATCGCCGATCAGCGTTACGACTATTACAGCAATAATGTTGATTTTATTCAGAAATATATTTTTCCGGGCGGATTTTTACCGTCGGTCACGGTACTGACTCAAACGGCTACTCAGCACAGTGATTTGATCACCAGAGATATTTTTGATTTAGGGCTCGATTATGCGCAGACGCTGAAAGACTGGAGACTACGTTTTGAACAGTCACTGGAGCAAGTTTCACTGCTCGGTTATGACGAACGCTTTATTCGTATGTGGCGTTACTACTTCTGTTATTGCGAAGGTGGCTTTAATGCGCGAACTATCAGCACCATCCATATGACGCTGCAACGAGGCTAACGGTGGGACGCTTATTTGTCGTATCACTCTGGTTCCAGATAATCTGGTTTCTCGCTGTTCTGGGACAGGAGCGCTTTCAGTGGCTGACTCTGGCTCTTGGGCTGGTGACGTTAGGTTACGCTTGGTATTCAAACCGTGATGATATTGGCAGGATATTAGCGCTTGGTGTCGGAGGAATCGTTTTAGATTCCTTCAATAGCGCTTTTGGCCTATTGGTATTTAAAAGTGCGCACGTACCAGTATGGCTAGCCGTTCTCTGGCTGGTGTTTGTCTGGTACGCAAGGCAATGGGTACCGCATTTAAGCAAATACCCCAAAGGATTGGTAATGTTATTTGTCGGCGTCTGTGGTGCTTTGAGTTACTGGGCTGGATATAAATTTTCAGCGGTTGAATTTTCATATTCCGTTGTTGGGTCACTTGCTGTTTTAACTCTGCAATGGGGTGGTGTAGCGTGGTTAATCATGAGGGTGTTTGTAAATGATTACTCAGTTTCGAACAAGAATCCTGACACTGCTAGCTCTCGTCAGCGTTAACGTCAGTGCAACGGGAAATGCAAATGATGTTGTTCGCCAATGGCAACAGTGGCCGATTGTCGGTCAGGCGACCCTTTCTTGGCTGTGGCTGGATATTTACTCATCTCAGTTACGTTCGCCTGATGGCAAATACAAACTAGAGGGTGATATTTCACCGCATCCTGTAGCGTTGGAAATTCGCTATCTCAGGGATATCAGTAGCACTCAGTTGCTCGAAGCAACAGAGGAGCAATGGCAAAAACAAGGTTTCAGCGATGAGAAGATAGCCTCTTGGATGCCAACTTTAACCGCTATTTTCCCCAGTGTGAAAACTGGTGAAAAGCTGATTTATGTTACGGATGGCACTGAGGGTGAGTTTGTCTATATCTCCAACGCTGGTGAACAGAAAGTGGTGGGAACGATAGACGATGAGTCACTGAATGATGCGTTTTTAGCCATTTGGTTATCACCTAAAACGGAATATCAAACCTTGCGCCAACAACTATTAGGGATGAATCGATGATGAGTTGGGTTAAAAAGAGTTTTGTGGCGTCAGTATTGCTGTTATTGACAGCATGCAGCGCCGAGTTATCGGATTATCATCAAAGCGAACCGAAATTCGACCTGTTCGGTTATTTCGAGGGCAACACGAAAGCTTGGGGAATGGTGCAAGATTATACCGACAAGCAGACTCGACGCTTTGAAGTGGATATTGAAGGGCATATTATCGGTAACACTCTGACACTGACCGAAGATTTTGTTTTTGACGATGGAGAGAAGAGTCAACGGGTCTGGGCTATTCAGCGTTCGTCGAATGGCTTCTATCTTGGGCGAGCTGACGATGTTATTGGTGACGCTATCGGGCAGGAAGTCGGCAATGCACTTCAATGGAAGTATGATTTCTTGTTAAAAATGGAAGATGGTGAAATTGAGGTGACTTTTGATGATTGGCTTTACCGCCAAGATGAAACTCGGGTATTTAACATCACCAAAATTAAAAAGTTTGGTATTGAAGTGGGGCAGGTAACGCTGTTCTTCGAAAAGAGTCAATAAATAAACGAATGGCAAATAAAAAGGGAGGCAAAGCCTCCCTTTCTTAATCTAATTACAGCTTATAGCTTGTCAGTTAGCTCAATCGCTTGACCGATATAGCTTGCAGGTGTCATTTCTTTCAAACGCGCTTTTTCTTCTTCTGGCAGTTCTAGGCCATCAATGAAGTTACGCATTGCTTCACCGTCAACACGCTTACCACGAGTGAGCTCTTTTAGCTTTTCGTATGGCTTTTCAATGCCGTAACGGCGCATCACTGTTTGTACTGGCTCTGCTAAAACTTCCCAGTTCTTATCCAGTTCCGCCAGTAGAGCTTCGCGGTTCACTTCTAGCTTACTGATACCTTTCAGAGTCGACGTGTAGGCAATGATTGCGTAACCCACGCCAACGCCTAGGTTGCGCAATACAGTTGAGTCTGTAAGGTCACGTTGCCAACGAGAGATAGGCAGCTTTTGTGCAAGGTGAGTAAACACAGCGTTTGCCAGACCTAAGTTACCTTCTGAGTTTTCGAAGTCGATTGGGTTAACTTTGTGCGGCATGGTTGAAGAACCGATTTCGCCAGCAATTGTTCTTTGCTTGAAGTGACCCAGAGCGATGTAGCCCCAAACGTCACGGTCGAAGTCGATAAGAATCGTGTTGAAACGTGCCACTGCATCAAATAGCTCTGCGATGTAATCGTGAGGTTCGATTTGAGTTGTGTACGGGTTCCAAGTTACGCCAAGAGATTCTGTAACGAACTCTTCGCTGAATTTGTGCCAATCAAGCGTTGGATAAGCAGAAAGGTGTGCGTTGTAGTTACCTACAGCACCGTTGATTTTCGCTAGGATTTCAACGTTCGCGATTTGCTTGTATTGACGTTCCATACGGTACGCAACGTTCGCCATCTCTTTACCCATCGTCGATGGAGAAGCAGGCTGACCGTGAGTACGAGATAGAAGAGGGATATCACGGTATTCAACCGCTAAGCCACGGATAGCATCAATGATGTTACGGATTTCAGGAAGAATAACCGTATCACGAGCTTCTTTAAGCATCAGAGCGTGAGAAGTGTTGTTGATGTCTTCAGAAGTACAGGCAAAGTGAATGAATTCATTAACTGCGTGAAGTTCAGGAACGCCAGCAACTTTTTCTTTTAAGAAATATTCCACCGCTTTTACGTCGTGGTTAGTTGTGCGTTCGATATCTTTGATACGTTGTGCATCAGCTTCGCTGAAGTTTGCTGCAACGCTATCAAGGAAATTGTTTGCTTCTTCACTGAATGCAGGAACTTCTGCAATCTCAGCTGTTGCTGCAAGCTTCTGTAACCAGCGAATTTCAACGATAGTACGGTATTTAAGTAAGCCAAATTCACTAAAAATACTGCGTAGTGCAATAGTTTTACTGCCGTAACGGCCGTCTACTGGTGAAACAGCAGTCAATGCTGACAGTTCCATGATCTTCTCCTGAATTGGTTTCTAAATTTCGTGTGCTTTATACCAGTATCAATGGCAATTGTCACGAATATTGCGCAAACGATTGCGCGAGATTTCTGCTACTCAAAAACGATGAGTAAAAAAATTAGCTCGCATGGTGCGAGCTAAAGATTACATTCTGGCCAGTAATATCTTGGCTTGATCAACCATCTTCTTACGTCCGAAGACTAGGTGAAGACGTCGGCCGCCCACTTGACGCCAAAGCACTGCACAACGAATACCGGATAATAGTAGTGCGCGCACTTTTTGTTGGTTAGCGGTTTGCTGTAATACCTCTGGAGTACCTGCGACTTGAATACGAGGGCCGATAGGGCTGATCACATCGAGGTAAACACTCGCTAAGTTGCTGATCATCTGTTCATCAAGCAAATCAAAATGTTCAACTTGACGTTCGATCATTTGAATGCGATCACCCAGTTGAGACATCGCATCTCTGCGGCTGGTTAGTTTACGCTCTAAAGCCAGTAAGCTAATAATATAGCGAGTAATGGCACTGCCCGTAGGGGTGCTATCAATGCCATTGACCAGACACTCAAGACCAACTTTCAAATCGGCTTCGCTACCGAAAACACCAATAGTATTACTTGGATTCGTTGCCAAAATTGCACGCAATGAAGTTTCAAACGCGTCTGAATCACAGTAACCGTCTTTCGCTACTTTTTGCACTAAAGCGACAGCTTGGCAAATTCCAGCAAATGCGATAGTTCGGTCATAAATTGTGTTAGCCACGTAAATACTCCTTAAATACGTTGTTCAATAATGCCGCCACCTAGGCACACATCGCCTTGGTAGAAAACAGCTGACTGTCCTGGGGTTACTGCGACTTGTGGGTCATCAAACATAACCTTGATGTTGTTGTCATCCACAGGGATAACGGTACAAGGAATGTCAGTTTGACGGTAACGTGTCTTCACTGAGCAGCGGAACGCTTCTTTCACTGGCGTACGATCAACCCAATGTAGTTGTGAAGCCATTAATCCGTATGATTTCAGTAACGGATGGTCTGCGCCTTGTACTGCGATAAGCACGTTACGTTTAAGATCTTTCTCTGCTACGTACCATGGGTCTTCGTTACCGCCACCACCTTTTTGACCACCAATGTGCAGGCCTTTGCGTTGCCCTAATGTGTGGTACATAAGGCCTTGATGTTCGCCAATAACTTTACCTTCAGGAGTTTCAATTTTACCCGGTTGAGCAGGCAAATAGCGAGACAAGAAGTCTGTAAATTTGCGCTCACCGATAAAACAGATACCGGTTGAATCTTTTTTCTTCGCAGTGATTAAACCTTGCTCTTCAGCAATACGGCGAACCTCTGGTTTTTCTAATTCACCGACCGGGAACAAACTGCGTGCAACCTGTTCGTGGCTCAGCGTATATAAGAAGTAGCTTTGGTCTTTATTATTGTCTTTACCACGTAGCATTTGCGGTTTTTCACCCTCTCCTACGAAGGTACGACGAACATAGTGACCCATAGCTATATAGTCTGCATCTAACACTTCGTCTGCAAACTCTAAAAATGCTTTGAACTTGATTTCTTTGTTACAAAGAATGTCCGGGTTTGGTGTGCGACCCGCTTTGTATTCCGCTAAGAAATATTCGAACACGTTGTCCCAGTATTCCGCTGCGAAATTAATCGTGTGTAAATAGATACCAAGTTTGTCGCAGACAGCCTGTGCATCGGCAAGGTCTTCCGCTGCCGTACAATATTCTTCGTTATCGTCTTCTTCCCAGTTCTTCATAAACAAGCCTTCTACCTGATAGCCTTGTTGTTGAAGAAGATATGCTGAAACGGAAGAATCAACGCCACCTGACATGCCTACAATGACTTTCTTTTGGCTGTTTGCGTTGCGGTTATCTGACATGACTTAATACCACTTGATTGACTTGGACGCAGATTCTAACAGAAAGACTTTTTTGAGGACAGATCAGAGACAGAGTTCACACTTCTGATTTGGTGTATTTCATCTTCATTTATGTCCTAAAGAGACATGTAATCGTTCTCTAAATTTTTTGTGTAAAAAACTTTATCCACGTAAACGTTTGCTATCCTTTGTTGAGTTGCTGCCTTACTGGACGCAGGGTAAAATTCCGGCTCTTTTCTTCTCACGCACCTAAATTATCGTTATGAAATTTCCTGGCCAACGTAAGTCAAAGCATTACTTTCCAGTCGATGCTCGTGATCCATTAGTCATCCAAGCGCAAGATAATAAGAGATTATCTCGCACACATATTATCGGTATTGATCAGACGTTGGTTGATATTGAAGCGAAAGTGGATTCCGAACTCATTGAGCGTTATGGTCTGAGCAAAGGACACTCTTTAGTCATTGATGATGAGACCGCTGAAGCTTTATACACTGAATTAAAGCAAAATGGTTTAATCAAAAATGAATTTGCGGGCGGAACTATCGGCAATACCTTGCACAATTATTCTGTGCTAGCCGATGACCGTTCAACGTTATTGGGTGTGATGAGCCAAGATATTAAAATTGGCAGCTACGGTTATCGTTATTTATGTAATACCTCTAGCCGGATGGATCTCAATTATTTGCAAGGTGTTGATGGAGCTATCGGGCGTTGTTTCGCTTTAATTACAGAAGACGGTGAGCGTACTTTTGCAATTAGCGAAGGCCAAATGAATAAGCTTCACCCAGACAGTATTCCTGAAAAAATATTTAAAAATGCATCAGCGTTAGTGATCACTGCATATTTAGTTCGTTGTAAAGAAGGCGACCCAATGCCACAAGCGACAATGCGCGCAATTGAATATGCTAAGAAATATGATGTGCCAGTTGTATTAACGCTAGGAACAAAATTCGTTATTCAGGATGACCCTCAATATTGGCAGGAATTTTTGCGTGATCATGTTTCTGTTGTTGCAATGAATGAAGATGAAGCGGAAGCATTAACCGGTGAAAGTGATCCATTAATGGCATCGGATAAAGCATTAGATTGGGTTGATTTAGTTTTATGTACCGCAGGGCCTGTTGGTTTATATATGGCGGGTTATACCGAAGAAGAAAGTAAAAGAGAGACTTCTTTACCATTATTGCCGGGAGCTATTCCAGAGTTTAATCGCTTCGAATTTAGTCGCCCAGCAACAAGACTGAGCTGCGAAAATCCGACTCGAATTTATTCTCATATTTCACCTTATATGGGCGGCCCGGAGAAAATTAAGAATACGAATGGGGCAGGTGATGCAGCGTTGTCAGCATTACTTCATGACATGGCAGCGAATAAATACCATAAAGGTAATGTGCCAAATTCAAGTAAGCACCAACATAACTTCTTAACCTATTCTTCTTTCTCACAAGTTTGTAAATATGCAAACCGTGTAAGTTATGAAGTGTTAGCCCAGCATTCTCCACGTTTATCTCGAGGTCTTCCTGAGCGTGAAGATAGCTTAGAAGAAGCGTATTGGGAAAGATAAAGGTAACCTTTACCTGAATAACGTATTATTTATCAATATCACTAAATAATACGTATAAAAAAGGCTCCGAATTCGGAGCCTTTTTTGATAACTAGAAAATTAAATTTCGAATTGTTCTAGAGATTTGCCTTCATCTAAAGCTTTTTGAATTGCTGAAGGTGTACGGCCTTGGCCTGTCCAAGTTTTCTCTACGCCATTGTCCATGTATTTATATTTCGCTGGACGAGGTGCGCGTTTGCCTTTTGCTTTTGATTTAGTTTTTGTTTCGCCAGCAAGAGCAGAAATTAATGCTTCAACGTCAATACCGTCATTAGCAATTTGCTCAGCAATTGCTGCTAATTTCGCTTCTTGTTCAGCTAGAGCAGCTTGTTCTTTTTCTTCAGACTCTCTGCGCTCTTCAACTACGATCGTTAATTTATCAAGCGCTTCTTCAAGTTGCTCTAAAGTTAGATCGCGTGAAAATGCACGAAGACTACGAATATTTAATAGAGTTTTAGTGATTTCCGACATTTCTTAATCCTGTTTAATTAAATAATTAACGGGGTAATAATAAACCGACTTATTAGTTCTTACAATATAATTAAGCCAACATTAATGTAAATATTCTGAAATTTCCACAATAGCAGTAATTAAAGTTAGCCTGTTAAAACTTAGCCTTAAAAAAAGAAAGGAAATATTAGGATTTCAGAGTGTCAGGTACGGACTAATTTTATGCAATTAATGTAATTAGGTCTAAAACACTTTGAGCTCGATTGTGAAATATAATTCATTCACGCTGTGAATAAATAGAGGTGATGAAAAATGAAATTGTATGTTGCATTGACAGTTTTGTTAAGTACAATACGTCACACCTAAAGCGGAGTATGCTCAATAATCACGCAATATTAAGTTTGCGCAGGTAATTGTTCTATCTTCGACGTAGAGGAGCGATATTGATAAGTATCCAGTATTGGGGTGATGCCAATGAATACCGGAGAAAGGCCATATCGCCGAAGTTAGTCAGGTCATCAATCTGCTAGCTGGGGTTGTCATCGAATAGGGGCAACACTGCCATAGTCTATATTGTTGTTAAACTATGGAGCGCTACTGTAGGGTTGGGTGGAGTGTTCACTTCCCTTTCGCTTAGTTCAACATTAATCGCATTGAAATTATTCGATGTGGTTTATCTGCAGTAGATCTCTAACCGAAATATTATTGGTTTTTGAAGATCATGAATTTATTAGATTTTGCTTCGTCTCCTTTGTCACTAGTCCCTGCGTTAGTGGCGTTGAGTCTTGCTATTATTACTCGTCGTGTACTTGTTTCTTTAGGAATGGGTATTGCCCTTGGTGCGTTATTACTTGCTGATTACTCTATCGGCAATGCGATTAGCTATGTCGGCACAAAAGTAACCAACGTATTTATTGAAGACGGCGGTCTGAATACTTGGAACATGAGTATTGTTGGCTTCTTGCTGCTGTTGGGTATGATGACGGCACTATTAACGCTTTCTGGCGGCACTCGTGCATTCGCCGAGTGGGCCCAAGTTCGCGTAAAAAGCAAACGTGGTTCAAAATTGCTTGCTGCGTTTTTAGGGGTTTTCATTTTCGTTGATGACTACTTCAATAGTTTAGCGGTTGGCTCAATTTCTCGTCCCGTTACTGACCGCTTTTATGTTTCACGCGCTAAACTCGCTTACATCCTAGACTCTACTGCTGCACCAATGTGTGTTGTTATGCCTGCTTCAAGCTGGGGCGCATACATCATGACGATCATCGGCGGCATTTTAGTGTCACACGGTATTACTGAATATTCTGCGCTTGGTGCTTATCTGCGTTTGGTTCCTATGAACTTCTATGCGGTATTCGCACTATTAATGGTGTTCGCAGTTGTTTGGTTCCAAATGGATATCGGTCAGATGCGCCAACACGAAATTAATGCTTCTCAAGGCCAAGGTTTTGACGAAGATACGTCTGAAAACGACGAACAAGCCCGTGATCTAAATGACGAACTTGATATCCGTGAAAGTGAGAAGGGTAAAGTTTCAGACCTTATTTTCCCAATCGTACTACTGATTATCGCAACCGTTGGTTCAATGTTGTATACCGGTGGACAAGCACTGGCAGCCGATGGTAAAGCGTTCAATGTCCTTGGTGCGTTTGAAAATACCGATGTTGGTACATCACTTATTTACGGTGGTTTAGTCGGTTTAGTGGTTGCTCTGTTCACCGTAGTTAAACAAGGTATTTCGATCACTGAAATTGCACGTACGCTCTGGATTGGTGCTAAATCTATGTTTGGTGCGATTTTAATCCTTGTGTTTGCTTGGACAATTGGTTCAGTCATCGGTGACATGAAAACGGGGGCGTACCTCTCTTCTTTAGCCCAAGGTAATATCGACCCACATTGGTTGCCAGTAATATTATTCTTGCTATCAGGCATTATGGCTTTCTCTACTGGTACTTCTTGGGGCACGTTCGGTATCATGCTACCAATCGCAGGTGATATGGCAGGTGCAACTGAAATTGCTCTGATGCTACCTATGCTGAGCGCGGTACTAGCGGGTTCTGTATTTGGTGACCACTGCTCTCCAATTTCAGACACCACTATTTTGTCTTCTACAGGCGCGCGCTGTAATCATATTGACCACGTGGCTACTCAGCTTCCATATGCTCTAGCGGTCGCAGGTGTATCATGCGTTGGTTTCATTGTTCTTGGTATGACCCTATCGGTACTGGCTTCGTTAGCGGCATCCACAGTGGCATTTATCGCAGTGTGCTTTGTATTTAACGCATTGGCAAAATCTAAGTTGGTTACCCTCAAAGAAGCTTAATATTTTATATTTCTGCATATTAGAGGAGGCTTTAGCCTCCTTTTTTTGTGCTCGAAAAGTAGCAGTCAGAAAAAGATGACAAAAAGTGAAAGTTTTTGTTGAAAAATGAGACGAGCTTAGATAGTGTTGAAAGCAATCCAGTGAACACATTCGGTGTAATTAAGTATGCGTAATTTTGTAATGAACATTCATCATCACCATCATCCCTAAGAGTCTTTCGGGAGATGTACGCATACCCGGGAGACAGGATTCTCCCGGTGGTTAAAATCAAAGTATTATCAGATTTATGACCCTTGGGAGACAACTCTTCCAAGGGTTTTTTACTATCTGGTTTAATAAAATTTTTAAAGATTTCAATATATTACGAAGGAAGAATGTAATGCAAACACAACGCCTAAGAATCGCAGTTCAAAAGAAAGGTCGTTTAAGCAACGAATGCCAGAGCCTACTAAAGAAGTGTGGGGTTAAATTTAATGTTATGGGTGAACGTTTAGTAGTTCACTCGTTAAATATGCCAATTGACCTGCTTCTTGTACGTGATGACGATATCCCTGGTTTGATTATGGATGGCGTAGTTGACTTGGGCTTTGTTGGTGAGAACGTGTTGGAAGAAACCCGTTATGACCGTATTGCTCTAAATCAGCCAAGTGAATTCGTTGACCTACGTCGTATGGACTTCGGTGGTTGCCGCCTTTCAATCGCAATCGACAAAGATGTGGAATACAACGGCCCACAAGATCTTAAAGGCAAACGTATTGCAACTACCTATCCTCAACTTCTAAAAGCGTACATGGCAGAACAAGACATCGATTTTAGTACCTGCATGTTAACTGGCTCAGTTGAAGTAGCTCCACGTGCAGGGCTAGCTGATGCGATTGCTGATTTGGTTTCAACAGGCGCTACCCTTGAAGCCAATGGCTTAAAAGAAGTTGAAGTGATTTTCCAATCAAAAGCGAAGCTGATTCAACGTACTGGTGAATTTGCTCCAGATAAAGCAGCGTTGATTGACCGCCTTCTGACTCGTATGAACGGTGTCCAACAAGCGAAAGAATCTAAATACATCATGCTGCACGCACCAGTCGAAAAACTACCTCAAATCACGGCACTACTTCCTGGTGCAGAAGACCCAACGGTATTGCCACTTTCTGCTGATAAAACTCGCGTAGCCGTACATCTCGTCAGTGCTGAGAACTTGTTCTGGGAAACAATGGAAAAGTTAAAAGCCCTTGGTGCAAGTTCTATTCTTGTATTACCAATTGAGAAGATGATGGAGTAATCCCGATGAGAACAATTGTTTGGCAATCGCTGAGTGAAACTCAGCAAGACTCAGTATTGGAACGTCCAGCTATCGCTAAAGGTGCGAATATCACTGCTGCGGTTGCGGAAGTTATTGCCAAAGTTCGAGCGGAAGGCGACTCTGCTCTATTGGAACTGACTGAGAAATTCGACAAGTGTAAGCCTGATTCAATTCGTGTTTCGGCTGAAGAAATTGACGCGGCATGTGAGCGTCTTGATGATGAAATGAAGCAAGCGTTGGAATTGGCTTACAACAACATTTCTAAATTTCACAAAGCACAAAAAGCAGCACCGATTAAAGTAGAAACTATGCCGGGTGTTGTGTGCGAACAGGTAACTCGTGCAATCAACAAAGTGGGCTTGTACATTCCAGGCGGTAGTGCGCCACTACCATCAACAGTATTAATGCTCGGTGTCCCTGCGCAAATTGCTGGTTGCCGTAAAGTGGTGTTGTGTTCTCCTCCACCGATTGCCGATGAAATTCTTTATGTCGCTAAGCTTTGTAAGATCGATGAGGTTTATAACGTCGGCGGCGGTCAAGCAATTGCAGCAATGGCTTATGGTACGGAAAGCGTAGCAAAAGTTGATAAGATTTTTGGCCCAGGCAATGCGTATGTAACAGAAGCAAAACGTCAAGTGAGTAATGATTTCCGTGGTGCTGCGATAGATATGCCAGCTGGTCCTTCGGAAGTGTTGGTGATTGCTGATGAAACGGCTGATGCTGATTTTATTGCCGCGGATCTGTTAAGCCAAGCTGAACACGGTCCTGATTCTCAAGTTGTATTGGTAACACCTTCTCCAGTCGTTGCGGATCAAGTGGCTGATGCGGTTCAAAAACAGCTTAAGTCGCTATCTCGCGCCGCAACTGCGGAGAAAGCCCTTGCATCAAGCTTAATCATAATTGCAGAGTCTTTAACTCAGGCGGTTTCAATTTCTAACTATTACGGTCCTGAGCATCTGATTGTTCAAACCAAGAATCCTCGTGAGCTTGTGCCACTGCTGGACAATGCAGGTTCAATTTTCTTGGGTGATTGGTCGCCAGAATCAGTGGGTGATTATGCTTCAGGCACTAACCACGTGCTGCCAACCTACGGTTATACTCGAACGTATTCAAGCTTAGGTTTAGCGGATTTTAGCAAACGTATGACAGTACAAGAGCTAAGCGCCGATGGTCTCAAAGCATTGGCACCAACTGTCGTAAAAATGGCCGAAGCTGAAGGTTTAGACGCGCACAAACGTGCCGTTACGATTCGTATAGAAAAACTCCTTGTTGAGAAGGGACAGAAGGCGTAATCATCATGGAAAAACTCGCTCGTAAACAGGTTCAGGAATTAACACCTTATCTCTCTGCTCGCCGTATTGGCGGAAGTGGTGATGTGTGGTTAAACGCTAATGAATCGCCATTCAACAATGAATACAAAACCAATTTCGCTCGTTTAAACCGTTATAGCGAATGCCAGCCACCTGAACTAATCAACGCTTATGCAGCATATGCAGGGGTGAAACCAGAGCAAGTACTAACTTCTCGTGGCGCTGATGAGGGTATTGAACTATTGGTACGTGCTTTCTGTGAGCCAAACCAAGATGCGATTTTGTTCTGCCCGCCGACATATGGCATGTACGCAATCAGTGCTGAAACTATTGGCGTTGAACGCAAGAAGGTACCACTAACCGCAGAATGGCAGTTAGATTTAGCCAACATCGAAGCCAATCTGGAAAATGTAAAGCTGGTGTTTGTTTGTAGTCCTAACAACCCAACGGGGAATTTGGTTAAGCGTGAGGACATTGTTGCTCTGCTAGAAATGACCAAAGACCGCGCTATTGTTGTAATGGACGAAGCCTATATCGATTTCTGTCCAGAAGCGTCAACGGTCGATTTGCTAGCACAGTATCCAAACTTGGCGATTCTACGAACCTTATCAAAAGCATTTGCTCTTGCTGGCCTTCGTTGTGGATTTACTCTTGCCAATGAAGAGTTGATTAACGTGCTGCTAAAAGTCATCGCACCTTATCCAGTACCAGTCCCTGTAGCTGAAATTGCGACTCAAGCGCTATCAGAAGCTGGTCTTGCTCGTGCTAAATACCAAGTGCTGGATCTGAATGCCAACCGAGCTTACATGCAAGTTGGTCTTTCGATGATCAATGGTGTGCAAGTGTTTGAAGGTTGGGGCAACTATTTGCTGGTTAAATTCCCAGATGGTGACGCTTTGTTCAAAGCCGCATGGGATTCAGGCATTATCTTACGTAACTCGCCAATTGAAGATTGTGTGCGTATTAGCGTAGGCAATAGAGAAGAGTGCGAAAAGACCGTCGCGTTTATTCGTAACTACTACCAATAGAAAGGATTCTACAATGAGCACCCAACAGAAAATTCTCTTTATCGACCGTGACGGCACCTTAATTGTTGAGCCTCCGGTGGATTTTCAGGTTGACCGTTTAGACAAACTTAAACTGGAACCATTTGTTATTCCAAGCTTGCTCACGTTGCAAGACGCTGGTTATCGTTTAGTGATGGTCACCAACCAAGATGGTCTAGGCACAAGCAGCTACCCACAAGAAGACTTCGATGCCCCACACAACATGATGATGGATATCTTCTCTTCTCAAGGTGTGAAGTTTGATGATGTGTTGATTTGTCCTCACTTCGAAAAAGATAACTGCTCTTGTCGTAAGCCTAAGTTAGGGATGGTGAAAGAGTATCTTCAAGGCGGCAAAGTCGATTTCAAATCATCGGTTGTGATCGGTGACCGAGTCACGGATCTGCAACTGGCAGAGAACATGGCTATTCGTGGTATTCAGTACAATCCTGAAACTATGAACTGGCTACAAATCGTTAAAGATCTGACGGTTAAAGCTCGTACTGCAAGTGTTGTTCGTAAGACGAAAGAAACCGATATTAAGGTAGCGGTGAATTTGGACGAGACGGGTGGTAATGAAATCGAAACAGGTCTAGGTTTCTTTGACCATATGCTGGATCAAATCGCCACTCACGGTGGTTTCCAATTAAAGCTTAAAGTGAATGGAGACCTGCACATCGACGACCACCACACGGTTGAAGATACCGCTTTGGCTCTTGGTCAGGCGATTAAAGAAGCCTTAGGTGATAAGCGTGGTATCGGTCGTTTTGGTTTTACTCTACCAATGGACGAATGTTTGGCGCAATGTGCATTAGACCTGTCAGGTCGCCCTTATTTGAAATTTGACGCTGAGTTCAGCCGTCCGGAAGTGGGCGATTTATCAACCGAGATGGTCTATCACTTCTTCCGCTCACTGACAGACACGTTAGCGTGCACTCTGCACTTGTCTTCGTCTGGTGAGAATGACCACCACATTATTGAAAGCTTGTTTAAGGCGTTTGGTCGTACTCTACGCCAAGCTATTCAAGTACAAGGAAACGAATTGCCAAGCAGCAAAGGGGTTCTCTAATGGGAAATGAAACCGAAATGGAACAAAAAGTCGTCATTATTGATACTGGTTGTGCCAACGTTTCATCAGTGAAATTCGCCATTGAACGTCTTGGTTATCCAGTCACGATTTCAAAAGATCCAGCAGTGGTTCTTGCTGCCGATAAACTGTTCCTACCGGGGGTAGGAACTGCCAGCGAAGCGATGAAGAACCTAGAAGAACGCAATCTTATCGAGCTAGTTGCGAAGGTAGATAAGCCGCTACTTGGCATCTGTTTAGGAATGCAGTTACTGGGCAAGCTTTCTGAAGAGAAAGGACAGAAAGCGGATGATATCGTTGAATGCCTTGGCTTGGTCGAAGGTGAAGTTCGCTTAATGCAAACTGGTGACTTGCCATTGCCACATATGGGCTGGAATACCGTTTCAGCTACAGCTGGTAACCCGCTTTTCAAAGACATTGAAGAAGGTGAGTACTTCTATTTCGTACATAGCTTCGCAATGCCTGTGGGTGACTACACGATCGCACAATGTGACTACGGAAATCCGTTCAGTGCAGCGATTCAAAATGGCAACTATTACGGCGTTCAATTCCACCCAGAGCGTTCATCAAAAGCCGGTTCTAAATTAATTCAGAACTTCCTAGAGCTCTAAATGATAAATGGAAGCTGTAAGCGATAAAGCGGCATATCGAATAAGGAACAGAAATGATTATTCCCGCATTAGATTTAATTGAAGGCCAGGTTGTTCGCCTATATCAAGGTGATTATGGTCAAGTGACAGAATATAAAGTCGACCCAGTAGAACAATTTAATTTATACAACAAAGCTGGCGCTGACTGGCTACACCTTGTTGATTTAACCGGAGCTAAAGATACCAGTGCTCGCCAGTTGGACCTGATTGCAAAATTACTGGCAGGCACTCCAGCCAATATTCAAATAGGCGGCGGTGTACGCAGCGAACAAGACGTAATTGATTTGCTAGAAGCAGGCGCGCAACGCGTTGTGGTTGGCTCAACGGCTGTTAAACAACCTGAATTAGTGAAAGGTTGGATGACCAAATACGGCGCTGAAAAAATTGTGTTGGCTCTGGATATTAATATCGACGCTGACGGTACACGCAAAGTGGCGATTTCTGGTTGGCAGGAAGATTCTGGTGTCACCATTGAAGCACTGATTGAAGATTATCTGACGGTTGGTTTGAAACATGTACTTTGTACCGACATTTCTCGTGACGGAACGCTAGCAGGTTCTAACGTTGAGCTGTATGTAGACCTTTGCAAACAATACCCACAAGTTCAGTTCCAATCTTCTGGTGGTATTGGCAGTTTAGCGGATATCGAAGCACTAAAAGGCAGCGGTGTGGCAGGTGTGATTGTTGGCCGTGCATTACTTGATGGCAAATTCACCACAGAGGAGGCGTTCGCATGTTGGCAAAACGTATAATTCCGTGTCTGGATGTTCGCGATGGTCAGGTTGTAAAAGGTGTGCAGTTTCGTAATCACGAAATCATTGGTGACATTGTTCCGCTAGCAAAACGTTATGCGGAAGAGGGCGCGGATGAATTGGTGTTCTACGATATCACCGCCTCAAGTGATGGCCGTGTGGTGGATAAAAGCTGGGTGGCTCGTGTTGCTGAAGTGATTGATATTCCGTTCTGTGTGGCTGGTGGTATTAAGTCAGCAGAAGACGCTGCGCGCATTCTGGAGTTCGGCGCGGACAAAGTATCAATTAACTCACCAGCCTTGGCGAATCCTCAGTTAATTACAGATCTTGCGGATAAGTTTGGTGTGCAATGTATCGTTGTAGGTATCGACTCCTATTTTGATAAAGAGACGGGCAAATATCAGGTTTATCAGTTCACGGGTGATGAAGCGCGTACTAAAGCAACCAAGTGGGAAACCAAAGATTGGGTTCAGGAAGTGCAAAAACGTGGCGCGGGTGAAATCGTATTGAACATGATGAACCAAGACGGCGTGCGAAACGGTTATGATCTTGAACAACTTAATATGGTTCGCTCCGTGTGCCATGTTCCATTAATTGCTTCTGGCGGTGCCGGTGCAATGGAGCATTTCGCCGATGCGTTCAAATTAGCGAATGTTGATGGTGCGTTAGCTGCATCAGTGTTCCACAAACAAATCATCAATATTGGTGAACTCAAGCAATATTTAAAACAACAAGCAGTTGAGGTGAGACTATGAGCCTAGCGGAACGTATTAATTGGGAAAAGGTTGATGGTCTTGTTCCTGCAATAGTGCAGGATTTCGGTTCAAGCCAAGTGCTTATGATGGGCTACATGAACCAAGAAGCGTTAGCTAAAACATTAGAAACAGAGCAAGTTACTTTCTATTCGCGTACCAAACAGCGTTTATGGACTAAAGGTGAAACCTCAGGCAACGTGTTGCAGTTGAAAAATATTGCTTTGGATTGCGACCAAGACACCTTACTGGTAAAAGTGAATCCGATTGGCCCAACGTGCCATACAGGTACCACAACTTGTTGGGACGGCGATGTGCAAGAGGAATCACAAATGGTGTGGCTTCATCAACTTGAGCAGCTATTGGCTGCCCGCAAGAGTGCCGACCCAGACTCCTCTTACACCGCTAGCCTTTATGCGCGTGGCACCAAACGCATTTCGCAGAAAGTGGGCGAAGAAGGTGTTGAAGTTGCGCTTGCGGCGACGTCGGGCGATAAGGCGGAGTTAGTGTGTGAATCAGCGGACTTGATTTATCACTTGTTGGTACTGCTTCAAGACCAAGGTTTGTCGATGAGTGATGTGATAAATAAGCTCAAAGAGCGTCATAAGTAGTCGCTTATAGTCTATAAAAAAACGCCACAATGAGCATCCAAGTAATCAGAGTACTTGGTAGGCCAGCCATATATGATCACGGCACTTCGAAAAAGTGCCGTGTTTAATCTCAGAAACCGTAAAAACAGGTAGTGTTGAGCTACAAGTGAGCGACAGGAATATCCGCCACAAAGTGTCCAAGCAACGATTTTCGTACAGATTTCACTGATATTCCGTATATATTTAATCAAGGCGATCATCAACCCATCAGCTACAAATTCGGCTACCCTTGAAACTCGCTAAACGTCTGATTAGGTTGAATACAGACGATACAGTTTCTTCCTCCGTTTTTGGCATCGTATAGCGCTTGATCACAGAGCTGAATTAAACGTTCAAATGAAACATTGTTTCCTTGGTATTGAACAAGTCCAATACTGGCTGTTGACTGAATGGTTTGAGATTCCAATAAGTTCAATGGTGACGTTGCCCATGTCTGACGAAAGCGTTCAACAACGTTAAGCCCATCGCTTAGATTGGTTTCGGGCAGAAGGATGACAAATTCCTCGCCACCATAACGAAAACAGACGTCATTAATCCGTAAGATTGTTTTCGCTAAACTAGCAAATTCTTTAAGCACAAGATCTCCAACTGAGTGGCCATATTGGTCATTAACTTTTTTAAAATGGTCAATGTCGACCATTGCAATACAATAGGGGCGATCTTTTCTCTCGCTGGCCTTATGCATAACCTCAAGCCGTGACATTCCCTCACGTCGGTTAGGAAGCCCTGTTAACTCATCGGTAGAAGCCAAATCTGCCAAAGAATATTCCAATCGTTTTCTTTCAGTTATATCGAAGGCGACGCCTAAAAGCCCAGCTACTGCCCCATATGAGTCAGTAAAAGTTTGTTTGTGAAATTGTACTGCGTGAAGTAATCCTTGAGGTGAAGTAATCTCGGTTTCATAAATGTCCACACCTCCGCGGTCTAACAATTCTTTGTCTTTAGCAAAAAAGACATCCGCATCAGCTTTATCCCATATGTCGTATACTGTTTTCCCAATTAATTGATCGCGTTCTAGTGACATAAAATCCATGTACGCTTTGTTGCATTCGGCATATCTACCATCTTTATTTTTAACGAAGATGGGAATTGGAATCAGATCCGTAAAAAGATCAAGTAGATGGCGATTGGTGTTGATGAACTCGATAATATCTTTGCCCATGCGTGCTCCTCAGATAATTATTGTATTAAGTATGAAACATAGAAGCGCTTCTTCCAATCTTCTCATTTTTCAAGGATTTTCGTTTTGTTGAAATTACACCTCTTTAATTTACATATGAATCGCAGACATATTTCTATCTGCGTCATTTCTGAGACTCACTAGTAATTGAATTGCAAAGAACTTGTTTGGATAAAATTGCCGTATGTTTAACTAGAGGAATTGCCACTTTAGAAAGTGACATTTTTTGAACTTCACTGCCAATTTGCTTTTTTCTAATATAAACACGCCACTATTTAATATGCAGGATATATAGACCAAGAGCTCATCTTCCGCTTCTTGGTAGGCCGTGCGGGGCTCGAACCCGCGACCGATTGATTAAGAGTCAACTACTCTACCAACTGAGTTAACGGCCTACATATTGAAAAATACACTTTGATACAACGAATTATAGTCTCGATTTGGCTACTTTTTCGTTGTAAAACATATAAATTGCAGAAAAGACAATTTCATTGCTATTCTGTCCGTTATTAGTCGGGGAGCCTTTGGGCTGAGATCGCATTGTGAGACCCGTTGAACCTGATTCAGTTAATACTGACGTAGGGAACTAATCCAATCTTTGCGATTGTATATCTCGTTTTGCCGTCTATCTCAGATGTGCTTTCGAGAGACTGTTCCTGTACGTCTTACCCTAAAGGAACAGCTATGCCTAAAACCAATTCAATTCCCGTTGTACTGACGATTGCCGGATCGGACAGTGGTGGTGGTGCGGGTATTCAAGCCGATATCAAAGCGATATCAGCGACTGGCAGTTACGCGGCTTCGGTTATCACCGCCATTACCTCTCAAAATACATTGGGTGTGTTTGATATCTTGCCCATTCCGCTACCTCACATTGAAAGTCAGTTGGATGCAGTATTCCAAGATCTCAACATTGTCGCGGTAAAAATTGGCATGCTGGCGGATGCCGATATCATCAATTTGGTGGCTGATAAGCTGGAACAATGTCGACCAAAATACATTGTGTTGGATACCGTAATGGTGGCAACCAGTGGCGATTTACTGCTAAAAGAAACTGCGATAGACAGCTTGAAAGATCGCTTACTACCTCTCGCAAGCATTATTACGCCTAATCTACCAGAAGCCGCTGCGCTCACAGGGCTAGCTGAGCCGAAAGATACTGATCAAATTGAACAGATGGTTACTGCAATGCGCCAGTTAAGCACTTCTGCGGTATTGCTCAAAGGCGGGCATTTAGAGGCGTCTGATGAGAGTGATGACCTGTTTATTACCCAACATGAAACTCACAGATTAAGCGCTGAGAGAGTTCGGACTCGCAATACTCATGGGACGGGTTGTACCTTGTCTTCGGCCATTGCTTCATTTTTGGCTCAGGGAGAAGATATGCTTTCAGCGGTCAGTCACGCCAAACAATACATTACACAAGCGATAGGACATGCTGATTTGCTTGATGTGGGACAGGGCCGAGGCCCCGTCGATCACTTCTTTATGCTGCATCAATAGAGATTTCTTTCCACTCGCCAGGTTGAAGGTCGCCCAACTCAATATTACCCATTGAGTAGCGAATCAGACGTAGAGTTGGAAAGCCAATGTGCGCAGTCATGCGTCTTACTTGACGGTTACGACCTTCAATGATGGTAATCGCAAGCCAAGTGGTTGGAATGGCAGCGCGAAAGCGCACCGGTGGATTTCGAGGCCACAACTGGGGTTCTTCAATCACCACTACTTGCGCAGGAAGCGTTGGCCCATCCTTTAGTGTCACTCCGTTTCTAAGTGGCTCTAAATCTGACTCTGTCGGTGTACCTTCAACTTGTACCCAGTAGGTTTTAGGAGACTTTGATTCTGGCTGAGTCAGTTTGGCTTGTAAAATACCATCGTTAGTTAACACCATCAGACCTTCGCTGTCGCGATCCAGTCGGCCTGCCGCATACACATCTTTGACTGTTATGAAATCCGCGAGCGTTTTTCTGCCTTCACCATCAGTAAATTGGCTCAACGTGTCATAAGGTTTATTAAAAACAATGACTTTGCGATCTTCAATGTTCACTTTTGGCTTTTGAACAGCAGGTTTACGTACTCTTTGTTTGGTCGAAGTGCGCCCTGAAGAACGATTTCCTTGTTTGAAACGCGGTTTGTGAGTCGAGTGAGGAGCCTTAGCTGTGCTACTACGCGAGCTGGATGACATGTTAACTACCTTGCAAAAATGTAAATGAAGTGTGTTTGAAAGTTTTCTGAAACTCGCTTTTGCGCTATCATTTTCGCGCCCAGAAATAGGATAAACGACAAGATGATAGACTATTATCCTAATTTTGTTTAATTATAACGATCTTCACTCAAGGACTGTCTCGAAGACTCATTATGGTGGTTCGCACAAAGAAGTTATTCGAACACAAAAGGAAAGAGTGAGACTATCGTGCACAAGTTTGGGATGTTTCCCGCTTGAGCCGTACATTCACACAACACATGCCCGTGTGTTGTTAGAACAAATAGGGAAAGTTCATGCCAACAAATAAACCTACAATTATTTATACAATTACAGACGAAGCCCCAGCTCTCGCTACATATTCACTGCTGCCTATTATTCAGTCATTCACGGCATCGTCAGGTATTGAAATTGAAACTCGTGATATTTCTTTAGCAGGACGTCTTCTTGCTAACTTCCCAGAGCATTTGAAAGAAGAACAGCGCGTTGGTGACGCTCTGACAGAACTGGGTGAACTTGCACAAACGCCTGAAGCGAACATCATCAAACTGCCAAACATCTCAGCATCGGTTCCTCAATTAAAAGCGGCGATTAAAGAACTTCAAGACAAAGGCTTTGCACTTCCAAATTACCCAGAAGAGCCTTCAACTTACGAAGAAGAAGCGATTAAAGCAACGTACGACAAAATCAAAGGTAGTGCGGTTAACCCTGTACTGCGTGAAGGTAACTCTGACCGCCGTGCTCCAGCATCAGTGAAAAACTATGCCAAGAAGAACCCTCACTCGATGGGTGCTTGGTCTGCGGATTCTAAATCTCACGTTTCTAGCATGAGTGATAAAGACTTCTTCGGTACTGAAAAATCTGTCACTGTTGACGGAGAAACTCAAGTTTCTATTCAGTTTGTCGGTAAAGATGGTTCAACCAAAGAACTGAAAAAGCCTTTTGCACTGAAAGACAAAGAAATTATTGATGCAAGCGTTTTGAACAAGAAGGCTCTAGTAGCGTTCTTCGAAAAAGAAATTGCGGAAGCAAAAGAACAAGATGTTCTGCTTTCTCTGCACATGAAAGCAACCATGATGAAAGTGTCTGACCCAGTCATCTTTGGACATGCTGTTAAGGTTTACTACAAAGAAGTGTTCGACAAATACGGTGACGTATTCGAGAACCTTGGTGTTGACGTAAACAACGGTCTAGGTGATGTGTATGCGAAAATCCAAGCATTACCTCAGGCTCAACGTGAAGAGATTGAAGCTGCACTTCAAGCGGTTTATGCAACTCAACCGCCACTGGCGATGGTTGACTCTGATCGTGGTATCACCAACCTACACGTACCTAGCGACATTATTGTTGACGCGTCTATGCCAGCGATGATCCGTTCATCAGGTCAAATGTGGGGTCCAGATGGTAAGCAGAAAGATACTAAAGCAATGATCCCAGATCGTTGTTACGCTGGCGTTTACCAAGCCGTGATTGAATTCTGTAAAGAGCACGGTGCATTTGACCCAACCACTATGGGTAGCGTACCAAACGTGGGTCTGATGGCTCAAAAAGCGGAAGAATACGGTTCACACGATAAAACTTTCATTCTAGATGCTGACGGTGCAGTGCGTGTGGTTGATGCGGCAGGCAATGTGCTGCTTGAGCAACAAGTTGAAGCTGGCGATATCTTCCGTATGTGCCAAGTTAAAGATGCGCCGATTCAAGACTGGGTTAAGCTTGCAGTAAACCGCGCTCGTGCAACCAATACACCAGCAGTATTCTGGTTAGACGAAGCGCGTGCTCACGATGCTGAGCTGATTAAGAAAGTGAATCAATATCTACCTGAACACGATACTTCTGGCCTGGAAATCAAGATTCTTTCACCTGTAGATGCAACGCTATACTCGCTAGCGCGTATCAAAGAAGGTAAAGACACCATTTCTGTAACAGGTAACGTACTACGTGACTACCTAACTGACTTGTTCCCAATTCTAGAACTTGGCACTTCTGCGAAGATGCTTTCAATCGTTCCACTGATGAACGGTGGTGGTCTGTTTGAAACCGGTGCTGGTGGCTCTGCTCCTAAGCACGTACAGCAAGTTCAAAAAGAGAACCACTTACGTTGGGATTCTCTGGGTGAATTCCTAGCTCTTGCTGCTTCTCTAGAGCATCTAAGTGTGGTGACAGGCAATGCGAAAGCGCAAGTATTGGCTGATGCATTAGATAAAGCGACAGGTAAATTCCTAGACCTTAACAAATCACCATCACGTAAAGTGGGTGAACTCGATAACCGTGGCAGCCATTACTATCTAGCAGCATATTGGGCTGAAGCACTAGCTGCACAAACTCAAGATGCCGATCTTGCGGCTGAGTTTGCACCAGTGGCTGAACAGTTATTGGCTAACGAAGATAAAATCGTTGCAGAGCTAAATGGTGCTCAAGGTGTTGTGGGTGATTTAGGTGGTTACTATGCATTAAACGATGCAATGGTTTCTAACCTAATGCGTCCAAGTTCAACACTGAACAGCATAGTAGAGCGCGCATAAGCTTAAACGACGCTTGACTATAAAATACAAAACCCGCCAAGAGGCGGGTTTTTCATATCTATCAATTTATAAATCGTTAGCATTTAAATAACCAATGGGTCAGTGAATGGTAAAGATTTACTTGGCAGCGAACTATTTAGATTGTTGCCCTTCAATAGGTACGACACTACTAGCGTGGTAGCCTTTAGGTCCCTGTTCAACTTCATATGCTACTTGCTGTCCCGCTTTCAGTGTGCGGTAGCCATCCATTTGGATAGTAGAATAATGAGCAAAAATGTCTCCATCTTCGCCTTCTGGACAGATAAAACCAAATCCTTTGGCGTTATTGAACCATTTTACTGTACCTGTAGCCATGCTATACGTCCCTCATGCATTTTGTTACTGATGTTGTTGCGGAGAAAATACTCTTATTGATTTACTACGTAGATAGTTTGATCAAATGACTTGATGTTGATTACTCCAATAAGTGAATATCGATTCAGCCGCTGCCAAATTTTTAGTCACTATTTGACCAATGTAGTCAATGATTGAGCACAGTCAATAGGAGAATGGTATAAAAATGCATACTTTTATAAGCAAATCACTTTTGAGATATCCCCAATTCATTTGATGTCAGTCGTGAAACTAGTATTCGCGCTAGTTATGATTGACTCAGTTTGGGACTTTAAACCAAATAGTGTTACATAAAGGTGACGAGTTTTTGAACGTTTAGAATAAACTCGTTTGTTAATAGCAATGTTTTATTTGCAGCGATACAATTGCTGCATTAGTCTCTAAGTAAGGATTGTTTTTCACCTTCACTGACAGCGCCTTAGTTATCAAAAGTGATGACATAGTAAGAGAAGAGACATTTTTAAGAGAAACACTCCTAAATACGGCCATCATGAGTAAAAACTTCGAATGGGTAACTCCAGACTCAGATCTACTGGAGCGAGAAAAAACAGCAACAAAACCACCGTCGATGTATAACGTTATACTGAACAATGACGACTACACACCGATGGATTTTGTAATAGAAATCCTTGAACGCTTCTTCTCTATGGACATAGAAAAAGCGACACAAGTGATGCTCAGAGTTCATTATGAAGGGAAAGCAATTTGTGGCACGTTTACTGCTGAAGTTGCAGAAACGAAAGTCGCTCAGGTGACAATGTACGCACGGGAAAACGAGCATCCACTGCTTTGTACGATGGAAAAAGCGTAACATTTGCAGATGTGGTTGTTCTTTAAGGAGGCCTTATGCTTAACAAAGAACTAGAGTCTAGTCTAAATGGCGCGTTCGCTCGAGCGCGAGACAAAAGACATGAATTCATGACCGTCGAGCACCTCCTACTTGCATTGTTAGAAAACGATGCAGCGAAGGAAGCATTATTGGCCTGTCAGGCAGATGTTGACGTTTTGCGTCGAGAGCTTGACGTATTTATTGATCAGACAACCCCTCTCATCCCAGATAACGACGAAACACGTGAAACTCAGCCAACGCTCAGCTTTCAACGTGTATTACAACGTGCTGTGTTCCACGTTCAATCATCTGGTCGCAGTGAAGTCACTGGTGCAAACGTACTGGTTGCTATTTTTAGCGAACAGGAATCTCACGCAGCTTATCTATTGAAAAAGAACGATATTAGTCGATTGGATATCGTTAACTACATTTCTCATGGCATAACCAAAGCATCCAGTTCAAGTGAAGATCCATCTTCTGATTCGTTTGGTACGGAGAGTTCTGACGAATCTCCATCTGAAGAAAGACTAGAAAGTTTTGCAACGAACTTGAATCAGCTAGCGGGACAAGGTCAAATCGATCCTCTGATTGGTCGTGACAAAGAACTCGAACGTACGATTCAAGTGCTATGCCGACGTCGCAAGAATAATCCATTGTTGGTCGGTGAGGCTGGTGTAGGTAAAACCGCTATAGCGGAAGGTTTAGCTTGGAGAATTGTTGAAGGACAAGTACCGGAAGTAATCCAAGACAGTGTTATCTACTCTCTGGATATCGGCTCACTACTTGCGGGTACAAAATACCGTGGTGACTTTGAGAAACGTTTTAAAACGATTCTTAAACAGCTTGAAAAAGAGAAAGATGCGATCCTCTTTATTGATGAAATTCATACCATCATTGGCGCTGGTGCTGCATCTGGTGGTCAAGTTGACGCTGCGAACTTAATTAAACCTCTGCTAAGTAGCGGTAAGTTGCGTTGTATTGGCTCAACTACTTATCAAGAGTACAGCAACATTTTTGAGAAAGAGCGTGCGCTTTCACGTCGATTCCAAAAAATTGACGTTGTAGAACCGTCATTAGATGACACCACCAAAATTTTGATGGGTTTGAAACCAAAATACGAAGCACACCACGATGTGCGATACACCAATAAAGCACTTCGTGCTGCGGTTGAATTGTCTGCGAAATATATCAATGAACGTCACTTACCGGACAAAGCGATTGATGTTATCGACGAAGCCGGTGCTCGTGTTCGTTTGATGCCAGCCAGCAAACGTAAGAAAACAGTCGGTGTGGCTGAGATTGAGTCTATGGTTGCAAAAATGGCTCGTATCCCAGAGAAATCCGTTTCTTCTTCGGACAAAGATATTCTGAAAAATCTAGACCAGAAAATGAAGATGCTGGTGTTTGGTCAGGATAATGCGATTGATGTGTTAACCGAATCCATCAAGCTGACTCGTGCCGGTTTAGGCGCGGATAATCGTCCTGTCGGTTCATTTTTGTTTGCTGGCCCAACGGGCGTAGGTAAAACAGAAGTGACTGTTCAACTCTCTAAACTGTTGGGAATTGAACTACTCCGATTCGATATGTCTGAATACGGCGAGCGTCATTCAGTGAGCCGTTTGATCGGTGCTCCTCCTGGCTATGTTGGTTATGACCAAGGTGGTTTGTTAACGGATGCTGTGATTAAGAACCCACACTCGGTTGTGCTTTTGGACGAAATTGAAAAAGCACACCCTGATATCTTTAACTTGCTATTGCAAGTGATGGATAATGGCACGCTAACTGATAACAACGGTCGTAAAGCGGATTTCCGTAACATCATCTTAGTGATGACAACAAACGCTGGTGTGGCTGAAACAGTGAAGAAATCTATTGGTTTGATTCAGCAAGATAACAGCCATGATGCAATGTCGGAAATCAAGAAAGTGTTCACGCCAGAATTCCGTAACCGTTTAGACCATACTATTTGGTTTAACAGTTTAGATGAAAGTGTGATTCACCAAGTAGTTGATAAGTTCATTGTAGAGCTGCAAGTACAATTGGATGCTCGTGGTGTATCTCTTGAAGTTTCAGAAGATGCTCGTCATTGGTTAGCTCTGAAAGGCTATGACCGCGAAATGGGTGCACGCCCAATGGGACGTGTAATTCAAGATCAGTTGAAGAAACCGCTGGCTAATGAACTGCTGTTTGGAGCATTGGTTGATGGCGGAACTGTGAAGGTAGCTCTGAAAGATGATCATCTTGTCTTTGAATACTTAGGTGCCAAAGAAGAAGTTCTGCATTGAAAACTTAACAGTGTATAAGTAGCAGTCAAAAAGCGAATCTTTAAGATGTAATACCCGTCAGATTAAGTAATCTGGCGGGTATTTTTTCTTGCAGCTAATATGTAATTTCTGATTTATGGGGATTTGAAGTAGTTACCTCGGAGATATATGTATATTCTTCATCGCAAGCGTTTCCGACTAACAATTTATAGGTTTTTGAGTATTTAAAATAAGCTGAATTTGTGAAGCAAATCTAAAAAAAAAGAGCGTTGATTTTATGTTTGTGAATGCTGTATTTAAAACTTTAGTTTTGGATAAAATATTCACATTTTATAAATTAGTGGTAATCTTGCACCAATATACACATATAGAATTTCTATTGAATTCTACTGCAAGTTATCAATAAGCCTTTATATGAAAAAAGTTCTAGTTATTTCTTACTCTCAAAGTGGCCAGCTTTCTAAGTTTGTTGAATCATCGACGACACCTCTTTGCCAAAGTGATGACATACATGTTGATTATCACATTTTGGAACCAGTTAAACCTTACCCATATCCATGGTCTTTTTATCCTTTTTTTGACGCATTTCCAGAAGCAATTTATATGAATGGTTGTGAGTTAAAAACCGCTTCAAATTTAGCTGATGAGTATGATTTAGTTATTATCGCCTATACAGTCTGGTTTTTGGCTCCTGCTATTCCAATTACGGGTTTTTTAAAAACAGAGCAAGCTAAACAGCTATTAAAAGATAAACCCGTAGTTACTCTTATTGCTTGTCGTGATATGTGGGTTATGGCTCAAGAGAAAATGAAAGCTTTAATAACTGAGTGTGGTGGACATTTGATTGATAATGCGGTTTTAACCGATCAAAGTGGCACTATTTACTCATTTATCACTACGCCTCGTTGGTTGCTAACAGGTAAAAAAGATCCTTTTTGGATATTTCCAGCGGCGGGAGTGAGCGAACAAGATATTAAAGACAGTGCTCGGTTTGGTGAACGCTTAGCTATGGCATTAGCGCAGGATTTGGAAAAAGAGAAAAAACCCCTCTTGACTAATTTGGATGCAGTTAAAGTTAACGGTAAGTTAATTAGTTCCGAAAAAATAGCCACTCGTTCGTTTATGATTTGGGGAAAGCTAATTCAATTATCGGGAAAGCCGGGCGCTTTATCACGTAAAGTGATCATTACTGTTTATGTGTTGTTTTTAGTTGCAATGATTCTTACTCTGGTTCCAATTAATTTACTTGCTAAGAAGCTTATTTCCCCCTTGATGAAAGACTCGATTGATAAAAGTATTAAATACTATGAAAAACCCTCCGGACGATAAAATGAATAAAAAAGTATATATAAACGATGTCCAAGCTTTTTTGCCGAATGAGGCGGTAAGCAACAAGCAGATAGAAAGCGTTTTAGGACAAGTTGGCGATCGTCCATCAAGAGCTAAAAATCTTATACTACGTTCTAATCAAATTAAGCAGCGTTATTATGCGATTGATCCAGAGACAGGCTGTACAACACATACGAATGCACAACTCACTGCTGAAGCAATTAAACGGCTTAACTCAGATTTTTTTGATATCAAAGAAATTGAGCTTCTTGCTTGTGGTACCACTATCGCAGACCAACTGTTACCCAACCATGCGTTAATGGTGCATGGTGAACTTGCTGTCCCAAGTTGCGAAGTGGTCGCCTTGGCGGGGATCTGCTTAGCAGGAACAATGTCACTTAAGTATGGTTATATGTCTATATTAAGTGGTCAAAGTAACAATGCAGTTGTAACCGGTTCCGAAAATGCTTCGGCTATGATGAGAGCGAGTCAATTTGAAGCGGAAGTATCCAGTAAGGTAGAAGAGCTAGAACGTCAACCTGAAATAGCGTTTGAAAAAGACTTTTTGCGTTGGATGCTAAGTGATGGCGCCGGCGCGGCGCTGCTTAGCAATGAAAAAAATAACCATGGCATTTCGCTCGAAATAGAGTGGATTGAGCAGAAGTCCTACGCTAATGAGTTGGATACTTGTATGTATGCAGGGGCTGAAAAATTAGAAGATGGCAGTTTAAAAGGGTGGAGAGAATATTCTGCTCAGTCGTGGTTAGACAAATCGGTTTTTTCCGTAAAACAAGACGTAAAGCAATTAAACGAAAACATTGTGGAATATACAGTGACACGTCCGCTCAGAGATCTTGTTGCCAGTGGCAAAGTGAATTCTGATGGGGTTACTTACTTCCTACCTCATTATTCTTCTGGTTATTTCCGCGACCGATTGTATCAAGGCATGTTAGAGGCTAATTGTGATATCCCACAAGATCGTTGGTTTACGAACTTATCGACCAAAGGGAATACAGGCTCTGCGTCTATCTATATTATTTTGGAAGAGCTCTTTCATTCAAAACAGTTAAAAGTGGGTGACACATTGTTGTGTTACGTACCAGAAAGCGGACGTTTTTCTACGGCCTTTATGCAGCTTAAGGTGGTGTAATGGAAGCGAATAAGGTACCTCAAGACCAGTCTTCTACTTACGCCAATAACGCTAAAGCTTTGTATGCCACCAGTGAGTCTGGGGAATATGGTGTCGTGGCATCGTCGGGGTGGGAAGCTGAAGAGTTGGTGACCAAACAAGCGCTCAATGAATTTGAGCGTCAGGCGATTGCAGCTTATAAGCTGGTTGAAAGAGGAGAGAAGTCTCCCTTGTATTACCATATGTATGCTCGACGTATGGATCTTCTGGTTTTGGCTCAGTCAGTAGGTTGGTTTCAATGGCGGGTTAAACGGCATATGAAACCTACAGTTTTTGCCAAGCTTCCAATTAAAAAGTTGAATGCATACAGTGAGGCGTTGGGGATCAGCGTTGAACAATTGTCCATCTTGCCAGAGCTCAATGTTGAGGAAAACGATCATGAGTAGTAATGAGTTTTCTCACAAACACTATGCGCACTGCGAAAGTGGAGTCATGTCATCGATATTGACCCATCATGGACTGCCTTTATCTGAGCCAATGGTGTTTGGTCTATCCAGTGCACTTACTTTTGCTTATCTTCCGTTTGTTAAGCTAAGCGGAATGCCTTTAATCGCCTATCGCTCTATGCCTAAATCAATCATAAAAGGCGTGCAAAAAGCATTGGGGGTGAAAATGAAAGTAGAGACATTTTCCAAACCAGTGCAAGGTACGAAAAGGCTCGATTCGTTATTGGCTGACGGAAAAATTGTAGGTGCGCAAACCTCTGTGTTTTGGCTTCCTTATTTTCCAGAGGAGATGCGGTTCCATTTTAACGCTCATAACCTTGTAGTTGTGGGTAAAGAAGACAGTACTTATACCATTAGCGATCCGGTGTTCGAACATCTTGTTTCCTCCGATGAAACGGCATTGCAAAAAGCCCGCTTTGTTAAGGGCGTTATGGCACCTAAAGGTGCTCTCTATTATCCGACTTATGTACCCTCATCACTTGATTACCCTGAGATAATCAAAAAGAGTATCAAAAAAACCGCCAAATCCATGTTGAAAACACCAGTACCTATTGCGGGACTTAAGGGCATGTATTTTCTGGCGAAACATATTCGAGCGCTAGAGAACAAAGACGAGCATTACGCCAAATTGTTTTTAGGTCATATCATTCGTATGCAGGAAGAAATTGGTACGGGAGGGGCAGGGTTCCGATATATATACGCGTCATTTCTGCAAGAATCTGCGGCACTTATTGATAATCAAGCTTTGGAAAAGGCATCAAAAGATATGACGGCAATAGGTGATGAATGGCGAGAATTTGCGTTATTGATTGCTAAAGCTATTCGTCCGAGAAATAAGCAAGCAATTGATTATTCTATGATTGCATCCAAACTAGAATCCATTGCAGGTCAAGAACAAAAGCTTTATCAATCACTTCTGAGAGCCTTTTAATGATCCAAATAGAGGCACTAACCAAGTCATACAATGAAGTTAAAGCGTTAGACAATTTATCATTAGTTATTCCTTCCAACGCTATCTTTGGTTTACTTGGGCCGAACGGGGCAGGGAAAACCACACTCATGTCTATATTGAATGGCTTATTAACTTATGACGCGGGTAGCGTGACTTTCTTCGGGATGCCTTTGGCACAAAACCTGAAGGAAATCCGTGAACGTTGTTCGTTGATACCTCAAAGTCTTGCGTTTTATGAACACTTGTCCGTGAAAGAGAATTTGAGATTTTTCGCTGGTATCCAGGGGATTAAAGGTGAACGTTTTCATCAAAACTTTGAATATGCCATCGAAACAAATCGCTTGTCTTCAATGCTGACGAGAAAGGCATCAACTTTGTCCGGCGGGCAGAAGCGTCGACTGAATATTGCAATTGGCCTGTTGAATAACCCTGACATTCTGTTTTTTGACGAACCGACGGTCGGTATCGACCCTGAGTCACGTAATGAGATTTTGGACAGTATTAAAGCCTACGCCAATGACAATAAAACGATTGTCTATACCTCTCATTACATGCCTGAAATTGAGAAGATCTGCGATGAAGTTGCGATTATCAACGCAGGAAAAATAATCAAGCAGGGAACCATTGATGAGATGGTTAACAATCATGAGGCGCAACAAGTAGTCGTTGAACTCTATCCTCAGACTCAATCTATCGAAGGTCTTTTTGAGGCACAACCTATGGTGCAAGTGATCAATAACGAAACCCTGTTGCTCAATACCACAGAGGCTTCAGTGATTACTCAGGTTCTTAACTCGCTGGAAGCAAATCAACGCAAAGTCAAAAATATTCGTTATGGAACAACAACTTTAGAATCGATGTTTATTCAGCTAACGTCTAAGGATCGTAACGATGTTTAAGGCGATGCTTACGAAAGAGTTTTTACTAATAGGTCGCGATAAACATGCTTTAGCGGCACTGTTTATTATGCCGGCAGTGTTTATCTTGATTATGTCTATCGCCTTAAAAGATGTTATGAATGACGATAAATCTCTTATGAGTTATATCGTGATAGATAGAGACCAGACTCATGCCAGCCAAACATTAGTAGAGGAATTGGCAGACACGCCTTCTTTCTCACAACTGGATTACAGTGAAGAGACGTACCTATCCCCTGAAGAGGAAGGTGTTCAGTTTATCGTCGATATTCCTGAAGGCTTTGAAAATGACCTATCAGATATTAAGTTGACGGTTGCCGCTGATACTTCTCCATCACTGTTAAGCATTTTTAAAAGTCAGATGTCACTGATTGTGATGAAAAATCAGTTAGACATCATGAGTTCAGCTATTCAAAAGCAGTTTGGTTCCCGCGGCGGGCGAGAAGTTAAGTCTTTTAACGATGATTTTATTGAAGTGAATTATGCCAAGTTTGCACAAAATGAAAAACCAACGTCAACACAGCAAAGTGTGCCTTCTTGGATAGTCTTCGGTTTATTTTTCGTCATCATTCCGATGTCCACCATCTTTATCAATGAGAAAAAGCAAAACACATTAAGACGGCTTTTGACGATGAATGTCAGCATTCTTAATTTGTTTGCTGGGAAAATCATTCCCTATATGTTGATTAACCAAGTTCAGGTATGGCTAATGATTGGGGTCGGTATGTTCGTCGTTCCTTATTTCGGTGCGGCACCATTAACGATTTCCGGTTCTGTCTTTGGATTGATATTGGTCTCTTTAGCGTTAAGCATCTCTGCTATTGGTCTGTCGATTTTAATTGCGACTTCGGTAGACAGTGTGGAGCAAGCAACAACCATAGGCGGGATAATTAATATTCTTCTAGGCGCTATCGGCGGAGTTATGGTGCCAAAGGTTGTGATGCCTGAATCGATGCAAACATTGAGCAACATCTCTCCGATGTCATGGGGGCTAGAAGGCTTCTTAGATATTTTTCTGCGTAGTGGTGGAGTGCGAGACATCATTCCAGAAGCTATCGCTTTGACTCTGTTTGGTTTGATATCTCTTAGCCTTGCGGCTGTTATATTTACATTTAAAAAAAGGAAAGAAGCATGAGAGGCTCTTTGGATAATGAATTCAAATTAAAACTAAAAACAATGATTCTTGAAGAGTGCGACCGTGATGACATTGATGCGAATGAACTGTCTGATGACGTAATGCTATTTTCCCCAGAGTGTGAACTTGAGTTTGACTCCGTTGACGGATTACAGATCTCTATGCTGCTTCAACGACACTTTAACTTGCGTTTAGTTGACCCGAAAGAGTTCCGCCGTGTGGTCACGACGGTCAATCATCTTGCCGATCACCTGCAACCGGAATAGTTTCATGATCACAATTTTAGCGGGAGAAGTTCTTTGTGCTTTGGGCGATAAACACCAGCAAGTAAAAGCGTTACAGAACGGTGAGTTTTTCGTTCAGAGTAAAGCCATTCAGGTATTCGACCAAAAACGAACGATTCCTTACTATGCGATACTTAGCGAAGGAAAGTTCGATGCGTTGTTCGACCCTGTTCCATATTTAACTGCATTAATCGATTCGATTTTCGAGCAGTGCGCAATTGACCCTAGTCAGCGCTCGCGATGTGGTTTGTTCGTCGGCTGTGCTTCCAATGATCTATCTTTGTCTGTTCCCCTTGGAGAAAGCATCGAGCAGCAAGAAACACTATCCATTGCAAAGCAGAGAGTTGGAAACGGGAGATATGCTGAACGACTAAGTGAGCATTTTGGATTAAATGATTTTAGCCTCACATACAATACAGCCTGTACTTCAAGTTCAAATGCAATTTTAGATGCCGCCACTATGCTTGAGAGTCAAATACTCGATTACGCTTTAGTGGTCGGGATTGAAACTTTTGCTGACCACTCTGCGGAGGGGTTTGTCTCTATGCAACTTTTGGCGACTGAAAGTTGTAAGCCGTTTGATTTGACCAGAGATGGTTTGATACTAGGGGAGTCATTAAGTGTGATTCTCATGAGCCGTAGTGATATCAAGGCATCTCCTTGGCACTTTCTTGGCGGGGATGGTCGTTGTGAAACTCACAGTGTCACAGGTGTTAATCCTGATGGTTCTGGTGTTGCGAAAGTAATTCAACAAGCTTTGGATAATGCGTGTGTGTCGTGTCAGGATATTCGTGCCATTAAGGCGCACGGCACAGCGAGTTATTTGAGTGATTTAGCCGAAATTAATGGTATGAGGTCAGTGTTTAAGGTAGCTCCTCCGTTTTTCTCTCTGAAGCCTTATATAGGCCATACGTTAGGGAGTTGTGGAACGAGCGAATTAGTGTTGATGATGAATGCCATTGACCATGGTTTTATTCCACAAACGCCCAACTTTTCAACTACTGACCCTGAAATGAACTGGTCTCCCACTCAGGAGTCTATTCCATGCCAACAAGGTGCCTTTTTGATCAATTGCTTTGGTTTTGGCGGAAATAACAATGTTTTCGTGATTGAAAAAGAGGAGGCATGATGTATATCCACCAAGTCTCTTCATTTTATGTTCATCGGGATCCTTCTGTTGATATTAAGCAAGAATGCAAGAAAGTTGCTTCGAGTTATATCCGTAGAACGGACCGATTTATTCAACTGGGAATATTGGGCGTATCGGGTATCCAAGATTTATCCACGAATACTGCTCTATATCTGGTTTCTGGCCAGGGTGATTTGTCCGTCTTTTGCCGTTCATGTGAGCAGCGATATATTGAAAAAACACCGCCTAAGCCAGTCGATTTTATTAACTCATTAAGCAACACCGCTGGTTTTTACATTAGTAAATTTCTGGGTTTAGATAGCTCGAATTTGAATTTATCACACCAAGGTTTTGTGGTTGAGAACGCATTGCGACTTTCAGACGTTAAATTAAGTTTGAAGCGAGAATCGCAGATTTTGCTTGGTGGAATTGATGAACTGCCGAGCGAGTCCAGTTCTCCTCATTGCTACTTAAACCTCAATGATGACGTGAAAATTGGCGAAGGCTCGAACTGGTTGCTATTGAGCAAAGAGGAAAGCAATGCATTAGCTCAAGTTGTACATGTGTCAGAGATGATGGATTACAAAGGTTTCACAAGATATTTAGAATCTATAGTAGAACATAGCTATGTTGCGATGAGTGACAGAATGGATGAGTTGTCGCGAGCGAAAATAATGGCGTGCGACTATCTTGAATTGTTTGATGTAGCTAGTGATTTCTATGAAACGAATATGCTCTATACTATAAATCGATTTGTTGAAGTCAGGCTAAGTAAATTGCATTTTATCAATCACTTAGATGGGAAGTATTGTGTCACGGTGATAAGTACAGAATTTTAGTTGTAAAGAATCGAGAACGAAATAAAAGGGAAGCATTTGCTTCCCTTTTAGTCTTTTACGCATGAAATATTTCGACAATTGAACCATGCGCTTTTTAATTCTTTAGAACAGCAACAAAAAACGGAGCCCTAAGCTCCGCTTTTTGTTGCATTCGAAAATCAGAGATTAACGAGCACGGAAGACGATGCGGCCTTTTGATAGGTCGTATGGAGTCATCTCAACAGTAACTTTGTCACCCGTTAGAATACGAATGTAGTTTTTACGCATTTTACCAGAGATGTGAGCCGTTACTACGTGACCGTTTTCAAGCTCAACACGGAACATTGTGTTTGGAAGAGTATCAAGGACAGTACCTTGCATCTCAATTACGTCTTCTTTAGCCATTTAATCCTCTTTAGAAATGTGGCGCAAATCAACGGCCTATCGTGCCGATGATTGTTAAACAAGTTAAGTTGGGGCGTATTCTACCCTTGCCAACGCTGATTTACTAGCCTTTGATGGCGTTGGAAGCGCACTTTATAGTTCATAGAAGGGCATTCGTCGATTTGATAACCTAAATAAAGCCACTGTTTACGGCTTTTTTTGCAATATTCCAGCTGAATTAAAATGGCCAGAGTGCCAATAGATAGTGGGGATTCTGGGTCAAAAAAAGTATAAAACGCACTCGCACTATTAGGCAGAATATCTGTTACTGCAACCGCGATGAGCTGATTTTTTTCATAAATATGAAGAAATTGGGTGTTCAGCCATTGTGAATGAGCAAACTTATCAAATTCATCTTTCTGCGGAGGATACATGGTGCCATCACGATGGCGAGCCTTAATATACTTAGCGTAGAGAGAGAACCAGTTTTCATCTAACTTGGGTTTCAGTTCCCAAGTCAGATGCTGTTTTATCTTGTTGATTAATCGCTTCTGACTTTTCGAAGGGGAAAAACCAGGAACAGAAATACGCAAAGCATTACAAGCGCTACATGTATCGCAATGAGGTTTGTAAATTGTATCGCCACTTCGGCGAAAACCATTGGCGAGAAGAATTTCATAATTTTCGTCAGACTGCATATTGCTATCGAGTGCGACAGCAACACGTTCCATGCGGTCTTTGAGATAACTGCAAGGATGATTGTTTGTCAGGCCAATTCTAATTTGGTGTATATCAGAACTCACACTTTACTCCTAAACAGACTCAGATTCATCTGTAATGCTAATACTGAGCCACTGGCGTTTGAAACACGCTTCTTTTATTGCTTTATCTCTAAAAGATAGCAATGAATTTATAAATTCGTCACGTGGCAATTCAAATGCGCCTAATGAAGCGAGATGTGGGTTCATTACTTGGCAGTCGATGAGCTGCCCACCGTGTTTTGCAAAGTGGTGACAGAAATACCATAAGGCAATTTTTGAAGCATTGGTTTGCGTACTGAACATAGATTCACCGCAAAAAATCTGCCCCATCTGAATGCCGTATAAGCCACCGACAAGCTGTTCCTTCTGCCATACTTCAATAGAGTGGCATTTGCCAAGATCTGCCAGTTCACCATAGGCTTCGCGCATTTCGGCATGAATCCAAGTTTGTTCTGGCGAGCGAGTTGCCGCACACATTTCAATGACTTGTTTAGTCGCATGATTGATGCTGACCAAATATTGTTGCTTACGCTGATATTTTTTCACACTTTTGGCGGGTTTGAATGTCTTAGGATCAAACACTGCTCGCGGAGATGGGCTCCACCATAAAATGGGTTCACCGGGACCATACCAAGGAAAAATACCATTTTTATAGGCGTTATAAACTCTATTTGGGTTGAGATCTCCCCCAAAAGCGAGCAAGCCGTTTGGGTCTTCTAATGCTTCATAAGGTGAAGGGAAGCCGTAATCATTAGCAGACAGCTCTGGAAGATAAATCGTCATCGAAACCCCAGTTTTGATTAGGAGAGAAAATGAAAAAGTGGATTTGGATCATATTGATTTTTCCGTTGTTTGCCAATGCTGGTTATCAACGTAACCAAGCCAGACCCGTAAACGAAGTCGTTTTTGGAACGATAGAAAGCGTTCGCTACATTTCTCAACAAGATATTGTTCAGTCGAAAGCAAACGGCTGGGAAACCCTGCTAGGCGCTGTGGTTGGTGGTGTGATTGGCAATCAGTTTGGCGATGGTCATGGGCGCGAAGTAGCCACAGCAGTAGGTGCCATTGCTGGAGGAAGTATCGCGCATAATAATGCGAATCGAACCTACAGCATTGAGTATCGCTTAGTGGAACTTTTGATAGAAACGAAAGACGGAAAATGGATTGACGTTATACAAGATGTTGACGCTCAAATGCTGTTCAGCAAAAAAGATAAAGTGCGAATTTTATACTTTGCCGATGGTGTTCGTGTGGACAAAGAAATGTGATGACTAAAAATTCACGACGACTAAAGATTTAGGCTAGTTTTCACGGTTGAATTTAGTTAGTCTGCCAGTACGAAGAATTTTACATCGCTCCAGATAAAAAGAGATATGAGGGCGGTGCAAGGAAACACAGCATTAATGGAAAGCCTTACGTTACAACCCATTCAAAAAATCAGTGGAGAAGTGAATCTCCCAGGTTCGAAAAGTGTATCAAACCGCGCCTTGTTGTTGGCTGCTTTAGCCAAAGGGACAACGCGACTGACCAATTTGCTCGACAGTGACGATATTCGCCATATGTTGAACGCACTTACCAAACTCGGTGTTCAGTATCAATTATCTGACGACAAAACAGTGTGTGAAGTTGAAGGCCTGGGTAAGCCGTTTACCGCAGTTCAGGCCCAAGAGCTGTTTTTGGGTAATGCAGGTACAGCAATGCGTCCATTAGCTGCAGCATTGTGTTTAGGCTCGGGCGACTATGTACTGACTGGCGAACCTCGAATGAAGGAACGCCCAATTGGTCATTTAGTGGATGCCTTGCGTCAAGCTGGTGCTGATATTGAATATCTTGAAAATGAAAATTTTCCGCCACTACGCATTAAAGGCACTGGTTTAGCGTCAGGTACGGTAGAAATTGATGGTTCAATTTCAAGCCAGTTTTTGACCGCATTCTTGATGTCAGCCCCGCTTGCAAAAGGCGATATCACAATCAAAATTATTGGTGAATTGGTTTCTAAACCCTATATCGATATCACTCTGCATATCATGGAAGAGTTTGGTGTTCAGGTTGAAAACCATGATTACCAAGAGTTTGTTGTTCGTGCTGGCCAAAACTATGTGTCACCGGGTAACTTCTTGGTTGAGGGCGATGCCTCTTCTGCGTCTTACTTTCTTGCTGCTGCGGCAATTAAAGGTGGTGAGATTAAAGTAACGGGTATTGGGAAAAACAGTATTCAAGGGGATATTCAATTTGCTGATGCGCTTGAGAAAATGGGCGCAGAAATTGAGTGGGGCGACGATTACGTTATCTCTCGTCGCGGTGAACTCAATGCTGTTGATCTTGATTTCAACCATATTCCTGATGCGGCGATGACCATTGCAACAACCGCTCTTTTTGCCAAAGGTACAACAGCGATCCGTAATGTGTATAACTGGCGTGTGAAAGAGACTGACCGTCTTTCCGCTATGGCGACAGAACTGCGTAAAGTTGGCGCAGAAGTGGAAGAGGGTGAGGACTACATCATTATCACTCCTCCAGCTAAGCTAACTCACGCGGCGATTGACACTTATGACGACCACCGTATGGCTATGTGTTTCTCGCTGGTAGCGCTAAGTGATACACCAGTGACAATTAATGACCCGAAATGTACATCAAAAACTTTCCCGGATTATTTTGAGAAATTTGCAAATCTGAGTCATTAACCTGTTGAAATAAAAGCCTCAAATGAGGCTTTTATTATTTTTCGACACTGAACTCTTTTGACAGCTGATGAGCTAGGTATTTAAACATATTAAATACCGCCGTAGTCTTCTCGGTTGGTAAGCCATTTTCGTCTAGAAAATAGTTGCCTTTAAAAACTAAAACGTCGTCTTTTTCTTCAACACTGTCTGCTCTTAAACCTTCGAAGTACTGCTCGTGATCTTGAATTAATTGGTTCGCAATTAGTAGCAGTTCAAACTCACTGACGGTTTTTTTGTCATTCATTAATGTGTTACCTCATAAAACGAAATCTGAAACTGAATTAACACTGGCAATTAAATTGCCTTGGTAGGCGGTTGTCAACTCAATGCACTGTTTGAGTATTTCTCTGGCAGTGTAATGTTACTTGTGGTCAATTCCATGATCGAAAACAGAAATGGTAAGATTTGTGCAATTGCCACTTTTGTGATTTGCTCCATATTTAATTCGTTTACAGTCGCGTCTGGTAATAAGCCATTCTAGTATGTGCGGGTTTTTGAACGTAGAAGCACAATTCGTCGATTTGTCGAGCAAATAAAAAGGATTTTAAAAAAACAAGTTGATCTTCTTGTTGTTCGGCTCGATAGTAAAAAAAGAAGCAACCTTGTAGAGCGCCGTTTGATTGAGCGTTTTCATAGTGATTAAGGGCATTTGAGTCAAATTATGGGTAAATCACTCGTTATAGTGGAATCACCAGCCAAGGCGAAAACAATTAATAAATACCTTGGTAAAGACTTCATTGTTAAGTCTAGTGTCGGTCATGTCCGCGATCTACCAACTGCAGGTCAAAGTACTGCAACAACCGCTGCTAAGAAAGCTGCTGCGGTATCAAAAGATTTAAGCGTAGAAGAAAAAGCTCGCCTTAAAAAAGAAAAAGAACGCAGCTCCCTAATTAAAAAAATGGGTATAGATCCTTATCATGGTTGGGAAGCGAATTACCAAATTCTGCCAGGTAAAGAAAAAGTTGTAGCAGAGCTACAGAAGCTTGCGAAAGATGCAGACCACGTCTATCTCGCAACCGATTTGGACCGCGAGGGAGAGGCTATCGCTTGGCACCTTCGTGAGATCATCGGTGGCGATGAAGAGCGATACAAACGTGTAGTCTTTAACGAAATTACTAAGAATGCGATCCAACAAGCTTTCCAAAAACCTGGAGACTTGAACATGGATGGCGTAAATGCTCAGCAAGCACGCCGCTTTATGGACCGTGTTGTTGGCTTTATGGTTTCTCCACTGTTGTGGAAAAAAGTCGCTCGTGGCCTATCTGCTGGCCGTGTGCAGTCTGTCGCTGTAAAGTTACTTGTAGAGCGTGAACGTGCGATTAAAGCATTTGTTCCTGAAGAGTTTTGGGATATTCACGCGGATACAACAACGCCAGCTAAAGAAGCGTTCCGCCTTCAAGTTGCTCAGAAAGATGGCGAAGCTTTCAGGCCTACCAATGAAACGGATGCCATGGCGTCTGTGGCTGCGTTACAAAAAGCCGTTTATGAAGTCTGTAAGCGTGAAGACCGCCCAACCAGCAGCAAAGCAAGCGCTCCGTTCATTACATCTACACTTCAACAAGCAGCAAGTACGCGCTTAGGCTACGGTGTTAAGAAGACCATGATGTTAGCTCAGCGTCTCTATGAGGCTGGTTACATCACGTATATGCGTACTGACTCAACTAATTTGAGTTCAGAGGCTGTGGATGCGGTTCGCGAATACATCAATTCTGAGTTTGGTGCTGATTATTTACCTGCAAAAGCGAAAGTTTACGGTAGCAAAGAGGGTGCACAAGAGGCGCACGAAGCTATTCGTCCTTCCAGTGTAGAGGTGAAAGCTGACGACCTTGAAGGTATGGAAGCGGACGCTCATAAACTTTACGCACTGATTTGGAACCAGTTTGTGGCTTGTCAGATGACCGATGCCAAATACGATTCAACAACAGTCAGTGTGAAAGCGGCTGAATACACGTTGAAAGCGAAAGGCCGTATTCTGAAGTTCGATGGTTGGACTCGTGTTCAACGTCCACTCGGTAAGAATGAAGACCAAATTCTTCCGGCAGTGAAAGTCGGTGATAAGCTTTCACTTGAGAAGTTGGATCCAAGACAGCAATTTACCAAACCGCCAGCTCGATATACGGAAGCGGCTCTGGTTAAAGAACTTGAGAAACGTGGTATTGGTCGTCCGTCGACTTACGCTTCAATCATCTCAACGATTCAAGACCGTGGTTATGTAAAAGTTGACCAACGTCGTTTCTATGCCGAGAAAATGGGCGAAATCGTTACTGACCGTCTAGACGAAAGTTTCGATGATCTAATGAACTACGATTTCACTGCGCGTATGGAAGAGAAGCTGGACCAAATTGCCGTTGGTGAAACCAGTTGGAAAGAGGTTCTAGATAGCTTCTTTAACGATTTCAGTACAGATTTGGAAAAAGCAGAGCAAGATGAAGATCATGGCGGTATGAAACCAAATCATATCGTTGAAACCAGTATTCTTTGTCCAACCTGTTCACGCCCGATGGGAATCCGTACCGCATCAACAGGTGTGTTCCTAGGCTGTTCTGGTTATGCATTGCCACCGAAAGAGCGTTGTAAGACAACGATCAACCTTGGTGACGAAGAAGGCATTATCAACGTATTAGAAGAAGACGTTGAAACGGCCGCTCTTCGTGCGAAGAAACGTTGCCCTATTTGTGAAACGGCAATGGATGCGTACCTAATTGATGACAAGCGTAAGATGCACGTTTGTGGTAATAACCCGAACTGTGATGGTTACATTGTCGAAGAAGGCGAGTTCAAGGTTAAAGGTTACGATGGACCTGTTGTTGAGTGTGATAAATGTGGCTCAGACATGGTGCTTAAAAATGGTCGATTCGGTAAGTACATGGGTTGTACTAACGAGGAGTGTAAAAACACTCGTAAGATTCTTCGTAACGGTGAAGTCGCTCCACCAAAAGAAGAGCCTGTACATTTTCCTGAACTACCATGCGAAAACTCAGACGCGTATTTTGTGCTTCGTGATGGTGCATCGGGTCTGTTTTTTGCGGCAAGTAACTTCCCTAAATCTCGCGAAACTCGTGCGCCATTAGTTGAAGAGCTGGCTAAGTACAAAGAGCGTCTTCCAGAGAAGTTCCGCTATTTAGCAACAGCGCCAGCAAAAGATCCGGATGGCCGCCCAGCAGTTGTACGTTTTAGCCGTAAGAGTAAAGAACACTATGTGCGTACTGAGAACGATGGTAAGCCATCAGGCTGGACCGCGCTTTACATTGATGGCAAATGGGACATTACGGATAAGCGTAAAAAATCCTAATTGAATCTAGGATTTAAATAGAAAAGGGTAGCGTATCGCTACCCTTTTTCTTTTTTGAATTTGCGCGATTCGCTAACGGGTTATTGTCTGGTTAGTGTAATTAGAATCATCGAACTTGTGCTGGAACTCATACTTTAGAATATTACCTATAACTAATGAACAGCTATGTCATCTTTTACGTACTTTCTACTGCTATAAACTAAAGAGCAGATATGTAACTTGTTGCTTTTTCTGTCAGTTCTTTGAAAAAGTATGACACAGTCTGCAACGCTACCTTGCCCCCCCCCCCCAACTAAAAACGCAAGGTAGACGTCAATATAATAAATGGAGAGTTATGTATGTTTGGTGTACTAGGAATGATATTGGCTGGTGGCGAAGGATCTCGTTTAATGCCATTAACCGAAACGCGTTCAAAACCCTCAGTGCCGTTCGGTGGCAGTTACCGGTTGATTGATTTTGCCCTAAATAATTTTGTGAATGCTGACTTAATGAGGATCTATGTTTTGACTCAGTTTAAGTCACAATCTCTTTATATTCACATGAAGAAAGGTTGGAATGTCTCCGGTATTACCAACCGTTTCATCGACATTATCCCTGCACAAATGCGAGATGGTAAACGTTGGTATGAAGGTACAGCCGATGCCATATATCAGAATATTGTGTTTGTTGAACAATCAGGTGCTGCGGATGTTTGTATTTTTGGTTCTGACCACGTATACAAAATGGATATTCGTCAAATGTTGGAGTCTCACCTTAAAAAAGAAGCAAAGCTGACGGTAGCAGCATTGCGAATGCCAAGAACAGAAGCATCGAAATTTGGCGTAATAGAAGTTGATAGTGAAGGTCAGATGATTGGCTTCGAAGAGAAGCCAGAAAATCCTAAATCTATTCCGGGAGACCCAGATTGGTGTTTGGTCTCAATGGGTAACTACATTTTTAAATCGACGGTATTGTGTGAAGAGTTAAGAGAAGATGCCGTGAATCCAGAATCAAGTCATGACTTTGGCAAAGACATCATTCCTAAGATGTTTCCCCACGGAGGCGTCTATGTGTATGACTTTTCACAAAACAAAATAAAAGGTGAGATTGAAACAACCTATTGGCGTGATGTTGGTTCGATAGAATCTTATTGGTCGGCGCACATGGATCTTTTGGCTAAGAATCCACCATTCTCTTTGTACAACCGTAGTTGGCCTTTACACACCTACTATCCACCGTTACCGCCAGCGACTTTTGTTGATTCTGGTGAGCGTAAGGTTAAAGTCACAGACAGTTTGATTTCAGGTGGTAGTTACATCCAAGGATCAACCATTTACAAATCCGTTTTGGGATTTAGAAGCAATATTGCGGCTGGCTCTTTGATTAGTGAATCTGTTATTTTGGGTGATGTGAAAGTAGGGGCTGGTTGCTCAATTAAGCGTGCCATCATCGACAAGCATGTCGAAATCGCCCCCGGTACTGTCATTGGTGAAAATTTAGAATTGGACCGACAACGATTCCATGTATCTGATGGCGGAATAGTGGTTATCGCCAAAGGGACGAAAGTCGGCTTATAGCTATCATGTAAAAACGAACGTTAAGGGGAGCGAAATGCTTCCCTTAGTTTTTTAATTTAACGCCATAATTACTTTGAATAAAAACTAATTTCCGAGAATGTAAAATAATATAAAAGCTATTATTAATTTTAATAATATTACCCTTAAGACAGAGTTAAATATTTTCAATCAGTAACGCGATACATAATAAAGCACGTGTGATCATCGGAATCGTAAGCGACCGAGTTTCATTCGTAGGTTGTTGCAAGAGATTACACCATCTGATTGGAGATATTTAACTTGTCTAATGTTTTAGGGATGATTTTGGCTGGAGGAGAAGGTTCTCGTCTGATGCCATTAACACAAAAAAGAGCAAAGCCCTCAGTGCCATTTGGCGGCAGCTACCGTTTAATCGATTTTGCTTTAAACAACTTTGTTAATGCAGACTTGATGAAAATATACGTGTTAACACAGTTCAAGTCTCAGTCTCTTTATCTACACATGAAAAAGGGATGGAATGTATCTAGTATCACTGACCGCTTTATAGATTCTATACCAGCTCAAATGAGGGACGGTAAACGTTGGTATGAAGGAACCGCAGATGCTATATATCAAAATATACGTTTCATAGAGCTTTCTGAAGTAGATGATGTCTGCATTTTTGGTTCCGACCACATATACAAAATGGACATCCGGCAGATGTTAAATTTTCACCGTCAGAAAGAAGCTAAGTTGACGGTTGCGGCGTTGCGTATGCCGATTTCCGAAGCTTCTCAATTTGGCGTCATCGAGGTCAATGAATTAGGTGAAATGGTTGGTTTCTCAGAAAAGCCGAAGAACCCTAAATCAATTCCAAATGAACCAGAGTGGGCTTTGGTATCAATGGGAAACTATATTTTCAATTCAGAGGTGCTGTGCCACGAGCTTAAAGTGGATGCTGAAGACCGCGATTCTAGTCATGATTTTGGCAAAGATATTATTCCTAAAATGTTCCCACAAGGTGGGGTATACGTTTATGACTTCGCACAAAATAAAATTAAGGGTGAGATACAGACGACTTACTGGAGAGATGTCGGCACGATAGATTCCTATTGGTCGGCGCATATGGATCTTTTGGCTAAGAACCCTCCATTCTCTTTGTACAACCGCAGTTGGCCTTTGCATACCTACTATCCACCGTTACCACCTGCAACTTTTGTTGATTCTGGTGAGCGTAAGGTTAAAATCACAGACAGTTTAATTTCAGGTGGCAGTTACATCCAAGGATCAACCATTTACAAATCAATTTTGGGATTTAGAAGCAATATTGCGGCTGGCTCTTTGATTAGTGAATCTGTTATCTTGGGTGATGTGAAAGTAGGGGCGGGTTGCTCAATTCAGCGTGCCATCATCGACAAGCATGTCGAAATCGCCCCCGGTACTGTCATTGGTGAAAATTTAGAATTGGACCGACAACGATTCCATGTATCTGATGACGGAATCGTCGTCATAGCAAAAGGAACGAAAGTTGGATTCTAGAAAGGAACAACTCAATGTGTGGTTTACCGTTTCAGAAGTTCAAGGACTAGTAAAAAGTGGAGGCTTGGCTGATGTAGCCAAGGCTCTGCCAAAAGCCTTGCTGGAACTCGGTCATCAAGTCGCCATTGTTTTACCTGGGTACCGCACGGTACCAGACAAAAATTCATCGCAAGTGATTCTCGAAACAGAACTCACTCACTGGCCTCATATTCGTTATCAGGTTCGCCAAACAGAACTGGAAGGCGTGCCAATTTATCTTATTGATTGCGATGCCTACTTTGACCGCCCTGAGCTCTATGCTGAACACAACCAAGCCTATCCGGATAACGGAGAACGCTTTGGGTTTTTCTCTGCAGCGTGTTTAGATGTGTTGCCCAAGTTAGGAATTAAACCCGATATTATCCACGCCAATGACTGGCATACGGGACTGGTTCCTTTTCTTCTTAAAACTCGTTTTAGAAACGACCCTTATTTCACTGGTGTGAAAAGTGTCATCACCATCCACAACGCGATGTTTAAAGGCATATTTTCTCATCATCAGTTAGAAGTCATTCCAGAACTTAATTTATCGGAAATGGAGTTTCTTGAGTATGGTCACGACCATATCAGTATGCTCAGAGCAGGTATCGCATTTGCCGACAAAGTGAACGCTGTTAGCCCGAACTACGCTTCAGAGCTTCTGACTCCGCTAGGCTCTCATGGTCTGGTTAATGATTTTGTTCGTCGTGCTCGAGATTTACATGGCATTGTGAATGGTTGTGACTACAGTGAGTGGAACCCGAGAACGGACACATATCTACCAGAGGTTTACTCAGATGATGCGAAATCACTGAAGAAAGGAAAGGCTGCAAGTAAAAAAGTGTTGCAGCAAGAACTACAGCTACCGCAACGTGATGTTCCTATGTTTGGTATGGTATGCCGACTTACTCATCAGAAAGGTTTCCATTACATTCTTCCAATTCTGGAGAAATTTCTACATAACGATGTTCAGTTGGTCATTGTGGGAACAGGGGAGCCAGAAGTGGCTGCTCAGCTGCATAAAATAGCGAGCGCTTACCCTACACAGTTTGCGTTTGTTGAGGCGTACAGCAACCGATATGCACACCTTGTTGAAGCCGGTTCGGATTTCTTCTTAATGCCTTCTGAATTTGAAGCATGTGGGTTAAACCAAATCTACAGTATGGCGTATGGTACGTTGCCAATCGTTAGAGAAGTCGGCGGTCTTAAAGATACGGTATTGGACTATGACAAATACCCTAGCGAGGCGACTGGATTTGGTTTCCAAGAACCGTCACCAGAAGCTTTGCTCATTACTATGCAGCGTGCACTTCTATTCTATCTACAGCACCCTGATCTGTTGTTGGAAGTTCAGCAACGGGCAATGAGAAGTGATTTTAGTTGGCGAGAATCTGCCCTGGAGTACATTAAGATGTACAACTATGCGATTTTTGATTAATGAATGATGTAAATAAAAACAGAGCCTTAGTGCTCTGTTTTTTTGAACTGTTCCAGGAGAGAATTACTTTTTAACAACTCTGATTACTTTGAAAGGCTGGTCTGTGTTAACCTTCGGCTATCTTTTTGACGTTAAATTAAGTGGGTTCAATGCCTCAAAGTATGCTTTTTCACAAAACTTACAATCATCCAACTAGTAAGGAATGGGTGGTCTTTGTTCATGGAGCAGGAGGTAGTTCATCTATTTGGTTTAAGCAAGTTAAGGCGTATAAGCAACATTTCAATTTGTTGTTTGTTGACTTACGTGGTCACGGTAAATCTCCCCAACTCATCAAAGATCTGCTTAGTAACAACTACACGTTTAAGTCAGTGACATTAGATGTGCTGCGCGTGCTCGACCACCTAAAAATTCAATCTGCGCATTTTGTTGGGATGTCATTAGGCACGATTATTGTTCGCAACCTTGCAGAGCTTGCCACAGAGCGAGTTAGTTCTATGGTATTGGGTGGCGCAGTTACCCGCTTAAATGTACGTTCGCAAATTTTGGTTAAACTCGGGCATATGAGTAAAAACTTTGTGCCTTACATGTGGCTCTATCGGTTATTTGCTTACATCGTGATGCCGCAGCGTAGCCAAAAGCAATCTCGCAATTTATTCGTTAGGGAAGCAAAGAAACTCTGCCAGAAGGAATTTAAGCGCTGGTTTACCCTTACTGCAGAAATCAACCCGATGATGCGTTGCTTCCGTGACAAAGAGTTACCGATTCCGACCTTGTATTTAATGGGGGAGCGTGACTATATGTTTATTCAGCCAGTTAAAGATATGGTTACTTTGCATGAAAAAAGTGAGCTTTGGGAAATTCCTAATTGCGGTCACGTATGCAATATTGAACAACCAGAAGTTTTTAATCGCGTTTCTATCGACTTCATCAACAAACAGGTAACGATGAAAGCTTAATCGTTCTCTAACTGCTCTCTGAGCCGCAGTTCCAACATAACCCGAACTGTGGTTCGTTTTTCTCTCCGCAATGCTCACAAAGCCATTCTGGCTCATTTCCGTTTATGGGATGCAAGTAGTCATGGACAATGGATTGTGCTTGTTTTAGAAAGCTGAGGTTTAACAGCCAGACATAGGGTGAAGATGATTCATCAAAAGGAATTTCCCCACGAACGCTAAAAAGAGTTTCACCTCTTACTTCGCAGGGAATGTTTTGATGACGTAATAATCCGCACACAATATGTGCTTCAGCTGGATGCTGAGCGATAAATATTTTCATATTACTCGCTTGTGACCGCTCTCTTTTGAAGTTTAGATAGTAACCATTTTGCAACTAAAGGGAATAATCCCAATAAGGCGAATGAGAGCAGAACTGTTGGTGAAACGATCCCTGCAAGTGTCTTTATGTCTGCCAGTTGTGTGCCTGCGTTAAGGTAAACAGCCGTACCCGGAAGCATACCCAACTGACTCACTAAGTAATAGCGAGCGGTGGAAATAGGTGTTAACCCCATTAGCAGGTTGATAAGGAAGAAAGGGAACACGGGAATGAGTCTTAGTGTAAATAGGTAGAAAGCACCATCTTTTTTCATACCCCCATTTATCGCGTTAAGCTTGTCACTGAAACGTTGTTGAACCCAATTTCTAAGTAAGTAACGGCTACTAAGAAAAGCCAGTGTTGCCCCTATGGTGCTTGCAAAAGAGACTAAGGCAAGGCTAAACCAAAAACCAAACAAAGCGGCTCCGAGTAGAGTGACAACCGCTGCGCCGGGAATGGAAAAAGCTGTAATAAGCACATAGGCAACAAAATATATTAGCGCTGAGTAGAGAAGGTTTTGCTCTATGTAGTGAGAAAGGTTTGCATGTTGTGCTTTTGCATTCTCAAGAGTCAAATATTGACTAAATTCAATACCGAGAAAAACAATCACAGCGACCAAAATTAAACCCAGTATCAGTTTACGACTCATCTATTACTCCCAAATAGTCGGCTCATTATTATTAAATGTCCTTCATCTATGGTTTATAAGAAAGGGAAAGTCGATTTTTAATTTCAATCTGGACTCACCTTTTGTTAAAAACAGAAAGCTTCAGAAAAACAAAAAGCACTCGTAAAGAGTGCTTTTTAAGTAGGGTGAGTTTTTAACTCAAAGCTTCTGCATTAGCTCGTCACGACGAGATTGAGGAATCACCGACCAGTGTTTACCTTCAATTGCACCTTCTAATGCCCAAAGTAACTCTAAACCAACGGTGGTGGTGTGAGTTTCTTGTACAGCTCTGAACGCTGCGAGTGCGCCTTTTTGTTGAAGCATGTCAACAGAATCGATGCCTGCTTTTTTTAGCATACGTTCTGTTGCCAAACGCATGTTAGGTAGATCCTTAAGGCGATCGGGTTTCGCTTTCGCTTGAGTTTCACGTTCTTGTTTTGCTGCTTCTAAAGCTTGTTTCGCCTCATCAATAATCTGCTCTGGGGCTTCCCAAGCATTTTCAGGTAAAGCGAAATATTTTGTGACAACAGGGAAACCACGTTTTTTATAAACGTAAGGTTCATAACCTTGTTGTTGGAAATTTATTGAGGAGAGATCATCTGCGCGAATGTGCAGGCGGTCATTAACCACAAGAGCGAACATTGCGTCGTCGATGAAAATGCCGAACCCTCCGAACATAGAACGTGATTTCACACATCCTAGTTGCTCAAAAAGTCGCATTGAGTCTTTTAGTACTGGTTTATCCATGCTGTTAGTCTCGGTGTATTAACTAATACGCCACCAAATTCAGGTCCGAGAGAATAGCAAAAAATTACATGGAGTATGTCAATCAATAGTCAACTCATGTATAGATTTTTGCCATCGGCAACCCCGCTACCTACCAGTAATGATTGAACATTGTTTGGTTTAGGCCGGAGGCTTTGCGTCCCATCCTTTCAGAAGGTTTGCCCTGTGCGTGACACTACAGTGAAAATAATAATCAAAAACTTGAATTAGAATCACATTTATATGCACTAAATGTGATTCTAGTTCAAAAAATTAACCTTATGTTTGCTATTTTTATTACCAATAAAAAAATCTGCGAGAGATATCTCTTAAGCCCAAGGAAGTTCTAGGGCCATATTGAGAGTAACTTATTATTTTGTCAGATCTTTTACTGTATCGCGTTCAACAATTTCTGGATGCATTTCAAAGATACGACGTTCGTGTTCTTTGTCTTTAATGCGTTCTAGCAGGATTTCGAAGGCGTTTTTACCCACACGACGTTTCGGTTGGTGGATAGTTGTCAGTGGTGGAGAGAAGTACTCTGCTAACTCAATGTTGTCGTAGCCAATCACAGAGATATCATCCGGTACGCGTACCCCTTTCTGCTGCAAACGTGACATTAGACCCAGTGCCATTGTGTCGTTAAAGCAGAACACCGCGGTTGGCATCTTATCCATAGCAATGATCTTATCTGCGGCTAGAACCGCAGTGTCACATTCAAAGTTGCCTTCTAGAATCCAGTTGTCATTCACTTCTAAATTGGCTTCTGTCATCGCGCGACGGAAGCCAGCAATACGCTCCTGACAAGCCAGTTTGTTCAAATGACCGCTGAGACAAGCGATGTCTTTGTGGCCTCTGTCGATGAGGTACTTAGTTGCTAAGTAACCACCCAGTTCAGAGTTGTCGATAATCTTGTCAGCTTTAGACGCTTCAGGGCCCCAATCCATAATAACTTTTGGAATGTCAGCATGTGATTCAAGCATTTCTGACAGTTCTTGAGTTAAGTCAGAGCACATCACCAAAATGCCATCAACACGTTTTTCTGCCAGCATTCGAATGTAGTCTCTTTGCTTCTCGTAAATACCACCCGTGTTACACAGAATTAGCGTGTACCCTTGGCGGTAACAGTAGCTTTCTACACCGTCTATAACTTCAGAGAAGAATAGGTTGGTCGATTGTGTCACCAACATACCGATAGTACGTGTAGTGTTACATTTCAAACTACGTGCTACTGCACTTGGTGCGTAGTTTAGCTCTTTTACTGCTTCGAGAACTTTCTCTTGAGTTGCTTCAGCAACAAAGCGAGTTTTGTTTATTACGTGTGATACGGTTGTGGTTGATACGCCTGCTAAGCGAGCAACATCTTTAATCGTAGCCATAGATTTGTCCTGTTTTGACTGCTGATTTTAGCTAAATTTTATTAGGTCAAACAAACCCGATTACTGGCCAGATTCAGCAGCGGCGAAGTTGAATAGCTTCTAGCCTAAAGTCACTAAAACACAAAAACCGCTTTGAAACAGCGGTTTGCGTTTTAAATAATGATTCATCATATTTTGCTGTTGAGTTTAAACCGCAAACGGTTAGCTCGCAACGACAAATCATAGGCGCAAACTTAACTGTAGTCACAATTCATTGCCTAAATTGCGCTATTGATGAGAATCAGTTGCCAGTAAGGTATTGTAAATCGAGTTGCAAGAAAGCAACTAATAATACGGATATTGATGAATAAAACCCTAATTTATCCACACTTGAACAATGAAGAGAAAATTCCGGCACCCAACTCAGTAAATGATTACGGATATAGTCTGCTTGGAACTGAAGCGCTTTTTCCATATGCGGTTCTTTCTCTAATTCGTTTGAACGAATAATCAGGTGACCAAGAAAATCCAATTCGATAGAAAGATGGTCATAGGATTCATCTGGTTGCTTTTGTACGTGAACCCCATTTTGTTCCATGAGCTGAGCAATTGCTTGCTCTGGTGTCTCGCCAACATATTTAGATTTATCAAGATAGAGTGACGCATAGGGTAGTGCAGAGTTTTCATCACACTTTGAAAATAGATGAAAAAAGCTGTTGGCAATTTGAACTTGGGCATCCTGTTGCTTGAGAAGCCAGTCGAGGACAGAAATGAACTTTTGGCTAGGTGCTGCTAAATGCGCATTCTCACCAAGGCCTGCTAGGAAGTTATGAATTTCTGGTGAATCATACCGTTCTAAATCTTGTGAGGTGAGCTCATGAGTAAACAGCCCTGAAAGCCACCAGTAAATCTCAGCACGTTTGTCATTGAATGCTTTAATTTCTTTCATCGCTTAACTCCGATTCAGCCTTTTTCTAAGTCTAAGCAATAATTGCGCTTTATATGAAATTTACTGATTAAATTGTTCGAAGATTGTGCTTTGGATATAAATAAAAACCCGCGCTAGGCGGGTCTTAATTGGAGTGAATGATTGGTTATTGGTTCTGTGTTGCTGTTTCGTCATAACCGGCGACATAGTCACGAAGATTCTGCCAAAGTTGACCAAGAGTCTCATGCCAGAATCGCTCGGTTTGTTCCAGATAACGCGCTTTTGGCGTGTACTTTTCCCAAGGTTGGGCAATATTGACTTGCGCTAGGAAGTTAGTTGGTGCCGGTATTGGGTTTAAGCCAGCCGATTCAAATTCTTTAATTGCTCTTTCCATGTGGCTAGCCGAAGTAACCAATACGAGCTTTCTGTTTTGCACGAAAGCTGCGGCTTGTCTTGCTTCTTCCCATGTATCTTTTGCTGTTTCCAACAACACAATATCGGATTTTGCAATGCCAAGTGCCAAAGCAACACGTGCCAGCATACGAGCATGGCTAAATTCACTACCTTGTGCATAACCTGAAAGAATCAGCTTAGAGCCCGGATACATGCGAACAATGCGAATACCTTCAGCTAAACGCATTAGAGCGGTACGAGAAAGTTCGGATGTCGGCGGTATATCGTCGTCAACGACATGACCGTTGCCTAACACCATTACATAGTCAATTGCTCCTTCCACAGGAAGAAAAGCAGAGTATTGACGCTCCAGCGGCATCAATAAACGGGTTGATATTGGTTGGAACGAAATAAGGAAAAGACTGGTGAGTGAAAATAAAACAATGAGGCTGCCAGTCTTGCGCTTGGCAGTAAACATAATCAGCATTAAGCCGATGAATCCCACAATCAGCAGCGCTGGCAAGGGCATTAAAAAGGATGAAACAATCTTTTTCAGCTCAAACATAAACAAAATAGTCCGAAAAAACAGCACTTGATAATAAAAAGGGAGAAACCCTCTTTATTCCTGCTATTCCTATGACAAAATAGCAGCACGAATCCGTTATCATAACTCAAGCCGCCGTGACAGAAGATCGCAATTTCGACGATATTGCCCACAAATTTGCAAAAAACATCTATGGCTCTGACAAAGGTGAAATCCGCCAAGTCATTGTTTGGGAAGATCTCACACAGATGTTGACAAATTTTGACCAGTCAGAAACTCCATTGCATGTTCTTGACGCAGGAGGTGGACTCGCACAGATGTCACAGAAGGTCGCAAAGCTAGGGCACCGTGTCACCTTGTGTGATCTTTCTTCTGAAATGCTCAATCTTGCCAAACAGGATATTGCCAATCATGGTTTGCTTGATCAATATCATCTGGTTCATTCTCCTGTGCAAAATATTCAGGAGTATTTGAGTGAGCCGGTCGATGTACTGATGTTTCACGCCGTGATGGAATGGCTAGCAGACCCTAAATCTGCATTAGAAAACTTGTTAGATCAGGTTAAACCGGGTGGTATGGCGTCTGTCATGTTCTACAACTATCACGGGCTCGTATATAAGAATGCGGTTTGTGGCAATATTCCCCATGTATTAGAGGGTATGCCGCATAGAAAACGATTCAAGCTCCAACCTCAAACCGGATTACTTCCTACGGAAGTGTACCAATGGATAGAGGACGCAGGGTTTGAGATACAAGGAAAATCGGGTATTCGCTGTTTCAGTGATTATATTGGCAACGTGAAAAACATGGGCGAATACCAATACGATGATGTATTGGCTTTAGAACGCAAATTTTGTCGTCAGGAGCCATACCTCTCATTAGGCCGATACATACATGTATGGGCTAAGAAAAAACAATAACAGGAATAACAATGGGTGAGTTAACTCAGAAAGCTGTTGAGCAACCTATTGATGAATTGGTTAGCTGGGTAAAACAGCATGATTTCTCATTAAATCTATCGACTGAGCGACTCGCATTTCTCATTGCAATCGCAGTGCTAAGTAACGAAAGATTTGATGAAGAACTCGGTGAAGGTGAGTTGCACGATGCATTCACTATAGTCACTCGAATGTTTGAAGGTACAGGTGAAGCATCGGCTTTTCGTGCTAACAACGCCATTAATGAGCTAGTTAAACAACGCCTAATCAGTCGCTTTACCAGCGAACTCAATGAAGGGGCAAGTATATATCGCCTGTCCCCTCTGGCGATAGGCATAACCGATTACTACGTTCGTCACAGAGAGTTTTCTAAGCTGAAGCTGTCTATCCAACTCTCTATGTTGGCTGACGAAATGGCAAAAGCGGTCGAATCTGCGCAACAAGGTGGTTCAGTTGGACACTGGAAAAAGAACGTTTTCGGTGTGCTGAAATACTCTGTGGGTGAAATCTTTGACCGTATTGATTTAAACCAACGTGTCATGGATGAGCAGCAGCAATCCGTAAAAGAGCAAATCGCAGAGCTTCTGAATAAAGATTGGCGTGAAGCCATCAATAACTGTGAAGAGCTACTTTCAGAAACATCTTCAACATTGCGTGAGCTGCAAGATACCTTGCAAACCGCTGGCGACGATCTTCAAACTCAGATTTTAGATATTCAGGAAATGGTGTACGGCGATCCTGAACTTGAATTTATTGAAGAAACTTTATTTGGCTTGCAAATGAAACTTGACCGTATAACGAGTTGGGGTCAACAGGCGATTGATTTGTGGATTGGCTATGACCGCCACGTGCATAAGTTCATTCGTACCGCTATTGATATGGACCAAAACCGTGCGTTTAGCCAACGTCTGCGTCAATCGTTCAATGACTACTTTGAGCAACCTTGGTATTTGACCTACGCCGATGCTGAGCGTCTGATGGATCTTCGTGATGAAGCATTAGTGCTTCGCGATGACGAAGTGACGGGTAGTGTTCCTGACGAAGTTGAGTACGAAGAATTCCAGCAAGTAAACGATGAACTTGCTGAGAGAATTGGCGCTATGCTGCAAGTGCATAAAGACCAAGGACAAGCGATTGATTTGGGTGCTGTTTTACGCGACTACCTCGCCACGCATCCAAAAACTCATCATTTTGATTTAGCACGAATAGTTGTTGATCAAGCCGTTCGACTTGGATATTCCGAGTCGGACTACCGCGCGATTCAGCCAGATTGGCAAGCAATCAACGATTTTGGTGCAAAGGTACAAGCAAATGTCATCGACAGATATTAACGAATACATGCCAGAGAATCTGGCGAAAGCGATCAGCAATCCGCTTTTCCCTGCACTGGATAGTGCATTGCGCGCGGGTCGACATGTTTCCAGCGACGATTTAGATAATCACGCATTCCTATCGGATTTTGAAACGGAATTGGCGCATTTTTACCAACGTTACAACACAGAACTGGTGCGAGCCCCCGAAGGCTTCTTTTACTTGCGCCCGCGTTCTACAGCACTTATCAGCCGCAGTATTTTGTCTGAACTGGACATGCTGGTGGGTAAGGTGTTGTGTTTCCTCTATCTTAGCCCTGAACGTTTGGCTCACGAGGGTATCTTTACCAACCAAGAGCTGTATGAAGAGCTGCTTGCGCTAACCGATGAGAAAAAGCTCATGAAGTTAGTGACTAATAGAGCGAACGGTTCTGATTTGGATAAAGAGAAACTGTTTGAAAAAGTACGAACATCCCTTCGTCGTTTACGTCGTCTAGGCATGATCATCAACATCGGTGAAACCACAAAATTCAGTATCAGTGAAGCGGTATTTCGTTTCGGTGCCGATGTTCGAGTAGGTGACGATATGCGTGAAGCACAACTACGCCTTATCCGTGATGGTGAAGCTGTTGTGCATACCCAGGAACCGAATCAACATAGTTTGTTAGATGAAGGTTTATTAGAGGAAGACCAGATAGACGAGGATTCCCTAATAGATCAAGAGCAAGTCGATGAAACAGAATTGGAAGGTGAAGCATGATTGAAAGAGGCAAATATCAATCGCTGACCATGGTCAACTGGAACGGCTTCTTTGCTCGTACTTTTGATATTGATAACTTAGTGACAACCTTATCAGGCGGTAACGGTGCCGGTAAATCGACCACTATGGCTGCGTTTATCACTACGCTTATCCCTGACCAAAGTTTACTGCATTTCCGTAATACGACAGAAGCGGGAAGCTCTCAAGCGTCTCGTGACAAAGGTTTGTTTGGAAAATTACAGCCGGGCGCGTGTTACGCTGCACTTGATGTGGTGAACTCTCGTAAACAGCGCTTATTGTTTGGTGTTAAGCTGCAACAGGTCGCTGGTCGCGATAAGAAAGTAGATATCAAACCATTCCTTATTCAAGGCTTGCCAAGTCATATTAAACCGACGGATATCCTAATCGAAACGGTGTCAGACAAGCATGCTCGCGTACGTCAAATCAACGATGTGAAAGCCGCAGTCTCTGCGATTGAAGGTGCACACTTCAAAGCGTTCAGTTCTACAGTGGATTACCACGCGCAAATGTTTGAGTTTGGCGTTCTGCCGAAGAAACTGCGCAGCAGTGGCGACCGTTCAAAATTCTACCGACTAATTGAAGCGTCTTTATACGGTGGTATTTCAAGTGCTATTACTCGCTCGCTTCGTGACTACCTATTGCCACAAAATGGCGGGGTTAAGAAAGCGTTCCAAGATATGGAATCAGCGTTGCGTGAAAACCGCATGACGCTTGAAGCAATCAAATCAACTCAAGCCGACCGCGATCTGTTTAAACACCTGATTACTGAATCGACCAATTACGTAGCGGCTGACTACATGCGTCATGCCAATGATCGCCGTAACAAGGTTGGTCAGACGCTTGAACTGCGTAAAGAGTTAATGAACTCTCGTGAAACCTTGATTGAGCAAAACAGTTTGCTTAACCGAGTGCATGAAGAACTTGAGATGCTGGTAGAGCAAGAGTCTGCACTTGAGCAAGACCATCAAGGTGCTTCGGACCATCTGCAACTGGTTCAAAACGCATTGCGCCAGCAAGAGAAGATTGAACGCTATCAGGATGATCTTGAAGAGCTGAACATGCGCCTTGAAGAACAGATGATGGTGGTTGAGGAAGCTCAGGAGCGCTTATTAGAAGCCGAAGAGCAGGCAACAGTTGCGGAAGAAGAGGTGGATAGCCTCAAGACGCAATTGGCCGATTACCAACAAGCACTGGATGTTCAGCAAACCCGTGCACTGCAATACCAACAAGCATTGCAAGCGCTAGATAAAGCGCAGCAGCTACTGGGTGATGAAGCCATCAGTGCTGAAAACGCCGTAGCGAAAGTGGCAGAGCTTAAGCAGCAGCAGGAAGATCGCACTTCAGAGTTACTGTCTCTGAAACACAAACTCGACATGTCGTCTGCGGCAGCGTCTCAGTTTGAGAATGCGTTTAGCTTAGTGAAGCGCGTGTTGGGCAATGTTGAACGCCAAGATGCAGCTCAAGAAGCAAGAACACTGATTCGTCGTGCGAATGACGCACAACAAGTGACGCAAAACGAACAACAATGGTATGCGCAGCAACGAGATTTAGAACGTCGCCTAGAGCAACAAACCGCTGTTCGTAAACTTGTTGATGACTACCAAAAACAACACAACGTCACTTTGAGTGATGAAATGGCGGTTGAGCAAGAGTTAGAGCGCCATCAAGCAGTATTGGAAAACTTAGAATCGACCCAAGAAGAACTGCGTGAAAAACGCAGTGAACAGCGTCGTCTAGAGCAAGACCAACTACAGAAGATCACTCAGCTTGAAGCTATCGCTCCTGCTTGGATTAAAGCCAACGATGCGTTAGAAATTTTGCGTGAGCAAAGCGGTGCAGAGTTGGCTAACAGCCAATCTGTTATGGCAGAAATGCAGCAGGTATTGGAGCAAGAGAAAGTCCAATCCAACGCGAAAGATAAGCTTGCTGAGCGTCGTGAGGTTCTAGAGCAAGAAATTGAACGTTTAGCGTCTCCAAGTGGTTCGAACGATCCTCGCTTGAAAGGTCTGGCAGATACGCTTGGCGGTGTATTGCTGTCGGAAATCTATGACGATATCACCATTGAAGATGCCCCATATTTCAGCGCGATGTATGGTCCTGCACGTCACGCGATTGTGGTTTCTGACCTTACTGGTATCAAAGAAAAGCTCATTGAACTGGATGATTGTCCTGAAGATCTCTACCTGATTGAAGGTGATGTAGACGCGTTCGACGACAGTTCATTCAATGCTGAAGAACTGGATGGCGCTGTTTGTGTTCAGTTCAATGATCGTCAGATCCGCTATTCACGACTACCAGCTATCCCTCTGTTTGGTCGCGCAGCACGTGAACAACGTTTGGAACTGTTACGTTCTGAACGTGAAGAAGTGGTTGAACAACACGCGAAAGCAGCTTTTGACTCGCAAAAGCTGCAACGTCTATACACCAGCTTCAATGAGTTTGTCGCCAAGCATCTGCACGTGGCGTTTGATGCAGACCCAGAGCAAGCAATTCTAGTGGCGCGTGATAAACGTAACCAAATCGCTCGTACTCTGGCTGAGTTAGACAGTCAGGATCAACAACAACGCAGTCAAGTGCAGCTAAGTAAACAAGCGATTTCTGCATTAGATAAAATTGCACCGAACATGTTGCTGATTGAAGATGATTCTCTAGCGGAACGTGTGGAAGAAATCGCGCAAAAGATTGCTCAATTGAGTGAATCGAAAAGCTTTATTTCGGCTCATGGAAAAGCCATCGCTGAGCTAGAGAAAGTGGTCAACGCGCTGGATGCAGACCCAGAGCAGTTCGACGCACTGGAAGAGCAATATCAGCAAGCGGATGCACAACTTCAACAATTGAAAGCGCAGATCTTCGCGTTATCTGATTTGGTTGAACGTCGTCATCACTTTGCTTATTCAGACTCAGTGGATATGTTGAGTCAAAGCAGTGAATTAAGTGAGCAGTTGAAAGCGAAGCTAGTGCAAGCGGAAAGCACCCGTAATCGCACTCGTGAAGAACTGAAACAGTCTCAAGCGCAAATTGGTCAATACAATCAGGTATTGGCATCGCTGAAGAGCTCGCATCAGGCAAAGCTAGAAACGGTTCAAGAGTTTAAGCAAGAACTGCAAGAGTTCGGTGTTCATGCTGATGAAGGTGCTCTAGAGCGTGCACAGCGTCGTCGTGATGAACTGTATGAACGTTTGCATACTTCTCGAGCTCGTAAGAGTGAATACGAACGTACTATCACTTCAACTGACCTTGAAATGAAAGCGCTGGTGAAGCGTCTTAAGAAAGTTGAAAAAGACTACCGTGACTTACGTATTTTCGTCGTCAATGCGAAAGCGGGTTGGTGTTCTGTACTGCGTTTAGCGCGTGAAAATGATGTAGAACGTCGTCTGCATAAACGTGAACTTGCATATCTGTCTGCGGATGAACTGCGTTCTATGTCAGATAAATCATTAGGTGCTCTGCGTCTTGCTGTAGCAAACAATGAAGATCTGCGTGATGCGCTACGCCAGTCGGAAGACAATACTCGCCCTGAACGTAAAGTATTGTTCTATATCGCGGTTTACCAGCATCTTCGTGAACGCATTCGTCAAGACATCATTCGTACCGACGATCCAGTTGAAGCTATCGAAGAGATGGAAGTGGAGCTGGCGCGTCTAACGGAAGAGCTGACTCAGCGTGAGAACCGTTTGGCTATCAGCTCTGAATCGGTGGCGAGCATTATTCGCAAAACCATTCAGCGTGAACAAAACCGAATCCGTATGCTTAACCAAGGTTTGTCAAACATTGCCTTTGGTCAAGTGAAAGGCGTTCGTCTGAATGTTAAAGTTCGCGAAAGTCATGAGATCTTATTAGCGGGTCTTTCTGATAATCACGAACAACACAGAGACTTGTTTGAAAGCTCTCGCTACACCTTCTCAGAAGCGATGGCGAAGCTATTCCAACGTGTGAACCCACATATCGATATGGGTCAGCGTTCGGCTCAGGTACTGGGTGAAGAGATGCTGGATTACCGTAACTACTTAGAGTTGAGTGTTGAAGTCAGCCGTGGTTCAGATGGCTGGTTGCAAGCGGAATCTGGCGCACTGTCTACTGGTGAGGCAATTGGTACTGGTCAGTCAATTCTGTTAATGGTGGTTCAAAGCTGGGAAGAAGAGTCTCGCCGTTTACGCAGCAAAGACATCGTTCCATGTCGTCTGCTGTTCTTGGATGAGGCAGCGCGTCTTGACTCTAAGTCAATTGCAACGTTGTTCGAGTTGTGTGATCGCCTAGACATGCAGCTTCTGATTGCGGCTCCTGAAAACATCAGCCCAGAGAAGGGGACAACCTATAAACTGGTGCGTAAAGTGTTTAAAGACCATGAGCATGTACACGTTGTTGGTTTGAGAGGCTTCGGACAAACGGAAAAACCGAAATCTGAAGAGCAGTTATTAGCAGAGGAACTCAGTTAATAACGAAAACCTAATAAAAAACGCCTTCTTGAAAGAAGGCGTTTTTGCTTCTAATCACACAAGTTTTACAGGCATTAAACCTCAAGCGCAGTTGTATTTGTTAACTTAAATAAGCCTTACTAACAGAAACACACTGATTAACGACGTCTGAAATGGAACCCGTGATATCAATTTGATAAGTATTTGGTTCTTGCGATGAAGGCATTTCAAGAGTATCGAATTGGCTGTCGAGCAGTGACAGCGGCATAAAATGGCCTTCACGGTTTTGCATTCGTTGTGCTATGACTTCTTTGTCGGCATGAAGATGCAGGAACACCACATTGTTGTTGTCTTCGCGTATTTTGTCGCGATAGGTCTGCTTTAGTGCCGAGCACACTATCACGCCGATTTCGTTTTTCTTTTCTATGCTAAAAACAGAGTCACGGATACGCTCCAGCCAAGGGGCTCGATCATCATCATTCAGTGCCTGACCTTGTGACATCTTAATTACGTTGGCTTTAGGATGCAGATCGTCACCATCAATAAACTTACCGTTAATGGCTTTTGCGAAGTGCTCACCTACGGTTGACTTACCCGTGCAGCATACGCCCATGATGATGAACACTGCAGAATGTTGGTTTTTGTTATCGCTCATAGTTTGACTCAAATTGTTTTTAGTTTTTGTTAGAGGCTTCATTGATGAGGCTTGAACATAGGCCAGCTGATTACTTCTGACCTATGGGTTGGTTCTTAGGTTGGATTGTTAGTGACGGAAGATGCGAACAACGACCTCGTAAGTTTTGCCCGCAGTAATATCTTCAATCAAGTTCGATGACAGGCGGTCGCCGTTTACAAAAATGCCTGCTTCACTCTCGCTGCCTACCGTTTGGTATTCAACATCGAATGTGGCACCACGGAATTGACGCAATACATGAGCACTTTCCCAGTCAGAAGGTAATTGAGGTGTAATCACAAGCCCCTGCTGGCAGCCTTTCAAACCAAATAACTCTTCAATCACTAAGCGGTAGTACCAAGCGCCAGTACCCGTATTAAACAGGTTGCTTGAGCGCCCTGCGGTTTCAGGGAACTGGTAGTATGCGCCGCGATAGTAGTTTGGAATGTATACAGGGAGCTGACCTCGTTGAGCAAAGGACTCATTTTCTGGATCGGCTAACATCTTTCTCAGAGTTTTAAAGGCTCTGTCGGACTGCTTAATGTTGTACATACTCGCAGCATAGAAAGCAGCTGCATGGTTATACACAGAGCCATTTTCGCCGGAACCAGGCCATTTTTGTGTCACTCGGCCAACATCTTCACGCATAGCCGTAAACGCAGGTGCGCATAACATCACACCATAAGGCGTATCCAACTGTTCATCGACGGCTTTGAGCATTCGTGCGGTTTGTTGTTCATTAGGCATGTTGGCTAGGAAAGCCCAACTTTGCGTATTTAAGAAGATACGTCCTTCTTTATCCTGTGGAACGCCAAAGGTCACACCATCGTCAGTGATACCACGAGCATACCAGTCGCCTTGCCACAAATATTTGTCGGCAATAACCGCAAGTTCATCGACAGTTTTTTGGAACTGGTCGATTTTCTCGCTGTGATTAACATCGCGTGATTGGCGAATCCAAGATTGCAGAGCAAAACTTAATGCTTGGGTTAACCAGCCTGAAACCCCTTTGCCTTTGTAGCCCACCATATTCATTGGGTCACACCAATCTCCCTGAGCAATATAAGGCAAGCCGCGTTCATCACGGGCGTGGCACATATATTCCATGGCAAGGTTCATGTGCTCCATTACGCTGCTCTTTTCATCAGAATCTGCCCAAGCGACAGGTTCATCTAACAGCGCCCAATCATTGGTTTCATTCAAATAGGCTTCTAGAATCAGCGTTAACCAAACTGAGTGATCAGTATGAGGGATCTGGTTGATATATTTTAATTCGGCCTCTGGTGTTAACAGAATGCCGTCAGGCATTTCACCGTCGCGTTTTTGCTGTGACAGAGAGGTGAGAATAACCTGCTTAGTCTCTTGGCTGTTGACATACGCCATGCCCATGCCGTCTTGCAAATAGTTACGTGTTTGTGGGTCAGTGGTTAATCGATGAGTATCCCCGTGGTAGAACACCTGACGAGGCAGCCAGTTATTGACAAACTGATCAAAGATTTTGTCCGGTGTTGATACCTGTAGCACCCCTTTACCAGACCCAATGTAGTTCTCGTAGCGAGCGACAGTTTGGTTCTTATTCGCGCCCAGAGTTTGTTCTAGGGTGTGGCTGATCTCGGCTTTATCCAATGCCGGCCCGAATACAAAGTTAAACTCTTGTTCTTCTTCAGATTGCAGGTCTAATGCAAACTGCATAATGCACGCAGGCATTTCATAGTAGTTTGCCTGATCGCTTAATGAACTGTCTTGTTGAAGAGCAGTGGGATTATGTAAGCCACCTTGTCCTTCGAAACGAGATACGCTGGTTTCAAAATGAGTCGGGCGCACATCACAAGCTAAGTATGTGATGTCTTTAAGATGTTTGTTCTTTTCGTAGTCTTCAAGCTTTTGATATGGCGTGATCGAGGTACAAACAATCGAATTCAGCGTCTCATCGTAGTGAGCCGCCATGTTCATCCAAGACATATAGCCGACCGGAAAGTAAGGGACGAGCGAAATTTTTCTCGTCTTACTGTCACGATTCACAACCTTGACCTTCCAAAGCTCAGCAACAAAATCGGCGCTAAGGGTCAGCGTCATTTCCATTTCGATACCCAAGTGCTTGATATGCCATTTAATATCATTGAGACCGGGTAGGAACTGATAGCTGTCCAATTCTTTCTTCATTGGTGCAAAAGGCGCTGAGAACATTTCACCACTTTCATCATCTCTCAGATAGAAAAAGCGACCTGGATGGTGAGCGAAGTACGGTTGCTCTGGCTGCATAAAACTGGTGGCAGCCATATTCGGGTTGTGAGCGTATTTTTTAGGCTCAGGATTCATATATTGAGCTACAGCGTAACCTTGACAATTCACATGAATCATCATCTTCTTATTCCATAAATATCCCGCGCTGTTGGGTACTAGAGTTGGGTCATCTAGTAAGAAGCGTTTGCCGGAGTCAATATAGTGTGTCATTCAATAGCCCTCTGAAATACTACTTAGTTTTCAACTGATTTACTGAGTGTGTTGAATTGCGGATGGATAGCGTCGGTTCAAAACGAGTCTTTATCGGGAGCGATTCGCCGTAACATAAATTGAGAATTTGATGGCAAGCATTGATAGAGATTTCTTCTAGTGGAATGCGCACACTGGTTAGCGATGGTGAGGCATATTCTGCCAAGTCAATATCGTCATAACCAATCACCGATACCTGCTTACCGACTACGATACCTTGTTCGTTCAGTGTGGAAATTGCCGCCATGGCGCTGTTGTCGTTACCGCAAAATAGAGCGGTAAATGGAATGCCTTTATCAATCAAACGTTGAGTGGCAGCACGACCCAGTTCAAAACTGTAGCCGCCGGATCCAATTAACTCTGGTTTCACCTCAATGCCAGATTCCGCTAGTCGATCTATGAAGCCCTGATGACGACTGATGGCATCTTGTGCATTCATACGTCCAGTGACGATGGCAATCTCGGTGTGACCCAGTTCAATGAGGTGTTCAGCCGCTAGGCGACCACCTTGGTAATGATTGGCGCAGAAGGTTTTATCTATTAACTCTTCGATATCACGGTTAATAAACACAACCTTAGGGTAGCGAGCTTCGATCTTCGCTAACTGGATAACAGATAGCTCAGGGCAGGACATCAAAATGCCGTCGCAATCACGTTCAATCAAGTAATCGAGGCACTTGATTCGCTCTTCATCGTTTTGCGCATCTTCAGCGTTGGCCAGAATGATGTGCTTGTCCCGTTTGCGTAGTTCTCGTTCTATGGTCTGCAACATTTTTCTATGAAATGAGCCAGAGAAAGAGGGCACCCAAAGGCCAACAATATCTGAACGCTTTGACGACAATGAGCGCGCCATACTGTTCGGGCGATAGTTTAATTCAGCCATAGCTGCAGCGATTTTTTTGGCTGCTTTGGGTGAAACAGAAGCGTTTCCAGATAGATGTCTGGAAACGGTTCCGACTCCAACTCCAGCTAACTTAGCTACATCTTTTATAGTCGCCATAGATCTCTACTCACTTACCTAAAGTACTGCTTTAAGCCCATGGTAGAGCCATATTTTGCATATTTACAGATTTTTTTTGCCTAAAACCATTAATTTATGCAATTAGTGATCAAATCCTCATATTGATATATTTAATAAAAGATCTTCTAGAAGAGTCCAATATATAGATATATAAAATATAAAAATGGAATCGATTCCATTTTGAACCATTAAGATTCAGCGTTAATTATTATTAATAGACACAATAACGAACTCTAAAGGTACCCCCAATGATTAAGAAACTTACTCTGGCTGCCGCCATTACCCTCGCCACCACGCCAGCTTTTGCAAAGGAAGAGGCAGAAGTGATGCACTGGTGGACTTCCGGCGGCGAGTCCGCAGCGATCAAAGTCTTGGCCGATTCGTTTGAGGCGCAAGGTGGAACTTGGAAAGATAGTGCAGTTGCGGGTGGTTCAAATGCTCGTAGTGCAGCAATCAACCGTATGATTGGTGGTTCCCCAACGACAGCTGCTCTATTTAATACTTCTCAGCAGTACCACGAGATGATCGCAGAAGACATGCTGAACAATATCGATGAAGTAGCGAAAGCCAATAACTGGGAAGCTATCTTGCCGCAACCAACGTTGAATGCCATCAAAGTTAATGGTCATTTCTATGCTGCTCCTGTGAACATTCATATGCCAGGTTGGTTCTGGTATTCAAAAGAGGCGTTTGCTAAAGCGGGTATTGAAAAAGAACCGCAAACCGTTGAAGAGCTATTTTCAGCTCTAGATAAACTTAAAGCTGCTGGCTATATTCCTTTGGCTCTCGGTGGTCAAAACTGGCAAGAAAACCTAATGTTCGCCACGGTTCTAAGTAATGTAGGTGGCAAGCAACTTTACCTTGATGCGCTAGGTAAGCGTGATAGTAAAACCCTTAACTCAACCGAGTTTAGAAAGGTTGTTGATACCTTCTTGAAACTTAAGCCATACGTAGATACAGGCTCTCCGGGTCGTAACTGGAATGATACAACCAGCCTTGTTATCAATGATAAAGCAGGTATTCAAATCATGGGTGACTGGGCGAAGGGTGAGTTCACTCAAGCCAACAAGATCCCAGGTCAAGACTACGGTTGTTTCCCAGGTTTAGGTGATGATTCTCTTTACATCGTGGGCGGTGATGTATTCGTATTCCCGAAAACCGACGATAAAGAGCAAATCGCAGTTCAGAATAAACTGGTTGAATCAATGCTAAGTCCTGAAACGCAAGTTAAGTTCAATAACTTGAAAGGTTCGATTCCAGTTCGTACCGACATTGATGTTTCAAGCATGGATATTTGTGCACAGAAAGGCGCGGCTATCCTTAAGGTGGCTGAACGTCAGGTACCAGATGGCTCAATGCTAATGGAAGAATATCTGTACGGTTCACTTAAAGACGCTGTGACAGAAGTATGGAACGCTCAAGATATGACGACGGATAAAGCTGTCACTATCTTTACCCAAGCTCTCCGTGACTAATATTACTTTCACAGATAAGGCGCACGCTTGTGCGCCTGTTTAAAGAATGTCTCTCTTATTTGACTTATCGTGGAGTGCATCGATGAATGTTGCTGCGGTGCAAAGACACCTAAAACGTAACGCACTTGCCTATTTGGCAGCCTTACCCATGGCACTGACCGTGTTGATTGCCTATATGGGCACTATGTTCTGGTCGGTTCGTCTTTCGTTTTCTAGTTCAAGAATGTTGCCTAAAAGTGACTTCGTTGGATTCGCTCAGTATGAGCGACTATTCAGTACTTCCCGTTGGGTGACTTCGCTGGAAAATCTACTGATCATCGCTTTTTTGTTTCTCGCAATCTGTTTTGTGCTGGGCTTTTTATTGGCTGTTTTTATAGATCAAAAAATCAAAGCTGAGAGCTTCTTCAGAACCGTATTTTTGTTCCCTTATGCCATGTCTTTTATCGTAACTGGCTTAGTGTGGCAGTGGATATTTAATCCACAGTTAGGTATCCAAAAAACGATGATATCTTTGGGTTGGGAGTCTTTCTCTTTTGATTGGATTGTTAACCCCGATATGGTGCTTTATACCGTTGTTATTGCTGCGGTGTGGCAGGGGGCTGGTCTTGTTATGGCGCTGCTTCTGGCTGGTCTTCGTGGTATTGATGAAGATTTATGGAAAGCGACCAAAATTGACGGTATCCCAACTTGGCGTGTCTATATCAGCATTATTTTACCTATGCTCCGCCCAATGATTATCACTACTGTCGTTTTACTCTCTATTAGCATCATCAAGATGTATGACGTCGTTGTCGCGATGACAGGCGGTGGCCCCGGTGTGGCAAGTGAAGTACCGGCTAAGTTCATCATGGATAACCTATTTGAACGCGCCAATATCGGATTGGCGACGGCAGCATCGACTGTGATGCTAACCACTGTCTTGTGCTTAATCGCGCCATTCATCTACTCAAATTACATTAAGAAATAAGGTAGGTAACTTATGTCGGCGACACATTCACCTACAATGAAATTGACTGCATCAGAGCGACCGATGTCAGTCAAAGCACAATGGGGACGCTTTGGCGTATATGGATTTTTAACCATTACAGCACTGTTCTTTTTGTTGCCTCTTTACGTGATGTTGGTGACTTCATTTAAAGAACTGGACGAGATTCGTTTATCTTCTATTTTTGCTCTTCCGCAAAACTTTTCGTTGGATGCATGGAAAACGGCATGGAGCAGCGCTTGTACAGGCTTGGAGTGTAATGGTCTACAAGTAGGCTTTTGGAACTCAGTCCGTATCTTAATTCCAAGTGTGGTTATCTCTGTGCTATTTGGTGCCATCAATGGATACGCTCTGTCATTTTGGAAAATTAAAGGTGCGAATCTGCTTTTTGCTTGCCTACTGCTAGGCGCTTTTATCCCTTATCAAGTGTTTATCTATCCCTTGATTCGAGTTTATGCAGATATTGGTATTTACGGCACTTTGACTGGGGTAGTGGTATCTCACGTCATTTTTGGTATGCCGATTATGACGCTGCTGTTTAGAAACTATTACAGCACTTTACCGATGGAACTGTTTAATGCTGCGCGCATAGATGGAGCAGGTTTCTTCAAGGTGTTCTTCAATATCATGCTGCCAATGTCAGTGCCCATTATCATCGTGGCAGTGATCATGCAGGTGACCAATATCTGGAATGACTTCTTAATCGGTTTGGTCTTCGCGGGTAACGACAACCTGCCAATGACCGTTCAACTCAATAACATCGTGAATACAACAACAGGCGAGCGTGCTTATAACGTCAATATGGCCGCTACTATTCTTACATCACTTGTACCGCTAATCATTTATGTCGCTTCAGGGCGTTGGTTTGTTCGTGGTATCGCCTCTGGTGCAGTAAAAGGGTAATTTTATGGGAATCGTAAACATCAGTAAGCTCGACATCAGTTATGAGTCGACAAAAATCGTTAAGCAGTTAGATCTTGTTATTGATGATGGTGAGTTTCTTGTATTGCTTGGCCCTTCAGGCTGCGGGAAATCTACGCTACTTAATGCGATCGGTGGTTTGATTGATACCAGCGGCGGAAGCATCCATTTTGACGGCAAAGATGTGACTTGGGCGGATCCAAAAGACCGTGGCATTGGAATGGTATTCCAGTCTTATGCTCTGTATCCAACCATGAGTGTTGAGAAAAACATGTCTTTCGGGCTGCGTATTGCAGGTGTAGATAAGGCGACCATCGATAAGAAGGTTGCTTGGGCTGCCAAATTGTTGCAACTAGAGCCGCTACTAAAACGCAAACCGTCAGCTCTTTCAGGCGGACAACGTCAACGTGTTGCGATAGGTCGAGCATTAGTTCGCGATGCGGATATCTATCTGTTTGATGAGCCTTTATCGAACCTAGATGCGAAACTACGTGCGGAATTAAGGTTAGAAATCAAAAAGCTACATAAGGCGCTTAAGTCAACAATGATCTACGTAACACACGATCAGATTGAGGCGTTGACCCTAGCTGACCGCATTGCAGTAATGAAAGACGGCATTATTCAGCAACTGGATACCCCTCATAATGTCTACAACAAGCCGCAAAACCTGTTTGTTGCGACATTCTTAGGTTCTCCAGCAATGAACTGTATTAAAGGGCATCTAAGCGTAAATGCGGATAAAGTGCTTTTTAAATCAGCAGATTTGAACATCGATGTGAGTGGATACCCATTTGTTGAACAGCCTGTGGATGGTGTAGCAGTGACGTTAGGTGTTCGCCCTGAACACTTAATTGCAGAGCTTAATGAAGACGCTTCCGACAACGTTATTCAAGGGGTAGTGGAATTGGTAGAGCCGATGGGTTCTGATACCTTGGTGTGGACTAAGTTTACTGAGCAGCACACTTTGTCTCACCGAGTGACGTCGGAAGACCAACTGGTTGTAGGCGATTCATTTAAAGTGAAAGTTGAAGCAACTAAATGCTCGATTTTTGATACTCAGTCTACTCAGCGTCTATAAAGCTGTTGCGCTGAAAACGCCTGTGACGCCTTACTCTTTCTGTTACTCAATGGAAAGCTAGGCTAAGGTTTAGTTTATACGTGATAAACCTTAAACTCGTTGATAACTTGGAGAAGCTGGCTTTGAGTCGGCTTCTTCATTTTGCTTTTTGGGAACAAAAAAAATTAACAGGGAACATTTATGTCTGAAACTACCTTTAACTGGGGGATTATTGCCCCAGGCCGAATAGCTCACAACTTTGCCAAAGCCCTTAAAGTCGTACCCAATTCAAGTTTGTATGCGGTAGCCAGCTCTAACCTAGATCGAGCGAAAGCCTTCGCCCAAGAGTACGATTGCGAGTATGCCTACGACGACTACCAAACTCTGATTGATGATCCTCAAGTAGATGCAATCTACATAGCAAACCCACATCGCTTTCACTTTGAGTGCGCAAGAAAATGCCTGATAGCGGGTAAGCCTGTACTGTGTGAGAAACCTATCACCGTCAATGAAGCACAAGTTCAAGAGTTGGTAAATTTAGCGCAGAAGCATCAAACCTTTTTGATGGAAGCGGTATGGACACGCTTTCTACCAGTTTGGCAGCAAGTGAAGGCGTGGCTTGAGGAACAACGCATTGGCGAGTTGCGTGTATTGAGTTCATCCTTCTCATTCAATGTTCCTCGTGATGAGAATGATCGCTTGTTAAACAATGAACTCGCTGGTGGTGCCTTGCTTGATACAGGGATTTATAACCTCACCATGTCGCAGTTTGTGTTGCAGCGTGAACCAAGCTCAATCGTCGCCAACGGGTTGATCGGCGAAACCAATGTCGATGAGCGTACAAGCGTGATTCTTGATTACAATGGCATAGCCAGTCAGTTCACATGTGGGCTCAATGCCAACTTGGACAACAGCTTTACCATTTATGGTAGTAACGGAAACATTGCTGTTGATCCTATGTTCTGGGGTGCAACCAAAGCAGTTCTCAAAGTTAAAGGCGAAGAAGAGCAGGTGATAGAGTTACCTTTCAGAGCAACAGGGTTTGAATATCAAATCGAAGAGGTGATGAATTGCATTGCTCAAGGCAAACTGCAAAGTGACGTTATCAGTTGGCAGGACAGTATGAATACCATGAAAACCATGGATGAAATTCGCCGACAAATTGGTCTGGAATACGCATTCTTAAACCGTGATTAGTCGCTTAAATTCCGTCAGCTAGGCGGCAGTGCAAAAAACGCTTCAAAGATAACTTCTAGCACTCAGCCAGTTTTTTAAACGCTTGCTGAGTGTTTTCTACTTAAAGTGTAATAGCACGAACTCGATGAACAGACGCACTCGCATTGGTAGGTTGTCGCGGTCGCGATACAGCATATGTAATGTGCGGGCTTTACTACTCCAGTCAGGTAGCACGTGATTCATTTCACCCTGAGCTATCATAGGTAACGCAAAGTAATCTGGTACGTATCCAATACCCAATCCTGTTTTGATGGCGTGAGTTAGCATGACAATTTCATCCACTTCCAGTCTTACCCCCTTATTCGGGTGATAATCAAACTCTTCGCCACTCTCTTTGTGTACCAACTGCCACGGTATCATAGGGCGACAAATGACTGTGGGATGACCGCATAACTTATCTGGTGTGGTTATGCCGGAAATATCATAGTCAGGATGAGAGCACAAAATGAAGTGGATATGCTTTAACGGTCTCGCAATCCAGTTGTCGACCACAGTGTTTCCGACTCTAAACACCACGTCCATGCCTTCTGCTTCAATATCAATCAAAGTGTTGGAAAAACTAAGGTCTAGCTGAATATCGGGATATTTCAGCAAGAACTCATAAAAAATGGCACGCAGAAACTGAGAGCCTGCATTGATGGGGGCGGAAATGCGGATTTTTCCTTGAGGCTGATACTTATCCCGATGCAGATCTTCGTCAATATCATTGAGTTCATCAAACAGAGCGACCGAGCGTTGAAAATATTGCTCACCGATATTGGTCAGAACGACGCGATGAGCATCGCGATTAAGAAGACGAAGTTGCAAATCGGTTTCCAGTTGTCGGATGCGGCGACTCAAAGTTGAGAGCGGCATACTCAAAGTTTGGGCTGCGTCTTTGAAACTGCCCAAACGTGCTACAGTACAAAAACAGCGCAGATCGTCTAACGAATAGCTAGGTTTCATTATTGGCATTTACCGTCTTGTTATTGCTTGTTTATCCAACTATTGAAATCAATACACTAAGGAATACATTTTGACAAGTCATCTGGAGTGACGATGAAATCTGATTCAACGATGAAAGCAGTGATCCTTCTTATTATCTGTACCTTCTTTTGGGGTAGTTGCTTTCCAATTGGCAAACACGTTTTAGAGGAAGTTCATGCTCTTACTTTGGTGTTCTGGCGCTTCGTTATTGCGGCCTTGTGTCTGGCTGTGTATCTCAAAGCTGTGCGCATACCCAAATTGAACTTGAGTTCGAATCAATGGGTTTGGGTTATTGCGGTCAGCGCCGTGGGAATAGGAGGCTTGAACCTCGGGTTGTTTACAGGCTTGGCTTCTACCAATGCCACTAACGGCTCATTAATTATGGCGCTTAGTCCTTTGATGACCTCTCTTATCGCCTGTGTTGCGTTGCGAACGCTGCCGTCTGCTATGCAGTGTTTTAGCCTGCTGGTCAGTTTGACAGGTGTTCTGATGGTGATCACCAACGGGCATTTTGAGGCGCTGTTTTCAATGCAAATCAACCACGGCGATAAGCTGATATTCTTCGGAATGCTGGCTTGGAGTTTCTACACATACTTCAGCCAAGGCATCAGTCGTTGGATGCCAGTGATCCCTTATACCTTCGTAGGCATGTTAAGTGGGGCTACAGTTATTGGCGTGATGTGTTTGGCAACGCCAGAGGTGCATCCATTTGCCGAGTTATGGAATAGCTCTGTGTTGGGTATATCAGAAGTATTGTATATAGGGGTATTTGGCACCGTTGCTGGTTATCTGCTGTGGCTAAACGGTGTGCGACACTTAGGCTCTGCCAATGCGGCACTGTTTTTCAACTTTGTACCCATCTTCTCTGTATTGACCTCGTATATGCTCGGTCAAGCGGTGACAGAATTGCAACTGCTTGGTATTGCCGTCGTTATTACAGGACTATTACTGCCACGAATTGCTCTGTTTAAACGCGAATCAAAAACCTGCTCAGAATCCTAGGTGAGAACACAATTAATTCAATCATAAAGGCGGAAGGTTTCCGCCTTTATCGTCCACCCAGTTTATGGATTTACTTACTTAACTCAATGTCCAAACTTCTAGGAGCAATTAGGTAATGCTCAAAGCGCTAAACAAGCTTACGAGGTTAGATATGTCTGATAGTCCGAATGTCGCTTAAAAATTAAGCCCTAGAACTTTGCAAACGAGAAAGCATTCTTGCCAGATTTCTTCACCTTATACATCGCATCATCTGCAATCTTCAGTAGATCTTTCAGGTTATCAGCATCTTCCGGATATGAAGCGATACCTATGCTGGCATTCACCTTAACCATTCCACTAGGTAGAGAAATAGGCTCAGCTAAACTACTCAGGGTACGCTTAGCAATGCTCTCTGTATCGTTGGCACCGAGTTGCAGTATCACAAACTCATCACCACCGACACGAGCCAAAATATCCGATTGGCGAATTACAGACTTAATACGCTGTGCAACGATTTTTAGTACTTCATCCCCAATATCATGACCATGTTTATCATTGATTTGCTTAAAACCATCAAGGTCGATAAACAGTGCTCGCACACTTTCACCATGTATCGTGGCATCGTTCAAAAACTGCTTTGCGGCTTCTTGCATATGATGCAGGCTAGAAACTTGAGTCAAAGTATCGGTCATGGCGATATGGTGTAAGTTTTCATGTGCCTGTTCTAGTTCCGCCAATGCTTCATAAAGTTCGGTCACATCATACTCAACCACCAGCAACAAAAACTCTCCGGTTAAAGGGTGGCGAGTGCGTCTAATATCAAGCGAATGCTGGCGATCACCTTCGGCCGTGCGCATAATGTAATCCCAACGACCGCCTTTTTCCTCGATTGCCTTCGCCAGACATTCTCGCCCCTGTTCTGGAGAGGCAAAACGCGCCACGAACACACTCTGTCCTTCGGGTATTGGTTTGCTGTGTAAATGAGCATAAGTTTCTGTGGCGGCTGGATTTTCAATTACGATCTCGCCAGCGTCAGTAAAGGTGGTAGCAGCGACTCGTGTATAACGCATCGCTTCTACCAACAATAAATTCTCGGGTTGCTGACCCAATTCCACTTTTTCGTTAATAAAAGCAATGATTCCACGATGCTTTTCAGGACCCAATAACACAGCTCTGTGCATCATAAAGACAGTTTTGGGTTTTCCGTTAGGGTAGGTTGTCCATGGATCTATCGTCAGACCATTTTTAGCCGCCAGCTCAAATGTCTGCGCCGTTCTATCCTTTGCACCTTGAGTATCACCAGAGAGGTCTTTATCAATAAGTTGTTGAACATTCTCTAATCCCCAAAAGTCGACGGCGGCCTGATTCCCCCACCACCAACCATGTTTATCGAGGTCAAAAAACCAAACCACATTAGGAATGAGTTCATACAAAGCTAATTCGTCGTGGCTTTTGATATGGACCAAATGGTCGTAGTTACTTTTGCTTTCCATGCTTTAAGTCAACTCATCTACAATGTCTGAAAACAGTAAAATCATCATATCACTGCATTTGAGAGAGAACAGTAGCTCGGTGCATACCTATCTCACACCATTGATAAATCCCTATTGAGATTAGTGAAATATACATCGAATCTATTCATTACGATGATAGATTCAGTAAGAGAAGTTTTATAGGGCAAAGTGTATGGAAATAACAATAGATAAGACGGAACAAAAACAAGGGATTGTCTGTTCTTGGGAGCTGAAAGAAAGTGTGGAGTGCTACCAAACAGAGCAGCTCGCACTTTATTTAAACGAAGTGTCTCGCCTGTATACAGCTCTCATACCCACTGTATTACCAATCTATTTAAAACATCTTAGAAACAGAGAAGACCGAGATGTTATTAATTATGCAAGTTCTATTAGTAATATAGCTGCTATATGGATAAAGGCTGAAGTAGACAATGTGATTCGGGAAAATATAAAACAACAAATGCTACAAACAGGTGTCTTTTCCACAGATAAGCTCGAACAAGTTGTTAACGAAGCATTTCCAATCAGTAATCCCAAAGAAAGATCCTTAGTACATGAAATTTTAAATACGTCGTCATCATATGATATTGGATCGTTGGGGAAGTTAACGGTTAATTCAATTAATTTTAATAGCCCTATGAAAATCGGCTTTGGGGGCTCATTGATGATTTTGGCAACCATGACGTTCATCTTTGGTGGAGAGTTTAGTGCGGCAGGTTTCACTCTTAAAACCCCAGGGCTTGCAACTACCATTCAAAAGCTTGAGCAAACGTTTCGACCATATTTAAAAGATAGATATGTAACCGAGGTAGTTGACAGTGTTATGGAAGAAATAAAAAACGAGGCTCACCAATCTAGCAAAATGAAAGACGACTAATCACTTGTAATCCGCTATCGCGTAATAGAGATAACTCACCCATACAAAAAAGCCAGAGAATTAATCTCTGGCTTTGTGTTTTAGGAGAAGGGGAGTGTTTACCCTTCTTTCGCTCCAAAATGTTTGGCGGCGTAAGCAACACGCTCTTCTGCTGATGGGTAAATCATCGGCGTACCTAGGCTTTCAATATGTTGTAGGCGAGGCAGAAGACCAGCTCCGTTGGCGATTTGAATCGCTAGGCCCGGACGGGCGTTAAGTTCTAACACCATAGGCCCTTCTTCTTTGTCGAGCACCATATCAGTACCCATATAACCAAGGCCGGTCATTTCCCAAGCACTTGCAGCAAGAGTTAACAAACGTTGCCAGTGTGGTACCTGAAGCGTATTCAGCTCTTTACCGGTATCAGGGTGAAGTGTGACAGGGCGGTTGAACTGAACCGCACGTACCGCTTTACCCGACGCAATATCAATACCCACGCCAACAGCACCTTGGTGCAAGTTTGCTTTACCATCAGAAGCGGATGTGGAAAGACGCATCATTGCCATTACTGGGTAGCCTTTAAATACGATAATACGTACATCAGGCACACCTTCATAACTGAAGCCGTCAAAACAGTCATCAAACTTAATCAGGTTTTCAACGACTGCTACGTCGTTCTTACCACCCAAAGAGAACAAGCCCGCCAGTGCGTTACTCACATGGCGTTCTACGTCTTCTTTGTTGATGGTTGACCCCGATGGCTTGGTATAAACGCCATCTTTATGTGACGTGATAACCAGAATACCTTTACCACCGCTACCACGAGCGGGTTTTATAACAAACCCTTGCCAGTCTTTGACCATCTCGTGGATATGCTTTACGTCACCTTGGTTGCTCACCACACCAATTAGCTTTGGTACCGTGGCACCAGCTTGTTGAGCAATGAGCTTTGTTTTTAACTTGTCATCCACCAATGGGTACTTAGAACGGTCGTTGTAGCGACCTATGTAAGCGTGGTTACGCTTGTTCATTCCCATAATCCCTTTGCGCTTTAGTTTAAAGGGCGATGTGTATTCTGAGAGATTAAGAAACATATTAATCTCCGTCTACAAGAGGCTTAAATCGACGCAACTCTGTGATGCGGTAACCTGTGTATGTACCTAGTAGCAAGATGATACCTAGAACAATCAGTTGTAGACCGATGAAGTTAAAGGTCAGATGCTGTACATAAGAGTTGGTCATTGCCAAGTAAATCAATACTGCGGTTAGAAGTGAGCCGCCGCCTTGCAGCACGACTTCTTTCGCACCTTCTTCTTCCCATAGAATAGACATACGTTCGATAGTCCAAGATAGGATAATCATAGGGAAGAAAGTAATGGTTAAGCCTTCTGTTAAGCCAATCTTGAAGGCGACAACGGTAAAGATAGAAATAATCAAAATTACCGCAATGATAACGGCGGATATTCGCGCTACCAGTAGCAAGTTCAGTTTGGATAGGTAACTTCGAATGATAAGCCCCGTCCCGACGATAAGTAAGAAGCCAACAATACCCGTTGTTAACTGTGTCTGAACGAAGGCAACTGCAATAAGAACAGGCATGAATGTGCCGGATGTCTTAAGACCAATGATTACACGTAGGAACACTACAATCAGTGCACCAATCGGGATCAGCATGATGGTTTTAAACATCGCTTGTTCTTCAAGTGGCAAGCTGTGAATAGAAAGGTTTAGCAAGCCGTCAGCATCAACTTTGTTGTCGGTTGCCTGCTGTGGTGACACTTCTTGAGCGATCATGCTGAAGTGCACTTGGCTATTACGACCACCAATCACATCAAGTAGTGATACGTTCGATTCATCCCAAACGAGTAGATTTGGATGAGAAGGTTGTGTGCCTGTTTCTGGGTTGAAAAGAACCCATTTCTTGCCATCCCACACTTGGTTCATGTGTTGAATGGTCTGGCGACGACGCCCATCTTCAAGATGAATAACACCCACAACTTTGTTTGGGATCTGAGCATAAGAAAGTAGCTTTTCCGCCGCTTCCACTTTACTCATCTTATTAGTAAGTAGTGCCGCGTTCTGGCTTTCAGAATCGTTCAGATTTTTGATTAATTCGCGCGAGAAAGAGATATCGTCAGCAGAGCGTTCAGTAGCGCCGTTAATCAGAGCAATGGCAGCGGTTTCAACAGGGCCATCAAAAGTCGGTTTGACCACTTCTTGCATCGGAGGAACTGTGGTGACTTTTGCTTGAGGGTCTACAAGGAATTGCGTCTTGTAGTAAATCGTTTGAGGACCTTGAGCTTGTCGGATAGACCATTCAGCGCGTCGCCCTGCTTGGTCACTGACATAGGATACACCGTAACCAGGAGAAGAGGCGGTTTCGCCGATAAGGGTGTAACCATTTTGAGTATGAGGAGCGGCAAGTGAAACCTTAGCTTCTTTACCTAGTGCGTTAAACTCTATCCTAGCTTCAATATCCCAAATCTGGCGGGTTTCACCTGGGGTCCAAGGTACTCCATAATTTTGATGACGGAGCACACTTAAAGCAATCCCAGCTGCAATCAGTAAAAAAACTGATAGATAAAATGGAACTCTTGACGTCATAAGTTACCTTTATTTTTGTTATTAATTTGTCTCTGTATGAATGTATTTACGACTCACATCCACTACAGCTATATCACGAATAAACTCGCGCCCTAGCAAGATAGGATGGCTCATTTGAGAGCGGTCTGCCAGCGTAAATTCTGTTTTTTCGTTGATGCTACCAATTTTAACCCATAGCTGAACAACAGCGCGTCTTTCCGTCTCTTCATTGGTGGATTGGCGGATTCGTACGTAGCGTATAATTGGAGATTCTATCCAATTTGAATCATCAGGTTTGTTTTCTCCGTCTGATAAATGGAAACGAACCCATTTTTTACCGTTACGTTCAAATTCCGAAATATCAATGGCATTGAGCGAAGAAGTTGCCGCACCAGTATCTACACGGGCATCGAAGATCTGATCAAGTGTTTTAATTTCTACGTGTTCGATTTCACCCAGCACCAACTTATTCTGCGGTTGTGGATTAGACACAAGTTGTTGTTTTGAAGTAGGAGACTTTTTAACACTTTTCGGTGCACGCTTCTCTGCGATGACTTTTAGTTCTTTCACATCATCCGCTAAGGTCATGACCTTGCTTTCTAGGCTATCGATATAATCATTCTGATTACTAAGCTGAAGTTGCAAATTGGTTATTTCATTAGTGACTTGGGCATTTGACTGCTGAATCGCAGTAAGAGTGGCTTGATGATATTCATCCCCATTCATTAGGGTACAACCAGAAAGTAAGCCTAGAGCTACGATTGGTGCTATGCGCTTAAACATTTACGGCCTTATTTATTTGTTTTTACTGTGATATTTGATGAGACAAAGATGACGATTTCATCCTGCGAATAGGATAACTTTGAAAGAAGATGAGAGAGTTAAAACTGTGTCAAAAAATCCCGATTTACTTATTCCTTCAGCTCTTTCTGGGCTTACGTATCAACATAAAGTTGCAGTGCTGCAACTTTATGTTGATTTAGAACGATGTGAAAGTGATTAAGGGTTCTTTGCAACCAGAATTGCACGTCGTGGTGCTGGATAACCTTCAACCGTTTTCGTCGGGTCATTTGGATCAATGTAATCCGGTAGAGAGTTATGCTTCATCCACTCGGTTGTACGTTGTTCTTCAAGGGATGTCACGTTCTCATCGACGATTCGAACATCAACAAAGCCTACTTTTTCTAACCATGCTTTTAACGCTAATGCAGATGGGAAGAAGTACACATTGCGCATTTGAGCGTAACGGTCAAACGGAACCAATACGGCGTTTTCGTCACCGTCGATGACAAGCGTCTCCAATATTAATTCACCACCAGAGACAAGTTGGTTTTTCAGTTGAATCAAATGGTCGATCGGAGAGCGACGGTGATACAGCACACCCATGCTGAATACCGTATCAAACGCCTTTAGTTCTGGAAGTTGTTCAATACCAAGTGGTAACAGGTGCACCTTTTGGTTATCACCCATTAGCTTACGTACAGCTTCAAACTGAACTAGGAACAACTCCGAAGGGTCAATACCAATTACTTGATGTGCACCTTCACCCAACATGCGCCACATGTGGTAGCCGTTACCACAACCGACATCCAATACTGAACGGTTCTTTAACGGTGAAATATGCGGAAGCAGACGATCCCATTTCCAGTCAGAGCGCCATTCGGTATCGATATGAATTCCGTGCAGGTGGTAAGGACCTTTACGCCAAGGGTGGAAAGTCTTGAGCAAGTTCTCCAGTTTTTTCTGTTCACCATCAGACAGTGGTTCGCTGTTGCTCACAGTTACCGACTCTTTCAGGTCTATATGATCAGGTTGCGAGTTCGAAATTTTGTTTAAAGCGCGCAACCAGCGATCCAAGTCACCGTGAGGTTGTTGTTGCCAGTCAGTAAGTTGTTGAGGCAAGACATTGAGCCAAGGTTGCAGGCGTGTGTCTTGCGCAAGCAATTGATAGACATTAGCAAAATTCAACATGGAGAATCCTAATCAAAAAATTTGAGACCCTAAAAACAATAAAGAGAAGCTGAAGGTAAGGGCAGTACTGCAGCTTCCAAAATCTTATTTGATGGCAAACATTGAGCCAAAGTTAAAGCACTGGAACCAAACTTCGAAGCTTGAGAAACCTAATTTTGCGAAACGCTCTTTATGTAATTCGACAGAATCTGGCAGCATAACGTTTTCAATTGCGCTGCGCTTTTGGCTGATTTCTAATTCGCTATAACCGTTTGCACGTTTGAAATCATGATGCAGATCGATAAGCAGTTCATGGGCACTTTCGTTATTGAATACAAACTTCTCAGACACAATCAAAATGCCACCCGGACGCAGGCCTGCATAGATTTTTTCCAGCAGAGAGTAGCGATCTTCTGGTGATAGAAATTGCAGAGTGAAGTTCAGCACAACCATAGATGCATTGCTGATTTCGATATCGCGAATATCCGCTTCAATCACTTCTACTGGTGTATCTGAACGGTAAGCGTTCAAATGCAGTTTGCAGCGTTCAACCATCGCATGAGAATTATCCACCGCGATGATATTGCAGCCTTCCTGCTGAATGTGTCGGCGCATAGAAAGCGTTGCAGCACCAAGCGAGCAACCTAGGTCGTACACTTGAGTGTTTGGCTTTACAAATCGTTCAGCCAGCATACCAATGGCAGAGATGATGTTGCTATAGCCAGGAACCGAGCGCTGAATCATATCCGGGAACACTTCAACCACACGCTCATCAAACGTGAAATCGCCAATCTTATCGATTGGGGCAGAAAAGATAGTGTCTTTTGGACTCATTGTGACCTCACGCCGAAGCAAAATGCCTACTTAAACAGTAGATGGTTCAAGAAAAGGCGCGTATTTTATGAAAAAATGTGGCGTCTGTCATTAAATGCAGCTTATGTATTTCTTTCTAAAACACCGATGTACTTTTTTCTAAAACATACTTAGTTGATTTGTATCGCTTTGCGCTGGGAATACCGCTAAATCCGGCAGAGTGACAACACTTTGCAAACGTTGGTAAATTGCCAGCGCTAATTCCGGAGCGTAGTTGTTGTCAGGCGTATGGATCATCACGTAAGGCTGCTTTCTCTCAGCAATCCAAGTCGGCAGCTTTTGAACCCAAGGTTCGAAGAAGGGCATGTTGGCATCCATGTCAGGATGGCCGATAAAACGAATCATCGGTTTACTTCCGGTCGATATGGCATGAACCGGCACTCTGGGCTTTTTCTGTTGCGCATCAATAATAGCCTCGCAGTTTCTTTCTGCTGAGAAAAGAGGGCGGCTATCCATAATGATGCGGTCGATGTTTTCTTCGTTCAGCCATTGATTTAATGCTTGCTCTGCTTCCCCTTTGGCGAAAAAGCTTGGGTGTCTCACTTCCACACCTAGAGGAAACTGCGCTGGGAAATAGCGTCGAAACTTTTTTAATTGCTCCAGATTAGTTGGACCAAAAGCAGCAGGCAGTTGAATGGTCCACATGCCCACTTTGTCATGTAACGGTTCCATCAGGCTCATGAAGGCTTTCAGTTCGTCCTGACAACCATTCAACATGTTCTGGTGAGTAATGGATTTCGGCAGTTTAAAAGTAAAGCGGAATGACTCTGGTGTTGCTGCTTTCCAATTGTTGACTGTCGAGGGTGACGGAGAGGCGTAAAAGGTAGTATTGCCCTCTACCGTATGAAATACCTGAGCGTATTTTTCGAGTCGCTGTGATGCTTGAGTACCACTTCCGTAGAAATGCTGCTGCCAGAAAGGGTGAGACCACATCGTCAGTCCGAGTCGGAGAGGGTATTCCATTGCATCCATAGCCAGTGTTGTTTGCTCTTTTTGTTGTTTATCGTCACGAGAGTTTTGAAGAATACGATACTTTAGCGCTATAATCAGCGCCAATTTTTCCATGTTGCAGATGCTATTGTCGCTAAAATGGCGGTTTATTGTACTAAATGTCAGCAACGATGGATAAAACACAACAAATTGTATTCTGGAAGGTCGATTTTATACGTCTTTCAGCGTATAAATGGAACTTTTCCGCGGCAGAGTCCTTTCTTGAAGAAAATTTGTTCTTTAGAACCGCTTCAACAGAGTTGACTGTGTCGCATAGAATTTGATGACTTATTAAGAGATTGGGAATTTCATTATGCGTAGCCATTATTGTGGTCACCTGAACAAGTCCCTTGCAGGACAAACTGTGGAGCTGTGCGGTTGGGTTAACCGTCGTCGTGATTTAGGCGGTCTTATCTTCATTGATATGCGAGATCGTGAAGGTATCGTTCAGGTAGTTGTTGATCCGGATATGGCAGACGTTTTTGAAGTTGCAAACCAACTTCGTAATGAATTCTGTATCAAGTTGACGGGTGAGGTTCGCGCTCGTCCAGAAAGCCAAATCAACAAAGACATGACAACCGGTGAAGTAGAAATTTTGGCAACTGGTCTTTCTATCATCAACCGTAGTGAAGCACTGCCTCTAGACTTCAACCAGAAAAACTCAGAAGAGCAGCGTCTGAAATATCGTTATTTGGACCTACGTCGCCCAGAAATGAGCGACCGCATTAAGCTGCGTGCAAAAGCATCAAGCTTTGTTCGTCGTTTTCTAGACAGCAACGATTTCCTAGATATCGAAACACCAGTACTGACTAAAGCAACACCTGAAGGTGCTCGCGATTACTTGGTACCAAGCCGTGTTCACAAAGGTAGCTTCTACGCGCTTCCTCAGTCTCCTCAGCTATTCAAACAGCTGCTGATGATGTCTGGTTTTGACCGTTACTACCAAATCGTTAAGTGTTTCCGTGATGAAGACTTACGTGCTGACCGTCAGCCTGAATTTACCCAGATCGATATCGAAACTTCATTCATGAGCGCAGAACAAGTTCGCGCTGTGACTGAAAAGATGATCCGTGAAATGTGGTTAGAGCTGAAAGGTGTAGACTTGGGTGAGTTCCCAATCATGCCTTATTCAGAAGCGCTGCGTCGTTTCGGTAGCGACAAACCAGATCTACGTAACCCACTAGAGCTAGTTGATGTTGCTGATCTGCTTAAAGACGTAGATTTCAAAGTATTTTCTGGTCCAGCAAACGATGAGAACGGCCGTGTGGCTGCTCTACGCGTACCTGGCGGTGCTGCACTTAGCCGTAAGCAAATCGACGAGTACACTTCATTTGTAGCGATTTACGGTGCGAAAGGTTTGGCATGGATGAAGGTGAATGACCTAGCAGCAGGCGCTGAAGGCATTCAATCTCCAGTAGCGAAATTCCTGACTGAAGAGATCATCGCATCAATTATCGAACGTACTGGCGCTCAAACTGGCGACATCATCCTATTTGGTGCTGATAAAGCGAACATCGTTGCTGAAGCAATTGGTGCGCTACGTTTGAAAGTAGGTAAAGACCTAGAACTAACAGATACTTCTGCTTGGGCTCCACTATGGGTTATCGATTTCCCAATGTTTGAAGGCGACGGAGAAGGTAATGTTGCAGCAATGCACCACCCGTTCACGTCTCCTCTGAACATGACTCCAGAAGAGTTGAAGGCGAACCCGACTGCTGCGCTATCTAACGCATACGACATGGTACTAAACGGCTATGAAGTCGGTGGCGGTTCTGTACGTATTCACGATGCGAAAATGCAGGCAGCGGTATTCGATATCCTAGGTATTGAAGCTGACGAACAACAACTTAAGTTCGGTTTCCTATTGGATGCACTTAAGTTTGGTACGCCTCCACACGCGGGCCTTGCATTCGGTCTTGACCGTCTAGTAATGCTGCTATGTGGTACTGATAACATCCGTGATGTTATTGCGTTCCCTAAAACAACCGCTGCTGCGTGTCTGATGACAGATGCTCCAAGTTTGGCAAACCCTGCGGCTCTTGAAGAGCTGGCAATTGCTGTAACTGTTGCGAAAGAAAAAGCAGAGTAATTTCTGCGTTGATTTGAGGGTGGCTAACTAGCCACCCTTTTTATTGTCTAACTGATAGTTTTATTGTCTAACTGATAGTGGATCAAAGTAAGTATTCTCTTTGCTTTGTATAATCCCGACAAAATGATTTTGAATAAGATAGGAAATTTGTCCCTTGGCTCAGATGTATTTTTACTACTCTGCAATGAATGCAGGTAAATCAACCACACTGCTGCAATCGTCTTTTAACTATCAAGAACGTGGAATGACGCCTGTTATCTTTACCGCAGCAATTGATGACCGCTATGGCATTGGTAAAGTGAGTTCGCGTATTGGTCTGGAAGCAGAGGCACATCTATTTCAAGCCGAAACAAACCTTTTTGAAGCGATCAAAAGCCTCAATGAAGATGAAAAACGCCATTGTGTATTGGTTGATGAGTGTCAGTTCCTGTCTAAAGAACAGGTTTATCAATTAACAGAAGTGGTTGATAAGCTGCATATCCCAGTGCTGTGTTATGGCCTGCGTACAGACTTCCTTGGTGAATTGTTTGAAGGTAGTAAGTATCTACTTTCATGGGCAGATAAGCTGGTGGAACTAAAAACCATCTGTCACTGCGGACGCAAAGCAAACATGGTTATCCGCACGGATGAACATGGAAATGCGATCTCCGAAGGTGATCAGGTTGCGATTGGTGGTAACGATAAATACGTCTCTGTCTGCCGAATGCATTACAAAGAAGCATTGGGTAAATAGCGAAAAACAGATAAGTAAAAGGATGGCATTGCCATCCTTTTTTGGTTCATAACGAGGGGGCTGTATTAAGCTGCCAAAGGTTTTAATGCCTGATAGGCCTGTAACACTTCCTCTGGGATTTCCTGCTCAATCTGGAAGCCTTTCGCAGGGTAACTTTGAATACGCTCAAAATCGCCAATCAGCGCTTCAACGACGAAGTCTAATGTCAGGTCTTCAGTCAAATAATCAAAGAAACTATTCGCTTGAGACGTGACTTGCAGTGATTCCAGTTCTTCTGGCCATTGCTGCATGAAAGTCGCGTACGCTCGTCTTTCCATATACGGCTTTTGAACCAAGATGATTTTTTGGGCTTTGATGCCTTTTTTCTTTAAAAGTTCGTAGGTGAAAAGTACGTTTTCGCCACTGTTAGAAGAACGAGGTTCTAGCAGTATTGCGTCACTTGGTAAACCGCAATCTTTTGCCACTTCAGCAAAAGTGACTGCTTCGCTACGCTCAAACAACCCTTCGGTGAAGCGACCATGACCGCCAGAGAATACGACCAAAGGAGCCAAGCCTTGATGATAAAGGGACGCTGCAACTTCGGCGACACGGGTATCGTTGCTTCCAAGAACAATGATGACATCGGCTTTTTGTAGTTGGTGTCCCATTTGCATATATTGCCAAAGCGTTTCTAAATGCTGATAAATTCGTTTACTCATCGCCCTACAAGGCCTCCAGAGTGTGAGAATAGTGAAACTTGTATCCCGCTTTGATGAGTTTGTCACTGACAATTCGTTTGTCTGCAACATCAACAATCGGGGGGAGTTCTTCTTCCAAATTTGCGGCTTTAAGAGCGGCTTGATAGAACTCGGCTTTGCTTACTGTCGCAGGAGTTGTGGCGTTCACTATCATATGGCTGAGGTGCTCAATAGCAAAAACCGTCGCTCCGATAGCATCATAAAGGTGCAGCATGTTTGCTGGAGCCAATCGACTGACTTGTTTTAACTTCGTCGCAAAGCGGGAAGGGTGACGATTGGGGCCAATAAGACCACTACATCGAACAATGACGTAATCCAAGCCAGAGTCTATAACAGTTTGTTCCGCCTGCAACATCTTCTTCGCATTGGCTGAGAATTCATCGTTATTTGCAGCTATTTCAAGAGAAGCATCTTGTTCATACATGTCTTGAGCGCGGTCGGGATACACAGTGGTTGAACTTATCATGACCAATTTACTGACTCCCGCAGAGATCGCTTGCTCAGTTAAAGCTTGCCATTGGGTAATGTATTCATCGCCTTGTCCACGACGAAAGCCCGGAGGAAAGCTACCGACTACGGTATCAATGTTATATTCGGAAAGTGTATCAGTAAGGTCTTGAGGGTTATTAAGGTCACAAACAAAACCAGTGATTCCATTTTCTTGTAGTTCTAACAAACCTGAGTCAGACGTCCTGCTTGCGATCACCGAATGGCCTTGCTTATCTAGCTGTTTGGCTAATGGTAAACCTAACCAGCCTGCTCCAATAATAGCGATACGTTTCATCGTGTTACCTTTATCAATGGCTTTGTCCAAATACTATCGCTTGTAACGCCTAAATACTAATTGTTCTCTAAATATGGAGGATTATTAAAAATCATTAACGCCATTTTCAGCATTAAAGAACTAATCTTAAGAGTTTTAACTCACAAATAACATTACAGCTCTCATGGATAATTAACTCATCGACGCCAAGCTGATGGAAATAAATTAGCGAAGCGTTGGATAGTTTCCAATAACAATAATAGGAATTTCCATGAACATGAATATCAAAAGTGTAATGATTGGTACCGCCCTAGCTTCTGTAGCTTTTATGCCGTTGAGTAGTGCAGTAGCAAAGGACTACCCGCCTAAAACTATGTCGTTTATTGCTCCTGCTGGTGCTGGTGGTGGCTGGGATTTAACCATCCGCACTGTCGCTAAAACGCTAAAAGATACCAAACTTGTCGGATCTAATATGCCGATTACCAACAGACCTGGTGGTGGCGGTGCAGTCAATCTAGCTTATATGCAGACTCAAACAGGGAAAGACAATTTAATTTCTGTTTACTCTCCACCAATTTTGCTTACACATTTAACTGGATCAAGTAAATATAGCTACCAAGATACCACTCCTCTCGCTCGATTAATTACAGACTATGGCGCGTTTGTTGTTTCTAAAGACTCTAAATATACCTCTATTAAAGAAGTGATGGATGCTCTAAAAAAGGATCCAAAATCCGTGAAAATTGGTGGTACTTCTTCTGCGGGTAGTATGGACCACATTCAGTTTCTAATGGTTGCTAAGGCTGCTGGTGTACCTAAGTTAAATCAGATTGACTACATCTCTTTCCAAGACGGCGGTGCGGTTGCTCAAGTATTGGGTGGGCACGTAGACCTTATCTCTACAGGGCTTGGAGACGTAGTTCAGCTGGTGAAAAGCGGTAACTTACGTGCATTAGCACAAACTGCAGACAAGCGCGTCGGCGAAGGTGTAATTGCGGATATCCCGACAGTGAAAGAACAAGGTATTGATACAACGTTTGAAAACTGGCGTGGTTTGTTCGGACCGAAAGATATGCCTGATTACGCGGTTGCTTACTGGGGCACAACACTTAAAAACATGGTTGAGACGCCTGAATGGGCTGAAGCTCGTAAACGTAACGGGTGGGATGGTGCATATCAAAATGGTGAAGATTTTACTAAGTTCTTAGCCAAAACAAACGACCAATATAAAGAAATTTTAGACGAAATTTTCGCTAAAAAATAATGTTCTGTTTCTATGACATAAGAGGGGAATATTCCCTCTTATTCTTGATTTAAAAATAATTAAATCTAGCAATAAGGTCTTGTTCCTATGAAGAAAAATAATGTCAGTCCTAATTGGGACTCATTCACAGGATTATTTGCAATAGGCTTTGGTATTATTTACGGTTATATGTCGTATTCGATGCCAAGAGCCGCTTTTGGTAATCCTATGGATCCAATTTATTTCCCTCTTGGTGTATCCGCTATTTCATTTTTAATTGGTGTGCTTTTATTCGTTAAAAGTAATTTTAACGCGTCAGTGCAAGCATATAAAAATCTAATCAATGAAGATGCTAGCAAGAAGAATGACCGTCGTCGTATTTTATATACCTGTATTCTTTCAGTTGGTTACGCTCTTATATTTGAACATCTAGGATACGTCATCAGTACATTTCTATTTATGGTTGTAATGATGACTATTACTAGCGGGAAAGATATGTGGAAAAAAAGTGTTGTTATCTCGCTGTTATTTTCCGTGGGCGTTTATTTCATATTTAACACGCTATTGAGTATTAGCCTTCCACCACTACCATTCGGGGAATAGGGTGAACGATTATGATGGATATTTTATCTAACTTAATGAATGGATTTGGCGTTGCTTTACAGCCTTACCATCTACTACTTGTGACTGTGGGCGGTGTACTGGGTACCATCGTCGGTATGTTGCCTGGCTTAGGCCCTGCGACAGGTGTTGCGGTGCTATTGCCAATGACTTTTGCGATGGGACCTACGGCTGCATTGATCACCATGACAGGTGTTTATATCGGTGCGATGTTTGGTGGTTCACGCAGTTCTATTTTGATTAACACTCCGGGAGACGGTGCAGCTTTGGCCGCAACGTTTGACGGCTATCCAATGGCAATGCAAGGTCGTGCTGAATCTGCACTGGCGATTTCTGCAATAGCATCATTAGTTGGCGGTACTATCGCCGCTATCCTTATGACATTATTGGCTGAGCCTGTGGCGAGCTTCGCCTTAAAGTTTGGTCCTGCTGAGTACTTCTTGTTAATGGTTGCTGCGCTTTCCATGACGGCTTCTATGTCGAAAGGGAACATGCTCAAAGGCTTCTTCTCTATGGTGATAGGCTTAGCAATAGCTACTATTGGTATCGATGCGCAATCCGGTGTTGAACGTTTTACTTTTGGTAATCTCGAACTTCAAACAGGTGTCGATTTCCTTGTGGTCATCATTGGCATCTATGCACTCGGTGAAGTATTTAAGAGCTTCCGTTCATTGAGCGAAGGCACGAAAAAAGCACAGACCAAATTCAAACGTATTTGGATTAGTGGTGACGATTGGTCTCGTTCAAAATGGCCGATTCTACGTAGTGCTCCAGTCGGGTTTATTATCGGCTCTCTACCTGGTGCTGGCGGTACGATGGCATCGCTTATGTGCTACAACAATGAGAAGCAATTATCAAAAAATAGCGAAGAGTTTGGTAAAGGTGCCATTGAGGGGCTAGCAGCACCAGAATCTGCAAATAACGCAGCGTCTATCGGTGCAATGATCCCAATGTTGTCACTGGGTGTTCCTGGGTCTGGTACAACGGCTGTAATGATGGGTGCGTTATTGATGTTGGGTATTCAACCTGGGCCACTTCTATTCACGCAATATCCTGAAACAGCATGGGGTCTTATCGCGAGTATGTTTGTTGCCAACATCATCTTAGCAGTGGTGAATATTCCACTTGCTGGAGCATTGGTCCGAGTATTAGCGATTCCACCAAAAATGCTTTACCCAATTGTGTTAGGTCTTGCGTTCATTGGTTGTTATGCAATTAGTAACTCTGTTATTGATTTCTACATCCTAGCTATCTTAGGTGTGGCAGGGGTAGTGATGAAGCGTGCTCATGTTCCTACAGCGCCGATGATTCTGGCTTGTATCGTAGGTGGTACGATGGAGCAGTCATTCCGTCAAGCATTTAGAATTTCAAACCAAGAGTTGTCGATCTTTACTCACTCAACCGTTGCTCAAGTGCTCATTGCTATTACTGTTTTGTCAATCGCGTTGCCTCTGATTGGTATGCTACGTAATCGCAAACAACAAGCTCAAGTAGCTTAAATGGTATCTCAACAGTGAACTAAGAAGTCAGCTTGGATTTATCTGGGCTGGCTCTTTTTGTTTATGAATGGGTTTTCAATTTCGAGCGTGATGCTCACCCTGAGAGAATAAATTCATAAACGCCATAAACAGTTTTAATGCTTCTTTATAGATTGCTCGAGAGTCACTAAATTATTTATTGGACTTAAGATAATTCGTTATCCGTTTTGTTGTTGAGAGATCGCTGTGTTTGATACATACCAATTCCAGAAAATTAATACTCAAAATAGCAGCCAAATGGAAAAGGTGCGGCAGTTCTTGCTTAGTATGGGGTTAGGGATAGATGCCGATGTCGAGTTTTTTGTCATTGCTTTGAATTCTACCGCAATTGTTGGATGCGCGGGGCTGGCTGGACACACACTCAAGTCGGTAGCCGTTTCTCCGGACTTACAGGGAACCGGGCTGTCAACGCGATTACTCACTGAAGTTGTCACGAACGCTTATGATATGGGACGTTACAACCTGTTTATTTACACCAAGCCAGATAACTACCGCATGTTCCACGAAGCAGGATTCCATCAACTTACCGCAGTAAAAGACAGAGTTGTCTTATTGGAAAACAGCAAAACAAGACTTCAGGAACGTTGCGAAAATTTAAGCAGCTTTGCTCAACCGGGTGAAAGAATTGGCAGTATTGTTATGAATGCCAATCCGTTTACCAACGGACATCGCTATTTAGTAAAGCATGCGTCAGAAAACTGTGATTGGGTGCATCTGTTTGTTGTGAAGGAAGACCGTTCTTTCTTTTCCTATTCAGACCGCCTAAATATGATCAAAGCGGGTGTGAAAGAGTTTAACAACGTCACGGTTCATGCCGGTTCTGACTACATCATATCCAGAGCGACTTTCCCAAGCTATTTTCTAAAGGATGAGGGAGTAATTAATTACTGCCACACCGCTGTGGATTTGCAAATTTTCCGACAATATATCGCACCAGCCTTGGGTATAACCCACCGCTATGTAGGAACGGAACCGATTTGTAAGGTAACCCGTTTTTACAATCAGCAAATGCACCAGTGGTTATCTACACCAACCATTGACAGCCCTACAGTCACTTACGTAGAAATTCCTCGCTGTGAAGAAGCTGACTCACCGATATCGGCTTCTTTAGTTAGGCAGTTATTATTTGAAAACAACTGGCAAGCGATTGAAAAAATTGTTCCAGAAACGACGTTCGCTTATTTACATCAACTGTTTAAGGAAGATACTTCCGCCTATCACGCGAAGAGAAAGCAAGCTGCGCTAAGAACTGCCCAAGCAAAGCAATTGAGCATGAGTTGACAGTGAAACTAAGCTGATGGTCGAACAGCAAGATAAAAGAAGAGAACTGAGCGGCTTAAATAGCGGGTCGGTCAGTTCTCAATAATAGAAATGTAATTTTTACGGTTACTCTTACAGAGTTAAATAGAATTAATACTGTGCGATGATTGATTTGATTTTGTGTTTTATTTCATCAACAGAATGACGATGATTCATGGAACAGTAACTGGCGGGATATTGGCACAGAATGCAGCGTCTAGGCTCCATCTGAGCACCTTTTCTTGAAACCGCATAGCCTTGCGGGTCAATAATATCAATGTTGAACAAGTCACCTAGTGGGTGACTGTTTTCAATTTTCACCATAGCACGCTTTAAATTTGTCGTAGTGATACCTTTCACCACAAACACCGATTCTAGATTTGAATTATTGGTGGCATCTTCGTGCTCTAGCACCATCGCATTCAAAAGCGTTAATTTCTTGTTCACTTCTTCTAACGCCAGCTTATAAACAAAATGAGCTTGTTCATTTTCATTAAGCTCATTGGAAATATTAGTTTTGACGATAATTAAAGGCAGTTCATATTTCTTTGTTAACTGAGATTGTCGCTTTAGATTATTTAAAGAAATTTGATGAACATCGAACAAAGACATAGCACTCCCCATGATGAGTTTTCCTCTTCAGACCAATATCCCTCTAATGCTAAAGACAGGTGTACCTCGTAACTGAGGAGTGAAATACAAATTCCGGTAAATCTTGTGTTGTTAATGGATTAAATGAATTTATTTCTTCGCATGGTTACTTCAATTTCAGAAAGAAATTCAGCTGAAACTAATTAAATTTATTTACGCCATTTAATACGTTTAATGGTTCCAATTGAATGATGTGCTTCACGAAGTCCATTCCTCTTATTTCGTTAGACTGTTTGGACTTTCAATATCCAAAGGTTCGAAAGATGAACGAAGGTCCAATTATTCTTGAAGGCGTCAATCTTATGCTTCTAGGCATGGGATTTGTTTTTTGCTTTCTAGCGCTCCTAGTCGCTGCAACCCGTCTGCTGTCCACTTTATCGATTAAGTTTTCACCCCCTGAAAAAGCGGTAATTTCCACCAATAAAACGGTTTCTGAAGGCGCGCAGGACGACAATTTGGTAGCTGCGATTTCCGCAGTACTACACCACCACAATCAAAAAATTAATAAGCAAGTTCAGGCTTGAGGTTAGAGGAATTTAATATGTCTAAAATAGCTAAACCACTCGGTATTACTGACGTTGCATTGCGTGACGCACATCAATCGCTACTCGCTACGCGAATGAGATTAGATGACATGTTACCTATAGCATCTAAGCTCGATGAAATTGGCTATTGGTCACTGGAATCTTGGGGTGGTGCGACTTTCGACTCTTGCATCCGATTTTTAGGTGAAGATCCATGGGCGCGTCTAAGAGAGTTAAAAAAGGCGATGCCAAACACCAAGCAACAAATGTTACTGCGCGGTCAAAATATCCTCGGCTATCGCCATTATGCCGATGATGTCGTCGATAAGTTTGTTGAGCGTGCCGTTGTAAATGGTATGGATGTTTTCCGTATCTTTGATGCATTAAATGACACTCGTAACATGAAACGTGCTATCCAAGCGGTAAACAACCAAGGCGCACATGCACAAGGTACTATCTGTTATACAACCAGTCCTGTTCACACCATGCAATCTTGGGTTGATGTAGCAGAACAGCTTTTGGAATGTGGCGTAAGTTCGATTGCGATTAAAGATATGTCTGGGGTTATGTCTCCGTACGAAGCGTACGAGTTAGTCACCAATCTGAAAAAACTCGTGGATGTTGAGCTTCATCTTCACTGCCATTCCACTGCGGGTATGGCGGATATGACGTTGCTTAAAGCGATTGAAGCTGGTGTTGACCGTGTTGATACTGCAATTTCTTCGATGAGCGGTACTTATGGTCATCCATCGACTGAATCGATCGTTGCGGCATTGAAAGGAACTGAGCGTGATACTGGGCTAGATATTGAGAAGTTGGAAAGTATTGCGGCCTACTTTAGAGATGTTCGTAAGAAATATCATGCTTTTGAAGGTCAATTAAAAGGCTCTGATTCACGTATTCTTGTAGCTCAAGTTCCAGGCGGAATGCTTACCAACATGGAAGGGCAGTTAAAGCAACAAAATGCGCTGGATAAAATCGATGAGGTACTGATAGAAATTCCGAAAGTCAGGAAAGACCTTGGTTATATCCCGTTAGTAACACCAACTTCTCAAATAGTGGGTACTCAAGCTGTCATTAACGTCATGATGGGTGAACGTTATAAAAGCATCACCAAAGAAACGGCCGGGGTATTAAAAGGTGAGTACGGTAAAACACCAGCACCAGTCGATTCAGAGTTGCAGAAACGTGTACTTGATGGCGCTGAAGTGATCACTTGCCGACCTGCAGATCTAATTGAGCCAGAAATCGACCAGCTATTGGAGTCAGTAGTTAATCAAGCACAAGAAAAAGGTATCGAGCTTGCTGAAAATACCATTGATGATGTACTTACTGTCGCTCTGTTTGACCAAGTCGCGTGGAAGTTTTTGGCTAATCGTAATAATCCAGAAGCTTTTGAACCAGCTCCAACTGTTGCTGAGGTGGTAGCCCCTACAAAAGCAGCAAAACCATCAGACAAAGCTGTATATACAGTCAACGTCAACAATCAGGCTTACGTAGTTCAAATCAACGAAGGCGCTGATCCTGAAGTTCTGGCTGCTTCAACAAGTGCTCCTGTTGCCGCGGCTCAGCCGGTTGTTTCTTCGGGTTCTGCTGAACAGGTCTCCGCTCCGTTGGCAGGTAACATCTGGAAAATCCATAAGAAAATCGGCGATATGGTCAAAGAAGGCGAAACACTGTTAATTCTTGAAGCTATGAAGATGGAAACCGAAATAAAGGCGTTTCGTGACGGTAAAGTCGAGTCAATGGCTGTATCAGAAGGCGATGCGGTTCAGGTCGGTGATGAACTATTTGCATTGGCATAAGGATCTGAAATGGACAGTGTAATCGGCTTAATCAGTGATTTTGGCATTCTCCACCTGCAATGGGGCCAATTTCTGATGATTGTAATTGGTATGATTTTGCTCTATCTGGCAATCGTGAAAGGTTTCGAACCATTGTTGCTCGTGCCTATCGGTTTGGGTGGCATTCTTTCAAACTTGCCTGATGCGAACCTTGCCATTAATGCGGTAGATGCCGCCATTCACGCGGGTAAAGCAGATGTAATGCAAGCATTCGCGCAGATACTCAACGCAGTTGAGTCAACGCCGGATGCGATTAAACATGCAATGCAAATGGCTACACCTGAGCAAAAGATGCATTTGGGTTTGCTTGCAGAGCAATATCAATATTCTGACGGCATGCTATATACCTTTTACCATGTTGCCATTGCGTCTGGTGTTGGGCCTTTAGTGATATTTATGGGCGTTGGCGCTATGACAGACTTCGGTCCGTTGTTGGCTAATCCTAAAACCCTATTACTGGGTGCTGCTGCGCAATTCGGTATTTTTGCAACTGTATTGGGTGCGCTTGGCCTGACTCAATTAGGGATAATGGACTTCAGCGTAGCGCAAGCTGCAGCTATCGGCATCATTGGTGGTGCAGACGGGCCTACCGCTATTTATGTATCAAGCCTGCTTGCTCCTGAACTCTTGGGTGCAATAGCGGTAGCGGCATATTCGTATATGGCACTGGTTCCTATGATTCAGCCGCCGATCATGCGCGCTCTGACAACAGAAGCAGAACGCAAAATCGAAATGAAGCAACTGCGCAAAATCGGAAAAATAGAGAAAGTGTGCTTCCCGCTAATGTTGCTGGTTCTTATTGCAATGCTGCTACCTTCAGCGACGCCGCTGATGGGGATGTTCTGTTTTGGTAACTTGATGCGTGAATGTGGTGTGGTTGAGCGCCTTTCTGACACGGCACAAAATGCTCTAATCAACATTGTGACCATCTTCCTTGGGCTGTCTGTCGGTTCAAAACTTATGGCAGATAAGTTTTTGCAACCACAAACACTGGGAATATTGGCTCTGGGGATTGTTGCTTTCTGTGTGGGAACCGCAGCGGGTCTATTGATGGCGAAACTTATGAACAGGCTTTGTGTTGAAAAAGTTAATCCACTCATAGGATCCGCAGGTGTTTCAGCGGTACCAATGGCAGCACGAGTCTCAAACAAACTTGGCTTAGAAGCGAACTCGCAAAATTTCCTACTTATGCATGCAATGGGTCCCAATGTTGCAGGCGTTATTGGATCAGCGGTTGCAGCCGGTGTGATGATTAAATATGTGCTTGGTTAATATTTACGGAAATGAGTAACAAAGGAGGGAGACAGCGTTCTCCCTCTCTGCGTTTTTATTGTCTTTTGATACACATTACTAACTTGGCTGGCGAAACGGGCTAACATTCGTATCTGAATTGAGCACTTTATAAGTTCGCACTACTTAATAATAAGGAAATAAATGTATGAATATGATGGAAAAGATGAAGACTGGAGCTTCTTTTCGCGTCAAAGTTTTTCTTCTTATTTTTGCTCTTATGAGCCTTCAGATGATTTTCATGGGTGTGAACTTTCATCAGTCTTTACTTGATACACTTGAGCATCAAGTTGGGACGCGAGCATTAATTCAGGCTAAGGAAATTGCCAGCGACCCGAATTTAATTCAGGAAGTTAGGATCAAAAATATCCCCGCAATAGAACGCATTATTAATCGTTTAACGAAAATCTCGGACGCGAGTTTTATTGTGATTGGTGATGATGATGGCACTCGATTATCTCACCCAATAAAAGAAAATATTGGCTTACCGATGCAAGGTGGGGATAACGCTGCTGCGTTGGAGCGAGGTGAGTCATACATTTCTATTCGCAAAGGCTCCTTGGGATATGGCGTCCGCGGTAAAAGTGCCATTGTAGACTTCGACGGTGAAATTATTGGTGTTGTCTCTGTTGGGTACCTTTTTAACCGATTTGACCAGTGGCTCGTATTCTATGCAAAACCGGTTTCTTTTGAGCTGGGTGCGATTCTGCTGTTAACGCTGATAGGCGCATGGCTTTTCTCCAGTCATATCAAAAAGAAAATGAATGGAATGGAGCCTTCGGAAATTGCGTTAGCACTGTACTTGCAGCGCTCTATTCTTCAATCTGTGTATGAAGGGATTATCGCTATCGATAAAACTGGCAAGATTCTAGTGGTAAATAAAAGTGCGATAGATTTGTTAGGTACCGATAAACAAGTGAGTGAAATAAAGAATAGAAGCATATTAGAATATCTCAATCACACTCAATTCTTTTTTCAGACACCCTACGAAGAAAATATAAAAGATGAAATTGTATCTATTAATGGGCAAACTTTAATAGCTAATAGAGTGGCTATTTTTGATAGAGATATGTTAATTGGTTGGGTAATCAGTTTTAGACATAAGAATGATATAAATTCATTAACGGCAGAATTGACTCAAATCAAACAATATACAGATAATTTGAGAGTGATGAGGCATGAGCATGCGAACAAATTATCAACAATATCAGGTTTGATTGAAATTGGTGAATATGAATCTGCGCTCTCATTAATCAATAATGAAAACACTAAGAAACAACAACTTATTGATTTCATACGTTCAAGAATAAAATGCAAACAAGTCGCCGGAATTTTACTTGGGAAATATGCTCGATCTCAAGAACTGGGACTTCAGTTACAGTTTGATCCTACCTGTCAGTTATATAATTTGCCGGACAATATTGATGATGATGAATTGTCAGCAATTATAGGTAATTTGATCGACAATGCATTTGAAGCGACGCTTAAAAACCCCGAAAGCGATAAAGTAATAACATTACTTATTACAGATGCAGGAAAAGAATTAGTTATTGAAATTGGCGATAATGGTTGCGGTATTGATCCTGAAATAGCAGGGACGATTTTTAACCGAGGCGTTACAAGTAAAAATGATGATAAAGGCCATGGTATTGGTCTGTATCTGATTAACCGTTATGTGACTAATGCTGGTGGCGTCATCTTGGTCGACAACGCAGAGCCTAAGGGCACTATTTTCTCTATTTTTATTCCCAAAAACGGTAACCGATGATGGACTCTATAGATGTTTTAATCGTTGAAGATGAAGTTGGAATTGCTGAATTACATGCACAGTTTTTAAGGCAGATGATGCGTTTTAGACCAGTAGGTATCGCTAATACTATTAGCATGGCTAAAACAATGCTCAAGGTTAATAAACCGAAATTAATTATATTAGATAACTTTCTTCCTGACGGTTTAGGTATTGATTTGTTAAGAAGTATCGTTGCGGATAAATCAGATTCAAAACCAGATGTTATATTGATCACAGCTTCTAGTGAAATGGAAACGGTTAAAGAGGCAATGCACTGTGGCTGCTTCGACTATTTACTAAAACCAGTATCGTATGTTCGCTTGAAAGATACATTAAATCGTTATGTTCAATATAATAGTGCAATAAATGCTTATGATAATATTAGCCAACGCCATGTCGACGACCTTTTCAATATTCAGGCTAGAGAAAAATCAGCGAATACTTTGCCGAAAGGTATTGGTGAACTGACCTTAGATAAAATAAAGCAGACCTTTATCGAAAATACGGGAATCAAATATACAGCGGAAAGACTAGGAGAGCAGGTCGGCATCAGTAAAACAACGGCTAGACGTTATTTAGAGTATTGTTCAGCAAATGGTTTTTTAGATGCTGAAAATGAACATGGCCGAGTAGGTCGCCCTGAACGAGTCTACGTAAAGTCCAATTAAACACGTCTTAATTTGAAAAACGGCTAATGATATATCTTTAGCCGTTTTTTTGTTTCCTATCAAATGGAATAATTTAAACCATTTAAATCATTAATGGTTTTTAGCTTCCGACTAAACATGATTAGCATCGCCAAAAACATCGCGGATAGCAAAGAGAATAGACGTTAGTTATTCGGCAGTGACTTTCATTGCCTTTATTCAATTTCCTGCCATCCGAAATGGGATTCATGAGGTGCATACATGATAATCAGTCAGCGATCATACGCTGGAACATTGGAGTCTAGCGACTTACTAGTCGAAATAGTCCCGTCAGCCACAAATAGCTTGGATATAGAAATTACCAGTTCCGTTGAAAAGCAATTTGGAGAGTTAATCAAAAATACAGTCATCAGTACTTTGTCGGAAATGGATGTTAAGTCTGCGTTGGTCAAGATCAACGATAAAGGTGCTTTGGATTGTGTCATTAAAGCAAGAGTTCAAGCCGCTGTGATTCGAGCAACCGCCGGCAGCGATATTGTCTGGGGGACATTAAAATGAGCAAATTACGCAGAAGTATGTTGTTTGTCCCTGGATCTAATGCCGCAATGTTGAGCAACTCTTTTATCTATAATCCAGATGCCATCATGTTTGATTTGGAAGATTCGGTATCAATTCGTGAGAAAGACACGGCAAGAATGCTCGTTTTCAATGCTCTTCAACATCCTATGTATAAAAACATTGAAACCATCGTTCGTGTTAACGGTTTAGATACTGTTTTTGGTCCCCTTGATGTAAAAGCCGTAGTAAAAGCAGGCGTGAATGCTGTGCGCCTTGCTAAAACGGACAGTGCTCAAGATGTTCATAATATGGAAGAGCTCATCACGGAAGCTGAGATGGAGTTTGGTCGTGAAATTGGCAGTACTAAAATGCTTGCAGCGATTGAATCTGCTATGGGTATCAATAATGCAGTCGAAATTGCAAGAGCATCAAGTCGATTGATTGGTATTGCTTTAGGTGCAGAAGATTATGTTCGCGACCTTAGAACTCAACGTACAGCAGAAGGCGTTGAACTCTTGTTTGCTCGATGTTCTATTCTTCAAGCGGCAAGAGCTGCTGGTATTATGGCATTTGATACTGTTTATTCCGATGCGAACAATGAAGAAGGCTTCATCCACGAAGCTGAGCACATTAAGTCCCTTGGCTTTGACGGCAAGTCTCTGATTAATCCCCGCCAAATTGAAATTATTCATAACATCTTTGCTCCAACCCAAAAAGAAGTTGATCACGCAAACGCCGTTATTGAAGTGGCGGCAGAGGCAGAAGCCCAAGGCTCAGGCGTTGTATCACTCAACGGCAAGATGGTTGACGCGCCAATCATAGAGCGTGCTCGGTGGACACTACAACGTGCGCAATCAGGAATCAGACAGTAGGGCAATATGATGACAACTATAACTAATGCAATTGATCGTAAAATAGATATTGATGTTGAGAGCTGCCCAACATTGTTGCCATATTCTGGTGCGCATGAGCTGACTTCTCATCTGCTAAACAGAAGTACCAAGAGAAGCCGCAAGCTGTTTGAAAGCGTAGAAGAGGCAATCAAAAGCGTAGGCCTTGCAGATGGTATGACGATCTCGTTTCATCACTCATTCCGAGGTGGAGACAAAATCATCAACATGGTGATGAAGGTTATCGCTTCGATGGGCTTTAAAGATCTCACTTTAGCTTCAAGCTCACTCTCTGATATTCATTCACCGCTTGTTGAGCACATTAAAAAAGGTGTGGTGAAGAAAATATACACATCCGGAATGCGCGGGCAACTGGCTGACGAAATCTCCCGAGGCTTACTGGCTGAGCCGGTTCATATTCATTCTCATGGCGGCCGTGTTCATTTGGTTCAAAGTGGTGAACTGAATATCGATGTTGCGTTTATCGGCGTATCAAGCAGTGATGAGTTTGGTAATGCCAATGCGGTAAAAGGGCAGTCTCGCTGTGGTTCCCTAGGGTATGCACAAATTGATGCTCAGTATGCGCGTAAAACGGTTGTGCTCACGGAGTCTCTTGTTGACTTCCCAAATACGCCTGCGTCAATTGCGCAGGACCAAGTCGATGCGATTGTGAAAGTGGCAGAGGTGGGTGACGCTTCTAAGATTGGCGGTGATGCAACGCGTATGACGACCAATCCACGTGAGTTGTTAATTGCTCGTAAAGCGGCAGATGTTATTGAGCATTCAGGTTATTTCAAAGTCGGCTTTAACTTACAAACCGGTTCTGGCGGCGCATCTTTGGCGGTGACTCGCTTTTTAGAAGATAAGATGGTCAGACGAAATATTACGGCGAATTTTGGTCTCGGAGGCATTACGGCCACGATGGTTGCACTGCACGAAAAAGGGTTAATTAAAACGCTACTTGATGTGCAGTCATTTGATTCTGTTGCTGCCGACTCATTAGCTCGAAATCCCAATCATATTGAAATTTCTGCCAACCAGTACGCAAACCCTTCTTCTAAAGGGGCGATGGTCGATCGATTGGATGTCGTTATTCTTAGTGCTTTAGAAATAGATACCGAATTTAACGTCAACGTCATCACGGGTTCAGACGGTGTAATACGAGGTGCGTCTGGTGGTCACAGTGATACCGCTGCTGCTGCAAATCTCACTATCGTTGTTGCTCCGTTAATTCGTGGTCGAATCCCAACCGTTGTTAATTCTGTATTGAATGTCGTGACTCCGGGGACGCAAATTGACGTACTAGTCACCGATCACGGTATAGCGGTCAATCCGAACCGAGAAGAAGTTAAGGTTCGGTTGAACAATGCGGGAATTCAGACCATGGATATCCATGAACTGCAGCAACGCGCTGAGTCATTGACGGGTATACCAAAGCCAATTGAGTACTTAGATAATGTCGTTGGTTATGTTCGTTACCGAGACGGTTCTGTGATTGACGTGATTCGCCAGGTTAAGGAGTAAATCGTGTATCGAGGACCAGCAATTACCCTAGAGCAGGTCTTAGATAATCGAGAGCTTCGAGCACAACGGCAAAGAGAATGGGTTACGGCCCATTCTCTGCCCATCGTGAGCTTTACGATTAACATGCCCGGCAGTGTCAAACTAAACCAAATATCTCAAGTCGGATTTAAAGCTGGTCAGGAGGAAATCAGAAAGGCTTGTATGCGTTCTGGATGCTCAAGTTTTATCAGTCAGTCGTTCATTAGTGATTGTGGCTGTGAAGCGATGAGTGTGGTTGGCGGCATTTCTCCTCAGCAGTTGAAGCGCTTGATGATTGAGGTGGAAGATACGCATCCGTTAGGTCGTTTATTCGATATTGATGTTTTTGATTCTCAGGGCGTGGTGCTTTCTCGCGACCAGCTTGGGCTTGCAAGACGGCGATGTTTCATTTGTGGCAGAGACGCAAAACTGTGTGCTCGAAACCGAGTTCATCCACTTCCAGCCCTGATTGACAAATTAAGTGAGATTATTCATGAATACCACTAATTCTTTACGTTGGCTTTTGAGCGACTGTTGCTTATATCAGAAAACAGATTTAGGGACCTTTGAACTCAATATTTGCGAACTGGTCGGGAATTTGGCTTATCACGCGATGATGTTAGAAGTTCATCTGACGCCAAAACCTGGCTTGGTTGACTGTGTATCCACAGGCGCTCATAGTGATATGAACATCGATACCTTTGTAACAAGTGCAAACAGTTTGCGCCCTTACATGCTGAAGTTTGTTAAATCTGGCTACGATAACTATCTTACTTCGCCCGCGAATCTTCTTCCTAACCTTAGAAAAATTGGCATAGAAGCTGAAAGAGCAATGTTTACCGCGACTGCAGGAGTGAATACCCATAAAGGGATGATTTTTACGCTTGGATTGATTTGTGGCGCAGTAGGCTGGCTTTACAAAAAAGAATCCATTTTTACATCCAACCGAATTCAATCAGTACTCAAAGAGTGCTGTGCTCAGTTGGTCACTGATGAACTTGAGTATTCAAACAAAATCCCCGTCACAGCCGGAGAGCACATATATCGCCGTTATGGATTAGCCGGAATAAGAGGGGAGGCTGCAAGGGGCTACCCAATGATTTTTGACTGCGCTTTACCAACCTATGAACTCGCAATCGATAAAGGTTTGTCAGAAGAGCAAGCGATGTTTAAGACCTTGTTGACGATCATGTCGTGTAATGAAGATTCAAACCTGGTTCACCGAGGCGGTCTTGAAGGGCTTGAATATGTGCAAGCGCATTCGAAGTCACTGCTAACAAGCTGTGAAGTTTATGATGATGATTTTGAACAACAGATGCAGGATTACGACAAACTACTGGTAGAAAAAAATCTAAGCCCAGGTGGAAGCGCCGATTTGCTGGCGGCAACCTGGTTGATCGCGCAGCTAAATTTACTTAACCGCTAACCTACGCATCAGTCATTCAATAAAAAAAGGCAATGGAAAAAATCTCCCATTGCCCACCAACAATTCCCTACAATCAAATCAGTGTTGATCAAAACCTATTGGAACTACTTCGATATCATTTTCCAGCTCAATTGGGTTATGGAAGTTTTCGTAGTGATGCTGGCAAAGGGGTATCTGGAATACATCGTCAGCTTGGTTACTTGAATTAATTTGGCTCTTGCTCTTAACCAGAACTTGACGCGTATATTTGTTTGTACAATTCGCTTCCGCGCAAAAAGTATTTTTCAGTTTGTTTTTTGAATCGGAATATTCATTTGTCAGATTTGATTCACTATCTAATATATTGTTTACGAGCATATCGTAATCCTTTGGAGTACTTTGTTTATTATTCGGTGGGTAATCGCTATAAAGTAAATCCGATAGGGACAAGTTCAACATTGTCAAGGATTTCTAATTGGTTGCTTTCGTTGTTACCGTGCTCTGCGCAGAGCGGGACCACATAGATCGACTCTTCCTGATCATTAGGGTCAGCAACAAAGATGGCTTGGTTGTGATTTTTTGCGCAGTTAGGTACTGAGCATTTTTCGTGGCTACTTTTACTAAAGTATTTCCAATATGAGAGCCAATTTTCTTTTGCTTTTTGAGTTATGAATTCTTCTGATAACCGTGAAACTAACATGATTTTATCCTCTTGGATTAATAATCTGTATGCCGCTATTACAACCTTAATTGCCATTTCAGTTTCCAATTAAATTCATATGTTTTTGTGGTTTTTAAAGAATATTTAAATTTTATGGCGGTAATCAAAAAGAGGGCTTTATCGAGGATGTTTGGCTAGTAGAAACTGAGGCATCAGCATAAATGATATTTGTTTTTAATCAGGCACCAATTTAGGTGTTCATTCTGTAATCTATATTTATGAAAAGTTTGTGTTTTATTATTTTTATCTATGGATTAAAGTGCCATAGCACACTGTCTTTTCTTTAAGACATCTTGCTTTCGTTAAGGTAAAGATAGTGATGCAGGTTGGCACTATTCAGTTGTAAAAATAATAAGGTCTAATCAATGACAAACATTAGAATGACGCTGCTGGCTTCAGTAGTCGTCTTTGCGCTTGCAGGATGTCAAAGTACATCGGAACCCGTTTCTCTCACCCAAGAAACAAATCATGTTGAACAATCTGTAGAAACTCAGTTTGCTGAGGTCGATCAGGTATACCAAAGTTGGCTGGAAATACTAAAAGACAGCGACAACTTAGCCTTGTATTCACCAACCCATTTCCGCCAGCTAGCGGATGCATGGCTAGGTTCGACAGAGGTTTATAAACAAATCGAGTCTGAACCTGCACTGATTCAAAAAGACTACTCGCTGTTTTCGAGCAAGAGCTACAAACAAGTCTTTGAAGAGAACATTGCTAAGGTCGATGCCTCTTATCGTGAGCTTCAAGAATTTAAGCTGAAAGCGGATAACGCGTTAGCCGACTCTATCGCGCAAATGGCTTATTTAGATAGCATTGCAACCGTTAGCTATTTCCCTTCTGACTATAAAAAAGTAGATTCGGACTACCGCAATTTGTTTATCGATGTACGCGATGACAAGCTGGAAGCGGCGCAGGAAAAACAGGTGAAATTCCTGGCTAAGGCGAAGCTATTAGAGGTTAAGGTTAACCACAAAATCTATATCGAACCTTTAGAGAAGCAAGCAGCAGTACTTAAGAAAGAAGGACTGTCTCGCGTTGCTCCGTTAACTTTTGACCGAGTAGGAGGAGAGATTACTCTAGCGACGAATGTCGTTTCTACTAACCCAAGAGATACGCAAAGTGTTCAAAATGCCGTTAAGCGCGTGGAGTTCGAATTAAAACACGTTGCTCAAGTCGCGCATCAGGTGAAATTGTTGGCAGCTATTGAAGACAACAAGTTCGAGCCTATAGTGCTGGAAATGGAAAACAACTTGTTTGCTATCTCTCAGAAAATCGACGGTTCAGACTATCGTGACACTATGCTGCGTGAACAGGCAGAACGTATTCTGACCAGCGTAGAAGGTCTCGTTGCAGCTGACAAAACCAATGCATTAAAAGAGCAGTTAACTGCGTTAACGCTCAAGGTTGAGTCGTTAGAAGCGGAAAACAAGAAGCAAGTTGAGGCTCTTGCACAAGCATCTGCAAGAGAACAGCAACTTCAGCAACAGAAAACTCGTGATGAACAGTATATTCGCCGTATGGACGAGTTAGTGGCTTCTTTGAAACAGCTTCAGGTTGCGCCAGTAAGTAAAACTGCAGGAGAAGTAGAAGCTCCGGTAAGCACAGCAACACCTGCAGAAAGTGCTCCGTTAAGTGAAACCACCACTGTACCCGTTGAGAGTGCGGCACAAAGTGATGCAAGCTAACGCGATTTAGAACAGCAGAAATAAGAAGAGCGCCATTGGCGCTCTTCTTATTGTCTTATGGACATTTACGCTGTTAGTACTCTTAAAATACGATCAGCGTTTTCAGCCATTTCGATACCTTCATCAGTCAGGTATCCACCATCAGGTAGAGTACACAAACCTTTATCATGGAGTCGCTTTGCGGCAGCTTGCACGGCTTCACCCGCATCGCTATGTACCTTAATACCCGTTGCAGCACTGCTGATGTCAAATTGGACAAGAAGATTTAATTCATCTAAGTGTTGTTGGGAAAATTTCATTGCACACCCTTCTTACTCGTTAAGTTAATCTCACAATAGGCTCAGCCTTAAAAAGACGCAATGACCTCAAAACAGAAGTGTTATCTAGAACCGATATGGGCGTTTTTTACACATAACAAAATCTTCACAACCTTTGTCGTATAAGGCTTGATAAATTACTTTACGCTATTAAAAGCAGGCTTTTTATTGTCAAACACTATTTAATTCATTGATTCAGTTTATGGATGCACTCTCGAAATAAACATTTTTAGTTAACGTAAAAATAGCCCTTGAATATTCGTGGTTTTGGAGCGATCATCGCGAGCTATCTTTGTATCAAAATGTAACTTTTACTTATGGAACATAGTCAATTCGATTCGTTACTTCCTCCTCAGATGGCTGAACGTGCCGCTGAGACTGGTGTTGGTAAAGCAACCAAAGCCGCTTACAAATCTTTTCTTCTAGCCATTTCTGCGGGTATTCATATTGGTATTGCATTTGTGTTTTATACCGTAGTGACAACTGGCGCGCATGATTTACCTTATGGCGTTACGAAACTATTAGGCGGCATAGCATTTAGCTTAGGTCTTATTCTTGTGGTCATTACAGGCGGAGAGCTGTTTACCAGTACCGTGCTCACACTGGTAGCTAAAGCGAGTGGGAAAATTTCATGGCTTCAGCTAATGAAAAACTGGACAGTTGTTTATCTGGGTAATCTTGCTGGTTCTGTTTTATTAGTTGCTATTATGTTGTCCACACGCCAGTACATGGAAGATGGTGGTCAGCTTGGCCTAAATGCCATGGCAATCTCACAACATAAACTTCACCATACTTTTCTTCAGGCATTTTCTTTGGGATTAATGTGTAACATTCTTGTTTGTTTAGCGGTATGGATGACGTTCAGCGCTCGTTCACTGACAGACAAGGTTATGGTATTGGTGTTACCTGTTGCGATGTTTGTCTCCTCGGGTTTTGAACACTGTATTGCCAATATGTTTCAAGTGCCTATGGCGATCGGTATTAAGCATTTTGCTCCGGAAGCATTCTGGCAGATGACAGGGGCAAATATTGCAGACTACGCTGACCTTAACATGATGGAATTTATCGTGAATAACTTAATTCCGGTAACTCTGGGTAACGTTGTTGGTGGTGGTGTTTTTGTTGGTATGTGGTATTGGTTGATTTACCTGAAAGATTAATTGTCTGAAGGACTTTAATACCTGACTACAAAAGAAAAGCGGCAAAAATGCCGCTTTTTTTATGATTTTCATCTCAAGCTTTTGTTGCGCAACAAAACTCGTTATTCACCTTATCCACAATTTCTGTGGATAACCTGTTTTAAATACCGTGTGTAAACGCAACTAAATGATTTTTTCGGTAATTGTGCACAAATTACGTGCGACAAACGCACTATTTTAGGGTGTTAAATAAAGGTGATTATTTGTACTGCTTTTCAATTTCTAGTCACGAAATGTCACATTTACTCGACCTTCTTTGGTAAAAGTAGCCTTTAATGTCAAATGAATGGATAAAGTGAGAGAAATCGTCATCATCACAAAGATGGCAATCATGATCATCAACTGATATTTGATTGCGATAAGGGGAGAAGCCCCGCCCAGTATTTGTCCCGTCATCATACCCGGTAGTGTCACTAAGCCCGTCGTTGCCATAGAGGCAAGAATAGGAGCGTTGGCTTTCCGTAGCGCGTTTCTCACAAAATCCCGCGAAGCATATTGAGGTGAGGCACCTAATGAGATTGCCGCTTCGTATTCACTCTTTCGTTCTTCGAAAGCTGTGAATAAGTTCTGCAAAGCTACGATGTTGCCACTGAGGCTATTTCCTAACAGCATTCCTGCTAATGGGATCAAATACTGTGCACTATACCAAGGTGATGGTTGAACAATGCCGAAACAGAGAATGATCACGATAGGGAACAGTCCTGCTGCCAAACCCAAAACAATTGGCATAAGTAGTTTATTCTTAGGAAGGCGAGTTTTTGAAACGATAGAACTGGCACCGATTAGTATCATCAATGAGAGCCAAACAAGATTGACCCAAATACTGTTGAGCTTAAACAGATATTCCAGATACATACCGACGAGTATCAGTTGTAAGGTCATTCGACCTACGGAAATGAAGATCTCTTTACTAATACCCAGTTGATAAATTCTACTCACCATTACGGGAATGATGAGCACTGAGCTAAAAATAGCTAATTGCCACCATGCGATATCAATCGTGCTGTTCACCTTTTCTCCCGTCTAAACGTAGTTATTCTTTAAAGTCTGTTTGCCAATTATTACTCAACCCCTGATTCCAACAAGCAAAAAATTGAAGAGTTAGTCATTCTTTATTGATTTAGCTCCATGAAGAGTTCCGCAAAATAAGTACAGTACTCATCTTTATGTGTTGTTTACCCTCAAGGGTCAGAATAATAGGAACAGTGATGATTTTAGTAGTCGGTCATAAGAATCCAGACAGTGATAGTATTTGTAGCGCATTGGTGGCTGCAGAGCTGTTGAAAGCGCGTGGTTTAGAAGCGAAAGCGGTACGCCAAGGTGAAATCAACCGTGAAACTCAGCATATTTTGAATACCGCAGGCGCTGATCAACCTGAATTGCGTACCAGTGTAGCTGGTGAAAAAGTATGGCTAGTTGACTACACCGACTTAGCGCAAGCGCCTGATGACTTAAATGATGCAGAAATCCTAGGTATTGTTGACCACCACCGTTTAGGTGATGTGATGACAGTAAACCCTTTGGAAGCGTGGATTTGGCCTGTAGGTTGTACGAGTACTATTTTGTTTAACCTATTCAAAATGGAAAATGCTCCAATCACTAAGCAAACAGCAACGCTTATGATCTCTGCCATTCTTTCAGATACCGTTGGTTTTGCTTCTCCTACTTGTACTCAAAAAGACAAAGACGCAGTTGCTGAACTGGCTGTTCTGGCTGAAATCGAAGACTTAGATGCATTTATCCAAGCACTTCTGATTGCTAAAACGGACATTGAAGGTTTATCTGCAGCTCAACTGGTTGAGAAAGACCTTAAAGCTTACCCATTTAATGGCCGTGATGTTGTCGTTGGTCAAATCGAACTAGCGACATTAGATCAAGTTGCCACTATGATTGATGAGCTAGAAGCGGATTTGGAGCGTCGTTGCGAACAAGAAAACCTTGCGTTTGCAGCTCTAATGCTGACTGATATCACTACTGCACAAACTCGTTTGTTGTTTAAAGGTGAGTGGTCAGAGAAACTGGCGAAGCATCTGTCAGACGGAGTATTGATGATGGAAAATACTCTAAGCCGTAAGAAGCAAGGCTGGCCTTGGCTACAGGCTGAGCTAGCTTAATCGCTGATTTCGGGTATGATGCCCAGCCTAATAAAGGTTTTAACGCCCATAGCTTAGAAACTGCTGTGGGCGTTTTGTTTGGAGGCTAATATGTCCAATGCGTTAACCGCGGAACAAATCGCGACAATTAATCAGTACGATCAAGAGCAGCGCTTTAAATACTGTATTAAGGAAATTGTAGCTAATCAGCAAGTGTGGATTCTAAAAGACGAACACGGTTGTGTGATGCTCAATACTGAAGATGACGATTGCGTGCCAGTATGGCCAAATCGCGAGTTTGCCGAAGCTTGGGCGACCGGTGAATGGAGCGAGTGTGAAGCAGAAGCGATTTCATACAACAAATGGCGCAGTCGTTGGACAAGCGGCCTAGAACAAGATGACTTGTCAGTGGTTGTTTTTCCAAACGAAAACGAAGAAGGTGTTGTGCTGTTTCCTGACGAGTTTGATTTTGAACTCGACAAGCAGAACGCTCGTCGCTAATTAGCGAAACCACTGATAGAGTGGTGATGACTGAGATTCTTTAAGGGCCTGCTTTAGCAGGCCTTTTTGTTGATACTGTTTTATTAATTTTCTGAGCACAGGGCGAGCCTGTGATTCGGTCATACCGGTCTTTAACTCTGGCTCATAGAGTAACTTCAGCAAAACTACATCCAGAGGTGAGAGTAAATCTTCGGGTGTTTTATCGTTAAAAATTGAAGGGTAGGCGAATTCAGAGTCATTAGGCAAACCGAGTGTTTGCGTAATTTCTTCGACGATACAAGCCACGAGTTTTCCGTGGCTGCGAGCTTGGTCTACAGGGATGACCACGCTAGCTGAGATAATCTCATGGGTCTTCGAGTTTGTTTTGTAGCCAGCTTGGCATACGGCGCCAAACATATGTTTGGCCGACTTTTTACCCATCTCACGCTCAACATCTTCACCCCAGTTTTTCTGTTGGGTGAAAATCCAAACCACATTGGCTTCTTGGCGCGTTTGTACTCGGTAGATAGGGTGGCCAATGATTTGATTAAGATGTTTGATATGCGCATCGGCCAGTTCGTCATGCAAGTCTTGATCACCGACTTTATGCTGAATCCAGATTTTGATGGGTTGTTGCCACTTTACTAATGGTTTCTTACCCGCTGAATACTCATTTCTCAGAGCCACATGGATAAAGGCCCGTTCTACGAATGAGGTGTCTTGCCAGTTATTCTGAGCAATAACGTTGGTGCTGACGAGCAGCACCAAAAGAGACGATAGGGAGATAAAAGCTCTGCCTATTTGAAGCATGGGGCCTTATTGAAATGGCTCTCAATCATACGTTGAGTAATAGGGTGCTGCGGTTCAGACAACACCTCCAACGTATTTCCGAATTCAACCACTTCGCCTTCGTGCATGACCATCACTTTGTCAGTGATGTGTTTAATCACACCGATATGTTGTGATACGTAAATAAACGATACGCCCATCTCTTCTTGCAGTTCCAAGAACAAGTTGATGATCTGGGAGCGCATAGCCATATCCAAACCATTCAAAGCTTCATCCGCGATAATGATAGAAGGCTGCAAAATCAAAGCACGCGCAAGACACACACGCTGCTTCTGACCCGTTGCTAACATTTGCGGATAAAAGTAGGCATGCTCAGGCAGTAAACCTACTCGGAGTAATGTCTCTTTAACGCGTTTTTCTCGCGCTTCCGGTGGCATACTGGTGTTCCGTTTTAGCGGACCTTCCAAAATGCGACCTATTTGGATACGAGGGTTGAGCGACGTGTTTGGGTCTTGGAAGATCATTCGTATCAGCTTACAGCGTGTTGAATAATCTTTGTGTTCTAGCAATTCGCCATTAACGCGAATTTCTCCACCTGTAGGTTCAATCATGCCCGCCAACATACGGGCAAGGGTGGATTTACCGGAACCGTTCTGCCCGATAAAACCGATGGTTTGACCTGCTTCAAGAGTGAAGCTTACAGGTTTAACCGCTTCTTGTACTTTCTTACGAAAAAGACCAGAGCGCGTTACAAAGTTCTTTTTAAGGTCACTGACTTCTAATAGTGAAACGCTCATGATTTTGGCTCTACGTTAAGAGGGAAGTGGCAAGCAAACTTATGGTTCTTAATGATCTGACTTCGCGGAACTTCAACACATTGTTTTTTCGCGTATGGGCAGCGAGGACCTAAACGACATCCAATGGGTAAATGCTGCAACGGAGGAATGGAACCGGGCAGAGAATGTAGCTTCTGCTTATGCGGAATCCAGTCACTGAAGTCCGGCATCGCTTTGAGCAATGCTGATGTATAAGGATGTTTTGGCTCAGTGAGAATTTTGTTGGTATCAGCAGACTCTACTGATTGACCACAATACATCACGGTAATACGATTCGCCCATTGAGTAATGGTCGTTAAGTCATGGCCGACTAACAGAATCGAGGTATTGTTAACCTGATTCATACGACTCAGTAAACGCAATATTTGCGACTGCGTGATTGGGTCTAAGTCGTTGGTTGGCTCATCCGCAATGAGCAGCTTAGGCTTGGCGGCAATCGCCATCGCAATCATAACTTTTTGACACTCACCATCGGTCAATTCATACGGGTAGCTTCCCATCAGACGCTTATGATCTTTGATGCCTACTTTGTGCAGCAACGCTACAGCTTGTTTGTGACGCCAAGTAAAGCGTTGCCACCACTTGCCTTCAAATGTGCGTGTCGGGATAGATTCTATCAACTGTTTGCCGACCTCTTCTGAAGGGTCTAGACAGGTTGATGGTTCTTGGAAAATCATCGCGATATCGCGGGCAATGACACGACGTCTTTCTCGTGGTGTCAGTTGTAGTAAATCGATATTTCCCAGACGCATACGGTCTGCGGTAATTCGCCAGTTGTCTTTACAAACTCCGACAATCGCTTTCGCGACCAAGCTCTTACCAGAGCCGGACTCACCCACTAGGCCACGAATTTCACCTTCATTAAGGGTGAGGCTCATGCGATCGACCGCTTTTACAAGGCCTTGTGGGGTATCAATTTCAATAGTCAGATGACGAATATCTAATAATGGCATTATTCGACTCCTGCATTTAATGCTTGGCGTGCGCCTTCACCGACAAGGTTGATCATTACAACGGTGTACATGATCGCGAGGCCGGGTAGGGTCACTGTCCAAGGTGCAAGGTAGATAAGTTCTACAGAGTCACCCAGAATAGCACCCCATTCAGTACTCGGCGCTTGTGCACCAAGACCTAAGAAACCTAATGCTGTTATATCAAGAATAGCAATAGACAGTGCCATAGTAACTTCTTGAGCAAGCATTGGCAGTGTATTGGGTAAAATCGAATGCCATAGCAGGTACACGTCGCTCGCTCCATCAAGACGGGCCGCCATGATGTAATCTTTCTCTACTTCACTGTGCACGGCGATATAAACGGATCGTACAAACCTTGGAATTAGAGCGAGGCAGATCGCTAGCAATACGTTGAATTCACCAAAACCAAGGAAAGCAACGAAAATAACCGCCAGTAACAATGATGGTATCGACATGACTGTATCTAGCAGGTGGTTCAATGTACTGGATAAAAGACCTTTCGTCATACCTGCAAGAATACCGATAACACAGCCGATAACTGCCGCGATAAAGGTAATAATTACCGATGCGCCAAATGTTAGCTGAGAGCCGTCAATAAGACGTGACAGAATATCTCGCCCAAGGTCATCTGTGCCTAGGAAGTATTCTACTGAGCCTGATGGGTCCCAAGAAGGAGGCATTAAAAGGTGCCCACTTTGACTATGCGGGTCATGAGGCATTAACCAAGGAGAGATGAGCGTGATGAGGATGATTAAACCCAAGCTCCAGAGTCCAAACATAGCGAGGCTGTTGGCTCTGTAGCTACGCCAAAAACGTTCAAACTGAGTGGGAATGTGCTCTTCCTGATAAATATTATTTGTTAGCATACCATTCCTTTCTCACCAGAGGGTTGATCATCGCGCCAATCAAATCTGATAGGATATTTGCGGTTAATACTAAAGAACCGACGGCAATCACTCCCGCCTGAATAGACATGTAGTCTTTATTTGACAGCGCATCAAGCAACCAACGGCCAATGCCCGGCCAGTTGAAAATCGATTCAGTAATGATAGCTAAAGTCAGCATGCTCGATAGCTGGACACCGAATTTTGGAATGATAGGTGGAATCGCATTACGCAATACGTGTTGAGTAATGATTTTGTAATAGGACAAACCTTTAATTCGTGCTGCTCGGACGTAGTTCTGAGACATGACATCCGCAACAGAAGAACGCATCAAACGAATAACTTGCGTGGTCGGGGCTAACGCCAGTACAAAACAAGGCAAAATCATATGTTGAAACACGCTATGCAGTATGTTGGCACTATTCACGCCTTTGGCGAAGAAGGCATCAATAAGAATGAAACCCGTGACCGGTTCTACTTCATACAATAAGTCATAGCGTCCCGATACTGGGAACATGCCATAGTGCAGTGAGAAGATCATGATCAGCATCAGAGCTATCCAATACAGCGGAGCCGAGTATCCCATCATTGAAGTAAAGGAGATAATAGTATCAATCCATTTACCTTGCTTCATGCCTGCAATGGTGCCAATAGGTAAGCCAATGAAAAGTGACAGTAAAAAGGCAATCAGACATAGCTCAAGTGTTGCTGGAAAAACTTTAACTAATTCAGAAGCAATATCAACACCGCTTTTTGTTGTCCCGAAATTGAACTGAGAAAGTTCGCCTAAATACATCCACCAACCGTGCCAGAAATCCTGAATCGCCCAAGGTGACTGAGGCTCAAGGCGCAGCAGGCTATAACCTACTAGGGTCAGGATAAGTAGAGTGATAATAAACAGATTGAAGCGGCGTACCGTATAGATAAGCATTATTCGGTAATCCTCTTCACATTGTTAAACGGTTCGACACTGAACGGACTTAAACGAAAACCAGTTAAGGTTTTGTTGTACGCTTTAAATTGCATTCCGTGTGCAATTGGAATGACAGGAAACTCTTGGTTCAAAATGGTTTGTGCCTGTTTATAAAGATTGAGGCGATATCGAGGTCGCTCAACTTCTAATGCCAAATCGAGTAAGAAATCGAAATCACTGTTACACCACATAGACGCATTAAGGCCTGCACGATTTGCTCCGCATGAAAGCAATGGGCGTAAGAAGTTATCCGGATCACCAGTATCCCCCGTCCATCCTCTTAGGAACAGGTCAATGTGACTCTTCTCTGCTAACTGAGAACGGTTGACATTACTTTCAGTAATCAGGTGCAGAGTGACGCCAACGTCCGCAAGGTTCGACTGAATCATTTCTGCCATTTTACGCGGGCTCGGGTTATAAGAACGAGGTTCAATAGGCACCGACATCGACAATTCAAGGCCGTTGGCATAACCAGCATCTCTTAACAAACCAAGCGCGTAGTTACGGTCATAACGGATTTGGACATCATCTTTTTGATAAGCCCATGAGCTTGGCGGCAAAATGTTGTAAGCAATACTGCCCGTGCCGTAATACACAGAATCAAGAATGTTTTGACGATTGATAGCAAAGTTCAAAGCCTTACGCACACGTACATCATAGAGTGCTGGATGCGAGGTGTTGACAGCAATAAATGCCACGTTCATCGCTGGCTTAATCGAAAGATCGATATTGTCCTGCTTCTGAATAACAGGTATCTGGCTGGAAATTGGGAAGCTCAACACGTCACATTCGTTACGTAACAGTTTGGCTAATGTTCCTGTACCACGTTGTGAAATATCGAACACCACCTGCTTCATAATGGCAGGGTTATTCCAATATCCTTCATGGCGACGCAAGCGTACTAAATCATTAACTTTGAACTCATCAAGAAAGAAAGGACCTGTTCCGACTGGGAAATCGTCGATGTTGTGTTTCTCGTCTTTAATTTGCAGCTGCTGTCCATATTCTTCTGACAAAATCACCGCATGGGTAGTTGAAATGTTGGATAAAAAGCTATTGTCGGGACGGCTAAGTGTGAACTTCACTGTCTGGTTATCAACGGCAGTTACATTTTTCAAAAGGCTACGAAAGTTAATACCTGCAAACCAAGGGTAGTTGCCATTGCTAACGTAGTGGTATGGATGCGTTGGGTCGATGATGCGCTTGAAGCTGAAGACTACGTCTTTTGCATTCATTGTGCGTGTCGGAGTAAACCAAGACGTGGTGTGGAAATTAACGCCGCTGCGTAAGCTGAATGTATATTCGGTGCCGTCTTCGCTGACTTGCCATTGAGTCGCAATGTTTGGAATGGGTGTGTGTGTGTCCGGATCAAGCTTCAACAGCGTATCGTACAACTGCGGGCTCAATGCTTCAGAAGTAATACCGCTATCAACTAATTGGGGATTAAAGGTACTAGGGCTGCCTTGACCACAGTAAACAAAGCCGCTTTGGCGGATTTTTGTATGATCAATTTCTTCTCCACAGCCAGCAAGAAGGCTTAGTCCGCATAATCCGAGCGTGATTCGTAATAAAGTGTTCATATAGAAAAACAGTGTGGGAAACGAAGCAAGGTAACTATTCCATTAAAGTAGAAAGCGATATGTTGTCGATAAGCGCTAAAAGTAACAATCACGTTTGCCTCAAAATCCTGCTAATTTACCATTCTTTCCTGTGTTAAACCAAGAAAAAGGTTACTGCGTATACCCAAGTAACCTCACGATGCTTGTTCAGCGAGAATTTATTCGCTCTTAGGCAAGGCACTGATTTGAATACATAGTTATTCTACGTAGAAAATCAGTAACGCGGCATAGGAGCGAATTAAACTCGCCCTTTGGGAGCTCATCAACGAGCTCATTTCTGCGCTCAATTCCTTCCGTTATTAAGCTTGATCTAAACTCGTTGATGAAGCTCTGAATCTTGCATCTTGAGGTTACTTGGGTATATAGGGTTATTCATTTTTTGAAAGTTGATATTTTCTCATCAGTCCTCGAAATTGATGATAGCTTAATCCGAGCGACTTAGCGGCTTGTCTTTGATTAAACTTGGCAAATTTCAACGATTCATTAATAACGTATTTGTCTTGTTGTTCCTGCCATTGTTTAAAATCCATCGGGAATGCAAGCTCAGCTTGGCTTTCTTCTTGTTTATTAACTAAAGCTGAAGGTTCTTGAGCTTCCTCTTGCCAATGCTTTTGGAATGGGTCAAAGACTAATGAATCAATAGGAAAGTCAGCAGTACCGTGTTGATATACCGCCCGTTCAACCACGTTTTTCAGTTCTCGAATATTTCCCGGCCAAGGATGTTGCATAAGACTCTGTATTGCCAGTGGTGTAAAGCCAGCAAAGAAAGGCAGTTCGAGTTCTCGGCACATACGGATAGCGAAATACTCCGCCAGCAGGGCAATATCTTCTTTGCGTTCGCGAAGTGGCGGAAGGTGAATAACATCAAACGCTAGTCGATCGAGTAGGTCAGCTCTAAAGTCGCCTTCTTGAGCAAGTCTTGGTAAGTCTGCATTGGTCGCACATACTAAGCGTACATTTGCATTGAGGGCTTGGTTACCGCCGACACGTTCATATTGTCCGTATTCGATAACCCGCAGCAACTTTTCCTGTACTGACAATGGCGCGGTGGCAAGTTCGTCAAGAAACAACGTACCGCCTTCAGCGCGTTCAAAGCGGCCTTGGTGTCTGCCTTTTGAACCGGTGAAAGAGCCTGACTCATGGCCGAAAAGCTCGGAATCGATTAATCCTTCGCTAAGTGTTGAACAGTTCAGTGAGATTAACGGTTGGTCCCAACGCTTTGAAAGATAATGCAAACGCTGGGCGATAAGCTCTTTACCTGTACCGCGCTCGCCAACGATAAGAACCGGACGCTCAATCGGTGCCAAGCGAGAGACTTTATCCAGAACGGCGTGAAACGCTGGGGATTCCCCAATTAAATTTTGTTGCACAGTTATCTCTCTATCCATAACAAGACGTTATCGGTCACCGCATCTGTTCGCTAAGTAACGGATGAAATAGTTGGTGAAATTTACCAACTGTTAGCTAAATCGTTTATAGCATAGTCCTGTCTTTTGGGTAATTCAATGTAAGCTACTGAAAAATAAAGCCATGAAAATTGGCATGGAACTTGGAACACACAAGAGGTAACTAGGCTGTGACAGGTTTGAACAGCGAATTGATAACTAAGGAGTCAAATATGGGCATTTTTTCTCGTTTTGCAGACATCGTAAATTCCAATATCAGCGCATTACTGGATAAAGCGGAAGATCCTGAAAAAATGATTCGTCTCATTATTCAAGAGATGGAAGATACGCTGGTGGAAGTTCGTACCAATTCCGCTAAAGCGATAGCAGACAAAAAAGAACTCGCACGTAAAGTTGCAAGTATCGATGATCAAATCGAAGACTGGCAAAACAAAGCTACGCTGGCACTGAACAAGCAGCGTGACGATTTAGCTCGTGCCGCTTTGATTGAAAAGCAGAAGTTGCAATCGGTTCTGAAAAGCTTACACACAGAACAAACATTAGTAGAAGAAACCATTGATAAGCTCACTGGCGAAATCACTAAGTTAGAGAGCAAAATCACTGAGACGCGTGCGAAGCAACAGGCGTTGGCTATCCGTTCTCAATCGGCGGTGAATCGTCGTAATGTGCAACGTCACTTACATACCAGCCGCACAGAAGAAGCGATGTCGAAGTTTGAGCAGTATTCACGTAAAGTGGATGAGTTAGAAGCAGAAGCGGATCTTTACGCTCAGTCTGCGCAAGGTAAGTCTCTCGACCAAGAGTTTGCAGAACTTCAGGCACAAGATGAAATTGAGCAAGAACTGGCAAAATTAAAACAGCAAATGAAACAAGATCAGCAATAGAACAATAAAATAAATAATTAGGAGTAGGCTATGACCTCTGTATTTTTTGCTGGACCACTCATTGTCTTTTTGATTTTCGTTGCTCCACTGTGGCTGCTTCTACACTATCGCAGCAAACGAAAAGTGGGCAGCGGACTTTCTTCAGAAGACTATGAAACGCTGCAGCAGCTTTCGGAAAAAGCGAGTGGCTTGCAGTCACGAGTAGAAACACTTGAGCGGATTCTGGACGCGGAATCTCCAAATTGGAGACGTAACTATGACTAGCCGAGAATTATATCGTGACCCCGTAAATGGCAAGATAGGTGGCGTGTGCGCCGGTCTGGCGAACTATTTTGGCTTAGAGGTGTGGATTGTTCGCATACTGGTTATCTCTGCAGGGCTATTGGGTGGCGGCTTTTTGATTGTATTAGCTTACCTAGCATTAATGTTGATGCTAGAGAAGCAGCCTTATCAATACGAGCAAAGCGTCAAATCACAACGCGAACACACGTTGAAAAGTAAGCCGTGGGAGCAAGGTCAAACACTAGGAGCACTGCTCAACACGTTGAATGAAGATCTAACTAGAGTTGAAAAACGTGTACGCAATATGGAGGCGTATGTCACTTCTGACGCATTTAAAGTGAATCGAGAATTCAATAAGTTATAATCCACCCATTGAGCGGAATAACAAGGGACAATTGCATGTCAGATAAGGCAGATAACACGTGTGCTTGGGCGATGAAGAATCCTCTAGAGCGAGAGTATCATGACGCAGAATGGGGTGTTCCTGTGCATGATGACGTTAAGTTGTTCGAATTTATCACTCTAGAAGGTGCACAGGCTGGCTTAAGTTGGATAACGATTCTGAAAAAGCGAGAAGGCTATCGCCAAGCGTTTGAGAATTACGATATTAACCAGTTAGCGAAGTACGATGAATCGCACGTTCAAAAGATTATCGAGCATTATGATGTGGTTAAGCACAAAGGGAAAATAGCGTCTGTGTTTTCTAACGCCCGTGCCGCGATTGAACTTCAGAATGAGTTTGGCTCGTTAGATAAAGCGCTATGGCAGTTCGTCGATGGTCAACCTAAAGTCAACCATTGGCAGGATATGAGCCAAGTACCCGTTTTGACAGAAGAGTCAAAAGCCATGAGTAAGTTTCTTAAAAAGCGAGGCTTTAAATTTGTCGGCGAAACCATCTGTTACTCTCTCATGCAAGCCGTTGGCATGGTGAATGATCACCTTGAGCATTGCCCTAGAAAATAAGCTGTAGACAGAGTGTTACAGTAATAGTCAGTAGCAATAAAAAAGAGCACTCAAGTGCTCTTTTGCATTTTTCTTTCTTGCTTTTTGGGTAATGGTTAGTGCTAGGCGGTAACTGCTTGTTCCAAAATAACAGAGTTGTAGCGAGCTAACCCCGCTTCTAAATCTGCAATCAAATCGTTCACATCTTCCAGACCAATATGGATACGAATCAAAGTACCTTCGAATTGAGGATGTGCTACCGTGCGCAGGCTGTTAAAGCTGTTTGGCTCATTAGCTAAAATCAGGCTTTCAAAACCACCCCATGAATAACCCATACTAAAGTGTTTCATTCCATCGAGTAGAGCGGTGGTCGCTTTAGGGCAACTTGTTTTCAGCACGAATGAAAATAGTCCATTGCCGCCAGTGAAATCACGTTTAAAAATTTCATGACCGGGACAAGAAGGTAAACCCGGATGGCGAACATGATCCACTTCTGGTCGTTCTGCAAGCCACTGAGCGACTTTAATGCTGCTTTCAGCATGTTGGCGCAGACGAACATCAAGAGTGCGTAGCCCCCTCAAACCTAGATATGCATCGTCTGGCGATACGCATTGTCCCATCAGATAACTTTGCTCGCGCAGCTGAGGCCAATATTTTTCAACGCAAACCGCTGTACCTAACATCACATCTGAGTGACCAACGATGTATTTAGTCGCTGCTTGAACAGAGATATCGACACCATGATCGAATGGTGAGAAGTTCACACCTGCGCCCCATGTGTTATCCAATACGACAATAATGTCTTGTTCGTGAGCGATACTTGATAACAATGGAACATCCTGAACTTCCATGGTGATAGACCCTGGAGATTCTAAGAACAGCATTTTAGTGTTTGGTTGGATGAGCGTACGAATATCTTCGCCAATCATTGGATCGAAATAGGTCGTTTCTACGCCTAGCTTGGCAAGGATTTTTTCGCAGAAATCGCGTGTAGGTTCGTAACAGGTATCCACCATAAGAATATGGTCGCCTGTTTCAACAAATGACAAAATAGTATTGCTTATCGCGGCTGTACCACAAGGGTAGAGGGCACAGCCGGCACCGCCTTCAACCTCGTTCATTGCTTCCTGAAAAGCGAAATGTGTTGTTGTGCCACGGCGTCCGTAAAACAGAGTTTTGTTAGCGCGGTTTACTGTTGCGTGATTTTTTTCCGCAACGCTATTAAACACAATTGTTGAAGCTCGTTGAACGGGCGGGTTAACTACGCCATTGGTCCATTTCTTATTGCGACCAGCGGTTACAAGCGTAGTTTTTTTTCCTTCTGCCATGGTTTGTCCTTGTTAAATGCATCGTTTGACTATTTAAAACATGGAGACATGTTTAAATGCAACCCTGCAAAGGCAAAAAGATCAAAGAAGTGGGTTAAACAGGTAGAACACTCGTTCAAGGAACCGATGTCCAAGGGGACGCTTTTCCCAGTTTTCGTACTCCACTTGTTGAGATTGTTCCATGTAGCCTTGTTGCAGCCAGTACATTTCTTCTGTGAACTCTTGGTCATCTACTGCCAGTGTTACCTCGAAGTTGAGCCATAAGCTGCGCATATCCAGATTAACGGTTCCGACTAAACAGAATTTCCTGTCAATCACGACGGATTTTGTGTGCAATAGACCGCCATAAAACTTATGGATGGTGACACCGGCTTCCAATAGTTCACCGTAAAAAGATCGAGATGCCCATTGAACCATCAAGGAGTCATTCTTCATCGGAATGATTAAGTCGACCTTAATTCCACGTTGTGCCGTCATTTTCAGGGTTGATAGCAGGTCGGCACTTGGCACGAAATAAGGTGTCGTAATGCACACAGACTCGTTTGCCTGATTGATGGCTAAGGTTAACACCTGAGATATCAAATTCTCAGGCATCCCTGGGCCGGAAGGAACAACCTGCACAGGATGTTGAGGTAGAAGCGGGTTAATTTGGCATTCTGGTTGTGGCGGAAGTTCACGTATTCCGGTTTCAACCTCCCAATCCCAGCAATGAATGGCAGAAAGCACGTTTACCGTCGGACCTGTTACCCGAACCATAATATCAATCCACTGACCGACACCAGAATCTTGTTTGAAATAGGCTGGGTCAACCATATTCATCGAACCGGTATAAGCTACATTGTTATCAATAACGATGATTTTTCGATGTTGGCGAAGATCGAGACGACGCAGGAATATACGCCACGGGCTCACTTCCAGAGCTTGAATCAGTTCAATGCCCGCATCACGCATCATCTTTTCCCAATGACTGCGGAAAAAACGAGGACTACCAGCGGAATCTAAAAGTACTTTGACATCAACACCGCGTTTCGCTGCCTGAATGAGTGCGGATGCAACGGAGTCGGCTAATCCACCCGGATGCCAAATGTAGAAAACGATTCGTATTGTGGACTTTGCTTGTTCGATATCCTCAATGATGGAATGAAGGATCTCGTTGGGTGAATTCAACAGTGACAAGGTGTTTCCCGATAAAGCAGGGATGCCCATTCGGTAATTACAAAGTTCATCAATCTTAGAAATGTGTGCACCCATGGCTTCAGGCATGTGTGCCTGACACGCATTTAAGGACTTAAACCATTCACCAAAGGGAGTGAACATCTCTTTCGCTCTGTCTGCGCGCTTTCGTCCTAGATTCAGTTCACCGAAAAGGAAATAGCAAATCACACCCAGTATCGGCAGGATATAAATGACCATCAGCCAGGCCAGAGAGACACTAACGGCATTGCGTTTAAGTACCACACGTATGGTGACACCCGCCACAAGGAACCAGTAGAGCGCGATGCCTGCAAGTGTTAAGAAATGATAAACCTTATCCATGAGTCACTTATATCTAAAATACCTAATGGTGATATTAAGTCGAAAGCATATGTGAAGAAAGAATTTAGCGTAAATGAATGTAAAAGATATGCAGATGGATGCTTTTTGTTGTGCAGATAATGTAGGAATAAATTCTTACAAAAAGACTAAAAAAGCATCATTTAATCTATTAAATAGATGTGAATGCCATAAATTAGTCTGTTCGGGCTTCCAATTTTAGTCTCAAACTGTTTTACTTGCCACCACTTCGATATCTATTGATGTTTTTGTTTGTGTAAAATTAAATTTACACGCAAATATAGCTATCGACAAACTTATAATGCAAACACACACATCGGTATAAAAATTATGGCAAGTAGTTCTAGAGGGCAGTTTACCTCTCGATTTGGCTTCATCATGGCAGCGGCAGGTTCTGCTGTAGGATTAGGAAACGTTTGGGGTTTCCCCACTCAGGCTGCAAGTAATGGTGGCGCGGTATTTCTTTTTGTTTATCTGCTTATGGTTTTCCTACTTGCATTTCCAATGTTAGTAGCAGAGCTCACCATTGGCCGTTATGGTCAGTCGAACTCAATCAGTTCGTTTAAATCTGTTTGGCCTAAGGGTAAAGCTGGCGCTATTTTGCTTGGTGTTGTTGGCTTAACCGTGGTGTCTTTGATTCTGGCTTTCTACGCGATCGTTGCAGGCTGGTTGATTGGCTCGTTCTTTGGCAGCGGCTTAACTCTGCTTGGGATGGACAGCGCGGCACATTGGCTCACCAGTTTTGGTACTGAACGCAACCTAGTACTGATGGTGTCATTCATGGCGATCACCATGTATGTTGTGCGTAGCGGGGTAGCAGATGGTATCGAAAAATGGTCAACCCGTTTGATGCCAGTATTGTTTGCTCTGTTCGCTCTGCTAACGGTTTACATCTTTACTCAAGAAGGCTCGATGGAAGGCCTGAAGATGTACCTTATCCCTGATTTTTCTCATTTCACGCCTTCTTTAATTGTGGGTGCGATGGGGCAAGCGTTCTTCTCACTATCTTTAGGTGTGTGTGTAATGACCACTTACGGTTCATACCTGAAGAAAGATACCAACATTCCAAAGACTGCGGCTCAAGTGGCTTTGATCGATACTGGCGTTGCATTTATCGCAGGTCTAGTGATTCTGCCTGCTATGTTTGTTGCTAAAAATCACGGTGTTGAAATCTTCTCTGAATCTGGCGATCTTTTGAACTCGGATACACTTGTGTTCACTGTACTTCCAGCCATGTTCGATACCATGGGCTCTGTTGGTGCAATCGTTGGTTTGGTGTTCTTCTTACTGATGATCATTGCAGCGCTGACGTCATCGATTTCAATGCTAGAAGTTCCGGTTTCTTGTGCAACGGAAGAGCTAAAACAGAACCGTAATACTGCAGTACTTTGGATTGGTGGTTTGGTAACGATTGCCTCTGGTGTGATTGTTATGAACTTCTCAAGCCTGTTCGGTTTGGTGATTCAATTCACGACAGTGTACTCACAGCCAATCATTGCACTGCTGATTACGCTTCTTGCAGGTTGGATTTGGAACCGCAACCAAGTATTGAATGAACTGAAGCAAGGCTACCCAGAAATTGAGAGTAGTTGGTTCTGGAAAATTTGGCCGACTTACGTACGTTTCGTATGTCCGGTACTGATGCTGCTAGTGTTCTTCGCTTAATTAGCTGTACGCATCATGCAGATGATTAATTTGATAAGGCCGCTTTAAGCGGCCTTTGTTTTATCTCTATCCTTTTATGTCTATCTGAAGGCGGCAACATAATGTTTTACTGACCTTTAGTCTCAGTTGAGTATAATGGCCGTCCATTATTGAGGGGCATCATGTTCGATATTCTATTTACTCACTCTGATTTTATCGTCATCAATAAGCATCCGAATGTTTCGGTACACAAAGATGATGGCGATACCATGCTGTTGCAAGAAGTTGGCAAAGTCAGCGGTGATTCTCAGCTTTATTTAGTTCATCGACTCGATAAGATGACGTCAGGCATATTATTGCTTGCGCGTAATGCTCAAGCAGCAAGTGAACTTTCTCAAGCCTTTGCTCATCGTGATGTTGAAAAATTCTATTTAGCTCTTGGCAGTAAGAAGCCAAAGAAAAAGCAAGGCCTGATCAGTGGTGATATGGAGCGTTCTCGTCGCGCTTCTTGGAAACTGCTTACGACTCAGCAGAATCCGGCGGTGACCCAATTTTTCTCAGCCTCAGCAGAGCCAAGCGAGAGATTGTTTTTGTGTAAGCCTCATACAGGGAAAACGCATCAGATTCGTGTGGCGCTTAAATCGATTGGTTCAGCAATCGTAGGCGACCCCATTTATAACGCTTCCAATGAAGCTGACCGTGGGTATTTACACGCCTTTGCTCTTAAGTTTATTTATGCTGGCGAAACCTTTCAGTTTCTATGTGACCCTAGAGGAAAAGAGTACCTTGGGCAGAAATGGAACAGCGAAGTGGTTAGTCAAAACATCGAATTATGGTTACAACCTTGGTCACTTAACTGGCCAACAGTGAAAAAGTAATATTATGCAACTTTCAGCTTTACCCGTTTTTTTTGAAGAGCTTAATGCTCAGCTCACACAAGCCCCTGATGAAGTTCGTCGACTGTTTCATGGTCGAGGTCAACGTTGGGAGGGTTTGGAGCAAATTACTTGTGACTGGCTACAGGGACAACTGGTTGTAAACTTGTTCAAAGAAGTGGAAGAAGAGTTTCTTCAAGCACTCGAACAAGGTTTGCAAGCGTTATCGCAATCATCCTTATGGCAACAGCGAAACGGCAGCTGCATTTTGCTTCAACACCGTTACGCAGATGGAGCACCTTCCCAAGTAATTTGGGGAGAGTTGAATTCAAGACCTGTTGTGGTTGAAAGTGGTTTGAAGTATCAGCTTGATATTGGCAGAAACCAAAACTTTGGCTTGTTCCTCGATATGCGTTTAGGCCGAGACTGGGTGAGAGAACACGCCAAACATAAGAACGTACTTAACTTGTTTGCTTACACCTGTGGATTTTCCGTTGCAGCGATAGCTGGTGGTGCCGATAAAGTCGTCAATGTCGATATGGCAAAAGGTTCTTTGTCGAAAGGACGTGAAAACCATCTGATTAATGATCACAACCTAAGTAAAGTGAGTTTCCTAGGACACGATATCTTTAAATCGTGGGGGAAAATCAAAAAAGCTGGACCTTATGATCTAATCGTTATTGACCCGCCTTCTTTCCAGAAAGGCAGCTTTGCGTTGACTAAAGATTACCAAAGAATTCTTCGTCGTCTTCCTGAACTATTGACTGAAGGTGGGGAAGTGTTGGCTTGCGTTAACTCGCCAATGGTAAGCAGTGATTTTCTGATTGACGGAATGAAAGCTGAAGCTCCAGATTTGAGCTTCCAGTATCGTCTCGATAACCCGCCGGAGTTCGCAGATATCAATTCTGAATCAGCACTGAAAGCCTTGGTTTTTAGTTAAAGTGTTTAGCTAACGGACGTTTAGATGTGCGTTTAAGCCGGAAACAAAAATAGCAGCCATTGGCTGCTATTTTTTATGATTCGCTTATGTGTTTATAAACGCTTAGTTCATATGGTCGCTAAGTTTGAATGTCAGTGTGTGGACATCGTTTTTCAGTACCAATGAATCTTTAGTTAGCGTCATATCGCTCCAATCTTGTAGCGTTTGAGAAACCGCTTGTTCGGTATCCATGATGTCACCGATACACATTTTCATGGTTTTGCCCATTTTCTCAATACGGAACTTGTTATCTTTCACTTCCGCTTGGCCGAAAAAGTTGTTGCAGCCAGCGTTACCATTGGCAATCATCTTTTCGCCAATTTCTAGGTTAGGAGTTCTTAAGCGTTCATTCTTCACTACGTCTTTACCATCAACTTGAGTAAGTTCCCAGTTGTGGTGTTGTAGGTCTTGAGCCGTAATTTGCACTTCATCACCAGTACTTTGACAAGCCGTTAAAATTACAGGTAGCGTTACCGCTGCAAGTAGCGATTTAGAAATCAGCTTCATATGATTCACTCCGAATGTGGAAATTCCGCTCAGTATAGTCAATAAAACACTGTTTTTGTCAGCATGAGGTCATAGATTGAGTCTGAAATCACATCAATCTGCTTGTTACTTATTGAAATGTATAAATATTGTTGGGTTGTTAATTGCCGCGTGTAAGACAATTCCTAAAGTTGCTTAACACTTTTACGAACGATAAGTGTTGGTTCAAGTTGAATAATCTCAGGCTCATTGCTCAGCTTATTAATTTTTTTAAGCAGTGTATCAACAGCCGCTTTACCTAAGCGGTATTTAGGCTGGTGAATGGTGGTTAGCGACGGAGACATGAATTTGGCAATGTGGATATCATCGTAGCCTATGATGGAGATGTCGTCCGGAATTGAGAGGTTGTTTTCATTTGCTGCGTTAATCACACCCATTGCCATCATGTCGTTACTCACAAAGAGAGCACTTGGCAACGAGTTTGACTTTATCAGCTTGATAAACGTGTCGTAGCCCCCTTGGCATTCAAAGTTCGACTCCATGACCCATTCAGGGTGTATTTCCAAATGCGCTTCACGCAGTGCTCGCTTGTAGCCTTCATAACGCATCTGTGCCTGATGATGATTCAAAGGCCCAGTAATACAGCCGATCTCTTTATGACCACTTTCAATCAGATGTTTAGTAGCCATATAGCCACCAAGCAGAGAGTTATCCTGAATCTTATCGCTGGAAAATAACATCGGGCCCCAGTCCATTACCACAACAGGGATATCTGGGTAGCGTTCGAACTCATCAATACGTTCCCCAACCAATGTAGAACACATCAAAATAATGCCATCGACGCGTTTTTGCAGCAGGGTATTAATTGAGGCTTTCATGCGCTCGTGATCGCCTTCTGTATTACACAGAATCAAGTTATAACCTTGTTGGTAACAGTTACGTTCGACACCTTTGACAACTTCACCAAAGAATGGGTTGGTTGATGTTGTCATCAACATACCTATGGTTTTGGTGCGGTTCATTTTAAGGCTGCGAGCTAGAGCGGAAGGAGCGTAGTTGAGTTCTTGAGCGGCTTTGTTAACCCGTTCCGCAATCTCATCGCTTACGAAACGGGTTTTGTTGATTACATGGCTAACAGTCGATGTTGAAACACCGGCGAGTTTTGCTAAATCCTTCATTGTTGCCATGTCATTAGTATCCTTTACTTTTGTTCAGCTAAGAATGCATCAACCTCAGAGCGTTGTGGAATAGAGGTTTGCGCGCCAAAACGAGTAACAGAAATCGCTGCGGCGGCATGTGCAAATTTAATCGCTGATTCTAAAGGCATTTCTTCTAACAAGCCAGTAACAAAAGCGCCGTTAAAGGTATCGCCAGCTGCGGTTGTGTCGGTCGCCTTTACTCTGAATCCCGGAATAATGACGCCTTTACCGTTCTGACTCAACCAAACGCCTTTGGCACCGAGAGTAATCATGACTGTTTCTATCCCTTTATTGTGAAGGACATCCGCCGCTTTTTGTGCTGATTCATCGTCAGAGACGGTAATGCCTGTCAGCACTTCAGCTTCAGTTTCGTTTGGGGTAATGATGTCGACGCAGCAAAGCAGTTCATCTGGCAATTCACGCGCAGGGGCAGGGTTTAATATCACCTGAGTTTGAGCATTTTTTGCCACTTGAACGGCTTGGATAATACCGTCCAGCGGTGTTTCAAGTTGAGCAAGGAAGTATTGTGCATTACGTATTTGGTCAAGATGCGGCTCAATGGCTTCTGCGGTGAGCTTTGCATTCGCTTCGGCAGAAATACAGATGCTGTTTTCGCCGCTGTCAGAGACCTGAATCATCGCGATACCAGTAGGGCAGTTTGGTTGTAGCTTGACCCCTGATACGTTGATGCCATCGACTTTAAAGCTTTCGCGAATATTAATGCCAAACGAGTCATCACCCACACAAGCAATAAAACCGACATCGGCTTTCAAACGAGCTGCCGCTACAGCTTGGTTTGCGCCTTTGCCACCTGGGATAACTTGGTAATTGCGGCCGTGAAGTGTTTCGCCTGGGCGAGGAAAAGTCGGTACTTGAAGAACGTGGTCTGCATTGACACTACCGAATACCACCAACTTATTCATAGAAGAAGTCCTCAGTGTTTTAGGAATAAAAAAGAGAGGTTTAAAGTCTATATTTACTTAACACGTTAAAGTTTAAAACATTAAAGCTGTCTTTTTTTCACCCTCCCCGTTAGGAGAGGGTGTGATTAGCAATTAAGTATTGATACGCAATTACTTGGTGATAACTTTTAGTGGAACTGGGATGTACTCTTCCACTTTTTCGCCTTTCAGTACTTTGTCAGCTGTTTCTACACCTAACGCACCGATCATATCTGGTTGTTGAGCAACCGTTGCTGCCAGTTTGCCACGTTCTACCGCAGCAATACCGTCGTCTGTGCCGTCAAAACCAACAATCATTACGTTTTTACCAGAAGCCTGAACTGCGCGAAGTGCGCCTAGAGCCATTTCGTCGTTCTGTGCAAATACCGCTTCAACATCTGGGTTCGCTGCTAGTAGGTTTTCCATTACGTTCAGACCTTTAGTACGGTCGAAGTCCGCTGGTTGGCTAGCAAGTAGTTGCATTTGGCTGCCTTTAACCGCGTTCATAAAGCCTTCACCACGCTCACGAGCAGCAGATGTACCAGCAATACCTTCTAGTTGAATAACTTTGGCTTTCTCACCCACTTTTTCCATGATGAAGTGACCGGCCATTTCGCCGCCAACAATGTTGTCAGATGCAATGTGGCTCACTACGTCACCACGGCTTGCGCCACGGTCCAGAGTCAATACTGGAATCTTAGCGTTGTTTGCAATGCGAATTGCGTTCGATACCGCATCTGAATCCGTTGGGTTGATCAGGATTGCTTTCACGCCACGAACAGTAAGATCTTCCACGTTTGAAAGCTCTTTACTTGGGTCGTTTTGTGAATCTAAAACGATAATGTTATAGCCGAGCTCTTTTGCTTTTGCTTCTGCGCCATCTTTCATCGTAACGAAGAATGGGTTGTTAAGCGTAGAGACGACAATTGCCATCGTATCTTGTGCGTATGCAGAGACAGAAACAGAGGTTGATAACAGTGCAGCTGAAATCAGAGTTGCCAATTTTTTCATTTTAATTTCCTTATGCTGGGGGAGACCTAACCGAAGTTAGGTCTGTTGTTTCACGGGTTATTTGTTTTTGTTGTCTACAAGTACTGCAAGCAGGATAACCACTGCTTTTGCAATCATTTGGTAGTAAGAAGACACATCTAGCAGGTTTAGTGCGTTGTTCAGGAAGCCGATAATCAAAGCACCAATCAGTGTGCCCATGATCTTACCGCGACCGCCCAGTAGGCTTGTGCCACCTAGTACAACCGCTGCAATCGCATCAAGCTCATAGCCCATGCCTGCTGTAGGTTGCGCAGACGATAGACGCGATGTCACGATGATGCCCGCAAGAGCTGCAAGAAGACCACAGATTGCGTAAACGCCGATTTTGACTTTGTCTACGTTGATTCCTGAAAGACGTGTCGCTGATTCGTTACCGCCTGACGCATAGACGTAGCGGCCAAAACGAGTGTGATTTAGAAGGTACCAAGCTGCGGCAAATACGATTGCCATCAACCATACTGGAACTGGAATACCTAGCATGTAGCCTGTACCAAACCATGCAAATGCATCCGCAGTATCGGTAAAGCCAGTAGAGATTGGTCGACCGTCGGTGTAAACCATGGTCACACCACGTAGCAAAGTCATGGTAACTAGGGTTGCGATAAACGCCTGAACCTTACCTTTGGCAATCACGAAACCACTGATGGCCCCTAGTGCAGCACCTGCGATAAGTGCTGTTGGTACCGCAATTAATACCGGAACTTCAATGGCAATAAGGCTTGCGGCAAAAGCACCACAAAGAGCAAGTACCGAACCGACACTCAGGTCGATACCGCCAGTCAGAATAACTAACGTCATACCTACGGCGATGATTGCATTTACCGATGTCTGACGAAGAATATTCATCAGGTTATCCATGGTAAAAAAGTTTGGGTTTAAAAAAGAGACAACCACGATCAGAAACAGCAAAGCGATAAGTGATTTCTGTTCGATCAGCCATTCTTTACTCAGCAACTTCTTTTCGCTGACAGAATTTGTTTTATTCATAGTGTTAGTACTCATGCTGCTTCCTCGTTCACCGTTTTGCCTACGGCACACGCTAATAGATTTTCTTGGTTGGCGTCTTTAGCTGAAAACTCGCCGCTGATTCGACCTTCGTGCATTACAATGATGCGGTCACTCATACCCAAGACTTCTGGCATTTCTGAAGACACCAAAATGATACTCATGCCTTCTGCTTTGAACTTATTGATTAACTGATAGATTTCTTTCTTTGCGCCTACATCGACACCGCGAGTTGGCTCGTCAAGAATCAATACCTTTGGACGGGTCATTAAACCTTTAGCGATAGCCACTTTTTGTTGGTTACCACCAGACAAATTACCAATGATCTGATTTCTCGATGGTGTTTTGATATTGAAGAGCTGGATAAAGTCTTCCACTGCAATGGCTTCATCGTTGTGTTGAAGCTGAATGCCTTTAGAAAGCTTATTCAAAGCGCAAAGAGACATGTTTTCCTTCACTGAAAGCCCTAATACCAAACCGTCACCTTTGCGGTCTTCAGAAATGTATGCGATACCGTTAGCCAAACCGTCTTGAGGAGTGACTGGGTTTATAGTGCGTCCATCCAAATTAATTACGCCACGTTCTGAAGGTAGCGCGCCATAAATGACTTTCATTAGTTCAGTTCGACCCGCACCCATTAAGCCAGAAACACCAAGGATTTCGCCTTTTTTGAGTGTAAAGCTTACGTCGTGAACACCTGAGCCTGTTAAACCAATCACTTCTAAGCAAGTGTCGCCGTGTTTAACGTCGATACGTGGATATTGCTCTTCAAGTTTACGGCCAACCATCATTTCAATCAGACCATCTTCGTTGATGTCAGCAACAGGGCACTCGCCGATAAACTTACCGTCGCGCAGTACCGTTACGTCATCACATATTTCAAAGATCTCTTTCAAACGGTGAGAGATATAGACAATGCCGCAACCTTGCTCACGCAGTTCGTTGATTACTTTGAATAACGACTCTGTTTCAGTATCTGTAAGCGCATCAGTAGGTTCATCCATGATGATGACTTTTGATTCGAACGATAACGCTTTGGCGATTTCTACCATCTGCTGTTCGCCAAGACTCAGTGCGCCTAACTGAGTTTTTGAACTGTATTTTACGTTCAGGCGAGCGAGTAACTTGTCCGCTTGTTGATACATTTCATTCCACAGGATGCGGCCCATAGGGCTGGTTTTTTCGCGACCGAGAAAGATGTTTTCTGCAATCGTCAGTTCTGGGATCAGGTTAAGTTCTTGGTGGATAATACTGATACCAGCTTGTTGAGAATCTCGTGGTCCTTTAAACGACGCAGGTTGTCCTTGATATTGAATGTCGCCGGCATCTTTGGTGTAGATGCCTGTTAACACTTTCATCAAGGTTGATTTGCCAGCGCCATTCTCGCCCATAAGCGCCATGACACGGCCGGGATAGACATTCAGACCTGCTTGGTCGAGCGCTTTAACCCCCGGGAAGGCTTTATCAATGTTGCTTAGCGCTAAAATTGGTTGAGTCATGCTCTTTCCTCAATTGTTGAGTGGGAGATGGAATTAAAAAACCACACCAGCTTGGAAAATGACGTTTGCGTACGGGGTACATTCGCCCGTTCTGATAACCGCACGGCTATCTTGAGTGCGTACTTTGAACTCTTCGTGCGACACGTAAGCAATATGGATGGTTTTGCCACAGCGTGACTCTTCGTCTTTGAGTTCTTGAAGCAAAGCAGCGTGAAGCTCTGGGCTAACCTGAGAAAACTCACTGGCCATTACGACACCTTCAATTTGAGACTCAGACAGGATTACTCGAACCGTGTCTAGGAAGCTTGGAATACCATGCGTTAGTGCTAAGTCGATACGAAGCGTTTCTTCTGGAATAGGCAAGCCCGCATCACAAATAGTGATTTCATCGGTGTGACCAAGAGTTGCAGTCAAATAAGAAAGTTCAGAGTTCAGTAGGGCGCTTTTTTTCATTGTTTTACCTTTGTATTCGCAAATGTTTTGTCTTTGGAACAAAGTGTTTTTATCGCTGTAACGGTAAAAAAACAGTTCATCGAAACGTTTCGATGAAATTTAGGCCATTAAATTGAAGTTGAACAGTGAGAGAAATATCTTGTGTGATAATGATCGACGAATTTTATTGATAGGATGAAGATTAGGTGATCAAAATCACTTTGTTCACCACTTTAATGCACCTGAATCGGGCAAACTTGCGCAGGAATCGCTGAATCACTCAGATTGGCTAGAATTTGTTGATTGAAAGTTCCCTTTTCTATACTTATAACTGTAAACACAAGCTAGAAGTAACCTCGTTGAGACTTAAGATAAGGCTTGATGAATCAATCACCGGACAGAAGGAATACTCATGGAGCAGCTTGAATTTTTTACTGTGCCCAGTCCTTGTATTGGTGTTTGCTCAATGGACGAGAAAGGGTATTGCCGAGGCTGCATGCGTAAGCGTGAAGAAAGGTTTGGTTGGCTGGAAATGACTCCAGCGCAGCAAGTTCACGTCATCAAACTGTGCAGACAACGTTATCGCAGAAAAATGGCGCAAAACAAAGTCTTAAACGAAGGGGCTCCCGAATCTGAGAGCCCGCAACAATCCTTGTTTTAGGACGATGTAATAATGATTTGGTCTATTTTAGAGACCAAAGATCACTGACCCAGCCACCAGCGTGAGTGTCAAAGTGTGCTCCGCTAAATTTGCTGTTCACATCTTTAAAAGGTTCAGAATTACATTGTTCGGACATGATTGCTCGTATATGGCAAGCCATTGGGTCAGTAGGATCGGCGTTGGATGCTTGTGTTCTGATTGCCACTTCTTTGATGAGTTGCAATCGGTAGCTGTTACTCGCGCGTTTCATTTTGACCTCCGTAAACGATGTGACCATTAAAAAAGTTAGGATCTGCTTATTTTTTAGTCAACGCAGATCCTCCCATATTTTTTCTAATGCGTAATCGTTCACAAAGTTGTTTGAGACACTATGCAAGCGTCATTCAATTATGAGTTGCGACAGATTCTCACAACATAATTATTGGCGCTAATCTAAGGATTTTTTGAATCGCAAAGATGCGACAATCAAACCCAGCACAGTAAATCCCGCTAACCATAACGTATCTTTCCAAAGATCGGCCAAATCAGCTCCTCTTAGCACAATACCGCGAATCAGACGCATAAAGTGCGTCGCGGGTAATACTTCGGATATCCATTGCGCCGCGATGGGCATCCCCTCATATGGAAACATAAAACCCGAAAGCAAAATGGAAGGCAGGAGGATAAACACCGTCATCTGCATGGCTTGAAGTTGAGTATTTGCTAGCGTTGAAATCATCAAACCGAGAGTTAAGCTTGCGGAAATAAACAACAAGGTACCAAATAAAATTTGGCTGATATCACCGTTAATTGGCACTGCAAAAATGTAGTGCCCTAAGCCGAGAATGATGAATACCTGAATCAGCCCAACAAAGATATACGGAACAATTTTCGCAACCATCAGTTCGATAGGGTGTATCGGCGTTGTGATCAGTAGCTCCAAATTCCCTCGTTCTCTTTCTCGAACGATTGCAGCGCTGGTAAAGAGGATCATTGTCATGGTCAATATGATGCCTAAAAGCCCGGGTACAATATTGACAGCCGAGCGGCGACTCGGGTTATAAAGCAAAGTAACCTCAAATGTGGGCGTGTTTGCGGGTTTGATTTTGAAATCAAAATCAGTGAGAGGCATGGCTCTAAGACCCAAGATAGATCCTGCGATAATGGTGTCCGAACCATCAACCAGCCACTGTCCCAATTCTCGGCCTTGCTGCAGACGTTGAAGTAAGTCTTTTGGCAAGATCAAAGCCGCACGAACTTCTCCTTGTTCAATGGCTTGCTCTGCATGTTTGGCGGTTGTGTACTGCTTAGTTACAGTGACCACTTGTGTCGCTTTGATTGATTCCGTAAGCAAGCGTCCAAATGCGCTCTGACTTTGGTCGACGACAGCTACGGGGATGTTGCGAACATCTGTATTAATGGCAAACCCAAATAACAGCAACTGAATCAGAGGAATCATGACCACCATGCCAAACGTGATACGGTCACGGGATAACTGGCGCAGTTCCTTGATCATTACTGCTTTCATTCGAAACAGACTATTCATTGGCGGCCTTTCCCTGTCACTGAGACAAACACATCTTCTAAGCTAGGGCGTGCAATCGTCAGCTCAGCGGTGGCTAAATTCGGTTCGATTGTTTTTAGCCACTCGATTGGGTTGGTGACTTCGCGATGAATAAGTACACGCAATCGAACACCAAGTTGCGCCGCAGAGCGAACTTGCGGATATGATGTTAACGATTCTTTGAGTTTGCGCAGATTTGGTGCTTTTACTTCAACAATATTTACGCCCATTTGCTGCATGAGCTTTTCCGGCTCGTCATCAGCGCGAATTTCACCCGACTCCATAATCGCAAGCCTATGACAACGTTCCGCTTCATCCATGTAATGGGTAGTGACAAGAATGGTTGTTCCTTGAGAGGAGAGATCAAATAGCTGTTCCCAGAACTCGCGGCGGTTTTCAGGATCAACTGCAGAGGTCGGTTCATCAAGAAACAGCAGCTCAGGATTGTGCATAGTGGCTGCTGCGAGAGCGAGACGCTGTTTTTGTCCGCCACTCATACTTGATACACGCTGTTTTCTGCGCTCATCTAAGCCGTAAGTTTTCAGTTGTTCGTTGGTTCGCTGTGTGAGCGCTTTTCGGTTCATACCAAAAATCTGCCCCATAAACTGCAAATTTTCCTCAACGGTGAGTTCGTCGTAGAGAGAAAATTTTTGCGTCATATAACCAATTTTCAAACGCAATTGTTCTGATTGTCTTGGGATCTCTAAGCCCAAAACATTAACAGAACCAGAAGTCGGGCTAAGCAAGCCGGTGAGCACTCGGATGGTGGTGGATTTTCCGCAACCATTGGGGCCCAAAAAGCCATATATACTGCCTTTAGGAACGCTTAGATTGATGCCTTCTATTGCCGTAAAATCACCAAATTTTTTAACGACTTGCTCAGCGTGAATTGCGTATTCAGTCATCATCGCTCCTAGGGTAAATCTACTTGAGCGGGAATGCCTGATGGCAAGTTTTGCGCATCATCGGATAAATCAATTTCTGCTAGATACATTAAACGCGCTCGTTCATTTTCTGTCAGCGCGTAGTAAGGTGTAAATGAAGGTTCATTCGCTATCCAGCGCACAGTGCCTTGGTAAGTTTGTTCTACACCATCCACATGCACTTGTAACTGTGTGCCTTGAGTCAGCTTAACTCGATAAGGTTCTGGTACGTATACGCGAGCATAGGGGGAATTATTGGCTTGTACGACAGCAACAATACTGCCGACAGAAACACGTTCTCCTAAGTTGTAAGGCAGATTATCAAGTACACCATCACGGGTCGATATAATGGTCAGCTCATCGAGCTTCTGTTGTTGCACTGCCGTGTTAGCAACCGCTGCATCAAGTTCAGCTTTTGCCTGCTCAATGTCTTCTAAGCGAGTACCTGCGGTGAGTTTTGCAAACTCTTCTTTCGCTGAGTCTAGTTCGGCTCTGGTTGAATCTCTGGCAGACAGAGCGGTGTCTTTTTCAGATTCACTGATGAGATTTTTCGACACCAATTCTGCTTTGCGGCGATAGTTTTTGTTTGCTTCGGTCAATTTTGCTGTTGCTAAGGTGACTTTAGCTTGCGCTACGGCGATATCTTCTGGGCGTTCACCATTAGTCAACTTGGTCAGATAAGCCTTTGCTTTTGCTTGTTGTGCAATCGCTTGTGCAAGCATTGCTTGTTGGCTGGTGGTATCCAATCTAACCAATACGTCGCCAGTTGTAACTTGACTGCCTTCCTTTACAGGAAGCTCCCTGATGATCTCGTTGCTGGTCGCCGAAAAAGTAACTCTGTCTCGTTCTAATGTCCCGAGAGCTTGAGGACTTTCGTCAGCGGTACAGGCAACGAGCAGCGGTAGAAGGAGCAACAAAGCGCCGAGTGATTTCATAACAGGCTCCGTGGAAATCCAAATAATTGGTCGATTAGAAAATAAGCTATATAAGTTTATGTTCATTAAGGGCTTTCTTGCACTCATTATTCACAAAGGGTGTGAGCTAAGAAACCTCATTTCTCACAATCAAGTCACTCCAACATGATTAACTTTGCAGCAATTCATTTCGATTGAATATGCTTCGCAGTTATTCAATGAACATTTAGATGATTTTTATCATCAGTCTCAGAAAATCAAAGAGTCAATAACGTACGGTTTAGCTTTCTTTTTATGCTGCATTCCAGTTTGTCAACTGGTTAATAAATAAGGATAAAACGTGAAAACTTTCAAATATTCACTTTTAGCCATTTCATTAATGGCGGTGATTGGTTGTAAAGAGAGTACTCCTACCTTAGAGGCTCAAAACAATTCTAATGGTGCTACCCACGTGACTCAAAACGATGTATCCGAGCACAAGGAAAGAAAAGCCAACGTTCAAGACTTTGAAGTTTTGAAGAAAAGGGTCATTCCTGATTTCGTGGCAAGCTCAGAAGCTTCAGCAAAGAAGCAGGGCAAGACTCTGGCTGAATTGAGTGATGAATATCTGGCTTCGATTTCCGAGCAGGGCTCATGGGCAGATATTAATTATCAACAAGTTGAAAAGCCGAGCTGGAAGCCGAGCTTGCATTTGGATCGATTAGTAATATTGGCTGCACAATACAATAAGAATCCGACACCGGAATTGGGTAAAGCGGTGAGTAATGCACTTACATATTGGTTAGATGCAGATCCGAAAAGCTGGAACTGGTGGTGGCACGATATCGGTATTCCAAAACGCATAGGTTACAGTGCGGTGATGGCTAAAGATGCTTTTGATAGCGCTCTATTAGAACGCATTGCTCGCTATTTGCCTGACACTCCAAATTACTCACCAAATAACCCTAACAGCCCGATTCCGAAAGCGGCGAACCGAACAGATATTGCTTTGGCGGTGTTAAACAGAGGTTTACTCACCGGAGATGCCGAAATGGTCGGCAAAGCTATTTCAGATATTGAAGACACTATTGCGGTGAGCACGGCAGAGGGGATTCAACACGACTACTCCTTCCATCAGCACGGACCACAGCTTTATACGTCTGGTTACGGCCCTGTGTGGTTTGATGCGGCAGCAAAATGGGCAAGTTTCGTAGATGGCTTACCATGGCAGTTTGCGGCAGACAAAACAGAGATTCTCGTGTCGTATATGATGGATGGGCAGCGTTGGTCGAAACGTCATGGTCAGTGGGACTACAATACGATGAGTCGAGGTATTAGTCGTGTAAAAGCAACGGAATATATGGGTGAAGCTACAAGAGGATTTCCTGAAAATACACCCATGGATTTAGTTGCTAAATGGGCTCCAGAACGCGCTCAAGATGCGCAACATTTTAAACACCATGAGTTCGGAGATGCAGGTTCAGGCTTGAATGGTTTTAAGCACTTCTGGCGCAGTGACTATTCAGTGAAATCTGCCGACGGGCATATGTTCAGTATCGGTATGAACTCGCAACGTGTTGAACCTGCCGAAGCGGGGAATGGCGAAAACTTGAAAGGATTCTGGCTAGGATTCGGCAGTACCTTCCTGTTGCAACGTGGTAACGAGTATCACAACATTTTCCCTGTTTGGGACTGGACACTTGTACCGGGTGTTACTGCACCTGAATACGTCGGACAAGCCGCAGATTGGGGACGCATCATGCAGCCGGATGTGTCATTTGTTGGTGGCGTGTCTAACGGCAAGTTTGGCGTTACCGTAATGGATATGGATATCAACATACGCCATGCAGAAACGGCGCATTCAACTCAACCAAATTTCTACAAGTATGGTGAAGGGAAAGGAAGAACAAAAGCCAAGAAAGCTTGGTTTAGCTTCTCGGATGAAGTGGTTGCACTTGGCGCAGGTATCTATTCAATCAACAATGAAAACGTCAATACATCCGTTAACCAAGTTCTGCTTAACGGGCAGGTCACGGTTGATGGCAAGACGATTGAACATGGGCAACGTGCGCTTACTGACACTAAATGGGTTCACCACGACAACGTAGGTTATGTGTTCCCTGAAAACTGGCATGGTAAGCTTTCCAATCAGACACAAACTGGTGATTGGAACTCGATTCGCACTGCAAATAAGCCGGAATCCGTAAGTAAAGAAGTGTTTGCTTTGTCGATCAGTCATGGTTCCAAGCCTGAAAATCAAAACTATCAATACATTATTGTTCCGGGAGCAAAAGCTGAACAAGTCGCGGTTTATGCTTCGGACATTCCGGTATCGGTTCTCGCAAACAATGAGAAACTTCAAGCGGTTGCACATAAAGGCCTTAATGTCACGGGGATTGTTTTCCACCAATCCGGAGAGGTGGAACTGGGTGAGGGAACAGTAGTTAAAGTTAACCTTCCAAGTGTGCTTATCCTTGATGAAAGCGGTGAAAAGCCGATATTGAGCGTGTCCACTCCAGGTCAAAGTTTTGCACCGCTTGAGCTGACGCTGGTATCTGCTAAGTATGGCAATGTAACACATTCAGTTTTGACACCGGGTGGTGAGGCGGAAACTGGAAAAACACTGGCGTTTGCTTGGGATGAGAAGATTGATAACACTCCTCGTCATTCAATGTTAGTACAGCAACAGAAAGTGTTAGCGAGTCAAAGTGAATTTGACCTTCTGGCTGAAGCGGATACGGAAGTTCAGGGCGGTCGTTATGCAGATGAAAACTTCGATATCGTTTCTCGCTGGGATTTGTATGTTGGTCAAATAACCGACAAAGAATCGCAACATGCTAACGCTACCAAGACTTCAAAATCACTGCTTAAGTTCAACCTAGAACGATTAACGAATACGCCAGTTAAGAAAGCGACGTTGAAACTTCATGTCCGTGACTTTAGCGGCGCGACAGAGCAAGTCATCAACTTATTTAAACTGGAAAATACCGACTGGCATGAAAGTTACGTTACATGGAATGATGTTGATGGCACGGCATTGCCAATCAATCAGGCATTAAGCATTAGTGACAAAGACAAGAAACAGTGGGTTGAGTTAGACGTGACAGAACTTGTTGAAATGGCTCGTAAGCAAGGTGTTTTAAGCTTGATGCTTGAGAATGCAAGCGAAGGTTTTGTTGCTTTTGGATCCGATGAAACCGAGCAAATTCCGATGTTGGCAATCGAACGAGTGGTAGATACGAAATAGCAGAGTGATGAACAACAAATAGAAGTTGTTGAAGTACAAACGGTGGTCAATGACCACCGTTTTTTATCTCTATTACTTTGTTGCCGTTCTTCCAATAACACAAAGCTTGTTTCGTCTGTTGTGGATCAAAGCAGAGTGGGTGGGTTGTCGCTAAGGTAAACACAGTTTTCGCTAAGTTGAAGGAGACAACTTACATGAACAAATGTGGACAGTGCCGACAATTTTCCCGCACGCCTGACAATCAAAAAGATTTGTGTGGTGCATGGGAGCAACCTACCTCTGCAACGAGAGCGGCTTGTGAGTACTTCATGCCGAAAAAGCCACTTCGCAATGTGGAACCGATAACGAAGCAGCCTTAGCGTTAGTTCAATATTCCTACTTGTTAAATGCCTCTATTGCTTGGCTTCCAGTTTGTCCAGAAGAGCTTTCTTTGGTTTAGCGACTACGCCGTATATGAAAGCAACAGGCAGGCCAACGGCCAAAAGCAGAATGATAGACACCACGATAATCAGCGTGATTATTAGTTTCCACATTACGTTATCCAACACATTCAATGAAATGCTTGGAATATGGTCTTTGGATACATCAAACAGCTTTTCTGTGTTGCTGACAAAATCAGGATACTGAGCCAGCATTTCGATAACGTCGTTGTTGATGGATTCTAGGCTAAGTGCAATTCCTGCTAAGGAGTCGTTAACCTGAGGCAGTTCGCGAGCCGTGTTAGGAATAGTTTCCAGCATGGTATTCACAGAGTTGGTCAACTGAGTAGCACTACCAATCATTTCTGATAGCTTTTGTTGGTTCTCTGGCGACAGTTCCACATCACTTTTCGCTAAGGTGTCCAGTGAGCCAGACAAGGCTTGCATGGCTTCCGCTAACTGTTTAGTGGCTTCACCGACGGTGGTCAACTCAACATTGACTGAGTTTACATTGACATCTAGAACCGGTGATTTAGCGGGTTTAGTTGCTTCTACTGACGGTGCTTCGGTAGCAAAAACGGAGGCGCCAACAAACATTGAGAATAGTAGCCCTAAAGTGGATAACCTGCGGGAGAGAATGTTCGCTTTCATCATATTGCCTTAGTAAATGGAAGATAACGTCATTATAACCATGAAACTAAGTACATATAGTTCCGCATTCTTTATTTTTTGTCAGTATTAATGGTGAGAAACTGAAAAGGAGCACAGATAAGTGCTCCTTTATTTATGTTCGGGTGTGAGGGTTAACCGATTTTAAACTGACCGACATCTTTAGACAGCTTATTAACTGAATTACCTACTAGTTTCGCCACTTCGTTAATCTCATTGGACAAACCTTGACTCACTCGGTTTTGCTCGTTTAAGTGTTCTAGGTTGGTGCTCAACTCTTCGGACACGCTGCTTTGTTGCTCTGTTGCCGTGGCTATTTGAGTTGCCATGTCACTAACGATTGTTGCGGAAGACTGAATGGATTCAAACATTTGCTGAATGTTTAACGACAACTCAACGTTCTTCTCAACACGGTTTGAACCATCTAAGATTGAACTCACGGCATCTTTCACACCACTTTGTAACTTGTCGATCATGTTCTGAATTTCTTCAGTGGATTTTTGCGTTTTGCTTGCCAGAGAGCGAACTTCGTCAGCAACGACAGCGAATCCTCTACCTTGTTCACCAGCTCGTGCTGCTTCAATTGCAGCATTAAGAGCGAGTAGGTTAGTTTGTTCTGCGATGTTACGAATCACTTCAAGTACGGTAGCGATATTGTTTGATTCACTCGCCAACTGCTCAATCACTTGGTTGGCTTTTTTGATGGAGTTCGCGAGTTGGTTAATCTCATCCACCGAGTTATCAATAATCGTCATACCCTGAGTGGTAAGCTCTGCGGTGTGATCCGTTTCGTTCGCTGTGCTTAGAGTCCGTTCTGCCACTTCGCGAATGGATACACTGAATTCATTCACTGCCGCAGCAATTTGCTCAATGCTCCTCGTTTGTTCATTACTTACGCGTTGAGCATTCTCGTGAGTATTTGTAAGTTGAACCGCATTGTTTTCTAGCGACGTGCTGCTTGATGATATTTCAGAAATGAGGGTTTGCAGTTTAGCCACAAAATCATCGAATGCCGAAGCCAGCTTACCCAGTTCGTCGGTGCGTTTAGAGTTGATGCGCTGTGTTAAGTCACCATCACCTTCGCTGATTTCTTTGATACGTCGAGTGAGATCATTGACACTGCTGACCAGCACTTTAGGAACGACATAGCTAAGTGCACCAGTAAGAATGATGATGAAGGCAACGAATATCAACATGTAGAGCTGCATCTTTGAAGTCTCTTCTGAGAATTCATTTACTTCGACATTGGCCTGTGAATCTAGCTCTTGACTGGCAATATCATAGAGATCTCGTAAACTCTGGAAATCATCAGAAACTGTTGAACCAAGTAACGCTTCGGCTTCTTTGGTATTACCGTTATCTACCAGCTTGAAAAACTCATTCGACGACTGCTCCCATTTTCTAAAACGGTTTTCAAAGTCATTCACTTTGCTCGTAATTGCAGGGTGGTCATCCATCAGATTTTTAAACTTCATCATGCGGTCATAAGCTTGCTTAGCATTGTCTTTGAAGTCTTTTAAATCGTCTTGCCCCGGACTGAGCAAATAATGGAGTTGAGCAACATAAGCTTGATATAAATCTCGGTCTGCATTGAGAACAAAAGAAACAGAAGGAAGGAACTGATGACCAAAATCATCTACACCTTTGTTTAGTTTTTTGGTTAGCGTGCCGTAGGTTAGAAATAAGATAATGAGCGATAAAACTGCAATCCCCATTGATATAGAAAGTTTCGCTCTAATGCTCTTTGTTACTATCCCGAACATAAATCACCTCATGTGACAAAAATGCAAGTACAACACTGACGATTTATTTTTTATTATTTGTTTAAATTTAAGTGATAAATAAAATAAGTGCAACGTTTTGCCCTATATGCATCAATACACAAGCGCATGTCGATAAAATGTTAATCCTGATGAAATAGAGATATCTACGTTTGAAATATGAATGTGTGTAGCATATTGTTCTTCAAGTGTTTTATTAGTGCTTGTGTTTGTAAAAAAGAAATTATTTTAGAGCAAATACTTGGTTGATTTAAGGTTGCTTAACTAATAACTTTATACAAATCAATTGGATGAAATGGTTTTGTTGTGTGTGTATTACTTTGTTTCTTTTGGTTGTAATCGTTTTTAGCTATTCTCATTGATATTTTTCTCTAAAATTAAACACTAAAAAATTGTGTTTTTATTAAAACATTCTACAAAGGGTGGTTTAGAATTATTACTCTATTTTACTCCTGTTTTTAACGAGGTTATTTCTTATTTTTAATCGTGCGGATATGAGGTTTTGTAATTGAATTTATATTTAATTAAAACAACGTGATCCATTCTATAGGTGCTAGAAATAATGTTGTTATACAACCTGAAAAACAGTTTTTTAATAGCGTTTGCGTTTTATCAAATTATAAACGAGTAGGGAATTAGCCTAGTTTTTGCTCTATATGATAGTTCAATACACAAGTTCTACAGACGCATGCTTTTCTTCTTAGCTCTGGTGGAATTCGCGAAAGCAATTCCTCGGGAAAGGAAATTGCGGGATCGTTACACCAACAGGATTTCTTGATATCTAGTGCGCCTAAGTTGATACAGGCGTTGGGCTTACCACACAACGGGCAAACAAGGGGATCGGGTTTTAATTCGGTTATTTTCACGACTTAGGTCTCTCAGTAATACTTACCTCTTACATGTATAGAGAGTTATACACTGAGCCTAAAGAAAATGCATTGCTAAAGCGATAATCAAAGCTGGTAATCCTGCAATAAACAGCACGAAACCTGCTTGATAATTTTGTCTGTAATGCTGTTTCTCTTCCTGTTCGAAATTGTGCTCTTTGACCATACGATACACGCTATCGGTTTTTTCATCGTCGATTCGAGTATTTTTACTGTGCATACCGCCAGTCCAAAGCAGCTTTGCAAAAATCCATATTACGACCACAACATAGAATAGAAAATCTTCGAACCGAGTAGCCTTAAACTGCTCAACATAATGGGATAGAACAAAGACTGTCAGCATCGCCAGAGCGTTAATCAGAAATACATGTTTAATCAGTTTAACCATGCCATAACACCACTGATGAAAATGAATATCACACCGACTATCCCTAAAGACAGAGAGAAACTAACTTGGTTTACGTAATCTTGTTGGTCATTCACTTTAGACACTAACTCTCTGTGCACTATCATGGATAGAAGATGTTGATTTGAAGGATGATTGCCATCAAAAGCAAGCAAGGCGATAGCCAAAGAGACGATACCGCTGTAGGTGATGTAATCGATAAGTGCTATTTCGGTTAAGTAGCTGAAGTTCATTTTTGCTAAGTAGGCAGCCGCACTGACGACGATAAAAAGTACTCCGATTTTGAGTAGTATTCTGAACATTCGCTTTTCTCTATTAGTTTTCTGTGCGTTGTAGTCATTGAACGAGATATAAGAACGGTTGAGCCAGTATACATAAATGAACACGGAGAGCTTTGGTCGCCAATAAAACCTGAACGTAGAATGTAAGCTTTGAGACGGCTATCGCGTGAAGAAGGTATATAGATCAACAAAACGCTCAGTAAGTATTTGTATGTACCTTTCCCTGTGTATTCAGCTTTGTAGCATTGTTAAGCAACACATCATCACATTTATTTTTTGAGTTTTGACTGAAATGAAAATCGTAGTTATATCAAAGAACTACTAAACAGATTACGTTAACGTAATCACTGATTTTTAATTACAAGGAAAGTGCTATGTCCCAAGAAAACGGTAAACAGGAAGTGACGGTTGCCGATATCAAAATGCCATTTATGTCGATGGTTGTATTTATGGTGAAGTTTGCCATTGCCTCAATTCCAGCCTTCATTATTTTGAGTTTAATTTTTTCAGTTCTAATGGCTGTATTCGGAGGGATGTTTCACGGTATGGGAAGGTATTAGCTTGCGCAGAAACGGTGAAACCCCGATGTTGGTAGAACTAAGCTAAATTTAAGTGAAGTAGCCATATAATCAATAGGTTATATGGCTATATTTGTCTTTACTGGTGGCTTGAAACTTAACAAAATCTACATCAGGCAGATCTTTATAAATCATATAGTTAGGATCTAACTAACTACTGTATAACTACACCCTAATTTTTTTGATTAAGATACAATTTGCTTTTTGAGTTTGTCTATAAGGTAACAGTCAATTTCTTCTAGTGTATTAAAGACCTTCCGAAGATCATGCCCAGCCCAGTTATCACCCATAAATTCGAGTTCAATTAGTTCATTGCAACGTACGATGCATTCTTTTAAGCTTGTTCTAGTATCTTCATCAAGCACTACTCCGTACTTATTTATGAAGGGGGAGATCGTAGATAAGATGGATTCGACACGCTCTCTGAAGTTTATTTGGTCGTTAATAACATCATCCGAGTCGTCGAAGTAGCTTGATGGCTTTGGTTGTATATTGAGATTTAAAGAAAAAAACTCAGATGTTGCTTCGAACTCTTTTTCAAATAGAAATTCGGATTTTTTTAACTTCACTTTTAGTCGTTCAGAATCGATTAACAATTGATTTCTCAACTGCTCCAAATATGTCTCGTGTTCGTGTTTTAGTAAACCGATCTCTTTTTCATGCTTTCTTTTTAGTTCATCCAAGTATTTTTGCTGTTCAGCTTTTTCTCGAATAGCAATACGTGAAGACCAAACAGTGCCTAACCAGCTTGCTAGTCCAGTGATGATGACAGCACCTCCACCCAGAATAGATAAAATGTTGTTTATAACAAAATCAGCCATTTAATATTCCAACCACATTCAAAATCGCCTTGTTACTACTAGTTAAGACGGTACTTACAGGAAACTAGTTAATATTTCTAAAACATTTACGTCTCTTAGAGTCAGATATATGCAATAGAACGAAAAAGCGAGTGGTATAAAGCAATCCAATAAATACAGTCGCACTCTATTTGCTATCTGATATCTAGCCAAAGCATTTCTAAATAATTCTATACGCTTCATATCGGACGCAGTAGCTTCGTGAAAATTCTTTATCGCATGCTCAACAAGATTTTTTACGCCGTCATTTAATCTAGCGTCATTCAATACAGTGTTAGGCAGGTAACCCGAGGAAAGTTCAAACTTCAATTTAAGCTCGGCTTTTTCAGGAGTGTAGACAGAAATTTCAGGGATGATGGTCCCTTTTGAATAGTCAGTTGGGTCATTTAATATTTTTCTTTCATCAATATGACTAGCTTTCCACTCAGTATATTCCGCATATAAGCAGTAGAAATAGTTGAATGTAAACCAAAGCAGACATGCAGGAATTCCCGTAACCAATAACTGTTCAGGAATGTCTACGTTGAACACTTTCATTGAACTAAGTGGAGTTACGCTAAAATGCACAAAACATATTGAACATGTAAATAGTAGGTTTCTTCGGAATTTAAATGCCGTATCAGAAAGACTGAAAAATTCTAGTTTCACGTTATTCCCTTAACTTTAGATATGCGACAGTTAACTTAACTTAACTGGAAAGGGTCCCATGAAAAATTTTAATGCTGGCAGTTGAATGGTTTTTCTTATAAGAATCCAAATTTTTGAGCTTCAACGCCACAGAATGAGCTCCATTTGAACCTTGATATGTTCCTGAATTAACTTCAGAAAACTTATGGCTCTCAAGTACGGTTTTGGCTTCTTCATCAAAGGTACTGTGTTTCTTTGATGTTATTACAATAAAACTCGGCATTATATATTCCTTCATTTCAATTTATTTGAAATAACACTAGCAAAATCATCGCCTTATTGATAGCGCCAAATTCAAGTTTTAATAATTTACAGGTCGTTCCTACCTGACATTTCAATATGTGCTAAGTTGATTATTGGTTTCGAAATAGTAGGAGTGTTTATATGGGATTTTGGTCATCTGCATGGGAAGCCATAGTAGAAGCTTGGAATGAAAATTCTAATAATGGTGAGTCTGTACACGATAAAATTTTAGATGATTTGAATAAATCTGATTCGAGTGATTCTGGCTCGGATAGTTCGGACTCGAGTGATTTAGGTCCGAGTGATTCTGGGTCTAGTGATTCTGGGTCTAGTGATTCTGGGTCTAGTGATTCAGGAACTAATGATTCAAGTAGTTGGGATTCAGGTTCTGATAGCTCTTATTATTAAACGTGGGCTAATAACAACTTGTCTTCACAACTTCACCGTAATCGCCGATACCTCATTCCAAACCACCTGGTTGCTACCTGTGTAGATCTTGGTGGTTTTTTCATTTGCGTGGGCCATACGAACGGTGGCGCTTTCGCCCAGGGCTTCAATCAGTTTGGCTGATAGCCTGCGTATTTCGTGGTAGGTGGGGCGCTCGGCTATATCCAAATCAGCATACAATCCCAATTTGTCGCGAACCTTGCTGAACTCTTTACTGATGTTGTGGTGGTGTACCTGATATGGGTGAGTACAATCTTTAGCTACGCCACGTTGACTTTGCGTTGGTTTACGGTGGACAACGTAAGGGCAGTGGAGTCGGTCGGTTTTAGACAGCTCAACGATCTCTTTGATAGCGTCTGTAACTGGAATAGCGACATATGACGAATCCGATTTTTTCACCTTCTCACGATGAATATACAAAGTTCCATAAACAGGAACGCCGTCTACTTCCTTCATTTCGTCATGCCATACAATCCCGCACAAACCTTCCTTCGGCTCCTTAATCTTGTACTTAATTCGATAAATTTCGCGCACTGCATGAGTCGTTTGTAAAGACAAAGACATTGCAACTTTTAAGAAGAGTGGGGCAGCTGCGTAGATCTGCTCGTAATCAGAAACCGTTAAGTCTCTGCGAGTTTTCTTGAAGTCGTCTTTGGTGACTTTCTTCATTTTCTTCTGCAGCATAAAGTTAAACTCAATGGCACTTTCATCAGCTAGGTAGGAGAACACTTTCTTCAAGTTCGACACCTTCCCATTGAAAGAACGCTTCGCTAACTCGCCATACTCATCATTTAAAAACTGGTTCAAATGCGCCAGAGTAAGCGACTTGGTGTAAGCATCACCCAGAACATCTTCAAGTTTCGAACACTCGTTGACGAACTTCTTGAACACGCCATCAGAAAGGTTTTCTTCAGACTTAACACGTTTGATCACTAATGGAAGCCACTCTTTAAGAGGCTTGTTGAAACGGTCGTTACGTTGTAATGCAGAACTGTATTTGGATGTACCTTCCAAGCTGAAATCAGATGAAGTCGAACGATGCTTGTTGTTGTACGCGAGAGCAGCTTGAATTGCCTGATACTCCGCTGTGCCCACAGGGAACATTTTCATCACACCATCAATAGTTTTAAAGCGAAAACGGCTTTTCCCTTTGTGGTTTACCTTTTGTAAGAACTCAGGGTAATGAGCAGTTCCTTTGCTTCTCCGTCGCGCGGCCATTTATCAAGACTCCAAAAAGCTTAGTAATTCATTCGTTTTATCAGAAAGGCTGATATCGTCTGTAACGATAACCATATACACACCTGTTGGGGTAGTGGTTCCTTGAATTTTGCCCGTCTTAATCCAATTCACAACAGTTGCGGGTTTGATATCTGAACCGGGCCAGAACTCATCAAGATATTGTTTGGGTTTGATGATTCTCATTAATCACCTCGACTTTTGATATTTAAACTACCAAGTGCAACCACCAATATCATTTCAAAAAGGTGGTTGCACTTGTTCTAGCCGTTGAACTTCATATTCTTCCGAGCTTTGTTAGGGTCAAGATTAGTGAAATAGAACGCAGATCCAATAGCCGGTTCATCCTTCATAATTGCTTGTAACTCCTGCTGGAACTGAACATCGCTCATGCGCTTCATTACCGATAAGCTTTTTGTAGGCTCATGGTTCGAACGGGGAGCAGTAGGGCGTAATTCCATGACCCCTTGAACTGCCTTAGCTATCTCTTCTTCTGTCATTCGTTTGCTCCTTACATGACGTTTGCAGCTTCACGAGCAAACATGTTCAGGAACTCGGGCGTGAGAGATATGTCAGCAGGGCATTCTCGACTGATTCCCCAGCCATTGGTTTTGTTTTCTGGTTTAACCAAAGTCATGTTCACGACACGACACCCTAGCTGGTGGCTAAAGTAAGGTGCCGAAGTACTGACTTCTCCGAATTGTGTATCGATGGTTGCCGCCATAGATATTTCCTCGCTAATTAAATAAGGGATTGCTGAGATTTGTGCCTTCTTGATTTGGGTTTTGAGTTAACAAATGGCTTTGAAGTCACTGCTTTTGGTTTCTTGAACTTGTAGTTAGGGTCGAGAACTTCTGCGAATCGCATACCTGCATGACATAACGAATCAAAGAAAGGGTCTTTATGATTTCCCTGATTGAAGAACTTCACACCTTCAGCCGTTGCGCGTTTAGCCACATGTTCGTTGCAACCTCCTTCAACTAAGTAGTTGTAGATGTTTCTTTCAATGAATGTTTCAGCGTTCATATGATTAAACCCACTTATCAGTTTTCTGATTTAAACCGTGCCCAATCGAGTTCTTTGATTCGCTCAACTATCGAATCTACAGCTTGAACTCTGTCGATAGCCCTCTGAAAATTCGATTCAGTAATCTCTGCCAGTGCTGCACAGGCAGAGAAATTAATTCCATCGACAAAGTACTTCTGTAGTGCTTCTTTTTGAGGCTCACTGCGTATGCTAGTTAGTGTTAGGAGTAGGGTTACCCGCTGCTCTGTTTCCATTCCAGAAATCATATGGATACTTCTTGTTTAGACATGTGATCTCCTCGTTGTTAGTTCGTGAACTAAATGAACGAGATTAATGTACCATAAGTACATTAATTGTAAAGTACCGAAAGTTCATTTTGTAAATGTGTGAACTTAGGGAACAAAAAAACCGCCTAATTCGGCGGTTTCTTTGAAAGGTAGGATTTGGAAAGCTTAATTTAATCGAAACTGTTCTCGTAATAACTCAGTATCAAATTTTGCAAAGTCAATCAGTTGGTTGTTATCACTGAATTGGTGAACTTGAACACCCAGTTTTCTCATTGCACTTTCAACGCCATCATAAGCTTTGCGGTATGCTGATTTTTTGCTTGTTGGAGCTTCCACAGCAAACATGAAATTGTCGGGCAACAATGAATTTGCTTCAATAATATAACGAACTCTCGCTACCCATTTTTCTCCATGATCTACAAGCTGCAGTGGCGTGCTTTGGTTAAATGCAATTGGCTTAATCCCCTTAACCATAGGTCCTACAGCTGCTACCAGCGGAAGCTTAACTGCACCAAAATTAGTATCGAGAGATTTCTCTTTATACTTAAGGTTGAACGGTAACGTGTCTAGTCTCATTTTGAGCTCATGAACCATTGCACGTTCGCGCTGTTCTTTGTTAGGAGCTGTAACTCTTCCAATGAAAGTTTGATAAAGCTGATTTAAAGTATTGTTCGGCTGCTCGGTAAGAATAGCTCCGTGAGCACCAAAAATCATTACGCCTTCTCTTGGACGAGTAACTTCAGTAACAATGCTATCAAGTTGGCTTGGATTCGTGCTGGCGAATTCTGCAACTCTAGTAAGTTCTTCATTGATATATCGATGAGCATGTTTAAACAATGCTCCATCTAAGTCATCAAAGAAATGATTGATGCGCGGAAAGACATCAGGAACGAGTTTGTAGCCATACCAATTTGAATTCGGTGTCCAAGCTACTATACCAATGTTGGCAAATTCTTCTGTTTCTGCGAATGGCATAAAGCGAACGATTGCATATTTCAACAACGTTTTCATATCATGTCCTCCCAGAAGTTATCTTGCTTATATCTTTGAAGTATAGCTAGCATACTATCCTTCAATTCTTCTCTTGTTGTCAGCATAAGCCAGTCATCAGGAATTTCTTCCATAATGGTGTCCAGCTGAGACAAGGCATTATCAAATCTTACTGTGTAAGCTTGCTTATCTACTTCAACAAGGGTTGTCCATTCTTGTCGACAATGACAAACGTGTAAAGACTTATGTTGTTCTAAACTGAATGTTTCATCAAATGCGAGGTTGTGATCTAATACATAAACTTCGCCATTACGTTGATCTACAAAAAGATTAGGGTTTCCGCCGCTCTCTGTTAAGTTCCTGTCTGCATTCTGTATCCAGTAATCAAAGATGTAGAGGTCATTAACAATATTTTGTGGAACTTGATTAAGAGTGATGAGAGTAATGTCTTGAATACCTTTAACAAACTTGGAAGCAAAATTGTATTCATACATTTCATATCCGGATTCGATAAATGGGGAGTCTACCCAAGCTATTGTAAAAGGAGGAATTGGTAGTCCAAAAACTTCACCTAAACGCGCGCAAACCCATTCTTTGGCTAATCCTAACCCAGTGGTTCTTGAGCCTTTAACAATATAGGTTTCGCCTCTATCATCTTTACAGATATAAGGTGACGTTTGACCTTGTTTGGTCTCCCTGATTATTTGTTCTATATAGATTTCTTCAGGCAATTTATCTTTTGTCATAGCAATACCGAATACCAAAACACACGACCAACAATAGTAATCTTCTGCTCTTGTATCTGTTGTTCTGTATATTCTCTAGGTGGGTATTCCATCTCATTAAAACTGTAAATTCTTAACCCACCACCGGGCAAGCTATACAGTTTCTTTATAAACAATTCACCGTTGTGGTTGATTGCAAAGATCTTCCCATCTGTCAGTTTCTTATTTCCACAATCAATACCAACAGTAGAACCATCTGGCAGAACAGGCTCCATACTGTCGCCGTGTACGGCTACACACTTAGCATTTTCTGGTGATACGTTATATCTACGTAAGGTCGATTTAGCGAAACGAAGGCGATAGCCTTTATCGTGTTCAGCGTCAGTAACAAATCCATTGCCAGCAGAAAGCTTTACGTCTGACAAAAATGGAATAGCAACTTCATCATCACCAAGCGGTGTACTATTATCCCAAACTTGCATATTGCCTAGGATCTCGGCATTTCCTTGCTGTGATTGTTCTTCTTTGCCATATTGCAACCAATACAAGCTCACGCCTAAATAATCAGCTAGTTCAGCCATTTTATTTTGACGTGGCATAGACTCTGCGTTTAACCACTTGCTTACAGCTTTAGGCGTTACACCTAGCCTTCTGGCAAGAATTACTCCGCGTCCGTGTTCTTCAATCCCAGATTTATTGCAGGCCTGTGCAAGCCTTTGGGCGAAGTCTGATCGCACATTTTCACTATGAACCATAGGTTCAATAATAAGATCTCTTGCATGTACTATCAGTTCCGTCATAATATGTACCAAATGTTCATTTTAAGGGTTGAAGTATGTTAAAAGAAGCAATTAGCTCAATTGGTTCTCAAAAAATTGCTGAGAGATGTCAGGTCAGTGTCCGTGCCGTTTACAAATGGAGCGCTAGGGGAGTTCTGCCAAGGACTGAGTACACTGGTGAAACAAACTATGCAGAGCAAATAGAAGAATTATCTAATGGTCAGTACAAAAAAGACCAGTTATTGAACTTACCTCGATGAGTTAATTCTTTCAGACTTTTGGAAAATGTTTAACCACCAAACCAAGGAGCAATTAGTGGAAGCACAAGCTGAAATCCATATAGGGCTTAGAACTGCGGTTAAAGACTCAGAACGTTTTGTTCAGGGAACGCGGGGAACAGTCGCTGCCAAGCTGGGGTATTCGTATGACCAGTACAACAACCGTTTGAAGATGAACAAAGGATCTAAGTTTTTCTCTTTAGAAGAGCTGGTGGACATTGTTGATTTTACTCAGTCGCCATGTATCGCCGCGTTCTTTGCGGATAGAGCTGGTTTTATGGTGGTGGAAAAACCTGAATTGGGTGAACTGGATACCGTGGACATGTTCGACTGCCACTTGCATTTGAATGCCGTGAAAGGGCTGTTAGACAAAACCATTGAAGAAGCAAAAGCTGATGGTGTGTTCGACGAGAAAGAGCGTAAGGCGATAGCTCAGTTAAAAGGCGAATATCAGGCTACTTTCGAGGCCTTCATGTTCAAACTTGATGCGTTGTATTCACATGCGGAGGACAAATGAAAACGGAATCTTTCTGGGAAACAGTTAAGCAACTTGGTGATATCACAACCAGTTCTTGTCGCGTTGCTACAAAAGCAGGGCAGGACGCACACCATTTCGAACGTGACCAAATTCGTTGCTTGCTTAAAAAGTGCGAGCGCCAATTGTTGGTACTAGATGAGGAAGTGGCTTTAAACCGCGGCAACGGTCTAAAGCCGAGTGAATATAACCGCGAGGAAATTTCACACACCACTTCGGAGAAGCAGTGATGGGAAGAATAGCACTACAGGCTCAGTTAGAGAACCACCAGTTTCATTACTTTATGGTGGTTGATGGTGAACGAAAGGAAATCACTCACGAAGAGATGGAAGATTTGTATCACGCAAAGCAGGTTTACTTTACTGCTGTTTATGGAGGCATTCATGGCTAAGGAACGTATAGAGCGGGACTTTTATCCCACGCCTTCTTGGTGCGTTAAAGCTTTACTCGATTGTATTGAGTTTCGCGAAGGGGATGTGATTTCAGAACCTTGTCGTGGTGACGGCCGTATTACCAATGAACTGCCAACTGGGCACATCATCCAGCACGCAGAACTGGCCGAAGGTATTGACTACTTAAACCCGAGTAAAGATATGTCGGCAGATGTGATCATCACAAACCCGCCTTTTAGTTTGGCTTTGGAGTTTATTGCTACAGCAATGACACGAGATTTAGCGCAAGACGGAACAATGTGTTTTCTTCTTCGTTTATCGATGCTTGGCAGTAAGCAACGCGCTGACTTCTGGCGATCTTTCCCCTGGACAAACTTACTCATTCTTACTCCTAGACCATCGTTCGTATATGGCGCGACTGACAACGCTGAATATGCGTGGATTTGTTGGGATAGGGGAAACCGTATTAAACGCCCAGCGTTCTGGACGTTGAAGAAAGACGAGGTTGAAAATGGCTAGGCTTTTCGATGTGGTTCGAGAGCTATCTGGCCATAATGCTTCGATCAGTATTCCTCGACCTTATATTAAGTTTTGCGAAGGTAACCATACTCAAGCAGCGGTTCTGAATCAGTTGGTGTTTTGGTCTGGCTTTAAAACAGAAGGGGAATGGTTCTACAAAGCTAATGAAGAACTGGCGAGTGAAGTTTGCTTGTCGGTGGATCAAGTTCGTTATGCCGTGCGTAAGCTAAAGAGCCGCCTAGGTGATGTCATTCAAAGTAAGGTGAAGAAGGCTAATGGTGTGCCAACAACACACTATCGTTTAAATGGTGATCGTTTAGTTGAGCTGCTATTCCCTAATACAGAACAAGTTTCCCAAATGGATTCGGTAATTTTACCAGATGGAAATGGGAATATTACCGAAACGAACTGGGAGAATTACCAGAACCAAGGAAGTGGTAATTTTACCGATTCCAATAACAGATCCAAACCAGATACAAACAAACAGATCTCTCTTGCTCCGAGCAAGCTCGAACCAGAAAAACCGGTTGATCCTGTTTTGTTCAAAATCCCGTTGAACGCCAAAGATACCTACTTCGAAGTGACTCAAACATACCTGTTCGAGCTACGTGATTTGTATCCGGCGGTCGATGTCGACCAACACATTCGCAACATGATTGGTTGGTGCACCTCCAATCCTCAGAAGCGAAAAACCATATCTGGTGTTCGATCGTTTATCACCAAGTGGCTACAGAGAGAGCAAGACAAAGGCTATGGCAGGCCTGCACAACTCCAACAGCATGCTCAGCCTAATGACCGTGAAGTCTTGAAACGCAAGGTTCGTGAATTGGAGATGGATATCAATAACGAGAACGCGGCACTGATTTCTTTTCAACAGCGTAAATCACCTGTGTCGCAAGAGGCGGTTAAATCTTGTCAACGCAAGTTGAATGACATGATTGCACAACGTGAACAGCTACTGGTGGAGCTAGGGGGGATGAATGGCGAGTGAAAAGGATCTTGTTGCTTTGATGAGTTCGCGTAAACGCCTTTGGAAGCCTAGTGAACTCTGCAAGCAGTTAGGCATTACGGTGTGTCAGTTAGTCCGATTGGTTGAAAAGGCGAGAAATGCAGGTACCGCGTTAAAGCTAGAGAACGGTGAACATACTGACTATACGAGTAAGTATTGGCTGGTGGAGGGATGAGCATGTTTGAACTTAGTACACAAACTGAAATGACGATGAGCAGTCGTGAGATTGCAGAGCTAACTAAGAAAGACCACAAGAATGTTCTACGTGTTATTCGCTCCTTGATTGATGGTCAAGTTTTAGTCGCTCAAATTGAGCCACTAAAATTTGAGTACCGTGGACAGCTGTTTGACTACTACGAATTAGGCAAGCGTGATTCTTTAGTCGTGGTTGCTCGTCTTTCTCCAGAATTCACTGCAGCTGTTGTCGATCGCTGGCAGGAATTGGAGAAAAAAAGTCAGGTGTCGGTACCGGCTACTTTTGCAGAAGCTCTACAACTTGCAGCTAATCAGGCTAGAGAACTTGAAGCGAAGAATCAGCAACTGGCAATAGCAGCTCCAAAAGCTGAGTTCGCGGATGCAGTGGCAGGGGCGGATAAAGGTGTTCTTCTTGGTCAGTTCGCAAAGACGGTTGGTTTAGGACCTGTGACCATATTCCGTATTCTGCGTGAATTGAGAGTATTTATGAGCCGTGGCAGTTCTTACAACCTTCCGTATCAAGAGTTCGTTGAACGTGGTTTATTTACGGTAAAGCAAGGTACCTACGAAACCAATTCAGAAACCAGAATCAGCCATACCGCGATGATCACAGGGAAAGGTGAGATATGGCTACGCAAGAAGCTGATTGAAACGGGTCATTTAAAGGCGGTGGCGGCTTAGATATATTTCATTATTTCGCTAAGTAAGAACGTACACGCCGAAAGATAGCAAAGAGCTGTGCGATGTTTGTCTTTTTTATACAGAGAAACGACAGCAGCAAATGTGAACAGAATAATGACAAGAGTGATGAGGAATATAAGCGCTTTCATGAACATGTACCTACGGTCGATGTTCGCACTCTTGCCAGAGTCCGAACGGTCGCCTAGACGCTGTTCACGAGTTCCTGCGAAAGGTTGCTCGATCCCTCTAATCTGGGGCTGTTGAAATTAAATTGAGTAATTAATGTACCATGGAAACTGAGAATGTACAGAAGGAAGGTGAGTACCTATGAAGAACAATATTGAAATGTTTGATGAGTATGCGGCTAAGGTTTTTGATCAACTGTATCGTTCGTTTCCCGTTCCGATTGTTTTGAAATGTACTGAATTGTGCGGTGATACTGAACTGGACGAATTTGGCCGAGTGTTGGGAGATGATGGCGAGCCATCCAAGCCTTTTGAAATTTGTTTTGGTACCGTTCAGTGGCTTCAAGAATCTGGTTATTTGAGAACAGAGCGAAGCGATAATTATTGTTTCTACCGTAGTGTTCTTTCCGCGAAAGGTCTGGAGGTTTTGAAGTCCACACCTGACAGCATCAAAGTGAAAACGTCATTGGGTGAATCGTTAGCCGGTGCAATGCGTAAAGGTTCTATGGATTTGGCAATTCAGTTATCCAATGAAGCCATAAAAATTGGTGCTGGAATGCTGATGGGTGCTCGTTAGTGCTAGTTCTTCAACCCTTTCTTCAAGCTGACCTTGGCTTAATGATGTTTAAGCCTGGTAAAACTCTGTTGAGCGAGCTGGTTAAGATGAGCCAAGGAAACCGGCTCATTGTAATGCCTCTGCCTGAAGAGTTGGTGAATGTACCAAGCGGTAAGGTAAACCGTCCGATGATTCCGGATAGTTCAAAATCGCTGGTGGACGATAAACGCTTACTTGAGTTCTTTAACCATGCTGAAGTCCAAAAGCGACTTGGTAGTTTTAAGCATTGGTTAGAGCGCATTCCACATTGCCAGCTTTCAGACGGCGAGTATTGCGATAAGAACTTAACCGTTCTCGATGGCGCCGTTCGTGTGTGTTGGCATCACGACAACCAAGAGCGAAATAATCCAAGCGTTGAAACTGAATCTATCGCTCAGCGTAATGTAATGCTTTGGGGATTGGACCGCATTCAGTCGCAACTGAAAGTTGATAGGCATATTTCATTACCTGAGCTTTGCTGGTGGAGTGTAGTGAATTGTGTTTACGAGTATTTACCTCAATCCATCGTCGATGAAGTATTTGGGCTAAAGAAAAAGCCTGAGACAAATGGTTTAGCCGTTCGCAGAGAAAGTGATGAGCGCTTCGAACTGAATTCTAAAGCGATTCTTCAAGAACGCGCTGGCGCGGTGAAGTTGATTGTCGATAACGAGCCACCAGCCATGTTTATGGCCAGACCGAAAGAGATTACCTGGCAAAGTGAAAAGTACTTAAAGTTCGTCCGTTCTCTACCCTGCGTAGTGACTGGAAAAACAGAGGGGGTAGTGGCCCACCATTTAATCTGTCACGGAGAAGGAAAGATGGGCGCCAAAACCCACGACCTTTTCACCTTCCCATTAACTGCAGAAGAACACCGCAAGTTTCACGATGATCCTAAAGGTTGGGAAGCCAAGCATGGTTCACAATTGTTCTATGTGAAGCAGACGATTAAGAGAGCGTTGGAGCTAGGGGCTTTGAGTTAAAAATGTTGCTCTTGTATTCCTAATAACCCTTTTTAAAAGCGATATATCATAAGAATTATTAGCAATGATATGCGAATATGAAGTTGGCAGGGCTTGGTTAGCTTAGATAGTTGGAATGATGTTTAAGACTCAATATAGTTGTTTTTGTATTATATATCACAAAAAATATTAGTCATGGTACGCTAACCGTTGAACATGTAAGAGCCTTGGTTTAACTTGGTTACACCTAGCGTCATTAGGAATAAAGACGCACACATGAGATAGAAAAATAAAAAACGAGCTATCTCTACATCACCTCTCTTGTATGCTTTTAATAAGCATGCAGGTTTTCTGCATTCAAAAATAAAATAAACTCTCGTCACATTCTAAAGATGTTGACCTACCATTTCTCAACTATTTATCAGATATTTGATTTTGTCTTTTGATAAATAGAGGTTTTATATGGATATAAAAGTGCATTCGGACTCTTGGATTATTCACAATGAACTTGCACAAGTTCTTGGTGTGTCAGAAAGCATAATTAAGCAGGTAATTGAGTCTGTTCCAGGTTCAGTTTGTGATAGAGCGCATTGGTTTAAACTTATGCCTGAAAAATGTGGAGCATACCACTATCAAGTATCTGAGTCTGGGGTGAGAGCTATTGCTTCTGAGTTATGTTTCCATGGTAAAAAACATCTTTTCTATAAGGTTTATAAAGCATTTGGAGAAGAGAGACGAGCACATAGAAACGAAGCATTTTTGATGTAGACGGCAATCTTTATTCAAAAAACCAAAGCGAGGTATATCCTCGCTTTTTTTCCATGTGCTCGCACTCATATTTATATCACAATAATTATTTATATGAAGTTATATATAATAGCGATGTGACCATATTCTTAAGTTTGCGCGAACGATGCTCTCTCAAATGCGCCTGCAAACCATGTCAGTTCAACTTTAGGCTTCAATGGGGTCTTCTAATACCCTATCAACTGTACACAGTATTACTGATTATTATGTGGAAGTCAGGGGCATCCTGATCTTGTTTTTAGCGATATAAATATGTTGTGTAAGGTTAGCTTGATTATCCCAGTTCATTTTTCCCCTACTTTAGGCTATTGTCGAGGTATTACATTGTTAACAGTTTGAATTGGTAGAAGTTATGGCGAGCTTACAGGATATTCTTCCTAAAGAGATAAACAATTTTGATTTTAGTCAGATTTTCGACAACGAAGACTCTTTTTTGAGATTTCTAGAGAAAGAGAAATTAGCCTGGGAAAAGCATTCTGACAAAGCTAAATCTGGAGTTTGCCAAGATGTAGCCAGCTACCTTAGGAAGTTAATAGCTGCTTGTATGGAGTATAAAAGTAAAGCGTCACATTCAAATCAAGATATTACAGATCTGAGAAATTTGTTTAAAGGGTTACAGAGAGTTGAAGGTGAGAATAATGTAACTAAATGGATCTATAGTGAAAATCCCTTAGTAGATAAATTGATAGAGTGCAGCCAAAACCATGGGTTGTATGCAAGCAAGAAGTTTTTTGAAGTTGTTGTAACGAATTCTAATGCTCTTGGTACAGAGATAGGGGAACATCTTGGTTTGAGTTATCTGATAGATGAACAACAGTACAAAAATACTTTGGATCAAAAAGCAGAACGAATTGAAGCTATTCAAGAGAGAATGCGTCATCGAGAAGCTGAAGCTGAACAAGCAATTGAAACGTTAATATCTACAAGTAATAATACGATTACATCTTTTCAAGACTCATTTCGAGAGCACCTAAGGCTAGAACAACCAGCACAGTATTGGTCTCTTTCTGCTAAGAAGTATAACAATACAAGCATGTTGTGGGGGGCGATTTTATCTGTTCTGGTGTTAGTCGGAGTGATGTGGTTTGCTTACTTGTATAGTCAATTCCTTGTAGGGCAAAGCCTAGGTGTTGAATTGGATACTGTAAAGGGTATCGTCCTTTTTCTGACGGGTATTACTGTATACGGTTTTTTGATCCGAGTTGTTTCAAGGTTATTGATGAGTGCCGTCCACTTGCAACGAGATTCAGAAGAGCGAGCTCAGTTGACCTATTTTTACCTCGCTCTTATTAAAGATGGTGCTATTGATGAAAATTCTCGAAACATAGTCATTCAGTCTTTGTTTTGCCGAACAGACACAGGATTACTGGCTGGTGACTCATCACCAACTATGCCGGCAATGGATGTTCTTAAGAATATTAAAATAGGAGGTAGTTAAATATGGCTACTCAGGTGACTCATATTATTAATATTCTATCTGATAATTCATTTCCTCCTGCCCTTCTTTTTGACGGAGATTGGGGAAGTGGAAAGTCACACTTCATAAGAAACGAATTACTAGATGCATTAAAATATAAATTTGAAATGGAAGTGGTTTTCTTTTCTCTATACGGTATAGATAGCATTGATGATTTTAGAGATAGATTAATATCAGAAGCTTATGGTTCTGTATCTGAAAAAGGCCAAGACCGTTTTCTTAAACTGATTGAAGGTGCTAGTCAATTATCTGGACAAAACGGTGTGGGTGCAATCGTAGGTGGATTAGTCGGTCTTTATAAACATCAAATATATAAAGAAATTAATAATCGTATATTTATACTTGATGATTTAGAACGTGTGACGGACAAGAATCTGATAAAACAAATTCTAGGGGAATGCCTTGAATTTGCAGAGAATAAGAAATGCAAAGTGATTGTTATTGCGAATGAAAAGAAGCTAAGTTGTCAATCTGATATTGAAAAGATTTTTGTAGATAAGTGTTATCACTCACTTTGCACAGATGAAATGATTTCTATACTTAATGAATATCACCCGGAAATAATAAGTGATTTTAATTTTTGTGAGCAAATAAAAATAGATATGAATCATCTTAAGTCAAAGAATTTAAGAGTTATAAAGCGTGCTTTGAATAAATTTGGTAATTTAAATGGATTTATAGATGAAGATTATGAAATAGAAGCGAAAGTAATATTGTTGTCTCAAATTATGAGACTGTCATACCTGTTGTTTGAAAAAGGTTATAGTGTAGAAGATATCTGTAGGCATTGTGAGAAAAATCAGATATCTATTGCTGTTAGAAAGCAGCTTTTATTAGAAAAAAAAGAGTTTAGTGAAGAAGATAGGCTAGAGGATGATATTGTAAATACACTTAATAGGCCTGCATCTGAAATTCTTGTTATGTATTGCGCAAGTAAAATAACAGATGACAAATATGTATTTGATTGTTTAGATTTGCCTAAAGTTGTAAGTGAGATAGATAAAGCTTTATCATATCCAACAGTTTATCAAATGACAGATGAAGAGTTTGAATCGGCTTATAGAAATTTAATTGAATTCGTGAAAGGTGGTAAGGATGTTTATCTTGACAAATGGTTTAGTGCTTTAGATAGGTGTATCTATTTTATCGATAATAAATTTATTTTAGCGACAGCATCGGAACGTGAAAGCTTGATTAAGCTTGGTCATGATTTAGATATGGATAGGTTTATAGTTCCAAATGATATGACTATGTACAGGCGTCACGATATGGTTTCGTTAGAAAATGATGAATTAAAGGAATTGTATAGAGTTGCTCGTAGTAATTTGATTAAAAAGGTTGATTTTGATAGTGATGAGAAGTTTAAATTCGAACTTATTAATTCACTAAACTCTGTTAGAGATGAGTTTTACAATAAGTTTGTCCGTATTGGATTGTTAAATTTATTGTCTATAGACGAGTTTATGATTGCATTTTTTAAATGGAGCCCTATAGAAATAAGAACATTTTGTGGCTATTTAGATGATGAATTTGTCAGAGGTGGAAATATTGATGATACTCAGAAGAGTATTGCTATTGAATTGAGAGAAAAATTAATAAACGAGATGGAGGGTATTAATCCTAGTGTAAGGCTAGGTGGGTTGAACTTACTAGTTTCCACCTTGGATGAGGTTATTGATATAGAGAATGGTGTTGTTTTGTAATATAGTTATATTCTCTGTAATTACATAAGTTTAATTACTTTATTTTTTAGATATTAAACTATCTAAAATGATTTTTTATGTAAGCTACATTATTTCTAGGCTCGTTCAACCGCCACATATCATGAATAATTTCATCACCACGGACTAGTATAAACACTCTTCCATCTACATAAACACCAACCACATAGTGACCCCTCGGTATCTCGTAAGCAACGTAGGTAGCTTCGTCGTCTGTACAAAGTGCAGTTATGTCGACAGCTTTTAAAAGCTTTAGACCTTCCGTATTTGTTGTATAGATAAAGCCGCCAAATGGCAGCTGTACTGTATGGCCACGCTTTCTCATAACGGTAAGCGCAGTGCGTCCTTTAGGCTGCCCCGTTCCTATATGGCCATTGGGGCTAAGCCTCACTAAATACGAATCTTTAAGAACTTGTATTGTTTTGAACATAACCTTAAAATAACGACAATCTGTATATATATACAGTATATTGGGTTTTGACGGTTAGTCCAGAGGGTCGGTTATGGGATTAGTAACAAGCGTTGAACGCTGGGAAATGCCAGCCGCTATTGGCATGGCAACAGAAGGTATTCGCGCCAAATATAATGTGGGTGCTGGTGGCGGAGTCTTCGGTGCTGCCGATTACGAGATAGGGTCTAAACTCGACGGTGCTAAAGTGTTGGCTGCAGTGGAGCGTATGTCTAAATCCGCTCCACACCTAGCCGATTGGAGCATGTTTGCCTATGCCTCGCCTCTTTGGAACTCGAACGAGAATAAAACCAGATTGTTTGAAAGTGTTATGAACGACTGGGTTGTGTGTGCGTCTGAGCAGGGCACGATGATTCAGCAGCGAACTCATGACAAAGTAAAAGCGCTAATTCCTGTTATTGCTGGTGGATTGGCCCTTGAGCAAGCTGGTGGAGCGCAAACGACACTTTCAGAAGGTGAAGTAAAATATACCCCAACTTTCACCAGGGCCTATCTAATTCATATTCTGATTGAAGCTGACAGTTTGGCTAAAAATGAATTCAGTGATGAGTTTAAAAAGAAGCGAGCTCGTTACTACCAAAACCATTGGTCTGATTGGAATCAACATGTAGAAGCTATTCGAACTCTCCTAGTGAGTTATGACCAAGCTGCTCGAAAGTTATTCAAAAAAGAGCTTGAAAATAAAAACGGTGCAGATTAGTGTATGCATTATCAGTATGGATAAGTACACAGTATTTTAAAGAACCGCCTTCATGGCGGTTTTTTTGTGCCTAAATTTCTTCCTATTCAACATTTAACCGGGACACTCCTAAGGGGGTGGGTATGCGCATGCCTGAAAAAGATCCACAAAACTACACCCTTATTGGTTACCTGCTAATTAGCTTTGCCGCTATTTGGGGCGGTGTCGTTGCGCACCTGCAGCACATTCGGAAGGAGAACAAACCTTTCATTTGGCGAGAGTTGATTATGCAGGTGTCTATTTCTGGTTTTGCAGGGATGCTGACCAGTTTGTTGTGCTGGTATATCGAAGCGCCTACACCTCTTGCAGGTTTCATGGCTGGTATCTCTGGATTTATGGGTAGCAGAGCTCTGTCCATCTTAGAGAAGAAATACGAGAAGGTGATTGGTTGATGACTCTTGGTAATAAACAACGCGCCTTCACTCGTATGACAGCTGATTTAATTGTTTTCGCCTACGAGCAAGGCTACGAACTGACGTTTGGTGATGCTTATCGTGACCCTAGAGTTCACGGTCAAATTGGTGAAAAAAAATCCTACAGTTCCGCTAACAGCAATCATAAACAGCGCCTAGCTGTTTACCTTAATTTGTTTGTGAATGGTGAATACATCACTAATGGTGATCATCCTGCTTATTTGGCATTGGGTGAGTACTGGGAGTCACTTGGTGGTTCGTGGGGTGGGCGGTTTGATGATGCTAACCATTTCTCACTTGAACACAATGGAAGGAAATAGTGATGGCTTTTGATCCTCTCAGTGCAGCCTTTGAGCTTGGTAATTCTGTTATCAATAAGATATGGCCAGACCCAGTGAAGCAAGCAGAAGAACAGCGTAAGTTGGCTGAAATCTACCAGAATGGCGACTTAGAAAAGCTAAACGCTCATGTTCAATTGATGTTAAAGCAGGCTGATATCAACCTGCAGGATGCTAAATCAAACAACTGGTTTCAAGCATCTTGGCGACCAGCAATAGGCTGGGTGGGTGCTATTAGTTTAGCGCTTATGTATATCCCCAAAGCCATCGTTCAAACATACATATGGACCTATCAAGCAATCACCATCCTCGATGATTGGAATGGTGTGACTGAATTGGTAGTACCTGCATTCCCTGACTTAGGTGTCGGTGATGTTATTGGTCTGCTTATGTCTATGCTTGGAGTTGCTGCTATGCGTAGCTTCGATAAGGTGAAGAACACCAATACCAAATAATGGGTCCTTCCTGAACCTTTTACCCTGTGGGTATCAGACTCGCGAGAATTCTCTATTTACCAGCCTTTCCAGAACCCGTTTCCGTTTCCGCTTTTTGATAGGTATTTATGAGCACACAAAAAGAAGTTGGTGAGCACCTAGATATCTCTGATCGCCAAGTGCGCAACCTTATCAAGGATGGGGTACTACCTGCGGCAAAAGGTCCCGGAGGATTGCATCTTGAATCATGCCGAAAGGCTTATATTCATTACCTTCGGCACCTTGCAAGCAGCGGTAAAGTTACTGTTGAACAAGACGATTTTGAAGAGGGTAGTTTGGAATATGAACGCTACCGATTAACCAAAGCTCAGGCTGATAGCCAGGAGCTAAAAAATCAAATAGCGACACAGGAAGTGGTACCTGCAGATTTCGCTACATATGCATTAGCCAAAGTTGCGGCAGAAGCATCTGGTGTTATCGATAGTTTGCCTCTAAATATCATCCGAAAGCACCCGGAACTAACCACGATTCAAACTGAAAACATTAAACGTGAGTTAGCCAAGGCTCTAAATGCATTAAGCCGGTTAGAAAGATCATTGCCGGAGATATTAGATGACTATATCCGAGAAACAACTGAGTAACTTTCAAGCTGCAGTGAAAAGGGGACTAGCTACTTTTTGGCGCCCAATGCCTATGACTGCTGTGGAATGGGCTGATGAACATTTCTTTTTATCTGCAGAATCATCTTACTTGGAAGGTCGTTGGGAAACTCTTCACTTCCAAGTCGCGATTTTGAACTGCATGGGTAATGATGAAATCAGAGTGGTGAACCTGATGAAGTCGGCTCGTGTTGGTTATTCTCAAATGTTGAAAGCTGCTCTGGCTTATATGCTGGAGCACAAAAAACGAAATCAATTACTCTTTCAACCTACCGATGCTGCAGCGTCGGGCTTTATGAAAGCACATATCGAATCAATGATTCGTGATGTTCCTGTCGTCAAAGCATTAGCTCCTTGGTATGGAAAGAAGCATCGTGACAATACTCTTGATACAAAGAAGTTTGCGAACAAACGACAGTTGTGGTGTTTAGGTGGCACTGCAGCGAAGAACTATCGTGAAAAGTCAGTTGATACGGTTATCTACGACGAGCTCGCAGCTTTTCCTGCTGACGTCGAAAAAGAGGGGGCGCCTACATTTCTAGGAGATCGCCGTCTAGAAGGTTCGGTGTTTGGTAAGTCTATTCGCGGTTCCACTCCAAAGAATAAACACGAATGCCAAATAGAGAGAGCCTGCAAAGAAAGCGGCGTGATGCTGCGTTTTGAAATTCCGTGCCCTCATTGTGGTGAATATCAGTATTTACAATGGGGTGGTCCAGATGCTGATTTCGGAATGAAGTTTGAAAAATTCGATCCTTCTAGTGTCGCTTATTTGTGTCCTCATTGCGGTGTTTTGGGTACGTATGCCGAATGGATGCCTCAGCAATACAAAGGTATCTGGCGAGATAGGATTGCAGACTTGGCCACACAAGATGGCATGCGTTGGACCACTATCGATGATAAGTATGCGGATACGCCCGAGTTTGTCAGCTTTCATATTTGGTCGGCATATTCTCCGTTTACTGATTGGCGTCGTTTGGTCCAAGACTGGCTAAAAGCGGCTGATGATGTAGGTAAGCTAAAAACCTTTGTTAACACCATTCTTGGTGAAACATGGGAAGAGCAAGGAGAGAAGCTTGATTCAGACGAACTTTACCGACGCAGAGAGAATTACATTTCTGATATACCTGCTGGTGGTGTCGTTCTTACCTGTTCGGTTGATGTTCAAGATGATCGACTCGAATGCTTGGTTAAAGCGTGGGGTAGAGGTGACGAATCTTGGGCGGCAGATTTTAAGATCTTGTATGGCGATTTGGCTAAGCCTGGCATTTGGGAAGAGCTAGATAACTTCTTGTTGCAAACTTACCAGCATCAATCGGGTAATAAGTTACCTATAGCTTGTACCTGTATTGACTCTGGTGGCCACTTTACTCAGGAAGTTTATAAGTTCGTTAAGAGCCGAGAAAGTCGCAGAATCTTTGCGATCAAAGGTGTGGGTGGTGTTGGTCGTCCAATAGTGTCTCGTCCTTCTACCGCCAATAAAGCGAAAATCAAATTGTTCGCAGTTGGTACCGATACTTGTAAAGAGCTGGTTATGGCTAGGCTTCAAATCCTTGAGCATGGCTTTGGTTATTACCATTACCCGATTGATAGCAAGTTTGATGAAGAGTTCTTCAAGCAGCTGACTGCAGAAGAACGGCGAACTCGTTACCACAAAGGTCATGCAATTCTTGAATGGGTGAAAGTTCGTAAACGTAACGAAGCTTTTGACCTTGAAGTCTATAACCTCGCAGCGCGTGAAATTCTCAATCCAAATTACGATGCGCTCGCATCACATCTCGAAGTTGTGGAAGTCGCTGAAGATAAACCAAAGGCGAAGCCTAAACGTCGATTCAAAATGAAAGGTTTCTAAATGGCATTAACGCAAAGTGAAGCTGCTCGTAAAGAGTGGCTTGTCAGTGCAATTGAAGCTATTCAAAAAGCGCAACTTGGCATTATTACGTCCGGTAAATCTTCGCTGAGTTTCAACGGTCGGAGTGTCACCAACTTGTCGCCAACTGAAATGGAAGCGATGCGTGTTAGCTTCGCATCAGAACTTGGCAAGCTAGAACGTAAAGAAGCAGGTTTAAGAACTCGAACGATCAGATGTATAGGATAACCCCACCATGAAGAAATCTCCGATTCAACGCATGGTGGTGAATGAAATGCGCCGTATGTATGACGCAGGCAATCCGGACAGAATGACGTTGTCTTGGGATTCAAATCCATACACTGTCGATCAGGTAATTTACCACCAATTAGAAATGCTCCGTTCCCGGGCACGGCAACAAGCTCGAAATAACGATTATGTTATTCGTCTTATTCAGGTTCTACAGGATAACTTAGTCGGTGCTAACGGTTTTAAACTACGTTCAAGGGCGAAGACTAAACAAGGAAAGCCTGCTTTTAAAGTTCGCCAATTGGTGGAAGAGTTATGGGCTGAGTTTGAAGACACTGTTGACTTGATTGATTTAGAGAAACAGATTGTGGCTGCTCAGGTAACCGACGGCGAAGCGTTTATTCACTTACGAGTAGATTCTTCCGGAATGCTCTGGCCAGAGCTCGTTGACCCTTGTCGTATCGATGTTAATTACAACGATGAAAGTGATGGTGGGAACATTATCATCATGGGTATTGAGTACGATGCTCACTTTAGGCCTGTTGCTTACCATGTAAATGACACTTATGAGAAACCTCATCCAGGTGTCGGTAGCCTGACTAATTACTCAGGGAAACGAACCCGTATTCCAGCGGCTAGTATGCTGCATGTATTTCGAAAGTTGTTTGTTGGTCAGAAACGCGGAATACCTTGGGTAGCTCCTTCTCTTGGCCGATTGTTCCAGTTGGGTGAAGCAGAAAAGGCAGCACTTACCGCTTTTCGTATCGGCGCTGCAAAAATGGGTTTCTTCCGTTCGGAGGCTAATGACGAATATACCGGTGATGAAGAGTCAGGCGAGATGATGCTGAACGCAGAAGCCGGTACTTTTGAAAACATCGGTAATCTGACCTTTGAAACGTTTGATCCAACGTATCCATCCGGTGATTACGCTCCGTTTGTTGAACGAATCTTAAAGGGTATTTCTTCTGGTTGGGGCGTTGATTATCACACCGTAGGTAATGATTTATCCGGAGTGAATTATTCCAGTGCGCGAGTGGGCTCTCTGGATACCCGAGAGTATTACAAAAGCCTGCAGACATGGATGGTGCAGACGTTTGTTAAGCCGTTATTCCATGCCTTTATCGAGCTCAATTATTTCCATGGCTCTTTTGGTGTAATGCCGTATACCACTGCGACATATAAGCAAGCTCAGTTTGTTGGTCGTCGCTGGGATTGGGTAGACCCACAAAAAGAAGCTAACAGTAAAAAGATCCTCTACGAAATTAAAGCGATTTCCCTTTCTCAGATTATTCGGGAAAGAGGAGATGACCCCGAAGATGTATTCAATGAGATAGCCGAAGAGAATGCCATGATGGCGAAGCTTGGCATTACTCCCACACAAGTATTTTCCGCGATAGCACCGGAAGAAGATGACGACGAAGAGGTTAAAGCAAATGCCACAACCAAGTGAAATCAACATCGGTGATTCGTTTGAACGCTCGATGATTATCGACGCGAGCCGCAGCATCAATGAAGAAGAACGAACCGTTGAAGTTTCTTTCTCTTCAGAAATAGAGGTGCAGCGTTGGTTCGGTATCGAAGTTCTGGACCACTCTCCCGGATCTGCTCGACTAGAACGGATTAATGATGGTGGTGCCGTTCTGATGGATCACAACCGAAGTGATCAGGTTGGTGTTGTAGAAGTCGCATCCATAGATAGTGACCGGATAGGTCGTGCAACGCTCCGCTTTGGGCGTGGTGAGCGTGCTACCGAAATTTTCAACGATGTGGTGGATAAAATCCGCCAGAAAATCAGCGTTAACTACAAGATTTATGCCTATGAACGGCGAGAGGGTGAAAACGGTCAGCCTGATACGATTCGGGTAACTGACTGGGAGCCTACAGAAATTTCCATAGTTGCTGTTCCTGCCGATTCCAGTGTTGGGGTTGGTCGCAGTGACGAATTATCAACAAACAAGGAGGCAGGAATGCCAGCTCCAGTAACTAACCAAGTGGAACAGCAACGCAGTAATGAGAATAACATTCCTCAACCTGCACCGGCTGCGCCTGCAATTAGCAATGATCAAGTGCGTTCAGACGAACGTCGCCGCATTGCTGAAATCTCTCGTGCTGCAGAAGCGGCTCCGTGGGATTTAAGTAACCTTCGTGATGATGCGATTGAGCGTGGTATGACAATAGAACAATTCCGTTCAGCTGCATTTGAACATGCCGCAGCTCAACCAGCACCGGCTGCAGCTCGTATGAGTGAAGAAATGATGCAACGTGAAAATCGTGAGTATTCATTGGTTCGCGCTCTGAATGCTCAGATGTCAGGTGATTGGACGGATGCTGGTTTTGAACGTGAAATGTCACAACAACTGCGTAGCGATGGTGGCTCGGTAGTTGGCGGTGGCTTAATTGTTCCTGTCAGTATATTTACTGGTCAGCGTGCTGACATGACAACCGGAGCTGGTCTAGTTGGTACCCAACACATGGCAAACCAGTTTATTGATGTGCTTCGCGCTAACACATTACTCGGCCGTTTGGGTGCACGTTTCTTGCCTGGTCTAAATGGCAATGTGTCGATGCCGAAGAAAACCGCATCAGCGACATTTGGCTGGTTAGCTGAAAAAGAAGATGCCACAGAATCAGATGTACCAGTAGGTAACGTTACGTTAAGTGGTAAACACGTTGGTGGTATCGTGCCGCTAACGTTTGAACTGATGCGTCAGTCCTCACCTGCGATTGAACAGATTGTTCGTGAAGACATGTTGGCAGGTATGGCTCTTTCTATCGACTTAGCTGGCTTTAATGGTACCGGGTTAAACAACCAACCATTGGGTATTCTGAATACTGCTGGTGTTCAAACCGTGGATATCGCAGATACTGCCAACCTAATCCCTACTTGGGAAGAAGTTGTGAAGATGGAAGGAGCGCTTGATGATGTAAACGCGCTGATGGGATCTTTAGCTTACGCGTTCCGTCCAACCGTGTTCTCTGCTCTCAAAACCACGAAGAAAGACGCTGGCTCTGGTCGTTTTGTTGTGGAAGGTGGCGAGTGTAATGGCTACAAAGCGCATAGTTCTACCCAAATGCCAACAGGTGGTTCTCTGTTTGGCAACTTCTCGGATGTAATGATTGGTACTTGGGGAATGGTTGAACTTATTCCAACTCGTAACAGTAAAACGGGTGGTTTGGATATCGGTTGTCACCAAATGGCTGATGTTGCTATCCGTAATCCTCAATCATTCGTAAAAGGTGTTGCTGCAGTTTAATTCAGCATAAATTATTTACTCTATGCCTCAGCTATCTGGGGCATTTTTATTTTTCAGGAGCGTAAATCATGGCTGACGTAAAGTTAAAGCTAACCCGTGGAACAGTAATTAAAAAAGGTGTTCACGGTGTAAAAGATGAAGTCATTGAAGTCGATGAACAAACGGCTATGAATCTTCGACAAGCCGGTGCGGCAGTTGTTGCAGATAAGGATGCGAAGGTAGGTAAGCCTGCGAAAAAATAGGTAGCTTATGTCTATTTGGGAAGACGCTGTTACTGATATGGACTCCGCTTTAATGGCGGAGTTTTCTGTTTCAGTGACACTGCATTTAGAAGCCGGTGATTCGGAGGTTTCAGGAATCTTTGATAACCCATGCACACTTAGCCAACTGCCGAACGGTGGTGATGTTCTGGATACAGAACCAGAACTTTATTTGAATGATGCAGATGCTGTATCTATTAAGCGGTATCAGTTTGTCACTGTTGGAACGGTTAAGTGGCAAATTGTAAAGCCGCCAGAGCCTGATGGTACAGGTATGACGAAATTGATTTTGGGGCATTCAGATGGATTGGAAATCGAGAAACCAGATATTCGATATCGATCTTGAAGAGCTTGAAGCTATTCAAAATGAACTGTCAGCTACTAAGCAGGAAATGCTCAAGGCTTATAACCGAGCCCTTAGACGAACTGCAGTCACGATTAAATCTATTTCTAGCAAACTGGCAAAGGAAACTATCCAAGCAAAGCAGCTTAAATATATTCGTAAGCGTATTAAAGATTATTTAGTCAATGAAAATAACGAAGACCTTAAAAGTCTCCGTTTTTGGTTTGGTCTTGATGATATGTCAGTTCATACCCTTAAAGGTTCATTACGTCAGAATAAAATTGGCGCTATTTTTACTCCCAAATCTAGCCAGTTAGCGCGACAGCAGTCAGGTCGGGGATTTGTTTTAACTGGCGGCAAGATCGGCAATCAGAGAATTATGTTTACCCGCTTTGGTCAACAAAAAGGAAAGTATCGAGTTATGCGGGTACCTATAGCGGATTCAATGAAAACCAAAATAGAACAAGAAGTTTATTCACAGATTACAAAGATCTTCTTAAACCATTTTTCTACTGACTTAAAAGGTCGGGTTGCTATGCGTAAACAATAGGAACATTTATGGCTATAACACTTACTCAATACCATGAAGCGGTGATCTTATGGTTGCAAAACAATGAGTATCTAGATTGGTTGGTACATGCCGTTAGTTACCCTGAACTTGATAGCCCGCCTACAAAAAATTCAGCCTATTTCGGTGTAACTAACTGGGAAAAATCAGAACAGCAAAATTGCACCGGTGAAGTTGCAATGGATCTCAGTTGTCAGTTGCTGGTGGTCTTCCCTCAAGGTACTCCTGATGTACAACTGGTTATTCGTGAAGCCGTGATGAGTTTATGCCTAGAATTGGAAAATCAACGATTTGGGCTAGAGGCAAAAGCTCTGCAATTGATCAGCGTAGAACCGGATGCGTTTAATCCGGAATTAGATGAATGCGAAGTTTGGTCAATTCGTTGGATTCATCAAATCTTCATTGGCAGTGTAAATAAGGGGCTAATTGCTGAAACCTATATTCCAAGCGGAAAAATCATGGTCGGCTATTCACCTGACATTGGTGAGGGTAACGAACCAAAATACGATGCGGTTTACGATAAAACGGGTGAATGATGTCTGATACTGAACTTTACAGAATCGTTAGCCGGTTAGAGCAACGAGTCAGCAATCTCATTCGTGTCGGTCGGGTTGCAGAAGTTCAGAATTCACCACCAAGAGTCAAAGTTGAGTACGACAAAGACTCGGCAGGCAACCCGGTTACTACGGGGTGGCTGTGTTATCTCGAAGAACGTCAGGGTTTTGTTCAGACATGGAATCCACCTAAGGTGGGTGAGCAGTGCGTTATTCTATCGGCTGCTGGTGATTTGCGTTTGGGGAAGGTGCTGCTGGGTTTAAATACCGATGGCAATCCACCCATTAGCACCGACCCTGATATTCACAAAATTCAATTTTCAGATGGTAGTGCCTTTATTTACGATCGCTCAATCAGTGCCTGGGATATCAATCTTGGCAGCGGCAATACCACCTTCACCGGAACGCTTTTCACCTTTAACGCTGACTTAGTTTTCAATGGTGACGTTCTCCAAACAGGCGAATATGAGCAGGTGGGTAACTTTACGACCTCGGGCCATGTTACGGCTATTGGTAATGTTACCGGTGCAATGATGTATGACTCCGTTGGTTCGATGGCATCCATTCGAACTACGTACAACGGCCACCGTCACGAAGCTACCGACCCAACCCCTGATCAACAGATGAGTTAATTATGCAAGGTATGGACAGAAGAACTGGGCGAAAGCTCAGCGGACTCGATCACCTATGGCAAAGTGTTGAAGATATTTTGACGACACGAATTGGCTCAAGGGTCATGCGTCGAATCTATGGGAGCAACCTTCCTAATCTGATTGACGAGCCGTTTAATGAAGCTGTTCGTTTGGACATGATAGCGGCCACGGCTGATGCGCTTGGTCGTTGGGAAACCCGTTTTAAAGTCACCTCGGTAAGCATTAATCACACCTATACCAACGGTAAGGCAAGAGTCGAAATTGATGTGGCAGGGGATTACCTGCCCGATGGTACCGCAATTAAGCTGGAAGGGATCGTAATTACATGAGCATTGATTTATCGTCTTTACCACCTCCTGCAGTGAAAGAGGAACTGGACTTTGAAACCGAGCTACAAAGCAACAAAGACCAGTTTCAAGAAGCGTACCCAGAGTGGGACGCGGATGTGGAATCTGACTCAGCGGTTAAACTGCTTGAGGTGAATGCCTACAACTCCATTAATGAACGTCAGCGAGTGAATGATGCGGCCTTAGCCGTGATGTTGCCCTGGGCCTCGGGTGATGATGTTGATAATTTAGCGGCAAACTTCAATTTAACTCGCAACATTATCCAGGGAGCCGACGATACGGTTTCCCCACCTTTGGAGCAAATCAAAGAAGGTGACGATTCTCTAAAGCAACGAATCTTACTGGCGTGGAGTACGTTAACCAATGCAGGAACGCCCTCATCGTATACTGCACATGCCCGTAATGCTCACCCAAAGGTCAAAGATGCCCTAGCGGTCAGAATTAAAGGAGGCGAAACAAAAACCTTCGTTCTTTCTACCGATGGTAATGGTATCCCTGAGCAAGAGATTTTGGATGCCGTATCCGCACGTTTGAATGAAGAAGACATTCGTCAGCTGTGCTCCACTAATACGGTTGAAGCGGCCACCATCACCAATTACAGCATTACTGCAGTGCTAGACATCAGTGATACCGCTGTTGAACAAACGGTCTTGGCCACGGCGCTCAAAAATACACAAACCTACGTTAATAAAGTGCATGTACTGAAATCCACTGTCAGTAAATCTGCGTTGGATGCGGCTATGCATATTGAAGGTGTGAAGGATGTGGACTTAGGTGGTTTTGCCAATGTCGTGACCGATGAAAGTGCGGCTCCTTACTGCACGAGTATCACCATTACGGCGAAAGCGAGGGAATAATGAGTTTATTGCCAGCGAACGCGACCGAATTTGAGTTAGCACTTGAAAAAGTGATGACCTCGGACATGAGTTCTCCCATTCGCAATTTGTGGAATCCATTGAAATGTCCGTTAGAGCTGCTTTGGGTTCTGGCAATTACCTTTCAGGTGGATGAATGGGATGAAAAATGGTCTGAATCGGCTAAACGAAACACGTTAGTGGAAGCGTTTCTTGTTCATTGCACTAAAGGCACGCCAGAAAGTATCCGCAGGATACTTCGCAATGCCGGATACGATGCTGTGGATGTTGTTGAAGGGCTAACGATTGCGACCAGAGATGGCAGCCGAACCCGAAATGGTCACTTTTATCACGGTTGGGATAAAGCCTGGGCAATGTACCGAATTTATCTTCAACGCGCTATTACCAATCAACAAGCCAAGCAAGTGACCCGATTACTGAATGCTACAGCGCCACTGCATTGCATTCTTGCCGGGTTGCATTACACCGAAGCTTTATTTTTGCATAACGGAGAGATTTTCCGTGATGGTACCTATAACCGAGGAGCTGCATAGATGGCAGGTTTAGTAGAAGTTTCCCAATGGGAAGATGAAATTTATCAGCTTGAGACCACGGACCCAGTGGAAGGTGGTCCCGATGGGATTGATAACCGACAGGCAAAGCAATTAGCCAATCGCACGTTGTACTTAAAACAGCAACTGGATTCTGCTTCAGCGACAGGTCAACTTGCTGAATTTAATCCTACTCGTATTTATAAATTCGGGGATATTTGTTTTACCAGAGACCTAGAAACAGGTGCTGTCAGTTATTGGAAGTGGTATTCACACGTTGAGCAACTTGCAGGTAAGAGCCCACTGTCTGATACGAACCGTCGAATTGGTTGGACTGATAATACCAAACCGTTTTATTGGTTGCCGTATACCCCAAAAATAGCTGGAGAAACCATGCTCTGGGACACCGATACGATACCTGAAAGTATGGTGGTTGGTATTGGACAGCAATTACCTGCAGCGGTGTATCACACGTTAGCTGCGGCTAAACCAGAATGGGTTGATGCAGTCGACAATACATTAATCAACATTCCAGACCGACAAGGGCGCTTTGTTCGTGCTGCTGATGGTACAGATTGGTTGGCGGGTGAAATGCATGAAGATGCGATTCGAGAAATAGAAGGTGCCCTTAAAGGGTATGGCAATGGTTCTTTGATTCAGGTTCAATCCGCCGACCCTAATTCATCGTTCGAGGGGGCGATACAGCCAACAACATCTGTTCTTGGGCAGCCAGCTTTTACAGAATCTAATGTGGGTTTGGGTATAAATGCTAACTCTGGTATAAAGCTAGCGAGAGGAGTCAAGTTTAACGCTTCTAATGTTGTCCCAACTGCCGACGAAAACCAACCACGTGCTTATATTGAATGGGTAGGATACGCACTATGATTGATTTTTATTACACCTATAACAAAGAAACTCTGATTGTGAATCAAAAAGGTATTTCGACTACTCGTTTTTCTGCGTTACCGGAATACCCTCGTGATGCATTGCTGATTAAACCGCTACCAGAGAAAGAAGGTTTTGTGGTTCGTGTTTGTGACTTTGAAAATAGTCGTCCAACAGCAACAGAATACGTTGCAGACCATCGTGGCAAAACCATCTACAACACAGCCAAAGCACTCGAATCAAAACAAGTGAAAGACTTTGGTGAGATTGAAGACGATTGGACATTCACTCAACCACCACACCAATACGTCACATGGAGCGAAGCGTTAAACGACTGGCAAGTAGATACACAAGCCAAATACGAAGCCGAACTTCAGCAAGTCACCAACACTCGCGAAAGCCTCTATGTACAGATAGTTGATCGTCTGAATAACGAAGCCAGAATGATTCGCCGTGTTGAAGGTGATGAAACTAAGGCGTCCGAATATGAAGCGCAAGCGGATGCAGCTTATCTTCAGATTCGAGAAGAGAATCCATGGCCAGAAGTACCTTCCACATAAATATCAGCTTTGATTCAGTTTAAACATTAACCCTGCCTCGGCGGGGTTTTTTATTACCCGACAAACAGGAAAACACTATGCCTGAATTTTTACATGGCTCGGAGGTCATTGAAGTCAATGACGGGGTGCGTAGTATCACCACCGTTAAGATGTCGGTGATCGGTATTGCGGTGCAGTCGGCTTTTGCAGCTTCCGCAACAAAAGCAACGTTAACTCTTGGCTCTGCGGCGATTAATGACGACTTGACGTTTACCGCTTCAGCCGCTGGCTCTGCAGGTAACGGTATCAACGTTTCCATTGCACTAGCCACTGAAGCTGACCAGCAGCTTGCGGTGACCGTCAAAGATAAAGCCATTACTATCACTCTTGGGAGTGATGCTAATAAGAAACCGACCGGAACAGTGACTGAGATTGTCGCGGCTTATGACTTAGTTGCTGACGCAAAGGCGCTGGCGGATATCAGTTCAACTACAAAAGAAGCGGATGCGGATATTCCAGAGCCGATCAGCAAACAGTTCTTATCCGGTGGAAGCGATGAGCCATTCCCTCTGAATAAGCCGGTTCTGGTGCTCGGTAACGAACGTTACGCCGAAGGCCTCGGGGTAAACTCGCAAGCTTACAAATATGTTAAGCAAATAATGGAGCAATATGGCGCTTTAGTGGTGGTGGTCAGAACGGCAACTTCCGCAGATAGCACAGCTCAAAAAGGCAATATCATTGAAGCGATTGGAAAGTTCAAAGATGCGCAATCTGAGGTGCAATACAAACCTCGCATTCTGATCGCACCAGGTTACAGCCATGATGATGGTGTCGGTAAAGCATTGGAAAGCGCCGCTGAGAAACTGCGTGGTGTCACTTACCTTGATATGGATGTTGCAGCAACGTATACCGATACGATGAAACGTCGTAAATCTTACGGTGGCCGTGTAGAGATTATGTGGCCTCAAGATGTGGTTTTCGACAGTGATTTGAACGTTAACACACCAATGCCTAAGTCGGTTTCAGCTGCAGGTTTACGTGCGCGTATTGATGCTCAACGTGGCGTCCATGTTTCTAAGTCGAACAAAGAAATTTACAACACTGTTGGTACCAACCAGACGGTGGACTGGGCGTTGAGTGATAAAAGTTGTTTGGCCAATATTCTCAATGAAAACCGAATCAGCACCACGATTCGTGAGGGAGGCTTTCGCCACTGGGGTAACCGGAATTGTTCAATCGATCCTAAGTGGACGTTTGAAACCACTCGTCGTGTCGCTGACATGATTAATGACAGCATCGAGCTAAATCACTTATGGGCGGTCGATGAACCGGGTACCACTCAATACATGCAAGATGTCTTGGGGGGTGTGAATGCGTACCTTCGTCAGTTGAAGAATGAGGGGATTATTCCGGGTGGTAAATGTTGGCTGGATAAAGACCTGAACACGCCAGAGCTGATGGCTCAAGGTATTTACTACTTTGATTTCGACTTTGGCGTTTACTACCCAGCAGAGCACTTAATCTTCCGCTCTCGCTTGAACAATGGCTATTTAGAAGAGGTGATCGCGAATGTCTAACTGGGCGCGTAAATACCAAGGCTTATACGCTGATGGCAAAGAAAAGATTGCCAGCTTACTCGAGTACACACCACCCGTCCCTGAAGTTCTCACTGAAGAGTTTCGTGGTGGTGGTATGGATATGGCCATTTCCATGGATATGGGCATGGCTCCCATGGAAGCCAGCTTCAGTATCGGTGAAGACGCAGATATTTTGGCTCTGTTTGGTATTAAGAAGGACGGAAAAAAAGTTCCATTCTTTATTCGTTCTCACCTTGAAAATGATGTCACTGGTGCGAAGAAAACGGTCATTGAAGAGCTTCGCGGACTGGTATCAAAAATCGACCATGGAACGAAAAGTGGTGGCACTTTCACGGGTACCACAGCCACGATTAAGCCGTCTTATTACAAATACGAAGTGGATGGCACCATCATTCATGAGTTTGACCCTATCAATATGATTCGCACCATCAACGGTGTTGACCAACTGGCAGAAGCTCGGGCTTCACTCGGTAAGTAATCTTAATTTTTCACTTTTATAGCCTCCCGGACGGGAGGCTTTTTTGTTTGGAGCAAACATGAGCACGATTAAACTTTCATATCCTATTACTCACGATGATAAAACGATTAGTGAAATCACCATGCGTCGTCCCACTGTTCGTGACCATATCTGGCTGGATCATCAAGAAGCAAAAATGAAACGCGATGGCAAAGTTATTGATGATGTTGAACGTGATTCAATGATGTACGCCCGATTAACGGAAGAAGACTACGCACCGGAAGTCCTTCAAAAATTGGACATGTCTGACTGGGGAAAGTGTCGTCGGTTTTATCTCGACTGTTTGAAGCCCTCAGACGATTCAAATCAGACGACCGAGACGAACTAATTTACAAGTTGGCCACGCATACTGGCTGGCAGATATCTGAGATAGAAGCGCTAGAAATTGAGCGCTTTTTCTTTTTCGTTGAACAAATGCCTAAGAAGAAGAGCTAAATGAGTGCTGCCCAACATTTAAAATCTGTGGTTACGCTGGGCGGTGCCGTTGATGCTTCGTTCACAAGCATGGCCAGCGAAGTCGATAAGCAGCTTGGTGGTGCCACGAAACAAGTGAAAACGCTTGAGCGTGAGCAAAAAAGCCTGACCAAGCAAATCAAGAAGGCCAAGTTAGCCGGTGCGGATGTTTCACTTTTAACCAGGCGCTATGACGCATTGGGTAAAGAAATCGACGAGGCAACCACCAGTGCCCGTGGCTTTGAAGCCGCCAGTGATTTAAAGAAGTCACTGAAAAGCACAGCCACTGCTGTTGGCGCTACAACCGTCGGTTTGGCTGGCCTTAGCGCGACCGTTGTCGGGTTAACTTCCGTCACGAATGCTGCGACTGCAGAGCAGGCGGGTTTTGCCAAAGCCTACGGCATGAGCATCGAGCAGTTTAATGCCTGGGGCGGTATCGCTCTGCAGGCAGGGTTGAATGCTGAAAATACGGGTGATTTGGTTGAAGAGTTGACCAATAAGTTTGGTGAGTTTAAGGCGTTAGGCAAACAATCCTCGGTGTCTGATGTTTTTGGTGCGCTTGGTATCGATGAAGCCATGATGGAAGGCTTGAACGCTGCAGAGCAGTTCGAGTTTGTCATGAGCCGATTGGAAAAGGTAGGGGATACTCAGCAAGCCGCTTCACTGGCTGACATGTTGTTTGGTGGTGAAGGTAACAAGATCGTTACTTACATTAAAAACAGCGGTCAAAGCCTGGATAAGCTTCTAGATTCTCAAAAGGCCATCAACAACCTGACCCAAGAAGGCGCGGATGGCGCACTTAAATACAACACGGCTTTGAACTCAGTCACCCGAGCGATGTATTCCGCTTGGCAGGATGTTGCTGGGGTTGTGGGTGGTGAAGTCGCGCCAGTATTTGACGAGTTGTCTCTCACGGTGAGCGCGTTTGTCAGAGAGCACAGAGAAGAGATCACCAGCTTCCTGAAGAGTGCGGTTGAAGGTTCAATCGCATTTGCCAGTGGTGTTTTCCAAATAGCCGGTGCAGTCAATGACGTGGTGCAAACGTTTGGTGGCTGGGAAACGGTTGCTGGTGCGGTCGCTGGTATCATGGCAGGCAAGATGGTGCTTGGCATAGCGGGTGTAATTAGCAATGTAAGAACCATGATCACCGCGCTTGGTACCGTTAAGTCTGTAATGCTTGGCGTGAATGCGGTCATGGCTGCTAACCCAATAGGTGCGGTGGCTTTGGCCGTTGGTGTATTGACCGCCGCTGTGGTGGCTAACTGGGACACAATCATGTCCTGGATAGATGACATCAAAGGCGCGTTCTCAGAGTTTATGGATTGGCTTGGATTAGGGGAGGATAACCCGTCTTCTAGTCCAACTCACTCGGTGGTTAAGACCTCTGAATCCTCTGCGACCATGGCCGCAAAGAATCGCGGTTACTATGGAACACAAGCACCTAAGTCTGATTACAACCCTTATAACTATGCCAGCCGAGCTCAAGCTGCGAACGACCAAACCTATGCCTCATCCGGTGCTAGGACTGTGAATCAGACGGTTGAAAAGATCGAAGTCATTGCCGCACCTGGTCAATCACCAGAAGATATTGGTAAGGCTGTGAACAGGGAACTTGGTGGCCATCAAAATGCAATGTTCGATATAAGCTCTGGGGATTAATATGGCCGAAACAGTCATGATGAAATTGGGGGACTTTACGTTCTCCATTCATACTGCCGCTTATCAGCAATTAACTAAGACCTATCGTTGGCTTTGGGCATCCACCAACCGATTTGGTAATACCAGCTCATTGCAATACACCGGAAAAGAAAACCCAACGGTGAGTCTACCCGGTGTCATTTATCCTGAATTCGAGAAGGTAGGGATCCACCAAATCGAAAAGTTAGTGAAGTTGGGTGATGCCGCTAAGCCTCATTTGATGATATCAGGTCGTGGTGATGTTATGGGGTATTGGGTGGTGAATCAACTGGTCGAAACGGAAGACAAGCACACGGTCGCTGGCATTCCTATTAAGCAAACTTTTTCTTTGGATATTACCTATTATGGCCAAACTCTATCGAACTCGTGATGGTGATGTATTGGACGAAATCTGTTACTCGGAATATGGCACAGAGAAAGCCATCACTGCTGTTTTAAATGCTAACCCTGGGCTGGCAGAAAAAGGCAGTAAGTTTACAGCGGGTATCCAGATCATTTTGCCCGATTACAGTCCACCGGCAGAAAAAGATGAGGATGTGTTATGGAGCTAATGACATACCTTCCTCAGTTTAAGATTGAGGCCAATGGCAAAGACATCACCGCTGCTATTGCTCAGTCATTTTCTGAGTTGACGATTACCGATGTCAGTGGTGAGAAAGCGGATACGCTGACCATTAAACTGGATGGAAGCAAAATAGGTAAGTTGCCAACCAAAAAAGCGGCGTTAAAGGTATCGTTAGGGTTTAACAACCGACTATACAACCAGGGCACTTTTTACGTAAACGGGATTGGTGAAAGTGGTTTTCCGTCCGTGGTGACCATCACGGCCACTTCCGTTCCTTTGGGTGGTAAAGAGTTGGGTACCAGCATTCAGACTCAGAAGACACAAAGTTGGGATGACATCACTATTGATGAGTTGCTTAAAACCTTAGCAGCACGAAACAATCTCAATTCCATCTGTAATGCAGAACTTGCCTCCATCAAACTTGAACATATCGACCAAACCTCTGAATCAGACATGGCGCTGATGACGCGCCTTGCTCGTCAGTATGGTGCGGTGAGTAAAGTTTCAGATGGAAACTGGCAGTTCTTGAAAATGGGTGAAGGTAAAAATGCATCGGGCACTAAGACTTTGCCAGTGCATACCATTTATAAGTCGAGCTGCAGCAATTATCAGTTCAATTCTAACAGCCGAACGGAAGCGGCCAGTGCTGTGGCTAAGTGGCAGAACCCAAGTACAGGTGAAACCGGAGTGGTCCGTTCTGGCAGTGGAGAGCCATCATTTCAGATCCTCTATCAGTACCCGAGTCAGGAAGAAGCTCAAGCGGCAGCAGATGCGAAAGCGAAAGCTCTCTCAGAAGGCGCCGATACATTCAGTTTTTCAACTGAAGCGACTCATCAACTGGTGAAAGCCTTCGCAGAAGGACATGTCAAACCTGAAGGTTGGCGTTCAGAAGTTAGTGGTAGAAATTGGTGTATCAAGCAGATAACTAAACAGTTAACGCCTAGATCAGGTTTATCTATTGATATTGATTGTGAAAGTGTATAGCTATAGTTTCAGTACTATATATTCTATTGGGGACTCAACATGAATGAAAAGAAAGTTAAAGGCCGAGATTTACTTTATTACTTTGGCTCAACGATCGGTGTCGGGTGTTTAACTGTCGGTACATTCTTTTCAGCATCGGCTGGAATTCAATCAATATCGGAAGATACATTTCACCATGAATTGCTGGAAGCCGCTGGTTATTACAGAGATAACTTAATTTTAAATGGTAACGATATCGTTTATGAAGATCCGGAAACTGATAGCACAGAAGTGGTAGCTGGTTATGTAAACGTAGACACTAACACAATGACAATTTTGGATTCTGCTAATGCAGACGGGATTACAGACAGTGGGTCAGAAAGTTTTTCAGTTAATTTCGCAGAACCATTGGGAGATTATATTTTTAAGATCCTAATCACTGATGATAGCCTACGAAGACCCAATTTAAGAGGGTTTGTTAAGAAAAGTAATTGCCTAGAGTTAACATTTGATAAGCCCTGTTCGGGAATAATTTATGTGCACTTTTTTAAATCAGTGCTTACGCAATCATAATAATAATTAACCAGCATGTTTGGTCAGATCCTACTACTGTATAACTACACCCTAACTACACCCTTAATACACCCATAGATTAGTCGGGTATTTTAACTTATTGATCTAAATTAGAAATGTATGATTTCTAGGGGCCAGAAACGGTGAAACCCCGATGTTGGTAGCATCGGGGTTTCGAATTTTTAGACTTATCAGATGGTAAGGCTGATTTATCTTATATATGCAAAAGGTGGATTCTATCCAACTAATTCCTTGGTGGGGAATTAGATACGGATGAAGTCCATGTGCTCAACTTTTGGCTTAAACACGTGACGTTGTACGTCTTGTGGCTTAACCTTAACTTCAGCACCATCAATCACTAGAACGATACCTTCGTAGAACTCAGGTTTGTCCATTTGGTTAATCACTTCGTCGTGGTTTAGAGTGATTGATACAGGCGCTGCCTCACCACCGTAAACGATAGCAGGGAATAGGCCAGCGTGACGTAGGCGGCGGCTCGCACCTTTACCTAGTTCAGTACGTACTATTGCTTCAAATTTCATAGTATTTACTCTCAAAATTAGTAAAAATTGGATGCACAACACAATGCGACCTTGTGTTGTAATAACGTTTGATAAATCAAGTATGTCTATCAAAACGAGCGCGGATACTATCATTCAATCAGGAATGTAGCAATAAAAAACTCGCGATTGAGGTGAATCTTATCCAGATGGATCCCTTATTGTGCAAGGATTCATCACGTGGTTGGTACAGGCAGCGTTAAGGTTGCTTTTAATCCGCCTAATTGTCCTTTAGATAGCGCCAATTTCCCTCTGTAGCTATGTGCCATTTCGCTAACGATATTGAGTCCTAAACCTGTTCCCGGTACGGTTTCATCTAAGCGAATTCCGCGTTTTATTGCATGCTCTATATCTTCTTCACTGATACCCGCGCCATCATCTTCAATACAGATATTGATCCGCTCTTTACCTTCAGAAACGCTGTAAACCCGTATGAGTGAATTTGCCCACTTGTAACTGTTCTCAAGCAAGTTGCCGATCATTTCATCGAAGTCTGTCGGTTCTACCGCCACACAAAGATTGGAGTCCAACTCGTTGACTAAGGTGATTTCTCGCGCTGCATAAACTTTATCAAACGCCATTGAGATGGCATCCACTCGCTCGCTGGGTAAGGTTTTCACTGCAAGTATGTTTGCTGCGCCTGCCATGCGCGCACGGCCCAGATGATAATCGATGTGTTGCTGAATTTGTTCGATAGGTCCTTGCAGTGCCTGTTTCTGTTCATTACTCAGTTTTGCTACTTCGTTTTTAAGCACGGAAAGCGGAGTTTTTAAGGCATGAGATAAATTTCCCGCATGGTTGCGTGCGCGCTCTAGTAGTTCTTGATAGTGGAACAGCAGCGCATTGAGGTCCTTTACCAGTGGGTAAACTTCTTTTGGATAATTTTCACTGAGACTGGACTGTTCACCTTTGCGTAGCAACGCGAGTTCTTTTTGCATTTTCCCAAGCGGCCACAATGACCAGGAAATCTGTGCGCTAATCAGTATCAACACACCTGAAAAGAGTAGGGCGAGAATGATCCAAAGTTGACCAATGACTTGTTTGAGAGTCTCTTGAATAGGTGACTCATCCATACCAACGATGATTTGTATTGGGCGAGAATACTCAGGCAAATAGATGCTTTGAGTGAGAACAACTAAGTTTTCGGCTTTTGCTCCCTTATAAAGGGTTTTGTGACCGTGTTGCTCTTTAATCAGTGTTTTGTCCCAAAGTGAGCGAGAGCGGATGGAGTTTTCGCCACTGTTCTCACCAATCGTCATAGACCAATAAACACCGCTGTAGGGTTGGTTGAATCTGGGATCGGAAAGACGGCGGCTAAGACTAAGTCTGCCGTTACTATCTACTTCCAAATTAGCGGTGAGTTCATCCATTGAAAGACGCAGCTGACTTTGGGCATCTTCAACCAAGTAGTCTTTTACCATGCTAGGGATAAGATAACCGGCTGCTAGTATCATGGCGCTCAGCCAAAGGATCGCAGCCAGCAGTAAGCGGTTTTTAATACTAAGGTGTTTTAACGGAGAGTGTCTTAAGGAAAAGTGTTTATTGGGCATGCAATTGATACCCCAAACCTCTCACTGTTTTGATGACATCAGGTGCCACTTTTTTGCGAATTCGGCCAATGAACACTTCTATTGTGTTGGAGTCTCGGTCGAAATCTTGTTTGTAGATGTGTTCAACCAATTCAGTACGTGAGATGACTTTATCCGGATTATGCATAAAATAAGCGATCACTTTGTATTCCAATGCAGTGAGGTTTAACGGTTGGTCTTTCCACATCACAACAGAACTTCTGGTGTCGAGACTTAAGTTCCCAACTTGTAAAATCGGTGATGCGTTTCCGGAAGCTCGGCGTAGTTGGGAACGAATTCGCGCAATCAGTTCAACCAATTCAAAGGGTTTGGTTAGGTAATCGTCCGCACCTGCGTTTAAGCCTTCGACGCGTTGAGTGAGTGTGTCGCGGGCGCTAAGAATGATCACAGGCGTATTGATTTGCTGGTCGCGCAGGTTATTTAGTACCGAGATACCGTCTAGCTTAGGCAGACCTAAGTCAAGAACGATACAGTCCCATTCTTCGGTCGTTGCTCTGTATAGTGCGTCTTCGCCGTCATAAGAAGCTTCTGGCACCCAGCCAGCGTCCTCTAGGGCAGTTGTAATTTGTTCACTGAGTTTTTGGTCGTCTTCAACTACAAGAATCTTCATTGCGCGTCTCGGTTTTTTATTATGCTAAGCACGTCTCTGCCTTTGATAGACATTAGCTCAAGAGTTGTCGCGTTGTATTCAACACGTATCACTTTATCTTCATGAACTAATTTTAAATCGTAGATCCATTCATCGTCATCTTCTTCAAGCTCGACTTTAATAAGGCGACCATAAAGTTCATTGTCTATAGCTGCGTACAGTTCTGAAAAGGGTTTGATCAGTCCTTTCTGTACCGCAGCGTACACTTCATCCTGATCTTCGTCGATTTTGACTTGAGTCCCTTCTTTATAGGTATCTTGAATGGGATCATTAAGCACAGGCTGCTCGGCAAAGGCCAGTGAGGTTACACCTGCAGAACAAAAGCCCGTTAGAAGAGCAATCAAAGTAGCGGTATGGAGTTTTGAGTTAAGCATGTGAAGCGTCCGTTACGTCATGATTGGTGCAGTATAAAAATCGCAATATGAATAGGATGTGAATTAATCGTCCTTAAAGAGCTGGAAGTTACACTAGCTCATCTGCGAATATTTTGTCGCGCATTTTCCAGAAGCAGCCAGATTTTCGGGCGATCACAAATTGTGGTGGACGGAAGCGATGTTGATTATCGACCACTTTTGATGGCGAAGCTTCCTCGAAAGGTCGGTGTCTGTCTGCTAAATGAGGGCGGACAAAGCGTTCTTTAAATACGGCTTTTTGTTTGGGTGTAGTCAATGCCCAGAACTCATGAACTTGAGCATTGTTGTCACCAATATAAGTTACTCTTAACTGCGACTTGCCTTTATCATCTTTATGAACGCTTAAGTCCATGTTTAAACATTCGAAAACCAAGGCATCTTTAAGGTTCAACGCTTCTTTAAGCTTCTTGTCTGGGTCGACTAATGTGGCATCACACTCGTGGCAGATGCGCGCAGCGATATCGTTGTCTGCACCGCACTCACCGCAGTACTTGGCTCTGAAACGGTATCCACAATGTTCGCGCTCGTTGGTTTCTTCATCGGTGAAGTAGCCTTGGCATTTTCGTCCATAGTGCTCAATGAGAAAGCCGTTTGCGTCAAGCTTGCCCCAGAAGTTGTTGTTGAATCCGCAAGCAGGGCAGGGAATAGTGATAATTTCGCTGCTGGAATCAGGTTTAGGGTCACCAACTTCGGGCTGATAAAGATCGTAGGTGTTACCTGCATAGTCGAGCACGAGACACTCATTTTTTCCTTCAGATAAACGAAGCCCACGCCCAACAATTTGTTGATACAAACTGACGGATTCTGTCGGTCTCAGAATGGCAATCAAGTCTACGTGTGGTGCGTCAAACCCTGTTGTCAGTACTGAAACATTAACCAGATACTTAATTTCACGCTGTTTAAATGCCTGAATAATACGGTCACGTTCTGGAGAAGGGGTGTCACCAATTACCAACGCTGAATGTTCTTCAGGCAATAATCCCATGATCTCTTGAGCGTGACGCACAGTAGCAGCAAAAACCATCACACCTTGTTTGTCTTTGGAAAGCTCGATAATTTGGGCCACAATCTGCGGTGTTGCCCGCTTGGACTGTTCGATGACCAAATCCAGTTCAGATTCTTTATATCGTCCAGTATTAGCGGGTTTGAGCTGTGAAAAGTCATAGCTAAGAACGGGCGCGTCAATTAAGCGGGCGTGAGTTAAAAATCCCTCATCCAGTAAATACTGAATAGGCAACTCGAAGATGCAGTCGCGGAAGAAACGTGGCTCTTCGCTACGCACGAGTCCGCGAGTATGGTACTGATAAATCCAGCCCATACTTAAGCGATAAGGTGTCGCCGTTAACCCAAGAACTTTCATTCCCTGATTTAGCTCTAGAAGATGAGTAATCACTTTCTGATAGCTACTGTTCTTATCATCAGGAACGCGGTGACACTCATCGATAACCAGTAGGGAAAATTGGTTTTTAAACGAATCCAAATTACGCACCACAGATTGCACGGACGCAAACACAACTTGTTGGTCGGTTTCTTTTCGCCCCAAGCCCGCCGAGAAAATCGAACCGGTTAAACCATAGCCTTCATACTTGGCATGGTTTTGCTCAACCAGTTCTTTTACGTGGGCGAGTACCAGAACACGACCTTTCGCTAATCTTGCCAGTTCTGCAATCACCAAGCTTTTGCCCGCACCCGTTGGCAGCACTATGACTGCTGGCGTGGAATGCTTGCGAAAGTAGTGAATAACAGCTTTAACTGAGTCTGCTTGGTATGGGCGAAGTGTATACATGCAATTGGGCGAATAATTCTGTGAAATAGCTCAACTAATTTGAGTGACTTGCGTATAATACCCGACTTCAAGCAGATGAGGTATTCATGCGTTTAGATAAATTTTTGTGTGACGCGCTAGGAACAACGCGTAAAGAGTCGACTCAAATTCTTAAAAGTGGCGAAGTCACCGTTGATGGTGAAGTTCAGAAGGTTGGTTCATTTAAGGTTACTGAACAATCGGACGTCGAGTGGCAAGGGCGCGAAATCAGAATCAGTGGTCCGCGTTACATCATGCTTTACAAGCCACAAGGTTATGTTTGCTCGCACGAAGACGGTTTCAACCACACAGCTTTTGTTCTGCTTGATGAAGTGAATATGCGTGACTTGCATTTTGCAGGGCGATTGGATGTCGATACGACGGGATTAGTGCTTATCACTGACGATGGTCAATGGTCGCACCGTATTACTTCACCAAAACACAAATGTGACAAATTATACCGTGTCTGGCTTGATGATCCTATTCAGCCTGACTATCAAGAGAAGTTCGCAACAGGCATTGAGCTACGTAATGAACGCGAGTTGACACTTCCTGCACAAATGGAAGTGATTGATGAGAAGCAGGTACTGCTGACCATTCATGAAGGCAAGTATCACCAAGTAAAAAGAATGTTTGCAGCGCTAGGTAATAAGGTGGCGGGGCTTCATCGTGAACGAGTAGGTAACATCGTTCTGGATGAGTCATTAGAACCTGGCGAGTATCGCTACCTTACCGAAGAAGAAGTTGCTTCAATCTGGAAGTAATTGCGGATTTATTTGTTTGCTCTTGTCATACAAGTGAATCATGAGGAAGCCTCTGCTTCCTCTACAAGAAAACCTTTCACACAGTTCTCTTAGCTTGGACTTCGTGTCCTTCCTTTAAGCTATTATTGAGTGCGTCATTCACGTGATGCACTGGTTCTAACATCGAACGGAGATTTATGACTTCGAATACTACGTCGCCCGCTAGTGACGCCGCTAAAATCAGCTTTGTAATGTTTATCGTATTAGGAGCGATAGGCGCCTTGACGCCTCTTGCTATTGATATGTATCTGCCAGCTATGCCTGCAATTGCCAAAGATTTAGGTGTGAGTGCGGGTGCGGTGCAAATTACGCTGACTGCTTACACCGCCGGTTTTGCTATTGGTCAGTTACTGCATGGTCCACTGGCCGACAGTTATGGTCGTCGACCTGTAATGCTAGTGGGGATAGCCTTATTTGCTATCGCTTCTATTGTCAGTGCAACTACCAATGGTATTGATGCATTAACTTACGTCCGTACTGCGCAAGGCTTTGCTGGTGCTGCGGCTGCGGTAGTGATTCAGGCGGTTGTGCGAGATATGTATGATCGCGAAGATTTCGCACGCGCGATGTCATTCGTCACTCTAGTGATCACTTTGGCACCATTAGCGGCACCTATGATTGGTGGTCACTTAGCGGTATGGTTTGGCTGGCGTTCGATATTCTGGGTATTAGCAAGCTTTGCCTTGGTTGTTATTGCTATGGTGTTATGGAAAATTCCAGAAACGCTTTCAGCCGAGAATCGTCAACCTCTGCATTTCCGTAGTACCATTCGCAATTATGTACAGCTGTGCCGTGCTGGCTTTGCGATGGGGCTGATATTCTCTGGTGCGTTCTCGTTTGCCGGTATGTTCGCATTCCTGACCGCAGGCTCATTCGTTTATATTGATTTGTATGGCGTTAGCCCAAGTGAGTTCGGTTATCTGTTTGGTCTTAACATTGTCGCTATGATTGCTATGACCAGCCTTAACGGACGTTTTGTCAAGAAAGTCGGTTCTCATGCCATGCTGCGTTTTGGTCTGTTCATTCAGTTAATGGCCGGCTTTGGTTTGTTCTTAAGCTGGCTTATGGATTGGGGACTGTGGGGTACAGTGCCATTTGTTGTGATGTTTGTGGGTACGATCTCAACCATCGGCAGTAACTCTATGGCTCTATTATTAAGCCGTTATCCAAGAATGGCGGGTACGGCATCATCATTAGCTGGAACGTTAAGATTTGGTACCGGATCGGTGATTGGTGCAATTGTAGCAGCAATGCCTAGCGGAGTGGCATGGCCAATGATATTGGTGATGTCAGCCTGTTCAGTACTTTCAGCAACCTTCTATTGGACATTAGGAAGAAAAGCATAGTGTCAGCATATTACTTAGAAATTCAAAATGTCGTTAACTCAGCACTGGGTGAATTAGCCGCTGAGCATGAATCTGGAAAGCTTGTTAATGCGCCAGTTGCCAACAACCATTTTCTTGTTCACTGGGTGTCTAAAGCGATTAAAGCACAGCGCTTTGATCGTTGCGTAGTCGATGATTTAACACGTTGGCTAAAGGCTGGACGCTCTAAAGGTAATCAGTCAGAGCTGCTGTTTACTTTCAAACGTATCTCAGCTTTTTACAAAAGCTTCTTTGAAAGTGAAACAAATAACGTCATCACAGACAAGAAGATCGAAGCGTTCTTAGATCAAATGGAGCAGGCGGATTGGGAAGTGTCTACTTCTGAGCCTCTTGTCGGTGCTGGAAAAGTACAAATCTTTACCGACGGTCAAAACTCGTTAGCCTTGTGTTCGGTACAGTGTGAATCTTGCTTTGATGGCGAACTAATGGTGAAGCCGATGAACTGGTTTGTGCGTGGTAATCATGCTCAGTTTGTTGAAATGGCAAGTGCAGCCGGATTTATGGTTCATAAGCAAACTGACTATAAATCGAACGTGAAATATCACGGCGAATATCTTGTTTTTCCTGCCAATCAGGGTAAACAATTGGCTGAGATTCCGTTGTCATTTAAAGTTGAATAACGGTTTACTATCGCGTTAGGAAAAGGCTCTGTGAGAAATCTCAGAGCCTTTTTTACGTTCCGGTTATGCTTATCTTTTACCTTTCTGGCTATGGGCTTTCCTGACTATAGCTTTAACCATGCCGTTAAAGATAAACAGGTGCGCAGGCATCATGACAAACCAGTACATGAGGCCGAGAAAACCTTGAGGATGCCACCAAGCGGTAACGTTCAGTTCGCGCTTGTCACCATGGTCTTTAATGGTGAATTCTAATCGCCCTAGACCGGGTCCTTTCATGCCGAAAAACAGGGATAGAAATTCATTAGGTTCACAGCGTATGACTTTCCATGAATCAATATAGTCTCCAACTTTGAGCTCTGGACCTTCGGGGTTGCGTCGAACTGGGCGTCCACCACCAAAGAAAATATCCAGCCATTCTCTGGTACGCCAAAGAGCGTTAGCAAAGAAGTATCCTTCATCTTTACTGCCGATGGTTTTAATGATTTTCCATAGTTCGCTGTTGGTTAAATCTGTTTCTATTGTTGCGCCAGCCTGTTTGGGATAATAGCCAAAACCCGGTTGCCATCTCTTTAATGCGTTGGTCTCAAAGCCCCAAACCTTGCTGCGAACAAATGTCCCTTCATGCTCGATAGTGCTTCGAACTGCATCACGATAGGGAATCAGGGTTTGTGGATAAAGCGCAGTTAGCTGATCTGATTCCGCTATGTAGTCATGTTCTAAGCCTGCAAGCAGAGCACGGCCAATGTTAGACGGAACAGAAGTAACAACCCCTAACCAGTAAGAGGCCATTTGCGGGGTAAGCAATGATGTTGACCATAACCGAAACGGTTTGTTTGCGAGGTCACAAATGACCTGAAACTGCTCGCGATAGGAGAGTGTATCTGGGCCTCCGGCCTGATAAAGCTGATGCGAAGTCGGTTGCTCTTTGGCAAGTTGCAGCAGGTAGTGATTCAAATTTTCCAATGCAATCGGGTTGGCTTTTGAATCTACCCATTTCGGTGTGATAAGAACGGGCAGGTTGTAAACGAAATCACGCATAATTTCGAAAGCGGCAGACCCAGGCCCAATAATGACACCAGCACGAAGTTCTGTAATTGGTACGTGGCTTTTCCTCAGTATTTCACCTGTCTGCTGGCGTGCTTTTAAGTGTTCTGAATTCCCAGTCTGTGGCTGAAGCGCACTGAGATAAATTACGTGCTTTACCTGACTGATATCCAGCGCCTGTTTGAAATTGTTGGCCAAAGAGAGTTCATACTCTGCAAAGTCATGGCCCTGAGCCATGCCATGAACTAAGAAGAACACCAGATCAAACTGTGGAACCAAGTCGAGCGTTGCCTTTTTATCTGCAAGGTCTAGATAGGTGATGGTCAGTTTTGGATGGGGCGCGACTCGAGCTTGTAAGTAGTCAATGTGCCGAGCCGCGGCGGTAACTTCATAGCCTTCGTTGAGCAGTAAAGGTAATAGCTGTGAACCAACATAGCCAGATGCGCCAAGCACTAGTACTTTTTTCATTCATTATCCTTGCTTTATGTTGGTTAGATTATGCACTAATGAGTATAATAGCCGCTTACTTTTTCTCTTTCTATCAATCCTTTGTCTCTAGGGGTGTCGTTTGTCTCTGTTATCCCAAGTTCTGCTCCATACAAAAGGAGATTTCTTGCGTCGCTTAATTGCGATTGCGCTTCCTATCAGCTTACAAATGTTGCTGCTATCGAGCCGTGGATTGGTCGATGTATTAATGCTTGGTCAGTTAGGCGAGGCTGAAATTGCTGCCGTTGGCGTTGCTGCGCGAGCTACATTTGTTTCAACCATTATGCTTGTTGGTATTTCAGCGGGTGGCGCATTGCTTTCTGCGCAGTTCTGGGGGGCAGGAGATCGAGACGGGTTGAGAAGCAGTACAGCTTTGACGTGGCTAATGTCGATGATATTTGCTTTGTTTACGGTTGTCCTGTTTGTCATCTTCCCGCACGACATTATGGCGTTGACGACAGATTCAGAAATGGTCAATGAACTTGGCAGCCAGTACTTGGTGATTACATCCGTAAGTATGTTTGCCATTGCCAGCGCCAACAGTATGGCTGTCGGGCTTCGAGCGATGCACAAACCGGGGATCAGTACCTTCTTTAGTGCGATTGGTATCGGTTCTAACGTATTGTTGAACTGGGTTTTCATCTTCGGAAAATTAGGTGTTCCGGCTTTGGGTATTAAGGGTGCGGCTATTGCGACGGTGCTAAGTGGAGCAATAGAAGTCGCGTGCCTCTATGGTTACCTTTACAGCAAGAAACACCTACTGGCGTTCCGCTATGAAGACCTTAGCAAAGTGGTCGAGCTAAGCAATGTGGTTCGATTTTTAAAATTATCGTTGCCAACTACGTTCAATTTCCTTGTATGGTCTGGTGGATTATTCGTTTATCACGCGATCATGGGGCAAACTGGTGTGCAAGGTTTGGCTGCGTTATCTGTCATGACTCCAGTTGAATCGATTTCACTGAGTTTGCTGATAGGACTGTCTAACGCGGCTGCAGTATTAATCGGTAACCAGCTTGGCGCGCGAAATTATGAAGCGGTTTACTACCAAGCTATTGGTGTAATTGGTGCTAACTTTATCACCGCGATTTTTATGTCTGGCTTGTTGTATCTTCTGCAAATTCCGATTCTCAATTCGTTTAGTGCTCTAACGGAAGAGACGAGAATTCTTGTTGAAGAATTTATGCTGATATTGAGTTTGGGTATCGTACTTCGTTCAATTCCTATGGTGGCGATTGTCGGTGTATTGCGAGCCGGCGGGGATGTGAAATTCTGCTTAGGTCAGGATTTAATTGCCCAATGGGTTGTTGGAATTCCGCTTGCTGCTTTCGCCGCGCTCTACCTTAATGCCAGCCCTGAATGGATCTACTTGTTGTTTTTAAGTGAAGAGGTCGTGAAGTGGGTTGGGTGCTTTTATCGCATAAGAAGTAAGAAGTGGATGCGAAATTTAATCGGAAGTTGAATTTTGTCTACCGAGTTGCTGCATTTTGCAACAACTCGGTGTAAGTACGCTGCAAAATACTTCCTACTGAAAAGGAATTAGTGTAGATTCTGAGTCCAATTTTAGTCTACGGTGATGATTGATGTTACAGCTGGTAAACCTGAGCAAAGGATATCTAGATGGTGGTGAATTCCATCCTGTGCTGCAGGGCGCTGAACTGACGATTCATCAAGGCGATCAACTGGCTCTAATGGGAGAAAGCGGTTCTGGTAAAAGTACGCTGTTAAACCTTATTGCTGGCTTAGATGTTGTAGACTCCGGTGAAATTTGGTTCCCAGATTTCGCGATGCACAATACTTCAGAATTCCAAAGAACGGCTTATCGTCGTAACAACATCGGTCATATTTTCCAGCAGTTTAACCTCCTTCCTACGCTAAATATTGCCGATAACATTCGTTTTTGCCGTCAGCTAAAGGGCTTGCCTGAAGATACTGGATTATGGCGTCAGATCATTTCTGCGCTTGATCTAATGCCACTGTTAGGTCGATATCCTGAAGAGGCTTCGGGCGGCCAGCAGCAAAGGGCTGCTATTGCACGTGCTCTATATATGGAACCAAAAATTCTGCTAGCTGATGAACCTACAGGTAGCTTAGATGAACGTAACGCAGAAGCGGTAATGAGACTTCTGACGACACTGGCAAGACAGCTTAAATGTACGCTGTTCCTTGTAACCCACAGTGAGAAAGTCGCAAAGCATATGGAAGGATGTATTCGTCTTCAAGGAGGACACCTTCATGTTATGGCCCGTAGTTAAAGCACTACTCGGTCACTATCGTCGCTATCCTCTGCAGATCATTCTCGTCTGGTTTGGTCTTACTCTTGGTATTTCTCTTCTTGTTGGTGTTACTGCGATTAACCAACACGCTCGTCAAAGTTATGAAAGTGGTGAAAAGCTTTTTGCCAACCCTTTGCCTTACCGCATTCGTACTAAACAAGTCGCCAATAAAATTCCCCAGGGTTTTTATATCCAGTTACGTCGTGATGGTTTTCATCAGTGTGTGCCTTTGGACAGCTACCGCTTTACAACAAAGCTCGGTACGGACGTGACATTGCTTGGCATTGACCCATTGGCTATTGTTCCCGTAATGGGTAAGAAAACACTGAGTGAAATCAGCGCCTTAAAATTGATGCAACCTCCTTATCCGGTTATGGTTGGGCAGGAGCTCGCTGCTCACCAAAGCTGGGACGATGGCGATATGATTCAGCTCAGTAATGGTGAACAGCTGGGGCCGTTGCTTATTGACCGTCATGGGATGGTGAGTGGTACTCGTTTAGTCGCGGATATGTCTTTGGTTAGACAGCTGAAGAAAAGCTCCGGTTTTTCTGTTATTGCCTGTGGCTCGATGCCTGAAGAAAAACTTGAAAAACTAGCAGCTAGTTTGCCAAATGGCATGATATTGGTTCGCAGTACACGTTCAGAATTGGAATCTCTTACTAAAGCTTTCCACATGAATCTAACGGCGATGGGCATGCTATCTTTCTTGGTCGGATTGTTTATCTTCTACCAAGCGATGTCTCTTTCGCTTATACAGCGTCAGCGCTTGGTTGGTATGTTACGCCAAACAGGCGTGAATGGTTGGCAACTCGCGCAAGCTCTGATGCTTGAACTCTTTGCGTTAGTGTTTGTAAGCTGGGTTTGCGGCAACGGCTTAGGTCTCTTGTTGGCAAATAAGCTAATTCCTTCCGTGTCTGTCAGTCTGGCTGATTTGTACAACGCGAATGTAGGCCTTTCGATTCAGTGGGACTGGGAGTGGAGCAGTTACAGCTTGCTTATGGCTGTGTGTGGTGCTTTCGCCTCATGTGCTTGGCCGTTGGTGCGCTTACTGAAATCTCAGCCTATTCGTTTAAGTACTCGATTGTCACTTGCAAGATTTGCCGGTTCAGAGTTCAGTATTCAGGCCTTTATTGGAGGCGCACTAGCAGTCGCAGCCATAGCTATTTATCAAGCACCAAAAACACAATCATCGGGCTATACGATTATTGCTTTAATGTTACTCAGTGCAGCCCTGTTTACTCCATTCGTTATTTGGAAGCTGTTTAATAGCTTTTCCTACAGTTTACGTTGGGTAAAAGCTCGCTGGTTCTTTGCCGATGCCGCGGCAAGTATGAGCTATCGTGGTGTTGCTACCATGGCATTTATGATTGCAATGGCAGCCAATATTGGTGTGGTTACTATGGTGGGCAGCTTCCGAGATACCACTGATAAGTGGCTTAATCAGCGCTTAGCTGCAGACATGTATCTGTATCCGACCAACAGCTCTGCTTCTATGATCAGTGGCTGGTTAAGTAATCAGCCAGAAGTGAAAGAGGTATGGTGGCGTTGGGAGAGAGAGCTTCCTTCCAACAAAGGTACGTTGCAAGTCGTGAGCACTGGTAATTCAGAAGGCGAGGCGAATTCACTGACGGTGAAACTGGGTGTCCCTAACTACTGGTACTATTTGCATCACTCAAAAGGGATTATGATCAGCGAATCGATGGCCATCAAACTGAATCTGAAACCAGGTGATACGGTAGAACTCTCTGAACCTCTTGGTACAGGCTGGCAAATTGTAGGGGTGTACTACGATTACGGAAATCCTTACAACCAAATCATGATGTCACATTCGAACTGGTTACACGCTTTTGTTGGAAGTGGTGATGTTGCTTTGGCTATTGTATTAAATGACAGTGCAGATAGCGAAAAACTGAACAGTCACTTGCATTCTGCTTTCCACCTTGATGCTGAGCGCGTGATGGATAACAACGGGATTCATCGTCAGGCAATGCGCGTTTTTGACCGTACGTTTGTGATTGCCGATACCTTAGGCAACATTACTTTGCTTATCGCTGTATGCGGTATCTTCTTTGCAACATTGGCGGGTGAGCTTTCTCGTCAGAAACACATTGCGTTGCTGCGCTGTTTAGGTGTGTCTGGAAAAGAATTAGTTGGCTTAGGGGCGTTACAGCTGTTTGTTTTTGGTTTGATATCGATGCTGATTGCGATGCCACTAGGTTTAGGTCTAGCGAAATTGGTTGTCGATGTGGTGATCCGTCACTCTTTCGGTTGGACAATGGAACTGATAGTTTTACCTATGACTTATGTGAAAACGGCCATCCTTTCTATGCTAGCGCTTATCGTCGCTGGTGCTTTGCCTATTATCCGTTTACTTCGTAAATCACCAATGAAGTCATTAAGGGATGCTCTGTAATGAAAGTTCGAGTCAGCCTCAAATACTTGATTGGTTTCTTAATCCTTGCAGCAACGGTTTCCGTAGCGAGTATTGTTTTTCGCGATTACAAATTTGAAGAAGATGTGAAACCAAACCGTGAGTTAAGCTCGCTTTTATCTGCGGATGTGAAGCATGCTTTCTCGCCAGTATTACCGAATAATCCTGTCGTTTTACCAGCGGATTCGTCTTTTCATCCGCAGTATCAGCATGAGTGGTTCCATTATTTTGCTAACGTCCGTGACAAAAAAGGACACCTTTATTCTGTGCAGTGGAGCTATTTTCGTATTGCTCATGACAAGCGTGTTGAGGAACTTGGTTGGTTAAACTCACAGGTTTATTTTTCTTCGGTAGTGATATCGACAGACAGAAAGATTTGGCGAGAGCAACGGATTGCCCGGGGTGGTATTGGCCAAGCCGGAGTGAGTGCTTTGCCATTGCGTATGTGGATTGATGACTGGACATGGCGATCTCTGGGTAGAAATCCTTTCCCCGGACATCTTGATGTGAAAGCAGATACTTTCACTTTATCGCTATACAGTGATTTGGATGGTCCGTACGTATTACCCGGAGACCAAGGTTTTCAAAGAAAACACGAAACAGAACCTACAGCGACTTACAACCTGCAGGCTCCGTTTCTTAGGGTTTATGGTCAATTGAGATTGACGAAAGAGACTGATCCGATAGCCGTTGAAGGCACTGCTTTCATGAGCAAAGAGTGGGGCAGTGGTTTGATGTCGAGCAAACAGCAAGGTTGGGATAAGTTTGTCTTAAAGCTGGACGACGACACAACTTTGTCAGTAAACCGTTACCGACATGACGAAGAGCTACCATATTTGTTTGGTACGCTATCTTCAAAAGAAAAAAACATCGTTTTGGATAGCAAAGATATTGTTATTCTGCCCCTCAACAAAACAGTAATAGAGGGTGGTAGAGTACTACCTTTGGAGTGGCGTATCATGGTGCCCAGATACAATATTGACCTGAAGACAGCGGCAGTGAACAAACAATCTTGGTTGCCTTTCATCGTTCCTTACTGGGAAGGGGCAATAAATACCACCGGTTCAGACATTGCTCACGGATATATGCAGTTAACAGGTTATTAGCTGTTATGTAAAAATGACGATTGAAAAGGAGCTAATGCTCCTTTTTCTGTATCTGGAGGTGAGAAATTTCAATAACTAACATTGTTTAGACCATTAATTCTTTCCTATACTTACCAAATAGCAATTAATACGGAATATGTGTGCTAAATGTTCATTTGTTTCGGAAAAACCGAGGTTTTGGGTCATTACAAGCGATTGTTCAAAAATGCTCGAAAGCACTAAACTCCTGTGCATCTGTTCTGATTCATGTATCGACATAACGAAATTATAAGGACGATAAATGACTGATATCATTCGCGACTTTCTAAAAATGGAGTCTGCTGGTGGCATAATTCTGGTAATTGCAGCAGCTGTAGCTATGGTAATTGCCAATTCTCCGCTTAATGAGTTCTACCAAGCGGGTCTTCACACATACATTTTGGGTATGTCTGTTTCACACTGGATCAATGATGGCTTGATGGCTATCTTCTTCCTGTTGATTGGTCTTGAGGTAAAACGCGAGTTGCTTGAGGGCGCTTTGAAATCGCGTGAAACGGCTATTTTTCCGGCAATTGCGGCTGTGGGTGGTATGCTTGCCCCTGCGCTTGTTTATGTGATGTTTAATATTTCAAATGAAACGGCGATCCAAGGCTGGGCTATTCCTGCTGCAACGGATATCGCATTTGCTTTGGGTATCATGGCGTTACTAGGCAGCCGTGTCCCAATCAGTTTGAAAGTATTTTTGCTTGCTTTGGCAATCATTGATGACTTGGGTGTCGTCGTGATTATTGCACTGTTTTACAGCGGTGACTTGTCTACGATGGCATTGGCTGTAGGTTTTCTGATGACGGCGATATTGTTCATTATGAACGCGAAGCATGTGACTAAGATTAGTGCATACTTAATCATTGGTTTTATTCTTTGGGTAGCGGTTCTAAAGTCCGGTGTTCACGCAACATTAGCCGGTGTAGTGATTGGTTTCTCTATTCCATTGAAAGGAAATGACAAAGAACATTCACCGCTTAAGCACTTAGAACATGGCCTCCATTCATACGTAGCTTTCGGTATTTTGCCTCTGTTCGCATTTGCTAACGCGGGTATATCTCTTGAAGGTGTTTCGTTGAGTGGTTTGACTCAAGCTCTGCCGCTAGGTGTAGCGTTAGGTTTGTTTATTGGTAAGCCGTTAGGTATTTTTAGCTTCAGCTGGGTTGCTGTAAAACTGGGTATTGCGAAATTGCCTGAAGGTATTGATATGAAGCATATCTTCGCCGTATCTGTGCTGTGTGGTATCGGTTTTACTATGTCGATATTCATTTCATCGTTGGCGTTTGGTGCTGATTTCGAGCATTTCGATACCTATGCTCGTCTTGGTATCTTGATGGGTTCAACTTTGGCTGCTGTTGTTGGTTACTTCCTGTTAAGTACATCATTGCCTAAGAAAAAAGCAGGCTAATCGGCGTTTAAAATAAAAGTGGTTTGTGAAAACAAAAAGCCCCTCAGATGTATACACCTGAGGGGCTTTTTATAAGTAGAGCTACACTAACGTTTTTCTAAAGTAGAAAATATGGTCCACTCTTCAACCACTTTTTCTTTTAGACCAACCACGGTCGCTGTTACTTTTCGGTTTACCGCATGCGCTGCTGGGTCATCTCCAGGATTTTCTAAGCGGCTTTCACCATAGCCAATAATTCTGACTCGATCTGGGCTGATATCGTACGAAAGCAATTTTTGTTCTACTGCTTCGGCTCGTTTCTTAGATAATTCCAAGTTGTATTCATCTGACCCTACTTTACTGGTGTAACCTTGAATTTCTATAGAGGCTGATTTGTACGTTTTTAAAAAATCGGCCATGGTTTGTATTTGGTTCCCGAATACAGGATTAATTTCATAGGAATCATTGGCAAACAATATACGTAGCTGACGCTCATCTTGGTCTCGTCTTACTTCGCCGCAGCCATCATTGTCTACTTCTGATCCCGCAGGGGTTCCTGGGCAGATATCTCGACCATTCACCACGCCATCTTGGTCGTCATCTTGTAAATCGGCAATTTGGTTGGCAGTCGGTGTTGCCATGTATTCGTACTCTTCAGAACTGTATACCGACGTTGATAAGGTAAGGCCAGCGAGTATTGCTAGTGACAGAATGTTCATCTTCATAATTAATACTCCACTTCCTTGGTCCATTCTTCAGGAACATCAACCAGAAGTGCATCGATTAATACTCCTGTCGCGTTCATTACACGATATTTAGCGTATTGCTCGGCATAGTGAGCATCTAGATACTCTTTACGAGCTTCAAATAACTCGTTTTCGGTGTTTAACAAATCAAGCAAGGTACGTTGACCAATACCATATTGCTTTTCATAAGCAATGACGGTTTGTGCAGATGAGTCAACATGGTCAGCTAAGAAGTTTTTCTGTTGAAGTGTTAAGTCGAGAGCACTCCAAGATAAGCGCAAGCTTTCTTCAATTTGACGATAAGCGCTGTCTCTTAAGTCTTTTGCCTTATTTAATTGGTAAGCAGAGCTTTCACTGCGATCACTATCGCTACCACCGTTATACAAATTGTATCTCATGCGCAGCATTGCAACAGTTTCATCGGCATTTCCTTCATAACCGCCAGCATCGTCACGCCATGTTTGACGAGCTTCGATGGAAAACGTTGGGTAGTAAGGTGCTTTTGATTGTTTATATTGGAAACGCGCTGCATCTACATCTGTTTTAGCGATTTTGATTACAGGGTGTTTATCAAATGCCTCAACTAACGCATCGGTAAGCGATAAAGGAATTTTGGACTCATCTGCTCTAGGGTAAATCAACCCAAGAGGTTCTTGTCCTACAAGTCGGCGAAACTGGGTATGAGTATCAAAAAGGTTGTTCTGAGCCGCCAGTAGGTTACCTTGTGCCTTTGCAATACGAGCCTCTACCTGAGTTAAATCTGCTGTTGAACCTACCCCCGAGTCAACTCGTTTTTTAATGTCTCGGTAAATATCAACGTGTACAGATAAATTGCTTTCAGAAAGAGCCAGAATCTCTGTAGCTTTTACTGCATTGAGATAGACATCGGTAACTTGAAGAGCCAAATTCGATGCGTCATCTAATAGTTGAAACCTCGTGGACTCTGCTTCAGCGGCCGTTCTATCCATATCGTTTAATGTGCCATTACCATCCCACAAAAGCTGGTTGAGAATAATACTTGCTTCTTTTCGAGTGAGGTCGGTATCGTCACGCCCGCTCGTTGAAGCTGGGCGAATACCTTCGTAGCCAATGCCTGCGTCCAAATCAATAGTAGGAAGGTACTTACCACCTGACGCTTTGCTGTCATTAACGGTACTGACGTATTGGTTATAGCTAGCTTTTATATCGGGATTATTTGCCAATGCTATGGCGACTGCTTGCTCTAATGTTTGCGCGTAAGCAGAGGTGGAAGCCAGTAGCAAACATCCTGTTAAGAATGAAAGTTTCCGTTTCACTATGAAGCTCCTTAATGTGGAATTATCTCTTACTCGACCATTGAGATACTTCATTTTTTGGGGCGAGCGATAAAAAGGCCATGCCTTAGTTTATGCAAGCTTAGTTTATAAATTAGGATTTTGAGAGTTTAGTTCAAAAAAGTACCAATGATTATTTTCCTTATTTATTGAAACCTTAGTTGATGTTTGAGCCTTGACTCTACTAAATCAGTTGAATGTCCAATTAGCTATTACTAATGTTTAAGTATGAAAACTGCTCACGCAGTGGCGTGTGAACATTCGTACAAGTTGTAGTGTAAGAGACGGTGTGCATACGTGTTATTGACACGCTCATAGGGAATAGGCTCATGAATGCACGTACACTCAGCCAATTTATGTTAGCTAACGTAACTTTGGTCATTGATAGGCAAGGTCAAATTCGAGAACTTACCGCTGGCGCTGCACCTGCTCCCGGTGAGGTGGTGATGACGGTTAGTGACGGGCCAGATCCACAGGTTCAAGCTCAGTTAATTCAACCAGACAATCAACCGACTCAGCTCAACCTCGATGATGAGGTCGCTCAAATACTCGCGCAATTAGAGCAAGGTGTTGACCCTACATTAAATCCTGATCAAGCAACCGCCGCTGGTGGAGCAAATGGTTCCAGCCCTACTGACACGGGTACCATTGATATGACGCTTGCTGAGGTGCTCGCTCAAACAGCATTTGATACTCATGGTCTCCAAGATCCTGCTCTCTCCCAAACACAAAGTTTGGCTATTGACTTAGTCGTTGCGCAAGCCCTTGCACCTATCGCTCCTGTTGTAAGTGCTGCGGCATTAGATGTAGATCAATCGCCTTATTTTATTGACGACGGTTTAGATGATGAAGATACACACGATACATCTGTAGATGACGATGAAGATGGTCAGGTAGAAGCGTACAACATAAGCTATTTTGAAAATAGCATCGGTATTGAAGGCGAAAATCCAACTGTTTTGGGACAGGTAAAAGCTTTTGACCCTGATTTTCCTGATGGTGGTGGCTCGCTTGCTTTTTCACTTGAGGCAGACCCCGATCACCCAAATGATATTAATTATTTCACTATCGATGAAGAAACAGGTGAAATCTATTTAACAGCTGAAGGCGCTGCTGCATATACAAATGACTTTGAAGACTTAAATGGACCAGACAACGAGCATCATGTTTACGTTGTGGTATCTGATGGGGTTAATCCTTCTGTGAGGGTGCCTGTTACACTTAATGAAATGAACGTCAATGAGCCACCAGCCTTTGTTGATACATCTTACACTGATGAAACAGACGTATCTGATGACCCAAATAATTATTTGCCAGGTAATGACTTTACAGAGGCGACGAATGATGGCGAAAGTCCAGCAATAGCAACTTATAAATTTTATTATGACGAAAACAAAGATGAAGGCGTAGCTATTGGCCAAGTTCAAGCTAATGATGTTGATACAGGTAATTTAAACTACGGCATTGAAAATAATGTGTCGGTGACTGTAGGAGACAATACGTTTGATTTATACCAAATCAATTCTTTGACTGGTGAAATTAGTTTAACTGCGCTCGGAGCCCAATATTATTCAAATTATGAAGATGGTGATAATGACCATCAAATAACAGTCTTTGTAAGAGAAATATTTGGTGAGGAAGGTTCTGAAACATATGGCGATAAAGTCTATGCGACTGTCGATTTGTTTGAGCGTAATGTTAATGAAGCTCCAAAAGGAGAAGATTTTACAGTTACGTTAAATAGTGAAGAGCCAGTTCAGATTAATTTTGACACTGGAATTGGTACATTTGGTGACCATATTTCAGATGAAGATGTTGACTTCTTTACACAGCAACAGTTGTCAAATGGTGAGCCTTACACAGCATTTGATGAAAATCAGGATTTATTCAGAGACAATCAATTGTTTATAGTAATCACAAGTGCTCCTAGTGCAGGAACGCTTTACTATAATGGCGAACCATTGGACGCTTTTCCAACACAATATTTAGACCCTAATGCTATAACCTATAAGCCTGAATTTTCGGGGGAATTTAGTGTCGATTTCTCTCAAGTAAATATCCCTAGTGGGGGGAGTCAATATAGCTTTTTACTTGATTTGGGCAACGAGATGTCCGTTACATTAAAAGCAACTGAGTATTCAGGTGGTGGACCGAATAAAGGCTATATTACTTTGCATGATAATCCGGGTAGCCCTGATGATCATCAAGGTATAGGAGTAGGAATTGATGATGGTAATGGTATTAATAACAATGAAATTCTTACTTTTGACCTAAATGAAAATCCATTACAAAGTGTTACTTTTGGTTTAGGTGGATTGAACCCTGGCCAAGGTGCAACAGTAACGTATACTTTGGAAAATGGAGGGACGGTTTCAATTGTTTATACTACAGATAGTGAAAATGTTGCTTATGACGAAGATACTGGGGTTTATAGCGTTACTTATAGTTCGATTTCCAATTCAATAACCCAAATAGACTTCACCACAGATGGTCATTCTAACTATGTAGTAACTAATTTTTCTGGAGTAGAAAGTGTTGTTAGCGAATCGGATAGTTTCGAGTATGTAGTAGTAGATTCGTTAGATAATTTGGCTGACGAAGATGATTTAACTAGTGAACCCTATACTGTAACGATTAGTGCGGGGTCTGATAGTAGCATATATGCTCAAGTTGGAGGTGAAACACTTCAAGGAACGGAGGGCGAAGACATATTCACATGGCTTGATTCCGCTTTAGATAACAGTACTGACACAGTTAAAAACTTTACTGTAGGTACTGACTCGATTGAGATAGGTTCAATATTAACTGATCAATCCACTGATGCAGATATCGGTGCATTGTTAAGTAGTAATGTTATACAGGCGACGACAAGTGATAATGACGTGGTAATAACAGTGAATCACGGAGTAGACGAGCAACAAACTATAGTGATCGAAGATATATACACTGTTGGTACAGAGTTTGTTGCAGCTGATTTGTTAGCTGATCTCGCTAAAGTGAGCGAATAAGCTTTATATGTGTCTCGTTGTTTCAAAGCCCTTGCTATGCAGGGGCTTTTCTTTATCTAGTATCCAGTACCAATTATTTGCTCAATATTATGTGTTTGATTTGTAATAAAGAGCATTATTTTCACATGATTTCATATTGCAAAAAGCCACCGTTTTATGTTAATTTCCGCCCCAATCTCAGACAGAGTTTCTGGGGGATACGCGTAATGACCATTCAGGCTGATTGTGACATTACGTAGGGTAGGTATCAGTAAGTCCTTTTACTGATAGACGGGATACTCTTGCTGTGGGAACAGCATGTGAATGGGATACCCAACATTGATTTCATTTAAACTACAACCACGAATCAGCTTTGTACTTCCAGAATGCCCTGTTTATCAAGACAGCAGCATTACAGAACCTTGAACCTCTGATTTAGTTAATCGTCATCAATCTGATGACCCGTATTCCGTATTTGCTTAATGCATTCGGAATTTTTTGCTATTTGTCATTTCTCTCTTTTACTGACGTGCGGGAAATGAACGGAAATTATTATTTTTCAAGGTGATGAAGATGAGTACAGCCTTTGAAGTCGATAACACTATCGCAACCATTATGTCTAACCAAATTCCAGTACTAGACGGATTGTATGATCTGACTCCGGATGAAGTGTTGCTTGACCAAGCTGCGCATGAATCAGAAGTTCGTTCTTACCCACGTCGTCTACCTATCGCTATTAAACAAGCTTATGGTTGTTTAGTAGAAGATACACGTGGCCAAATCTTCCTAGATTGTTTGGCGGGTGCGGGTACTCTGGCTTTAGGTTACAACCATCCAGAGATTAACCAAGCGCTTAAGCAACAGCTTGATTCTGGTTTGCCATATCAAACACTGGATATTCCAACAAAATCTAAAACTGACTTTATTAAAGCAGTAAAAGGTTTTCTTCCTTCTGAACTTGGTGACGACTGTGTTATTCAGTTCTGTGGTCCATCTGGTGCAGACGCAGTTGAAGCGGCGATTAAGCTTGCTAAGCAAACCACTGGTCGTAACACCATGTTTGCGTTCCGCGGTGCTTACCATGGTATGACTAACGGTACTATGGGCATGATGGGTAACCTGAACACGAAAGCTCGTCGTACTGGTTTGATGTCAGATGTTCACTTTATGCCTTTCCCATACAGCCTACGTTGCCCGTTTGGCCTAGGTGGTGAAGAAGGTGCGAAAGCGAGCATTCGTTACATTGAACGTCTTCTTAACGACGACGAAGCTGGCATCATGAAACCTGCTGCGATTATCGTAGAGCCAGTTCAAGGTGAAGGTGGTGTTATCCCAGCTCCAGCACATTTCCTACGTGAACTACGTCGTATCTGTGATGAGCACGGCATTCTATTGATCTTTGATGAGATCCAATGTGGTGTAGGTAAATCTGGCTACAACTTCGCGTTTGAAGAAGCGGGAATTATTCCAGACGTACTATGTCTATCTAAAGCAATTGGTGGCGGTCTACCAATGGCGATTCTGGTTATCAACAAGAAGTTTGATACATGGAAACCAGGTGAACACACCGGTACTTTCCGTGGTAACCAGCTAGCTATGGTATCTGGCGCGAAAGCTTTAGAAATCATTACTCGTGATAACCTTGTAGAGCACGCAAACATTGCGGGCCAATATTTACGCATGGGGTTAGAGAAAATTCAAAGCCGCGTAAACTGCGTTGCAGAAGTACGTGGTAAAGGTTTGATGCTAGGTCTTGAAATTCAAGATCCAAGCGGCGAACTAAACAAGTTCGGTGAGCCAAAATCTGCACCGCAACTAACACTAGCTATTCAACGTGCGGCTCTTGAGCGTGGTTTGATGGTAGAGAAAGGTGGTCGTGACGGTTCGGTTATTCGTTTCCTTCCGCCATTGATTATCTCTTTCGAACAAATCGACTTCGCACTACGTACTCTAGAAGAAGCAATTCTTGCTGCTGGTGGCGGTCATAAAGACCCAGAGCCAAGCAACCAAGAGTGGAAGAAACACTTCATTCACACTGGTTCAATGGGCAGCGCAGAATTTGCACGTGTAATGAATCACACAACTGCTGCAATGAAAGCGGTATTTGAAGAAGTGAACGCGCCATATTCTGGTATGAATCCAAAAGCGTTGGAAGAAGCCATTTATGCTGTAGATCTTGATAACAAGAACGCGTCACTAAAAGAAGTGATTTCAGACACTGCAGAGCTAGTGGTTAAGAACTCAATTATGGTTCAACACCCTGATTGTATTGCTCACTTACATACACCACCATTGATGCCATCTGTTGTGGCAGAAACCATTATTGGTTCACTAAACCAATCAATGGATTCATGGGACCAATCTTCTGCAGCAACATTCGTTGAGCAGAAAGTGGTTGATTGGATGTGTGAGAAGTACGAGCTAGGTGCTAAAGCTGACGGTATCGTAACGAGCGGTGGTACGCAAAGTAACCAGATGGGTCTAATGTTGGCTCGCGACTGGATTGCGGACAAACTAAGCGGTCACTCTATCCAGAAGCTAGGTCTACCTGATTACGCAGACAAACTACGTATCATTTGTTCTAAGAAGTCACACTTCACAGTACAAAAATCAGCATCTTGGATGGGTCTTGGTGAGAAAGCGATTATTGCGGTAGACGCGCTTCCAAACGGCACTATGGATGTAACAAAACTAGAAGCTGCGGTTGAACAAGCTAAAGCTGAAGGTTTGATTCCATTTGCAGTTGTAGGTACTGCGGGTACGACTGACCACGGTGCTATCGACGATTTAGCGACGATTGCTGATGTTGCAGAGAAACACGACCTATGGATGCACGTAGACGGTGCATACGGCGGCGCGTTGATTCTAAGCAGCCATAAAGATCGTTTGAAAGGCGTAGAACGTGCTCAGTCAGTGAGCGTAGACTTCCACAAATTGTTCTTCCAAACAATTAGTTGTGGTGCGCTACTTCTAAACGATAAAAACAACTTCAAGTACCTGCTTCACCATGCAGACTACTTGAACCGTGAGCATGACACTCTGCCAAACTTGGTTGATAAGTCTATCTCTACGACAAAACGCTTTGATGCCTTGAAAGTGTTTATGACGATGCAAAACGTCGGTCCTAAACAACTAGGCGCAATGTACGACCATTTGTTAGACCAAACTCTACAAGTGGCTGATTTGGTTCGTCAGCATAAAGCCTTCGAGCTTTTGGCTGAACCATCTTTGTCTACCGTGTTATTCCGCGCAGTAGACAGCCAAGCGAAAGATTTCGATGAGCTTAATAAAGCAGTTCGAATGGAAGCGCTGGTACGTGGTATCGCAGTATTAGGCGAGACCATTGTGGATGGCAAAACTGCCTTGAAATTCACAATATTGAACCCATGCTTGAAGATTTCGGACTTCGAATCTCTACTGGCTAAAATTGAAACTCTAGCGTCAGAGCTAGCGAAATAAAGGTAACGGATAAATGTCAATTCTACAGATTGGTGCGGGCGGTGTTGGTTGGGTTGTCGCGCATAAAGCAGCTCAAAACAACGACGTGCTGGGTGATATTACCATTGCTTCTCGTTCTATCGGGAAGTGTGAGAAGATCATTGAATCGATTAAGGGTAAAAATAACTTAAAAGATTCGACTAAGAAGCTAGAAGCTCGTGCAGTTAACGCAGATGATATTGAGTCATTAGTTGCGTTGATTGAAGAAGTGAAGCCTGATTTAGTGATTAACGCCGGTCCTCCTTGGGTCAATGTTCCAATTATGGAAGCGTGTTATCAGGCAAAAGTATCTTACTTAGATACATCAGTGGCTGTTGACCTTTGCTCTGAAGGTCAACAAGTACCAGAAGCTTATGATCCGCAATGGGCTTTCCGCGAAAAGTTCAAACAAGCAGGTATCACAGGTATTCTTGGCGCTGGCTTTGATCCAGGCGTAGTGAGTGTGTTTGCTGCCTATGCGGCGAAACATCTGTTCGATGAAATCGACACTATCGACGTTATGGACATCAACGCGGGTGATCACGGTAAGAAGTTCGCAACCAACTTCGACCCAGAAACGAACATGCTTGAAATCCAAGGTGATTCTTTCTATTGGGAAGAGGGTGAGTGGAAAACAGTTCCTTGTCATACACGTATGCTGGAATTTGATTTTCCAAAATGTGGTCCGTTCAAAGTGTACTCAATGGCACACGATGAAGTTCGTTCTCTAAAAGAATTCATTCCTGCAAAACGCATTGAATTCTGGATGGGCTTCGGCGACCGCTACTTGAACTACTTCAACTGCATGCGAGACATTGGTTTGCTAAGCCCTGAACCGTTAACTCTGCAAGACGGTACAGTTGTGCAACCTCTACAAGTTCTGAAGGCCATGTTACCAGACCCGACCTCTTTGGCTCCGGGTTACACTGGTTTAACCTGTATCGGTACTTGGGTTCAAGGTAAGAAGAATGGTGAGCAACGCAGTGTATTTATCTACAACAATGCAGACCACGAAGTGGCTTACAAAGATGTAGAGCATCAAGCAATTGCTTACACTACTGGTGTTCCTGCGATTACTGCTGCATTGCAATTCTTCCGTGGTGAATGGGCTGATTCAGGCGTGTTCAACATGGAGCAGCTTAATCCGGATCCGTTCCTAGAAACTATGCCATCTATTGGTCTGAACTGGGAAGTTCTTGAACTTCAGCCAGCTCAGCCTGAGATTCATATCCTTAAATAATCCACCTCTTATGAGAGGGTAGATGGATAGTTAATAGTTGAAGACAGCCGTCACTCAGGTGATGGCTGTTTTTTCCATTTTGCGATTGATGAAGTGTTGCTAAGGCAATACGCGGGAAATAAACAAGATGCAAAAGAGTGAATTGAAAACTCCTTACTTTATGATTGATGAGTCAAAACTGATCGCCAATCTGGAAATTGCAAAACGTCTGAAAGAAATTTCAGGTGTCAAACTGGTACTGGCGCTGAAGTGTTTTTCTACTTGGGGCGTTTTCGACATTATTAAGCCTTACTTAGATGGAACAACCAGTTCAGGCCCATTTGAAGTGAAACTTGGCTATGAGACTTTTGGCGGTGAAACTCACGCATACAGCGTAGGTTACAGCGAAGATGACGTTAAAGAAGTGGCAGACATTTGTGACAAGATGATCTTCAACTCTCAATCTCAACTTTCTGCACACCGTCACCTTGTGGAAGGCAAAGCGTCAATCGGTTTGCGCCTTAACCCAGGTGTCAGCTACGCAGGTCAAGATCTTGCTAACCCAGCACGTAAATTCTCTCGCCTAGGTGTTCAGGCTGATCACATTGATGGTTCGGTATTCGAGACCATCAATGGTGTAATGTTCCACATGAACTGTGAAAACAAGGATGTGGATGCCTTCATCGGCCTGCTTGATTCAATTTCAGAGCGTTTTGGTGAATACCTAAACAAACTGGATTGGGTGAGCATGGGCGGCGGCGTATTCTTCACATGGCCGGGTTATGACGTTGAAAAACTGGGCCTGGCTCTAAAAGCTTTCTCTGAAAAACATGGCGTGCAACTATACCTAGAGCCGGGCGAAGCGGTAATCACTAAGACAACTGACCTTGTGGTTACCGTTGTTGATATCGTCGAAAACGGCATGAAGACGGCGATTGTTGACTCTGCGACTGAAGCACACCGTTTAGATACACTTATCTACAATGAGCCTGCTTCAGTACTGGAAGCCAGTGAATCTGGCGAGCATGAATACGTGATTGGTTCCTGTTCATGTTTGGCAGGTGACCAATTCTGTATTGCTAAGTTTGATCAGCCATTGCAAATTGGCCAGAAGCTTCATATCTTGGACAGTGCTGGCTACACCATGGTGAAGCTTAACTGGTTCAATGGTTTGAAGATGCCTTCTGTTTACTGTGAACGTAGTAATGGCGACATTCAAAAGCTGAACGAGTTTGGCTACCAAGACTTCAAACGTTCGCTTTCTCAATGGTCTGTTAAATAAGACTTATCGAGTAATAAAAAACCACCCATTTCTTAAACGAGAAAGGGTGGTTTTTTTATGCAGCTTAGTTTTATCAGTTAGCTAATCTTATGATTCAAATCAGTTTACGACTCAACGATAACACGAGTATCTTCGCTTAAAGATTCCAGTTCGCTGACCACATCATTCAATTGACGTTCAACAGGCAAACGTACAGCTAAGTTTGCTGTAAATAAGCTAGAGCTCACGCCACCACCGCCAGCGATAAACACGCGTTGGCAATCCATATCCAGAATTTGCACTTCTTGTTCATCAAGAACGTGGGTGATCTCGTTAACTACGCCGTAGCGGTCGTTAGAATCAATACGAAGTTGGTAGATTTTATCTTCGAGTTGTACGTGCTCAGCTACATCGACAATTTTTACCAGCAGATCAGGTGTGGCATAAAATGCTTCTTTGACGACATCTGCATTCTCTTCCGGTATTTCAATTTTGATAACAGCAGCAACTTGATCTTCAATAAAATTCACTTTGCTAATTAGCCACTTACCACTTTTTTCATTTGTCGCAGCGGCCAAAGATTTGATTGTTGAGGGGGTTGCTTTTCCTACGAAACTTACAATAAAGGTACAAGTCATATACGGCCTCCGAACATCATTACAAAATCACTTTTCTCTTTGAGTTTAGGCGTTATATGTGTTCAAGACTTGACCAAGGTCAATTTTTTGATGTCGCGATATTCTAATAATTTCATTTATTTAACCCTCTGCACATTTGTTCAGGCTTATGTCCACCGAACCTGTTAATTACTCTTTTATAAAAATAGAGGGTTTGTTAATTAATGTTTAAATCCTGTGATCGCCCGCAAAGACTTTTAGTGATAGTTACCGGTAACATGTCACCTCAAGGTTACCGGTAACATAAAAATATAATCCGGTATTTACGTGAAGCAAATAAGGATAGACAAATGAAAGCTATGACGAGAACGCTTATCGCTACTGCTGTGACGGGCTTAGTGTCCATGTCAGCGATGGCGGCTGATTTCAAACTGAAAATTCAGTCTTCTGACCCATCGGGTGACCGCAATTTCCAAATTCAGCAAGTATGGGCTGATAACGTTGAAAAAATGTCTGGTGGACGTATCGACATTGACTTGTTACCCGTTGGTGCAGTGGTAAAACATACAGAAACTCTAAGCTCAATCAAAATGGGTATTCTTGATGGACACGTAACTGCTACAGAGTTCTTTTCTGGTCAAGATCCAGCATTCGGCCTATTAGGTAATATGGTTGGCGCTTGGTCTGACACGACTCAACTTCTTCAATACATGAACTACGGCGGTGGTAACGAGCTTCTAACTGAGCTTTACAAACCTTACGGCGTTAAGTTTGTTGGTGCATCGACTACGGGTGTTGAATCTCTCGTTTCTAAGAAGCCGCTTGATAGTGTTGCAGATCTGAAAGGTCTGAAACTACGTGCCCCTGAAGGCCTGGTTCAGCAAGTTTTTGCAGCAGCAGGTGCAACTCCAGTTAACCTACCGGGTTCAGAAGTTTTCACTGGTCTTAGCAAAGGCGTTATTGATGCAGCGGACTACACAGTATTTTCTACGAACCAAAAAGCGGGTATGAACGATGTTGCGGCTCACCCAGTTCAACCTGGTTTCCACTCTCTACCGTTGATCGATATCTCTATTAGTCAGAAGAAATGGGACAAGATGCCTGAAGATTTGCAACAAATCCTCAAGACATCTGTACGTGATTTCTCTTATGACATTACGACACAGCTAAAAATTGCTGACCAAGCTGCAGTAAAAGAAGCGAACGCGAATCCAAACATCACAATTCACAACTGGTCTGATGAAGAGCGCAAGAAGTTCCGTGCCATCGCTCGTGAGCAATGGAAAGTATTTGCTGAACGTTCACCTAACGCACAAAAAGTTTACCAATCAGTGACTACGTTCCTAGAGAAGAACGACCTACTGTAATCGAAGTACTTCCTTTATTTAGAGAGGGTGTTTAGGCCCTCTCTCATTTCACTAAAAGAGTTCGTTATGAGCGAGAATAAGCTACAGGCTACATCACACCTTGATGACCAGCCAAAGAACGCATTAGACCGAGCAATCATACGTATCGGAAACACCCTTAGCTTGTTGTTTCTTTTGACTGTTGCGATTTCTTTCTACGAAGTTGTTATGCGCTACGTTTTTGATGCACCAACAACGTGGGTACATGAAACAGCAGCCTTTATCGGCGGATGTTTGTTTGTATTCGGTGGTGTGTATGCAATGGCTTCGAACAAGCACGTTCGAGTGGTTCTTATCTACGACAATGTTTCAAAACGCGCTAAACACTATCTCAATATGGTTCACCACATTGTCGGTTTGGCGTTCGCACTAATGATGGCTTATGCCTCATATATCACGGTAGAAAGCGCATGGTTTGCACCATGGGGAGAGATGCGTTTAGAGACATCTGGTTCAGCTTTCAATCCGCCTTATCCTGCGCTGCTTAAAGCGGTTATTTTTATCACTTTGGTCATTTTGGTAGTGCAGTTTGTTCTGCATATGATTCAAGAGATTCAAGCCTTAAGGAATAAACACGATGTTTGATTTATCTTCTATTGGTATTGAATGGGGCAGCTTGCTGATGCTGGTCATGATGATCGGCTTATTGCTGACCGGTATGCAGCTAGCATTTGTTACTTGTTTTGTCGCTATCGTATTTACTCTAGGCTGGTTTGGTGTTGACGCTATTCCTTTGGTCACCAGCCGTATGTATAGCTTCGCATCGGACTACATTTTCTTAGCCATTCCGATGTTCGTATTAATGGCAGCCATGCTGGATCGCTCGGGTATCGCGAAAGATCTGTTTGACGCAATGAAGTCTGTGGGGCGTAAAGTTCGCGGTGGTGTAGCAGTTCAAACGCTATTGGTAGCGGTCTTACTGGCATCAATGTCTGGTGTTATCGGTGGTGAAACCGTTTTGTTAGGTATTTTGGCACTACCGCAAATGCTGCGTTTAGGTTATGACCGTAAGCTTGCTATTGGTACAACGTGTGCGGGTGGGGCTCTTGGTACCATGCTTCCACCAAGTATCGTTCTTATCATCTATGGTATGACTGCAAGCGTATCGATTGGTGATCTGTTTAAAGCGTCATTTATCCCTGCATTTATTCTAGCGGCTTGTTATATCGCTTATGTGTTGATTCGTTGCTATATCAATCCTGCTCTGGCTCCTGATTTTAGTGATGATGAATTCGAGGACGACAATAAGCCAAGTTACTTCAAAGCACTTTTCTTCCCACTTTTATCAGTGGCAGTGGTTCTAGGTAGTATTTACACCGGTGTTGCTTCTGTAACTGAAGCTTCAGCTCTTGGTGTTGTCGGTATCATGATCAGCGCGGTAATCCGTAAAGAAATGAGCTGGAAGATGCTGCAAGAGAGTGCGATGGCGACAATGCGCACCTGTGGGATGATCATTTGGATTGGTATCGGTGCGAGTGCTTTGGTTGGCATATACAACCTGATGGGCGGTATCGACTTCGTTGAAGAAACCATTCTTACGCTTTCTGGCGGCAGCGCATTCGCAACACTGTTCATTATGATGGTGATACTGCTCGTACTAGGTATGTTCTTGGACTGGGTAGGTGTTGCACTTCTAACCATGCCAATTTTCGTACCTATTATCACGAATCTAGGATTTGACCCGATTTGGTTTGGTGTCGTGTTCTGTCTGAACATGCAGGTTTCTTTCTTATCACCACCATTTGGTCCGGCGGCATTCTACCTTAAATCGGTAGCGCCAAAAGAAATCAGCTTAGGTGAGATATTCCAGTCACTGATTCCATTTATCTTTATGCAAATTTTTGTTCTGGGTTTGGTCATTGCTTTCCCGCAGCTCGCTATGTGGTGGAAATAAAAGCAACCCATTTTATTGAATTTAGTAAGGCGGCTACGGTGAGAGTAGTCTAGGGAAGTGTGTTCAATGGACCCAAAGAAAATATTGGTTATGGGCGTTTCAGGTTGCGGTAAGAGCTCGGTTGGCAGCGCTATCGCAAAAGCATTGAACCTGAAATTCTTTGATGGTGATGACTACCACTCTGAACAGAGTGTAGAAAAGATGAGACAAGGGATTCCTCTTACTGATGAAGACCGTATTGGTTGGCTGCAACGTTTGAATAGCCTGTTTTTAGAGCATGAGTCTGCGGTGATCGCTTGTTCTGCTTTGAAACCCGAATACAGAGACATTCTACGCAACAACAATCAGGACTTAGCTATTGTCTATTTGCAAGGTGACTACGACACGATTTGGGCTCGTTTGTCACAGCGCGCAAATCACTATTTCCACGGTGAGAAGATGTTGAAAAGTCAGTTTGATACATTGATTGAGCCTGAAGCTGATGAAGCCATTTTTGTTGATGTTTCCTCCTCTATGGAAGAGGTGTTAGAACAGGCGCTTCAAGGGCTTCGTAGTAAAGGAGAAAGCGCTTGAGTTATCAGATTGCAATGGTTGGGTTAGGCGTAATGGGAAAAAGTCTTGCGCTTAATCTGGTTGATCATGGGTTTTCAGTGGTGGGCTTCGACTTGAGCCAAAGTCACTGTTTGCGAGCAGATAAAGAAGCTCAAGAACTCTCATTGACCCCGAATAAAGGACAGTTCAAAGTTGCTCAGAATCTAAAAGATTTGCTTTCTTCTTTGGCATCGCCAAGAGTGATTGCATTATCGGTTCCTGCTGGCGAGGTTGTTGATCAAGTCATCGAGCAACTACTGCAAAATGGCTTAGAAGAGCAAGATATTGTTATCGATACGGGCAACAGTCTGTGGACTGACTCTGAACGCAGAGAAGAAGTGTTCGCTGGTCGTTTACGCTTTTTCAGCACAGCGGTGTCTGGCGGTGAACAAGGTGCCCGTCACGGTCCATCTTTAATGGCAAGTGGCGATCCTATCGCATGGAAGCACGTTGAACCTATGTGGACTGCAATTGCCGCTAAAGTCGATTCGAACGGTTTATCCATTGATTCTCATCAGTCAGGCGAGGCATGTGCTGCATATTTAGGTCCGGCTGGAGCAGGGCATTACGTGAAGATGGTGCACAACGGCATTGAATATGCCGATATGCAAATTATCTGTGAAGCATATCAGTACATGCGCCAAGTTTTGCAGATGTCATCCTGCGAGATCGGTGAAGTATTTGCTGTTTGGAACCAAGGTGCACTTAATAGTTATCTGATGGAAATCAGTGCAGACATACTCAAGCAACACGATCCAAGAACGGGCAATTCGTTGGTGGATATGATTCTGGATGTCGCGGAGCAAAAAGGTACTGGGCTTTGGACAGCGGTCAATGCGTTGCAGATGGGAAGCCCTGCGACAACGATCGCTCAGGCTGTGTTTGCCCGAGCATTAAGCGCTAATAAAGGGCGTCGAGTAAAAGCCTCTTCCATATTGCCTTCAGTGAAACAAACTTGCTTAGAAGACAAGACACAGGCTCTGAAAGCACTAGAAGATGGTTTGTATTGCGCGAAATTAGTCACTTATGCCCAAGGTTTTGACTTACTCAAGAGTAAATCAGAGCTTGAGGGCTGGCAGCTCAATTTCTCAGACATTGCGAAAATATGGCGTTCTGGCTGCATTATCCGTGCGGCATTCTTGCAAAACATTTCCGCTGTATATGAGCTGAATTCTGAACTTGAGCATCTGTTATTTGCCGAAGATTTCATTGAGCAGCTTTCCAAGCGAGTATTAGGATGGAGAACATGCAGTGCTCAGGCAATATTATCCGGTGTTGCTATGCCAGCAATGACTTCGGCATTGAACTACTACGATGCTTTGTCGTGCTCACAATCTCCGGCTAATTTGCTGCAAGCGCAGCGAGACTACTTCGGTGCACATACTTATGCGCGGGTGGATGAGCCGTCTACGGATAAGTTTCATTTGCTTTGGGAAAGTGAAACTCGATTAGAAACTCACCGTTAATTAATAAGCGTCCTTTATTCGGACGCTTTTTTGATAACGGAGTCAAACAAATAAGTGCGATTAAACCTATTTCTCTATTGACCTCTTGAGTACAATGTTACCAGTAACAAAGAGAATAATTATTTATGGTAAGTAAGAAAAAACGCCCGACGCTTCAGGATGTAGCGAATTTAGTCGGAGTGACTAAAATGACAGTCAGTCGCTGTCTACGTGATCCCAACTCTGTATCTCCAGCGGTACAAGAGAAAGTGCTCGCAGCTGTCGAAGAGCTGGGTTATATCCCTAATCGTGCTCCTGATATTTTATCGAATGCGAAAAGCCATGCAATTGGTGTTCTTGTTCCGTCTTTAACCAACCAAGTCTTTGCCGAAGTTATTCGAGGCATTGAGCAAGTGACTGGTCCTGCTGGCTACCAAACCATGCTTGCGCACTACGGATATAGCTCTGAACTGGAAGAGCAGAGTGTGGCTTCATTACTCTCTTATAATGTGGACGGAATCATCCTTTCTGAAAATGTTCACACAGAACGAGTGAAAAAAATGCTGCAAACCGCGTCTATTCCAGTGGTTGAAATTATGGACTCGATTTCACCAAGGATTGAACAAGCGGTGGGTTTTGACAACTTCTCAGCAGCGAAAGATATGACTAAAGCAATGTTGGCAAAGGGATGCAAACAGATTGTCTATTTAGCGGCGCGAATGGACGAACGTACCCGCCAAAAAATGTCTGGTTATAATCAGGCGATGAATGAAGTTGGTTTAGAACCTATGGCTCTACAAACCGAAGCGGCCTCATCGTTTACTTTAGGCGCAAAGTTATTGGCCGATGCACTTGAAAAATATCCTAAGGTTGACGGCATCTTTTGCACCAATGATGACTTAGCTATTGGTGCTTTTTATGAGTGTGTAAGGCGTAACATTTCTGTTCCTAACCACATTTCTATCGCAGGTTTTCATGGACACGATATTAGCCAAGCTATGACACCAAGGTTAGCAACAGTAGTGACACCACGTGAAAAAATCGGTCTGATTGCAGCAAAAGAGATCATGAATCGACTCAATGGTGAAAAGGAATACCAAGAGTGTATTGATCTTGGCTACCGAATTGAGTTGGGGGAAAGTATTTAAAAGCGCCCACACAGCGCTTTTAAATATCAAGGATTGAGATTAGAAGGTTACTTTAAAGTTCAAAGAGTAAAACTGATCGTCATAAGGTACGCCTGAGCTTAGAGCAAAGTTCGCTGCATCGTTATTACCATACCAAGGGTCCGTTTGCAGTTGAAGTTCTGCTGAACCACCCCAAGCATTACTCACCCAGCCGTGAATATGACCAACAGGGTTCAGGAAGAACAAGCTAATATCGCCCACGGTTTCAGAGCCTAGAACTTCACCGCCATTAGCGACGATTTCTTGCTCAGTCTCGAACATGATTTCGCCTACAACCGCACCAAAGAACGGCGTGATAAAGAGATCCTGATAGGACGGTACTTCCGCAAAAGATTCTACGCCGTATTCCCAGAAGAACGCAGACATAGTGAACGAATACAAGAAAGATTGAAATTCGTTATAACCAGCATGACGTGCTGCGGTGTAGTACACGCCGCCAAAATAAGGGTGCATGATGTAGTTTAAGTAGTGCTCATCTCTGTCCCATACTGGACCAGATGAGACATTGTCTTTCCATTTCTGTCCTAAGCCGCTAAGGTTACGGTCTTCTGCATCCCATTTAGTAATAGATTCAGGAAGAAGTGTCATAAGTGCTACTGTCGCAACACTTAACCCTAGAATGGTATAGGTTTGTTGTCTTAGGTATTCAGCGTCTTTTTCGCTAGATACCGTCAGATAGCGAGGAAGTTGCTGATCAATTTGCAAGTCCTGCTGCTCAGAAAGGCTCATTGAAAATGGTGAAGGTGCTTGATAAGAAAGCGGAGAATTGAAAGCACATAAAGAATCAGCACAGTTTTCTGAGTATTCAAGTTCAAGAGGTTGTTGGTCAAAGTACATGCTTGCATTTGCACAAGCTGACATTGATAAAGTGAGGGCTGTGATGGTTTTCTTTAGCACAAAAGGCTCCAAGGCACTGTTTTTAATGATCACTGTCACAATTATCCATTAAAGTCTTGAACATGGAAACATCAAATTGCACATAAACGAAAAACTTCTGGAGAAATAGCACATTCCAGAGGATATAGTGAATGCTATATAACCGAGTATAGGTTAGGTAAATATATTAAAGGTAAGAATATGCTCAAAGTTGCAATGTTAAGCACTGGCGAGGAAGTGTTGCATGGAGACATCGTCGATACCAATGCAGCTTGGTTGTCGCGAGAATTTTTCCAAAATGGCTTTGCGTTAAACAAACGCTCAACGGTCGGAGATGCAAAAACGTCGTTAGTCGAAGAGCTATTAATGCTGAGCTTTAACGCAGATGTAGTAGTAGTGAACGGCGGTCTGGGACCAACGACTGATGATCTAAGTTCGGAATGCGCAGCGTTAGCCGCAGAACAAGAACTCAAACTGTTTCCTGAGTGGCTAGAGAAACTCGAAGCGTTTTTTGCTCAGCGTAAAATCAAAATGCCGGAAAGCAATATCAAACAAGCCATGTTGCCTGAAAAAGCGATCATCCTCGATAATCCAATTGGCACAGCCTGTGGGTTTAAGGTTCAAATTAATGACTGCTGGTTCTACTTCACTCCGGGTGTTCCGAAAGAATTTAAGCTCATGGTCAGTGAGCAGATATTGCCAGATTTGAAAAAGCAGTATCCGGAACAGGCTGGTTTAGAATGTAGTCGTCTCTATACATTCGGCACAACGGAATCGGGCATATCCGACAAGTTGGATAAACTTCAGCTTCCTCAAGGATACGTGCTTGGTTACCGTTCTTATTTGCCGTTTATTGAAGTGAAGCTGTTTGGTCCTCGTAATGACCTAGATACGCGGGTAAAACTGCTACAAATGATATATGCGCACTTGGAGCAATATGTTGTCAGCGTGGATGAACCAATGCTAGAACATATCGGTCATCTTATGGCTGAAAAAGCGATGTCACTTGCTTTGGCAGAACAATCAACCAAAGGTTGGCTATCTAATTGGCTGCTGAGCAATGCGGAGATAGAGAAGCTAAGTGGGCATAGTTGGATACTTAGCCATAAGGCGGAGGAAGGTTTGGGGCATCAGGATCCGTTGGCGGCTTCTTTTGCATTGGCTGCGGCAACGAAAGAAAAATGCGCGACCGATCTTTCACTAGTGACGGGCATGCTCAATGAAGAGCATTTCACGGTTTCCCTGTCGAGCCCGCAAGGGGAGTGGGGACAAACCTTGAAGTTCAACCGTAGTTACGCCACTTCAGAACAGAGGCAAATTATCGGTACTATTGCCGCTGATATGTTACGTCGTTACTTGGAAGGAAAACCTATTCTGGCCAAGTACAGTTCAGTGACGACAGTTAAAGACATGTATCTTCCAAGTAGTGTTTTGAATTGATCTGCATTCGTCGAATCCTACCAAGTTTTATTTTCCGTATGATGAATGGTAATAAGCTAATGAATAATTAGCTTATTACCGAAATCGATATTATCTCATTTCATATGCGTAAATTGTCTAAGATCTAAACCGATGATTTTAAGAGAGGTAAAAATTCGTCTCACAAATGAGTCAAAATTTCTCAATTTTGTTTGTAAACTGAAAGCTCGTTGCTGTGACTTCGGCAGGAGGCTGGGTATGTTTTCACAATCAAAAATCTTAGTGTGGTACGAAATTGCAAGCCAAAAAGTAGTGTTAGGAGAAGCACTTACCGGTAGTGGTGAGGATTATGATGTTGTTTCACTGTGGCGTCATGCGCCAGTCGACAATAACAATTCAAGCTATCCTGGCTATCGCTTGTCTTTGTATGATGATGGCGGCAGGGAAATCGGTCATAAATCCGTTTCTATGGGAACGGCAGATGAAATTCTATTTGGAATGAATAAAGCCAGAGCTTAGCTCTGGCTTTAATTTATCTCTGCTTGTGCGAACAAATAACGCAGGCTTATGCTCGTTTCGCTTTTGGCTGGTAATGCACATCGGCTAGTTCAACTGGCGTTTTTGCTTTACATATGCAAGGCAAAATTTCATTGCTTTGCGTATACGCCATTGCAAAACCAACATATTCGACTTCGCCGGAGAGAAGCGTGCAACGACACGCTCCACAGTGGCCATCTCGGCAGTTGTATTCCGGCTCTAACCCCGCCTGTTCCATTGTTTCTAACAATGTGTTTGACGGATTAGATTCAATAGTGATTATTTTGTTGATTTTGACCGTTGCCATTACAGCTCAAAGCCCTCGAAATCATCCGCGCCAACTTCGTTATCGATTTGACCAACGAGGTATGAGCTGATTTCTGCTTCCTGTGGAGCAACTTGAACGTTATCAGAGGATAACCATGCGTTAATCCATGGAATAGGGTTGCTGGTTGCATTAGGGTACGCTGCTTCAAGGCCAACCGCTTGCATTCGGATGTTGGTGATGTACTCAACGTATTGAGACAGAATGTCTTTGTTCAGACCAATCATAGATCCATCTTTGAACAGATATTCAGACCACTCTTTTTCTTGTTCTGCTGCAGCTTTAAACAAGTCAAAACACTCTTGCTTGCACTCTTCTGCAATTTGTAAGAACTCAAAATCGTCCATGCCGTTACGAAGCAGGTTGATCATGTGCTGTGTACCAGTGAGGTGCAATGCTTCGTCACGAGCGATAAGCTTGATGATTTTCGCGTTGCCTTCCATCAGTTCACGTTCTGCGAACGCAAATGAACAAGCAAAACTTACGTAGAAACGAATCGCTTCTAGCGCGTTAACAGACATCAAGCATAGGTATAGCTGTCTCTTAAGTGCAGACAAGCTTACTTTGATTGTTTCGCCATTAACCGTGTGTGTACCTTCGCCGTAACGGTGGTAATCGTTGCTTAACTGGATCAGAGTGTCGTAGTAATGCGCGATGTCTTTCGCACGTTTAATGATGTGTTCATTTTCTACGATATCGTCAAACACTACCGCTGGGTCATTAACAATGTTACGGATAATGTGTGTGTACGAACGAGAGTGAATCGTTTCTGAGAAAGACCAAGTTTCAATCCAAGTTTCCAATTCTGGTAGTGAAACCAGCGGAAGTAGGGCAACGTTAGGGCTGCGACCTTGGATTGAATCAAGTAGAGTCTGATACTTTAAGTTAGAGATGAAAATATGCTTTTCATGATCAGGTAACTTGTTGTAATCGATACGGTCACTTGAAACGTCAACTTCTTCAGGACGCCAGAAGAAAGAAAGTTGCTTTTCGATCAGCTTTTCAAAAATGTCGTATTTTTGTTGGTCATAACGAGCCACGTTAACTGGCTGACCAAGAAACATTGGTTCTTTAAGTTGGTTATTCTTTTTCTGAGTAAAAGTACTGTAAGCCATTTGCAGTCATCCATTTTGCCCTTCGCCTTCGTCAAAGGGCATTCAAATCAGTTAAAAATTCGAGTCAATCAGATTAGATCTTACAACCGCCGCCTGCGCAGTCGTCATCTTGTGGCTGCACCACGTCTTTTTGATCGTCTTTCGCACCATCACGAGTGTTATGGTAGTACAGCGTCTTCACACCAAACTTGTATGCAGTTAGCAGATCCTGAAGCAATTTCTTCATCGGAACTTTGCCAGACTCAAAATTGCTAGGGTCGTAGTTGGTGTTCGCTGAAATAGCTTGGTCAACGAACTTCTGCATGATGCCCACTAGGTGTAGATAACCATCGTTAGAACCGATGTTCCAAAGTAACTCGTAGTTTTCTTTGTATTTTAGGAACTCTGGTACAACTTGCTTCAAAATGCCGTCTTTTGATGCTTTTACTGATACGTAACCACGAGGTGGTTCGATACCGTTGGTTGCATTCGAAATCTGAGAAGATGTCTCAGAAGGCATCAGAGCTGTCAGAGTTGAGTTACGTAAACCATGCTCCATGATTTCTGTACGTAGTGCGTCCCAGTCGTAATGAAGTGCTTCATCACAGATCTTGTCTAGGTCGCGTTTATACGTATCAATTGGTAGTAAGCCTTTCGCGTAATTTGTTTCGTCAAACAGAGGACACTTACCGTGTTCTTTCGCTAGCTGTACAGAAGCTTTGAGCAAGTAGTATTGCATTGCTTCAAACGTACGGTGCGTCAGAGCATTCGCGCTGCCGTCTGAGTATTTAACGCCGTTTTTCGCTAGGTAGTATGCGTAGTTAATTACACCGACACCAAGCGTACGACGATTCATCGTTGACTTATAAGCGGCTGGCAGCGGGTAATCTTGATAATCTAACAGAGCATCAAGCGCACGAACCACTAGGTCAGCTAACTCTTCAAAATCGTCTAGATTTTCAATCGAACCTAGGTTGAATGCAGACAGAGTACAAAGTGCAATTTCGCCATTGTCATCTTCAACGTTAGTTAAAGGTTTGGTTGGCAGTGCAATTTCCAAACATAGGTTTGATTGACGTACTGGAGCCACACTCGCATCAAACGGGCTGTGAGTATTACAGTGGTCAACGTTCTGAATGTAAATACGGCCTGTAGAAGCACGTTCTTGCATTAGTAGAGTGAACATTTCAAGAGCTTTAACGGTTGTCTTCTTGATCGAAGCATCGTTCTCGTATTTCACATATAGACGTTCAAATTCGTCTTGATCTTGGAAGAACGCATCGTAAAGTCCAGGAACGTCAGAAGGTGAGAACAGAGTAATGTTTCCGCCTTCCACTAAACGTTGGTACATCAGTTTGTTTAGCTGAACACCGTAGTCCATATGACGAACGCGGTTCTCTTCAACACCACGGTTGTTCTTAAGAACTAGTAGCGACTGAGCTTCGCCGTGCCATAGAGGGTAAAACACCGTTGCTGCGCCACCACGAACACCACCTTGAGAACAACATTTCACTGCTGTTTGGAAGTATTTGTAGAATGGAATACAACCTGTGTGGAAAGCTTCACCACCACGGATTTCTGAGCCTAAAGCACGAATACGGCCGGCGTTGATACCAATACCCGCACGTTGAGAAACGTAACGAACAATTGAGCTCGCTGTCGCGTTAATAGAATCTAGGCTGTCACCACACTCAATCAGAACACATGAACTGAACTGACGGGTAGGAGTACGTACACCAGACATAATTGGTGTAGGTAGAGAAATCTTGAATGTTGATGTCGCATCATAGAAACGCTTGATGTAATCCAAACGTGTGTCTTTTGGATATTTAGCAAACAAACAAGCTGCTACAAGAATATAAAGGAACTGAGCACTTTCATAAATCTGACCTGTCACGCGGTTTTGTACGAAGTACTTACCTTCAAGCTGTTTTACCGCAGCATAAGAGAAGTTTAGGTCACGACGGTGATCAATAAAGCTATCAAGCTTGATGAAATCTTCACGCGTGTAATCTTCCATTAGGTGCTTGTCGTATTTGCCTTTTTCCACCATCGACGACACGTGGTCTAACAGTGTTGGTGGCTCATATTGACCATAAGCTTTTTTACGTAGATGGAATACCGCTAATCGTGCAGCCAAATATTGGTAATCTGGACTCTCTTCAGAGATCAGGTCAGCTGCTGATTTAATAATCGTTTCATGGATGTCTGACGTGGTAATGCCGTCGTAGAACTGGATGTGAGCACGAAGTTCCACTTGTGATACAGAGACATTTTGTAGGCCTTCAGCAGCCCATGTGATCACTCGGTGGATCTTATCCAGATCAATAGTTTCTTTGCGGCCATCACGCTTTGTGACAGTGAGTTGTTGGTTCATTCTGCTTCATTTCCCTAACAAAACTGATTAAAACCGTTTTTCTATGTAATTCTTGTAAAATTATTAACGGTTTTGTGATTATGCTCTTCCTATATGTAGTGGCCTAGACACTACATATAGGGGTGCATCAGTGTTCGAGTTACAACATAGTGCTATAACCCCTTTAATGCAAGTTACAGTTTAGGGGAAACTTTGTGGATAACTTTGAAAATAAAAAAAAACGTTAGTAGCCACTAACTGATGATCTAAGAACAGAGTTGATTGTAAAAAAACGAGCTTTCAAGATTGGTTTATTCGTAACCGATCAAAAAAAAATTCCCTTGATCTTTAACTAAAAATTCGAGCCAAATTTTGTTGATTCAAAATGGAACAGAATGCACGAAAATCGTGCATAAAAATGAAATATTTCTTGAAGTAGTTGAGGGTTAAAAAGCCCTCAACTTTTCGACCAGAATATGTGCAATCAGAACAAACGAGTGTGAACGATGTAATTCACATCAACATTTTTCCCTAAGCGATATGTGTCAGTCAGCGGGTTGTAAAGTAAACCAGTGATACCTTGTTCTTTAAGGTGTGTTTGGTCAACCATCTTTAGTAACTCAGAAGGGCGAATGAATTTCTCGTGGTCGTGAGTACCGTCAGGAACAATTTTCATCAGCTTTTCTGCGCCTACGATGGCAAAAAGATAAGACTTAATATTGCGGTTCAGAGTAGAGAAAAAGACGTGCCCGTTCGGTTTGACCAATGCTGCACAGGACTTAACCACGGAAAGTGGGTCAGGGACGTGTTCCAGCATTTCCATACAAGTCACCACATCATAGGTTTGTGGGTTTTCTTTTGCGTGGTCTTCGATTGTACTCTGGATATAAGTGAGCTTAGTTCCAGTTTCTAACGCGTGGAGGCGAGCAACTTCCAAAGGTTCTTTGCCCATATCTAAGCCTGTAACTTCTGCACCTTCTCGAGCCATGCTTTCCGCTAAAATGCCACCACCGCAGCCCACGTCCAGAACTTTCTTGCCGAAAAGGCCATCCGCTTTATCGAGAACATAATTGAGGCGAAGAGGGTTAATCTGGTGAAGAGGTTTGAATTCGCCTTCTAGATCCCACCAACGAGAGGCCATGTCCTCGAATTTTTTTATTTCGTTAGGGTCGACGTTTTGATTTTGAGTGGTCGTCATAGTGAATTTGCCTTTAATACTCATCCGTGGTTACGTGGGCATTATAACGTTATGAGTAAATCAAACCAGTTGTTCTCTATTTGTTTAAGCAAGAATTGATTGTTTAGTAAATATATGGGTAAAAATTAACCATTTATCAGTTGGATATGGGAGAAGTGTGTAATTTCTCCACATTTTAGAGGCAACAAACATCACAACCTGATAAAAGGGCAATGAAAGTTATGCCGAACCGTTATAAGTTGTGTTATATTTTTTCACCTTATAAGTATCAATAATATCTGGAAATTGGAAAACAGTGTCTATTCGGCTTATTTAAAGTAATAGTTCACTGTCTGGATATACCGATCAAACTATAGAGGGATAAAGGCTCTATGAGCGATCTAGCTAAAGAGATCACGCCCGTAAACATTGAAGATGAGCTTCGTGGTTCATACCTAGACTATGCGATGTCAGTTATCGTTGGTCGTGCTCTTCCTGATGTGCGTGATGGTCTAAAACCAGTACACCGCCGCGTTCTATTTGCTATGAACGTATTGGGCAACGATTGGAATAAACCATATAAGAAATCTGCCCGTGTGGTAGGTGACGTAATCGGTAAATATCACCCACATGGTGACAGTGCTGTATACGATACTATTGTACGTATGGCACAGCCGTTCTCACTTCGCTATATGCTAGCGGATGGTCAAGGTAACTTCGGTTCTATCGATGGCGACTCTGCTGCGGCAATGCGTTATACCGAAGTTCGTATGGCTAAAATAGCCCATGAACTGTTGGCTGATTTAGATAAAGAAACGGTTGATTACGTAGATAACTACGACGGTACTGAGCAGATTCCTGCTGTACTGCCAACGAAAGTTCCTAACCTGCTTGTGAACGGTTCGTCAGGTATCGCCGTGGGTATGGCGACCAATATTCCGCCACACAACTTAACTGAAGTTGTGAATGGATGTTTGGCATTCATCGACAATGAAGACATCACTATTGATGAGTTGATGGATTACATCCCAGGACCAGATTTCCCAACCGCAGCATTGATTAGTGGTCGTAAAGGTATCATTGATGCCTATAAGACTGGTCGCGGTAAAGTTTACATGCGCTCTAAAGCTGATATTGAAGCAGATAAGAGTGGCAAAGAAACAATCATCGTTTCTGAAATTCCGTATCAAGTGAACAAAGCTCGCTTGATCGAGAAAATTGCGGAACTTGTAAAAGATAAAAAAGTTGAAGGCATCAGCGCACTACGTGACGAATCTGATAAAGATGGTATGCGTATTGTTATTGAATGTAGACGTGATGCAGTAGGTGAAGTTGTTCTGAACAACCTTTATGCAAACACTCAACTTCAGACTACTTTCGGGATTAACATGGTTGCCCTTGAACATGGCCAACCAAAACTGTTTAACCTGAAAGAGATGATTAAGTGCTTCGTTGACCACCGTCGTGAAGTGGTGACTCGTCGTACTATTTTTGAATTACGTAAAGCTCGTGAGCGTGCTCATATCCTCGAAGGTTTAGCACTAGCACTGGCGAACATCGATGCAATCATCGAGTTGATCCGTAAGGCTCCAACACCAGCAGAAGCTAAAGTTGGTTTGATTTCACGTGGCTGGGATCTAGGCAACGTAGCAGCAATGCTTGAGCGTGCTGGTACAGATGCAGCTCGTCCAGAGTGGTTAGAAGCTCAATACGGTATTCGTGACGGTCAATATTTCTTAACTGAGCAACAAGCTCAGGCGATTCTAGAACTTCGTTTACACCGTTTAACGGGTCTAGAACACGAGAAGATTCTTGATGAATACAAACAGCTTCTAGAAGAAATTGCAGAGCTACTGCATATTCTTGGCAGCACTGAGCGCTTGATGGAAGTTATCCGTGAAGAGCTAGAAACGGTTCGTGATGCTTTTGGTGACGCACGTCGTACAGAAATCACAGCTGCAAGCCATGACATAGATATGGAAGAGCTGATTGCTCGTGAAGATGTTGTTGTGACTCTATCTCATGAAGGCTATGTGAAGTATCAGCTTCTAAGCGACTATGAATCTCAACGTCGTGGTGGTCGTGGTAAGAGTGCAACGCGCATGAAAGACGAAGACTATATCGAACGTCTACTAGTCGCGAATACTCATGACAACATTCTATGTTTCTCAACGCGTGGTAAGACATACCGTTTGAAGACGTATCAATTGCCATTAGCGAGCCGTACTGCTCGTGGTAAGCCAATCGTCAACTTACTACCGCTTGAAGAAAACGAACGTATCACAGCGATTCTGCCTGTAACTGAGTTCAGTGAAGATAAATTTATCTTTATGGCAACGGGCGACGGTACTGTTAAGAAGACTTCTTTGGATCAATTCGCTAACGTACGCGCAAATGGTCTGATTGCTCTTAACCTACGTGATGAAGACTCTCTAATCGGCGTAGATATCACAGACGGCAACAACGACATCATGTTGTTCTCTCAATCAGGTAAAGTTGTACGATTCAACGAACAACAAGTTCGTGCTATGGGACGTACTGCAGCTGGTGTTCGTGGTATGAAGCTAAACGGCGATGATCAAATTGTGTCTCTGATCGTTCCTAAGACTGACGGTAACATACTGACAGTAACGGAAAATGGTTATGGTAAACGTACTGTTCTAAGTGAATACCCAGCGAAGAGCCGTGCAACACAAGGTGTTGTGTCGATCAAAGTATCAGAGCGTAATGGCCTCGTTATCGGTGCGGTTCAAGTGGAAGAAGGCGATGAGTTCATGATGATCACTAACGCAGGTACTCTTGTACGTACTCGTGTTGGTGAGGTGAGTCAAGTTGGCCGTAACACTCAAGGTGTAACACTTATCCGTACATCGGAAGATGAGAAAGTCGTTGGACTACAACGTATCGAAGAAATCGAAGAAACTGAACTTCCTGAAGGGGAAGAGGGTGATGAAGTTCTAGATTCGTCAGTTGAGTCAACGGATACCGTTGAAGTTGAGAGTGATAATTCTGAAACTGATAGCGAATCCGACTCAGAATAAATAACTTTTACTATATAAAAAGCCGAGTATTAAATACTCGGTTTTTTTTATCTAAAAAACTGGATACCACTTTAGAAAACGATATTTGCGTATATTTGAAACTCTATGCGATATCAATTTGTTAATAAATAAAATATGAATATTTATTAAAGTATGAGAAGTAGAGAGTGGTTAGGTGGAGTAGTATTCAAGCGAAGTGAATATGCATATAGCCCATTCTTTAGCAAGCTCATCTAACTGATCCAAAGGCTAAGGTAATTGATCTATTTGAATATTTTTGATCAAAAATAGCAGCTATAAAAAATCAAATGCAAAGTGTGATAATCGTTCCATTAATATGTTTTTTGTCACAAAAATGAATTTTAAATGGTATTATTTTTGAGAATTAATGCTTATTAATGGATTAAGGCAGTGGACCAACTGATGATTTATAAATTGAAAGAAGTTTTTCATGAACAAATTAGTTCTCTGCAGCCATATTCTTCGACTCCGTCTAAATCAACGTTATCGTTATTAACTGCGGAAGAATTGAAAGAGCTAGAACAAATTTGGATTGATTTCACAATGTGGAAGAAAACGCAGAAAAACTAAGTTAGTCTAGTACTTTACACCCAGCTTTATACAGCTGGGTTTTTTATTGCCGTTTTTTTAAATTGTTATATTATAACAACAAAGCTTAATGAATCTTACAGAGTGCGTTTCTATAAGTTACTTGAGTGGATAAACAGATTATGATCTTTTCATTGAAAACTGGCGGGTCAATCCCCATAGTTATGGCAAGATTAACTGATTCGAATGCATGGATTCTCAATGTGGTAGAGTAATTTGCTTTGCTAAGTATGAGAAGAAGATAAATTATTAACGACTGTGCATAAGTAATGTTTGAGTAAAGTGAGTACAGATATGGCGGAAGTAAGAGCCAGAGTTGACTTTAAAGTCGGCGCTAAAAGTAACATTGATGCTGAAATCCTCTCTTTCAAAGGGTTAGAAACAGACAAAGAGCACGTTGCTGTTATCTTCAAATCCGTTGATAAGTCTCAAGAGATTCCATTAGTTCGCATGCACTCTGAGTGTTTAACTGGTGATGTTTTCCATTCGTCGCGTTGCGATTGTGGTGAGCAGTTGGAAGAAACCATTGAGAAAATGGGTGAGTTTGGCGGAATTATTCTCTATTTACGTCAAGAGGGCCGGGGTATTGGGCTTTATAACAAAATCGATGCTTACCGTTTACAAAGCCAAGGGATGAATACCTACGAAGCCAACAACCATTTGGGCTTCGGCGACGACCTCCGTGATTTCACTGAAGCTGCACAAATGTTGAAAGCTTTGGGTATCAGTAAGATTCTATTAGTGACTAATAACCCTAAAAAAGTCAATGAGCTAAAACAGCATGGCATTGAGATCGTTGAAGTTGTCAATACCGCCGCTCATATTAAGTCAGGCAACGAAAACTATTTAAAAGCAAAAGTCTCACACGGAAAGCACAATTTAAAACTTTAATAGTTCATCATTTTTGCATAAAAAAACCTCACCTCGGTGAGGTTTTTTTTGTTACAGCTTGCAAATAAATTGTAAATTTGTATGATGCGTAACTAGTAGTGCAAATGATAATAATTAGCACTAACATTATAAGTTGCTCAACAAGGATGCTTCAATGAAAGTGAAATCGTTTTTAGTCCAATCTATCGCCGCTTCTTTAGCTTTAGCCAGTGCTGCAAGCATGGCCGCAGTTACTCAACAACAAGTTGTAGAAAACTATGCAGATATTGCTCATGCAGTGTTTGCTGATTCAATGACAACAGCCAAAGGCCTTGAAAAATCAGTGAATGCTTTTCTGTCTGCACCGTCAGAAGCAAAACTGCAAGATGTTAAAAAAGCTTGGTTAGCAGCGCGTGTACCGTACCAACAGTCTGAAGTTTTCCGTTTTGGTAACGCCGTTGTCGATGACTGGGAAGGGCAGCTAAACGCTTGGCCTTTGGATGAGGGGCTGATCGATTACGTTGCGACAGATTACCAATATGAACTTGGTAATGAAGGCGCAAGTGCAAACATTATCAGTAATAAAGCGATCACGATCGGTGCAACGACAATCGATGCATCTACTATTACCCCTGATTTAATCGCTAGCCTGAACGAAGTTGGTGGTTCGGAAGCTAACGTTGCATCTGGGTACCATGCCATTGAATTTTTGCTATGGGGCCAAGATCTAAACGGCACTAACCCTGGCGCTGGCGCTCGTCGTTATACAGATTACGTTCAAGGTGCAGAGTGTACAAACGGCAACTGTGACCGTCGTGCTCAATACCTAAAAGCGGCTGTTCAGCTTTTGGTTCAAGATCTTGAGTGGATGGAAAAACAGTGGTCAGCATCGGAACAAGGCAATTACCGTCAGGAACTACTTTCAGAATCAGCAACAAACGGCATTCGCAAAATGTTGTTTGGCATGGGGTCGCTATCTCTTGGTGAGTTAGCTGGCGAGCGTATGAAAGTGGCGCTTGAAGCGAATTCCACTGAAGACGAGCACGATTGTTTCTCAGACAACACGCACAATTCTCATTACTTCAATGAGCAAGGCATTTACAACGTCTATACGGGCTCATATTCACGTGTAGACGGATCTAAAATTTCTGGTCCAAGCATCAATGATTTAGTTGCAGACAAAGATTCAGCAGCTGCGAAAGACATTCTGGCTCAATTTGAAGCTTCTCGTGCAGAAGTTAGTGAGTTAGTTAAATCAGCAGAACAAAACAATCAGCACTTTGATCAGTTAATTGCGGCAGACAACGCTGAAGGCAACGCGTTAGTCAACAAAGCTATCGCGGGTTTAGTCGCTCAAACGGCTTCTATTGAGCGTGCAGCAGGTATTATCGGTATCGACAATCTCAATCCAGATAATGCTGACCACGATTTTTAATCTCGATGGCAGACTGAGCTCTCTTAACTAGATTCACCCCCATAAAAGAGAACTCGTTTATACCCAATCTTTAGATCTTTGACATGAGGTGCGACGGATTGGGTTTCTTGCTTTTTAAATAATGAGAAAGACGCAATGAAGTCTTATTTTTCAGCACTACTACTGAGTCTGGCCTCTTGCCATGCTGTGGCTGAAGACGTGAAATCTGGGGGCAGTACCAGTACAACGAAAGCCGGCCCTAATGCTTATTCTCTGCCTGCATCAAACTTGCCAATGGCAAAACGTTTGGACTTTAGCGTGGGTAATAGCTTTTTCCGTAATCCTTGGGTTCCAGCACCTTCATCAACCGACGCCCGCGATGGTCTTGGTCCTCTTTTTAACACTAATGGTTGTCAGAATTGTCATATCAAAGACGGACGAGGGCATCCTCCAGAAGCCAATGATACACAAGCGGTTTCGATGCTTGTGCGTTTGAGCATTCCAGCAGAAACACAGGCACAAAAAGCCATATATAACAAAGCTGGTGTAGTACCTGAGCCCGTTTACGGTGACCAACTGCAAGACTTTGCGCTCCCGGGGAAAAAAGCTGAAGGTTCAATTCAAATTACTTACGACGATGTGGTGGTTAAGTTTGCGGATGGCACTCCAGTACTTTTACGTAAACCGAATCTATCTATTCAAAATCTAGGCTATGGCGCTTTACACCCGAAGACTCAATTTTCTGCGCGTGTCGCCCCGCCTATGATTGGTTTAGGCTTGTTAGAAGCTATTCCAGAACAGACGATTCTTTCTTGGCAAGACGAGAACGATGCTAACGGTGATGGAATTTCTGGTCGTGTAAACCGAGTTTGGGATGTCCGCCAAGAGAAAAAAGTCGTTGGACGTTTTGGCTGGAAAGCAGGGCAACCATCGTTGATGCAACAAAATGCTGCAGCGTTCAATGGTGATTTAGGCTTGACCAGCCATCTATTCCCAAAAGAAAATTGCAGTGTGCATCAAACACTTTGTAGTCAAGTGCCTAACGGTGGTGAACCAGAAGTGAGTGATAATATACTCGATTTCGTTGAGTTCTATTCGCAACATTTAGCAGTGCCTGTGCGCCGAAACGTTGATGACCCAAAAGTTCAACACGGTAAAAAGCTGTTTGCTGAAGTAGGATGTAATAGCTGCCACAAAACAGAGGTTAAAACCGCAAAAGTGGAATCTAGACCTGCACTGTCAGAACAAACAATTCATCCATACACAGATTTGTTATTACACGATATGGGTGAGGGATTAAGTGATGGCCGACCTGAAGCTCTTGCATCAGGAAACGAGTGGCGAACGCCACCGCTGTGGGGTATCGGCTATACAGAGGAAGTGAATAACCATACGTACTTCCTACATGATGGACGCGCACGAAATCTTATGGAAGCGGTGCTTTGGCATGGCGGCGAAGCTCAAGCAGCCAAAGAAAAAGTACTTCAGTTCAGTAAGAAAGAACGTGAAGCCTTAATCGCATTTCTAAATTCTTTATAAAGTCATTCTTTGTTAGGTGTTTATATGACCTTCAAACTTTTTTTGCCAAGCATATTGGTACTGAGCTTAACGGCTTGTCAAACAAGTCAAACAGCTTCGCACGCGCAGCAGACTCAACACGTAAGCCAGGCTACTTATTTGGTGGAGTATCAAGCCGCAAATCATTTTTCTATGCAAGCCCATTCTTTAGCCGAAACGTTTTCTGAGTTCTGTCAGGCAGATTCCATAGATATTTCAGAGATCAAACAGCAATGGCATAGCACTATGCTTGCGTGGATGGCATTAGAAGGTCAGGAACGAGGTCCTGCTGACGCTCTTGCTCAAAGTTGGAATGTGCAGTTTTGGCCAGATAAGAAAAACACTACAGGTCTGAAAATGGGCGCGCTAACAAAGCAGGATAAAGTTTGGACTGCTTCCGAAATTGCAGAAAACAGTGTGACGGTACAAGGGCTTGGTGCTATTGAATGGATGCTCTACGATTCAAAATCACCGCTGACCACTTCAAAGGCTCAGGCATGCATGTCAGCTACGGCAATTAGTGAAAATCTGGCAAACAGAGCCGATACGATTGAAAAAGCGTGGCGTACAAACCCTTGGACAAAACTGGATGAAAAAACGTGGACTTCGGAATACATAGCGCTGCTATCTAATCAGTTAGAGTTTTCCATGTCTAAGTTAAGCCGTCCTTTAGCGAATATTGGTAAACCTCGCCCATATTTCTCTGAGTCATGGCGCTCTAAAACGTCTATGTTCAACCTAAAAGCCAATATTGAAGCGATGCAATCGCTGTATTTATCTGATGGAAATGGTTTGGACAAAATGCTGAGAGATCGCGGACTGGTCGATTTGGCAGAACGAGTGAAAACCCAATATGCAAACCTTTTGGCAACATGGCCTGAAGAGGGAAGTTTGTTCGACCTGCTGCAAACAAAAGAGGGATACCGAACTGTGCTTTCTCAGTACAACAAAATGGAGCAACTCAAGTACTTGTTACATGACGAAGTCTCTGTGGAACTAGATGTAGTGATAGGATTCAATGCAACCGATGGTGACTGATTATACACGCCGCTCGCTATTAAAAGCGGCTCTCTTCGGTGTTTGCACTCCAATACTTCCGTTTGGTTGTGCAAGCAGTGGGAATAAAAATCAACCAGCACTCATTGGTTGTGCAGTGACAAGCCGCGACCAGTTTAGCGCTGTAGTTGCCGATAAAAAGGGACAAGCGATTCGTCAGTTGCCCTTACCTGCAAGAGGGCATGGGGTCGCTATTCATCCACAAATGAGTCAAGCCGTTGCTTTTGGCCGTCGTCCGGGGGAGTTCATGATGGTTTTTGACTATCTGAGTGGCGAGATGATAGCGCTCAATTCGTCTGGTTCTCAGCGACACTATTACGGTCATGGCGTCTATTCCAATGATGGCTTATGGTTGTTTGCTACTGAAGGTGAAAGAGGAACTAGCAAGGGGATCATTGGTGTTTATGACGTTCAAAAGGGCTACAAGAAAACCGATGAACTGACAGGCTTTGGTATCGGCCCACATGAAGTGATTATGATGCCGGACAACACATTAGCGATTGGTGTGGGTGGCGTTCATACCAATGGTCGTGAGCCTCTAAATATAGAGACAATGCAGCCGAGTCTTACCTATTTGTCTATGAATGGCAAAGTACTGGAGCAGGTTTCTTTACCGGATCACCATTTGAGTATTCGTCACCTTGCTCACGACGGAAGTGAAACTGTACTGTGTGGACAACAATATCGTGGGCAACCGGAAGATACACCTTCTTTAATTGCCATGCATACCCGGAGTGGAGAAATGCAACCTTTGTTTGCTGAACCTGAAGAATGGGCTCGCTTTAATCACTATATAGCAAGCATAGCGGCTACGGATAAGTGGATACTGGCTACGTCTCCTGTCGGCAACTGCTATGGTATTTGGTCGAAAGAAACTCGTCGTTTAGTTGAACTTGCACCTTTACCCGATGCTTCTGGCGTTGTTGTGTATGGTGACCAATTTCAGGTAAGCTCCGGTGCTGGGATGGTAGTGAGTAACCAATATCCTCATGGCGCGCAAACGAGTGTATCAAATGTGCAATGGGATAATCACTGGTCAGCAATTGTTTAATTTTGTTATAACAATTGACTAATTCTTTGCCATACTCAATCTATAGGTTGTTGAGTTAGGCGTCGTTATATGAAGAAAAATCGTTTTTTTGCAGTGTTGCTAATTTTGTTCAGCATATCGGTTTCAGCAGCAGAAAAACGGCTTTCTGAATTAGGTTGGATTGAACCTGATTCACCGGTTTTGTCACTGTTGGCATATCCTCAGAGAGTTGAGCGTATTTATCAGCAAAATAACGCTCAACTTATTTGGATCGATTTAGCTACCATTCAAAAGTTTGAGCAGCAGCTTGAAGTTATCCATCGTGCTGGTATCAGTCCTTTATTTGATCGGCGCTTAAGCTACTTGCAAAAATACCGCGAGCAAAATACTTGGTTTGAATACGACCTGTTAGCCACAGATACTCTCATCATGTATCTGAGCTATGCCGAACAAGCCGCAAAGCTCGGACAACAATGGTTCTTTGAGGGAAAGAAGCTGACATACAACTTACCCTTGCCTAGTGAAAATGCCTTTGTTTCTTTAGAAGTAGCAGTGGCAACGAACGGCATTGGTGAGTTGGTCCAGTCATATACACCTAACGATGCGTCATACCAACCTTTGATGACCGCATACAAAACTCTGCTTGAGAAAGAATCTGAGATCATTCCTCGCTATAACCAAAAAGGTTTAATAAAGCCGGGTGATAGGCTTGATGATAGAGATCTGTTAATACATCGCTTATCGCTGGTGAACATAGATATGAGTCAGGTTAGTGACAATGTCACATGGTATGACAACAGTCTGGTGAAAGTCGTTAAACGATTTCAACGAATGCATGGTCTCAAGTCAGACGGGATCATCGGTCCAGACACATTAAAATGGCTCAACCTTTCTGTTAAGTCCCGTTTGGCTCTTCTGGCGTTGAATACTGAGCGCAGTCGCTTATGGTCACAAGAAGAAGACACCGTGATAGTGGTGAACATTCCTGGGTTTGACATGAAGTACTGGTATTCAGGCAAACCGGTATTTTCATCGAAAGTGGTTGTGGGTAGTGTTAAACGTCCGACACCTTTGATGTCTATTAAACTCGATTCCGTGATTTTAAATCCCACTTGGAATGTTCCGAGAAAAATTATGGTGGAAGATATACTTCCACTGGCGAAGAGGGATGCAAATTATTTCAATCGGCACCATATTGAAATAATTAAGAGTTGGTCCTCAGACAAAACTTTAGATCCAAAAGCGATCGATTGGACAAGCGTAGACCCAGACACATTCCCATACCGAATGCGCCAGCAATCGGGGCGTCAAAATGCATTAGGGTTGTACAAGTTTAATACGCCGAATGCTCGCGCTATCTATTTGCATGACACGCCAAGCAAGCATCTGTTTAGCAGCCCATCAAGGGCGTTCAGCTCAGGATGTATTCGTGTACAGGATGCGTCTATTTTTGCTGCTAAGATTTTTGAAACTCAGGGAATTGATGAGTCCAAATTGAAAGATGAACAAAACCCTAGCAATAAGTCGATTGCGCTGAAGAAGCGAATCCCAGTTCATATCATTTACCAAACTGTTTGGTATGAAGGTGGAAGTCTTCAGTACAGGGATGATGTTTACCGCCTAGACGCTCAAGCTCGTGGATAAGAGGCAAAGGCTGGCAATTTAACTTGCCTATGCTATTCACTTCAAAGTTTACTCAAAATTTACATATAAAAGTTTCTCTTTATGTTCAATCACTAATGTTACAAATCACTGTTTAAGACGATTTTGTGCACAAAATATGCATTTGACCTTCACTGGCGAGTCCGTTAAGTTTCGCCCTCTGTTTGAAATTTAATCAGTAGTAAAGGTGTTGGTTTGATTGTATCTAGACGTGATTTTTTGAAATTTGCTGGAAGTGGTTTAGTGGTTGCGGCTTGTTCGCCAAGCCTAGTTCAAGCCTCTCTCCCAGATGAACCTCGTGTTTTGGCACTAAATAACCTTCACACGGGTGAAACGCTAGAAAGTTGCTATTTCAATGGTCATCGTTATGTGCGTTCAGAGCTTAAAAGACTCAATCATATCTGCCGCGATTTCCGTCGCAACGAAGTTCATCCTATGGACAAAGGGCTTTTTGATCAGTTAACCCGTATTCAAACCTTAATCGGCTGTGAGGCTGAGGTGCAGATTATTTCTGGTTATCGTTCTCCGGCTACCAATGAAATGCTTCGTCAAAACTCAAATGGTGTTGCACAGAAGAGCTTCCATATGATGGGTAAGGCATTCGATTTCCGCTTAGATGGTGTTTCATTGAAACAAGTTCATGAAGCGGCACTAAGCTTAAAAGCGGGTGGTGTTGGGTATTATCCTCAAAGTGGTTTTGTCCATATTGATACAGGGCCAATCCGCAACTGGCAAGGCTCGTAGCTTGTCAAATTAGGGTTCTAGTGGCATAGTTCGAACAATTTCGAATTTCGAATATCGAACAAGGTTTGTTTTATGTCTTTACAATATCAAGTTGTCCCTGTGACTCACTTCGCTCAAAACTGTTCAATTGTTTGGTGTGATGAAACCATGGAAGGCGTTGTTGTCGATCCGGGGGGTGACGTCAAACAATTGAAAGCTATGATTGATGAGCTGGGAGTAAAAGTGGTTCACATTGTGCTTACTCATGGTCACTTAGATCATGTTGGTGGTACAGAATCATTGGCCGATCAGCTTGGCAATGTCGATATTGTTGGTCCACATAAAGCAGATAATTTCTGGCTACAAGGCTTAGAAGGTCAAAGCCAAATGTTCGGTTTCCCACTGACAGAAGCATTTGAGCCTAACAGATGGTTGGATGAAGGTGACACAGTGACCTTCGGTAAACAGGCTCTTCAAGTGATTCACACTCCGGGGCATACTCCGGGGCATGTGGTTTTATTCAGTGAAGAAGCACGACTGGCGTTTGTTGGTGATGTGCTGTTCCACGGTAGTATTGGTCGTACCGATTTCCCTCAGGGTAATCACGGTGATTTGCTGAACTCCATAAAAACTAAGCTTTGGCCATTAGGTAACGATGTTACTTTTATTCCTGGGCACGGACCTAAATCAACATTCGGTCATGAACGATTACACAATCACTACGTGGCTGATGAAATGCCGCTTTACTAATCTGTTTTTTCTGGCTCGGCTGCTGCTAGGTAGCGCCGAGCTAGCCCTACAAACTCTTCCGCACTTCTATCTAAATCATTCGCTGAGATAAAAACGTCATAATCGTAATATTGGCGCTGATACATCATTCTATTTGCCAACATAGCCATTAAGCCTGAATAGCTTTTAGTTGCAGATTCTTTGTACTGCTGAGCATCCAACACCATATCTTCAAACTGAGTTTCTTGGTTTTTTTGTCGTGCCCCGAGATAGAGTAGAGCACGTTGGCTGAGCAATATTTCAGAGGCGATACGCGGACAAATACTGTCAAGATAAGGAGAGTAGCGTTTTAGCTTGATGCCAATCCATGGCAACGGATGATGCCATCCATCTTGTTCGAAAGTACAAATGCCGATTTTACTAATGTTATTCCAACGCAAAACCCAACCGCCTCGAAACAGATGCTGCTGAAAGTGAGTGGCAGTGAAGGTATAGCCAACTTGGCTTTTTCTAATTAACCAGTAACCCACAACCAACAATACACAAATACCGATTATAGCGACTAAGGCTTGCCTCCAACTAGGTGACCAAATAACAAACCCCAAAGCCAATAAAGCAGCTGCGATGCCTACCCATTTTGCATAAGGAGAACGTAAGTCAAAGTGATGATTGGCGATATGAATACTCTGCATAGAAACGACATACACTCTCAATAAAACTGTTTTTATCCCCAGTATTGCAACTGTGATAATCAAAAACACCCTTGTATAAATTGTAGACATAAACGTGCGATAGATGCATTTTTACAGGAGAAGTTGACCTCAATGCTACAAATGACAGCAGAATTTTGATATAAAACGCGCTTCAAATTTTCACCACTGCGATTAAAGCAGTGAAATGGAGACATACTCGATGAGACTTGCTCATAAGCGCAAAGTGCAGGCTAAACTGCAAAAGCGTGTTAAAGCGACTGTAGCGAACCTATCTTCAGCAACGAAAACTGCGAAACCTGCAGCTGAAAAGAAAGTTGTAGAGAAAAAAGTAGCTAAACCAGCGGTTGAAAAAGTTGTTGCTCAAGCAGCAGCGATTAAAGTTGACGTAGAATTAACGCCTAAGCAACAACAGGTTCTTGATATTGTTGCTAAAAATGCGGAAGGCATTAATCCTAAGTCTATTGGTCTAGAAGCTGGTCAGGAAGACGCAAAAGCGGCTTCTTGGGCAACAGGCGCACTTAAAAAACTACTTGAAGAAAATCTTGTAGTGAAAGAGCAGTTAGCGGGTAACAAAGTCATCTACAAAGCGGTGTAGTTCACCTCCCAGCTTCAACTCTAAGGCCTCGGTATTACCGGGGCTTTTTCATTTCTAACCTTATACATAACTCTACATCGTACTTATGGTGTTCTGTCACAGTTTCGAAAACAAAATGCAAACTTCGCGTCTGCGAAAGTAATTACGTATAAATACAGAAATTAAATACTCCATTTTAAATAAATTATATTTTAATCAATCATATAGGTTTATGTTGTTATATATCCTACGTATTTATACGTAAGACTATGGTTTTATATGAGGTTGGTGATGTTATTTCTTTGCGTAATCATGCTCATTTTTTATTGATCAAAGTTCACCCAAAGTATGTGGTGAACTGAAGTGCTACTGAAGTACCACTGCACTGACCAATAACAAAAGGACGTGAACAATGAGTCTGATTCATCAATCTGTAAAACGAGTTATGACAACAAGTATGGTTGCGCTTACAGCGTGTTTTGCTTTGCTGTCAACATCAGCGTCCGCTGATGAGAAAGTGTATCGCTTAAAGCTAGCTGAAACTTGGGGACCAAACTTCCCGATTTTCGGTGATGCTACGAAAAACATGGCTGCAATGGCAGAGAAAATGTCAAACGGCCGTCTGCAAATTCGCATCGACTCTGCGAACAAACACAAAGCACCGTTAGGTGTGTTCGATATGGTGAAATCAGGTCAATATGACTTGGGTCACTCTGCTTCTTATTACTGGAAAGGTAAGGTTCCAAATACTCTTTACTTCACTTCTATGCCTTTCGGTATGACTGCACCTGAACAGTACGCTTGGTTCTATCATGGCGGTGGTATGGAGCTGATGGAGAAAGTGTATGAACCTCACAACATGCTTTCTTTCCCTGGCGGTAATACCGATATCCAGATGGGTGGTTGGTTCCAAAAAGAGATCAATTCACTGGAAGATCTTAAAGGTCTGAAAATGCGTATTCCTGGCTTTGCTGGTGAAGTGCTTGCAGAACTAGGAGCCAAGCCAACGAACATCGCACCAGGCGAGCTATATACCTCGCTAGAACGCCGTACAATCGATGCACTTGAATGGGTTGGTCCATCTCTTGACTTACGTATGGGTTTCCACAAAATCGCTCCTTACTACTACACAGGTTGGCATGAGCCAGCAACTGAGTTGCAGTTCCTAGTGAACAAACGTACTTGGGAAAAGTTACCTGAAGACCTACGTGAAATCTTGCGTGTGGCAATGCGCACGGCTGCTTACGATATGTATGCACAATCTGTACATGAAAGTGGTAAGAACTGGGTTTCAATCAAAACTGAGTATCCAGACGTAAAAGTAAAAGACTTCCCGCCTGAAGTTATCAAAGCACTTCGTGATGCGAATGGTCGCCTACTTGCAGATCACGCAGCTAAAGATCCATTAGCAAAAGAGATTCAAGAATCACAAGCAAACTATCTGAAAGAAGTTCGCCAGTGGACAGATATTTCTATGCGTGCGTATCTCAACAACGAAGCACAGTAGTTTTAATTAAAAGCTGCTGAAAAGCCCAAGAAAAATATAACTAAGCTCCGCTAGCTCATTCCGGATTTACTGGGTTAAGCGGAGCATATTTGCAAATTCCATGGAGTCGGGAATGAGAAGTCTCATCTATATCGAAAGACTGTTTAATCGTATCAGCGATTTTCTTGGTTGGTTATCCAGCATTCTATTCGTATTGCTTGTGGCGAACGTGGTTTATGACGTTGTTATGCGATACGCGTTTAATGACGTTTCTATTGCCTTTCAAGAGCTTGAATGGCACCTGTTCTCTGCTGTGTTCATGCTTGGTATTCCATACGCGCTAAAAGCGGGGGGGCATGTTCGGGTAGACATTTTCTACGAGCAACTGTCGAATAAAGCACAAGCAGTCATCGATCTATTAGGCACTCTTATCCTGCTACTACCATTCTGCCTACTGGTGGCTTATTTCGGTATTGATTATGCCAAAGAGAGTTATGAGCTTGGGGAAACATCAGGAGACCCAGGCGGCTTACCTTATCGATGGATCATTAAAAGCCTAATCTCAGTAGCGTTCTTCTTCATGGCAATGAGTGGTATCGGCATGATACTGCACTCGCTGAACCGAATCGTGAACCCACAGCTTTTGCATACCAACTTTAAAGATTCGAAGTAAAAGGAAAAAACAATGATCGGAATCGTGATGTTCTTTGTAGCGCTGTTTGCTCTACTTTTAGGTTTCCCCGTTGCTTTTACCTTCGGAGGAATCGCACTGATATTTGGTGTATGGGCGGAAGGCATCGAAATGTTTGCCTTTATGCCATATCGAATTCAATCCATCATGCAAAATACCGTGCTGATGGCCGTGCCGCTGTTTGTATTTATGGGTTTGGTACTACAAAAAACTCGTTTAGCTGAGCAGTTGCTAGAGTCTATGGGACGCCTGTTTGGTGGCGTACGTGGTGGTATTGCTATTTCAACCGTATTGGTCGGCGCTCTGCTTGCCGCTTCAACCGGTGTTGTTGGTGCATCAGTAGTGGCGATGGGGCTTATCTCATTGCCTGTAATGCTCAAATACAACTACGACAAAGGCCTTGCGTGCGGAACAATTTGTGCGTCGGGAACACTGGGGCAAATTATCCCACCTTCGATCGTTTTGATCTTACTCGGTGATGTATTAGGCGTCCCTGTTGGAGACTTATTCCATGCGGCATTGTGGCCGGGTTTGGTCTTGGTTGGCGCTTATATCGTTTACATTTTAATTTACGCCAAACTTAACCCAGAAGCAGCCATGCCTATTGGTCGAGACGATTCTATTTCTCGCAAAGAAGAAGTGATTACAGCTTTAAAAGCGGTAATACCGCCACTGGCGCTGATTATCGTGGTTCTTGGTTCCATTTTTGCGGGTGTTGCCACACCAACCGAGTCTGCAGCATTAGGTGGTGCCGGTGCTCTTATTCTTGCGATGCTCTATGGTCAATTTAGCTGGAAGATGGTTTACGAAGCATCTAAAGAGACGGTGAACGTGACTGCAATGGTATTCGCTATTTTGCTTGGTGCGACTGCGTTCTCAATGGCGTTTACCTACACTGGGGGAGACATTTTAGTCGAGGAGTGGATGTTAGCGATACCGGGCGACAAGTGGGGCTTCCTGATTGCGACCATGATTGTCATTTTGATTCTCGGTTTCTTTATCGATTTCGTTGAAATCTGTTTCATCATTGTGCCGATTTTAGCACCAGTTGCGAGCACACTTGGTATTGAAATGACTTGGTTTGGTATCTTAGTGGCGATGAACTTACAGACATCTTTCTTAACTCCGCCGTTTGGTTTTAGTCTGTTCTATTTAAAAGGGGTTGCCCCGAAATCGGTCACCACAATGGATATTTATCGAGGCGTAATGCCGTTTATCGCGATTCAAATATTGGTACTGGCTTCGATTTTAGTCTTCCCGGAATTCTACGGAATGTGATCCAATTCTTGGTTGTACAATGATTTGGTAAAACACACCTTAGAAGTTGCTAAAGTATTGCAGCTTACTGATTGTCGAACCATCGACAATCAGTAAGCTGTTTTTATTTTTGCAAAGGGATCTTTGGGAAACGGAATGCCTCTAAAAGCCAAACTAATATTGCTGACGTTATTACCGCTGCTTCTTGTAACAGCAAGTATTAGTTGGATCTCTATTCATCAAGCGAAAACACTCGGTCAACGTGAAGTCGAGATTTTTCGTATCAACTTAATCAAAGCGCGTGAAACAGCGCTTAAAGACAGTGTGGATCTCGCGCTGGACTCGATAGCTCATATCTATAACAGCAATTCTTTAACCACAGAACAAGCGCAAGAAGAAGTGAAAGCCATTTTGACTAAGCTTCGTTATGGCTCTGATGGATACTTTTTTGCGTACGATGGTGAAGGCGTCAACTTAGTTCACCCGATCCAACCAGAATTAATTGGTCAAAACTTACTGCGCTTGCAGGACAAAGAAGGTGACTTCCTGATTGAGGCTCTTCTTTTTCAGGCTCAGTCGGGTGGCGGTTTTCATCAATATTTATGGCAAAAGCCGTCAACCAAAGAGATTGTCACTAAACTCAGTTATGTTGCGTGGTTGGATAAATGGCAATGGATGGTAGGCACCGGTCTCTATATCGAGGATGTAAGGCAAGAAGTCGCCTCCATGCAGTCTGCGATAAATAAAAATATCGAAACGACCTTTTTCTCCGTGATGGTGATTCTGGCCGTGACGGTGGCCGTGATTATTGTGCTAACGCTAGCGATTAACCTTCATGAACATCGTCTCGCGGATAAAAACTTAAAAGAGCTAGCACACAAAACAGTGATGTTTCAGGAAGACGAAAAGAAACATTTGGCACGTGAACTTCACGACGGCATCAATCAGTTGCTTGTCTCCAGCAAGTGTCATTTAGAGCTGCTTGATCATAAACTGCAAGGAAATGCGTTAGTTTTGCATGTTGAAAAGGCCCAGCAATCATTGATGACTGCAATTAATGAAGTCCGGCGTATTTCGCACAATTTGCGCCCCAGTGCGCTGGACGACATCGGCTTACAAGCCGCGCTTGTGACACTGCTGGAAGATTTTCAAGCGCACTCTAATATTCAAATTGAAACCTTGTTTGATACCAAACCGGATAAACTGAAGTCGGAAGCAGCGACTACTTTATATCGCGTGGTTCAAGAATCCCTAAATAATATTCGTAAACACTCACAAGCGAAGAAAGTAACGGTGATTCTGCATCAAATGGGTAATATGCTTCAGTTAATGGTAAGAGACGATGGTGTTGGCTTTAACGTTAAAGACGCGCTCAACAAGCGGGGAATAGGTTTGCGTAATATGCGTGAGCGCGTCGAGTTTATCGGTGGTGAATTTGAGTTAATCAGTGAAGCTGGTTTTGGTACAGAGATTACGGTGTTATTGCGATTGGATGGATTAGTGTATGGAAAAGCCAATTAGAGTTGTCATAGTCGATGACCATCAGGTGGTACTAGAAGGTTTCATGGCTCGTCTTGAATTGGAACCAGAAATAAAAGTCGTCGCCACTGCAAGTAATGGTCTTGAAGCCTTAGATGTGGTTAAACAACATCAGCCGGACGTTATTCTAATGGACGTCAGTATGCCGATAATGAATGGTATTGACGCCACTCGATTAATCAAAGAAGAAGTGCCTGATGCAAAAGTACTGATGCTGACAATGCATGATAATCGAGAGTACATAATGAAAGTGATGCAGGCGGGAGCTGTGGGTTATATGCTCAAAGAGATTTCTGCTTCTAAGATGGTTCAGGCGATCAAAACCGTGAATCAAGGGTCTACCTATTTTTGCGAATCGGTGACACAAACTCTGTTCACGGGTGAGATTACCCCCTCGGCCAATAAACCTAACCCTCTAAGCCGAAGAGAAGAGGCGGTTTTAAAACTGGTAGCTCAAGGTTGTAGTAGCAAGAAAATTGCGTCGCTATTAAGTATTAGCTATCGCACGGTTGAGACGCACCGACAAAATATCAAACATAAGCTGGATATCCATTCAACAGCGGAACTGGCAAAGTACGCAGTGCAGCATGGTTTGTTGGAATAACCACTCTTAATCATCTGCAATTATAAAATAAAAAAAGGTTGGTAAATCCCAACCTTTTCTCGTCAAATCATCTATTCTTCATTTTTAGTAATGCTACCGATTTCGAGCAGTGGTGCGACATCGATGTTTTCTGCATTCATCATTGATGAAAGCCTTTGAACAGAAGAGAGTAACAAGCTTTGTTCCCAATCTGCTAAGGTTTGAAAGCGCTTAACAAAGCTTTCTTGCAGAGGTGCTGGAGCTTGTGCCAACAAAACTTTTCCTGCTTCGGTGAGATGAGCATGGACCTTGCGCTTATCTTCGACGCTACGAATACGCTGTACATAACCGTTTCGCTCAAGACGATCAAGTATGGTGGTCGCAGTGGCTTGACTCATATTAGTGTGTTTGGAGAGTTCTCGGATTGTGACTTCGCCTAACTCTTGAATCGCACGCATGAGAATAAGTTGTGGCCCTGTTAAGCCTGCATCTTTGCTAAGCTTTTTAGAGTGTAGATCGATGGCTCTGATGATTTGGCGAATTGCGACTAGAACTTCTTCATGTTTTTCCACGGTTAGCTACCCAGTAAAAGCGGTGTAATTTTCTAGCGCGACAATACCGCAGTTAGACGTTATTGAAAAGCATAGACGTCATACTTTTTTTCTCTACAAAGAGGCAATGTATAAGTGACTTAAAATGCAATAATGTTTCGTACACAAATCATTAATGTTGTATTTAGTGTTGAAATATTGCTCATTCAAACGTTATTTTTAATGAATATTGTGTTTATTTTAAGCTATTTGTAGATTTGTAAATGGTCATGTGTACAATGTAGACCTCTGATTGTTGAGTTAATAGTTATGAGTACAAAGTAATTTTTGTGACTTCAGTAAGAACTTACTTCTTACTCATAGTTATTTGAGTTCAATTTAGATTGGTTCAAAGAGAGGACAAATGACAAAAGGTATTGATAAATACAGTATTGACAGTACCGACTATACGGTAGGTCAAGACAACGTTCAGAAGTGGGGATTTGATGTCCACAACTCTGTGTTTGGTATTAGCGCTGGCTTAATATTACTTTTCTTATTGACGATTTTAGTTGTCGACGCAGATACCGCTAAATCCGCATTGGACGGCTTGAAGTGGCAGATCATTGGATCATTCGACTGGCTATTTATATGGGCTGGTAACATATTTGTACTTTTCTGTTTGGCGTTGATTGTTTCTCCATATGGTAAAATTCGTCTTGGTGGTGATGATGCAGTAGCAGATCACTCCTTTATCTCATGGCTCTCAATGCTTTTTGCAGCGGGTATGGGTATCGGTTTGATGTTCTGGAGTGTGGCTGAACCGGTTGCTTATTTTACCGGATGGTATGAGACACCACTTGGCGTTGCTGCTAATTCACCAGAAGCAGCTAAGCTTGCACTGGGTGCGACTATGTTCCACTGGGGTCTACACCCATGGGCAATCTACGGTGTTGTGGCACTTTCACTAGCGTTCTTCTGTTATAACAAAGGGCTACCACTTTCTATCCGTTCTATCTTTTACCCAATACTCGGCGATCGTGCATGGGGTTGGGCAGGGCACATTGTTGATATTCTGGCGGTAATTGCGACACTATTTGGTCTTGCAACTTCGCTAGGTCTTGGTGCTCAGCAAGCCGCTAGTGGTATTCATCATGTGTTTGGTATTGATGCTGGAATTGGGTTACAGGTAACGGTCATTATTGTGGTAACACTGTTGGCGACCATTTCTGTTATCCGCGGTATTGATGGCGGTGTGAAAGTTATTTCTAACATCAACATGGTCGTTGCATTCCTGTTACTGATACTAGTAGCTTTGATTGGTTACGCCGTTACATTTGCCTCGATTCCGACCACATTAATGTCATACATTGAAAATATTCTTCCGTTAAGTAATCCACACGGTCGTTCAGATGAGGCGTGGTTCCAAGGCTGGACTGTGTTCTATTGGGCTTGGTGGATTTCATGGTCACCATTTGTAGGCATGTTTATCGCTCGCGTATCTCGTGGACGTACTATTCGTGAATTTATTACTGCGGTTCTAATTGTTCCAACGGTAGTCACGTTGATTTGGATGTCGGTATTTGGTGGCTTAGCGGTTGAACAAGTTGTCGACAAAATTGGTGAGCTTGGTTCACACGGCCTAACGGACGTTTCTCTGGCTATGTTCCAGATGTTCGATAGCCTACCATACGGTACTATGCTATCGATGATCGCCGTTATTCTGGTCTTGGTATTCTTTATCACTTCTTCAGATTCAGGCTCATTGGTTATTGATAGTATTACCGCCGGCGGTAAGCTTGACTCTCCTGTCGCTCAACGTGTGTTCTGGGCAATGATGGAAGGCCTGATTGCGATTGCATTACTATGGATTGGTGGTACAGAAGCGGTACAAGCGCTGCAAGCGGGAGCGATTTCAACAGCGTTACCATTTACGTTTGTGCTATTGCTGATGTGTGTCAGCCTAGTGATGGGTTTACGTACTGAAACTTTTAAACGTTAAGTGATACAGCCCAAAGCAAAAGCCGACTGAAAAGTCGGCTTTTTTGTGCTTGTCTGTTTGTTATCGCAAACAACAAACATCAGTTCATACATTAACGCCAAAGTGTCCTGATAGTTAGGAGTGGGTTGTAATGATAAGCAATCTGGGCTTGGAACAGTTCCGCGGTAGCGACAGCGTCTGTCAGGGCATGGTGAGGCGTGTAAGCGGGTAGACCGTAGCGAGTTCTTGATTGCCCAAGGCGAACCGATTCTGGTTTCTTACCTTTTAACTTATTCCATAATCCGTTGGTGGTTCTTTTCTGAATTAACGATTCAATTTCCATGGTATCCACAACGGGGAATTCGATGCCTTCACCTATTCTGAGTTTTAAAGCTTTATCGAGAAATTCACGTTCGATATGTCGATAATGAACCACCATAATTTTACCTGACAATTCAGCGAGCACTTCTTCCATAATCTCGGACAGATCTGGGGCATCGATAATGTCACTGTGAGTGATGCCATGTATCACTACCGAGTGTTCATCCAGTTTTTGTCTTGGACGCACTATCCAGTGCTTTGCTCTATTTAGATAAATACGGTTCAGCGTAAAAGGCACTATACCAATCGTTATGATATCGTCTTTATCGGAGTCCAACCCTGTGGTCTCGAAGTCCATTGCGATAAATTCAATATCCCCAATCGGTGTATTGCCATCGGTCATTTCTGATTGGTAAAAGCTTTGCAGCAACGGGTGAGTTACTACGTTTCTTTTACTTTGATATTTGTAGGGCCAGTCAATACTTGGCGCCTGAAACAGACGTTTCATGGTGTCCCTTATTTAAAGTTGTTACTGGCCTGATAGCGGTATTTCAAGAAGTTTTGAGCGTTACTTAGTATTTGGAAAGCGTCTTTTAAGTTACGTCTTTCAAATTCAGAAAGGTTCTCAGGTTCAATATTGTTATCCGCTTCGATATCGTTCTCTACATCAAATGCTTGGTGGCGAATGCGGACCATAGAGATGAACTCAAGCGCATCACGTAAGTCCTCTCCTCTGCCTTTGGGCAAAATACCTGCGTCGATAACGTTGTCGAGGCGTTCAAACGAGTTTTTGGCACGAGAACCGACCGCTAATGCGTGTACACGTATCAAGTCCGCTAGAGGGGCGGTACCGCGTCGCTTGAGATTGATAGAGTTGTTGTGGCGTCCATCTTTCTCCATGACAAAACTCTTGAAGAAGCCGAGCGGTGGTGTGCGGTTTAATGCATTTCGTGCCAAACAAGCCAAAAAGCGGTTGTTCCTGCGCGCGCGGCGAACGATGAAACCATTGAGCATTTCAGCCCATTTTAAACGACCATAGACGCCGTCTAAATCGAAGAATATAGAAGCATTCAGCAATGCTTTAGGATTCGGGTTATCTATCCAATCGGCAAAGCACGCTTCCCACTCTTGACGAGTCATTCTCCACATTGGGTTGGTCGCCATGATATCACCAGTACAATAGCTGTAACCGCACTGATCTAAAGCATCGCAGACAAACTTTGCTAGGTTGGCAAAATACTCGCCGTGGGCTTCTTCGCTGTAGCTATCGTCTAAGATAATCGCGTTGTCTTGATCGGTCACGACGAGTTGTTCATCCCTCCCCATCGAACCGAGGGCCAAGAAGCAATAAGGAATAGGGGGAGGGCCAAAAGTCTCTTCCGCCAGTTCCAAAATACGTTGTTTAAAACTACGACCGATGGTCGACATGGCCGTGCCGACCATATGGGAGTTGGCATCCTCATTTACAAGTCGGACAAAGGCGTCTTTAACCTGCTTAGATAGTGTCGCTAAGTCATCGATACTGTTTTGTTGGAATATACTACTGACCAACAACAGCGAGTTTTGGGACTCATAACGAATGATGTCAGTGATGTTGAGAATGCCAATTGGCTTTTTGTCTTTGACTACGGGTAGGTGATGGACGTTGTAACGGAGCATCATCAACATAGCTTCATAAACATAAGCGTTATGGTCTAAGAACATGACTTCTGACGTCATAACATCAGTAATCGGTGCCTGATGATCAATTCCTGTTGCCAACACTCGATGGCACAAGTCTTTTTCTGTGACGATGCCGATAGCTGGGCTTTGGTCGTCTTCGTTATCTTCGAGGATATCAGGGTCAATCACCAACAGGGAAGAGTCATTTTCCTCTGCCATTTTGATAGCCGCTTCTTGTATTGTGGCATCTTTGAATACGTAGGGTGCTTCACCAGTTAGAATACGCTTCACTTTGGATGTGGTTAAGTCATTTTGTTCTGAACTATTTGACACGGCTTGGCGAAGACGAGCGTTATCTTCTACTTCAACGTAATCGGCAAAAGCATCGTGTTCTTCATAGAGTGTCTGGAAAACAGATTCTGGAATGCAATAAACAAGCGTGTCTTCAATAGCGGTAACAGGGAAGCGAACTTTATTGTTGGTAAGCAGCCCCATTTGGCCGAACAGCCCGCCCTCGGTTAAGCGGTTATAGAGTTCACCTTTACGTCGATAGACTTCTACTGTGCCACTGCGAATCATATACAGATCTTGGATATGATCACCAAGGTGAATAATTGGAGTGTCCTGTCTGTAGTAAGCAATTTCTATATGGTGAGCGATGTGTTCTAGAGTTTCTTCTGGTAACTCAGAGAAAGGGAGGTGTTGGCTAAGGAAATTTTTAATTTCTGATAGCTCGGCTTCCATATAGGCTCCTTGGTAGATGCGTTATGTGGACGTAATGAACGTAAGAGTCTGTCAATACTAGAAAATGTAAATTGTACACGACTTTTCCTTCGAACGCAGATTCTATGGTTATATCTCAAAATCTTTTACCAAATTCGACTAAGCTGAATTGAGTGAGGCAGGAAATTCAAGGAGTTGTTGATGGAAAAATGGGCAGTGCTTTTATCATCTGTGTTGCTATCTTCATCTGTTTTTTCACATGAACTAACTGAAGCGACACCGCTTCAGTATGACTATGCGTATGGAAGTGTAAGTTCAGGTACCTATAGAGCGAATTCAACAGATAGCGACAATGCAAGTGCAGTCATCATCGGGTTAAACCATAAGTTTGAGGGTAGTGATCTGCTTTGGAGCGCTGATTATGGTTCTCGTTTCGTTCATCCAAACGATGTCACTATAGACCACTATCTTTTACGTGTTGGTTTGGGCTATCGCTGGTTACTCGCCGACAAGTTAGACCTAGTGACTAACGGAAAAGTAGGCGCGCTGAGAATTGATGCGGGAGACAAAGAAACGGATTTTGTTTATAGCGTAGATCTTGGCTTAAGGTACGCAGTTACCGAAAAATTCGAAACATCACTGTTTGCTGAAGCATTGAGAAATAAATGGTTGGACGAAAATATCTACACATTTAGCGGCGACTATTATTTCTATCCTAAATTTGCTCTCGGTGGCTTTTTTTCTTACCGCGATGGTGAGGAAGGGACATCAATTCGAGAAGCGGGTATCTTGGCAAAATTCAATTATTAACTTGCTCCTAAATACAAACATGTACAAAAAAGCCGACCTTCTGGTCGGCTTTTAGTTATCTGATAAGGATTAAAGTACGGCTTTAATGCCTTGGCAAAGAGGAAGCATATTTGACTTAGTCATGCCCGCTACGCTGATACGGCCAGAGCCTACGATGTAGATGCCGAGTTCTTCTTTCAAGCGAGCCACTTGCTCTTTGTTTAGACCAGAGAAAGAGAACATACCGTTTTGACGTTCGATAAAGCTAAAGTCTGCTGTCACACCTTGCTCTTTTAGTGTTGCTACGAATAGTTCGCGCATCTCTTGAATACGTTCACGCATTTCCGCTACTTCCGCTTCCCATTCTGCACGCAGTCCAGCGTTGTTAAGAATGTGCGTTACTACTGCTGCGCCGTGTGCTGGTGGATTAGAGTAGATAGAACGGATGATAGCTTTAACTTGAGAAAAAGCTGTTTCTGCTACTTCAGATGAAGGTGCAACTAGAGTGAATGCACCTACACGCTCGTTGTACAAACCAAAGTTCTTCGAGAATGAGCTTGCGACTAGAATTTCGCTGTTGTACTTAGCGAAAATACGTAAACCTTCAGCATCTTCTTCAACGCCTTTTGCGAAACCTTGGTATGCAAAGTCAAACATAGGTAGAAGACCTTTATCAGCTACGAGTTTTGCTAGCACTTCCCACTCTTCGGCTGTTGGATCGATACCCGTAGGGTTATGGCAGCATCCGTGTAGTAGTACTACGTCACCCGCAGCAGCTTTTTCTAGGTCAGCAACCATTGCTGAGAAGTCTTTGTCTTTTGCTTCTGCGTTGTAGTAAGTGTACTGAGCCACTTCCAGACCAGCGGCAGAGAAGACACCATTGTGGTTTGCCCAAGTAGGATTACTGATCCAAACTTTCACATCACCTAATTGGCGCTTAATGAATTCACCCGCGACACGTAGAGCGCCTGTACCACCAGGAGCTTGCGCTGTTTTTGCTAGCTGTTTAGTGACGATGTCTGAATCTGCACCGAATAGCAGTTTTTGTACTGCCAAACCGTACTCCGCAGTACCTTCGATAGTTAGATAAGATTTTGTTTTTTCAGATTCAAGTAGAGCTGCTTCTGCTTTTTTAACCGTAGCTAAAACAGGGGTTTGGCCTGCTTCATTTTTGTAAATACCAACGCCCAGGTTAATTTTCTCAGCGCGAGGGTCTTTTTTAAACTCTTCAGTCAAACCAAGAATAGGGTCAGCAGGGGCCGCGACAACTTTTTCAAACATAATGCTCATCCATGTAAGTTAGGTGGAGGGAAAATCAGTCAAATTTATCGTATTTATACCTTTCTGCACCAACGCTGACAACAGTGGTGTTTAGAAAATTTCAAAATAATTTAACTTGCCTGATGATTAATGCTTAAAGGTCGCTTTTCTTATGAAAAGACCATTGTATTTTGCAGGAAACGAAGCAGAAAAGTGTTACCGATTTGTTGACGAAAGCTGTTGGCGATTACAGGGCTATGCAGTGAACAGTTATGTTTAATTACGAACTGATTAAGAGTGATCATTGGAATGAAAATGAAAGGCTAATGCCTGTTTCGCTACCATTAAAATAAGGGGCTATTTTTACATCTGAAATTGCGTTGACTTGGGTATTAACCGTGTACTGTAAACCTGCCGAAAGAGCGATTGCAGCAACCGCATTAGGTAAGAAGTCGCTATCGCTATTTTCATCTAGATAACCAACTAAGGTTGACGCAGCCACTGATGAAAAATCTAATCCGCTGGTTTTGTTTGTGGTGTAGGCACTGGATTTAACGTTTGAGGAAGTCTGTATTGGCGAATCATTGTTTGCTAACGGATCATTCGTGAATGCATATGCTGAAGTGTGAATAAAAAGTAATCCAGCAAAAGAGGCAAAAGCGAGTTTTGTCATAATGCTCACCGACTCATTCAGTTAGTTGATAGGAGACAAATAGTGTCTTTGTGAACTGGATAGTGCAGGGAGTAACTTAAGGAAAACTTAAGAAAGCGGAAAAATCTTAAGGAAAGGCTTTCTAGCTCACAAAATTGAACGCATAGATAGATGAAAAACCTCCGTAATAGGAGGTTTTTCATTAACTCACTTAGCCGTCAGCAGTGGCTAATCTTGGTTTTGATTGAGATGTTTAACGATGGCTTTCTTTGCATCTTCTTCGGTGGGCGTGTGACCCTCTTCTACATCCAATGGTTGTTTTGGGTGTAAACCTAAAGCATCTTCCGCAATATGCAACCAATCAGGATGCCAATAATAGGGATCCGGAGCTTCAGGATGGTCCCAACTGTGAACGTTATCTTTTATACCGTTGTAATTGAGGTCTTCCATTCTAAATACTTTCATAACTTCCTCCAAAAATTCGTCATTCCATTGAAAGTATGGAACATAATTTTTCATGTGGTAGTAAGTTTCAATACTACCTGCTACTTAACACTTACATTTCTGTAAATGGCGCATTAGAAAATGCCATCAAAAAAACGGAACGACTAACATCTGTTTAGGTATTTATCACCACAACTGTATCGGTTCACCTTTCTCTTAATATGGTTTAATCAGCGTAATAACAACCTTTTAGTTAGGAGTGATGATGAAAAAGCAGTTGGTAAAACATGAACTAACACTGATTATAGTGGCGATATTTAGTGCTTTCCTGCTTGTGTTCGCACACCTTATTTTGGCCAAATCATTTGCACAATATGCATGGGTTGAATACACCGCAGCGGTCATTCCGTTCGTTATCTTTAGCCTGTGTTTTGTGGGTGTAAAGTACGCGCTGAAAGCGGATCAAGAAAAAAGATAACTTGTTTGAGTGCCAGACAAAATAAAAGACCTCCACTAGGGAGGTCTTTTAAAATTGCGTATCACCAAAAAGTGATTAGAAGTTCGCTGAGCGAGGTGTACGTGGGAATGGAATCACGTCACGTACGTTACCCATACCAGTTACGTAAGACACTAGACGCTCGAAACCTAGACCGAAACCGGCGTGAGGTACAGTACCGTAACGACGTAGGTCGCGGTACCAGCTCATGTGCTCAGGATCGATGCCCATTTCAACCATACGTGCATCAAGAACGTCTAAACGCTCTTCACGCTGAGAACCACCGATGATTTCACCGATGCCCGGTGCTAGTACGTCCATCGCTGCTACTGTCTTACCGTCATCATTCAGACGCATGTAGAAAGCTTTGATATCTTTAGGGTAGTTCTTAACGATAACAGGCGCTTTGAAGTGTTCTTCAGCTAGGTAACGTTCATGCTCTGAAGACATATCGATACCCCATTCAACGTCGAACTCAAACTTCTTACCAGAATCAAGAAGTATTTGAATCGCGTCGGTGTAGTCTACTTGTGCAAAGTCAGATTCAACGAACTGTTCTAGACGAGTAATCGCTTCTTTATCGATGCGAGATGCAAAGAACTCAAGGTCGTCACGACGCTCTGACAATACAGCTTTAAATACATACTTCAGCATGTCTTCAGCCAGCTTAGCAACGTCATCAAGTTCCGCAAATGCAACTTCTGGCTCAACCATCCAGAATTCAGCTAAGTGGCGGCTAGTGTTTGAGTTTTCAGCACGGAAAGTCGGGCCGAATGTGTACACTTTGCTCAATGCACAAGCATAAGCTTCTGCGTTTAGCTGACCAGATACGGTTAAGAATGTTTCTTTACCGAAGAAGTCTTCGTTGTAGTCAACATTGCCTTTGTCATCCAAAGGAAGGTTAGCGTGGTCCAGAGTCGAAACGCGGAACATTTCGCCCGCACCTTCTGCATCTGATGCTGTGATCAGTGGTGCAGACATCCAGAAGTAACCTTGCTCATGGTAAAAACGGTGAATTGCTTGAGACAAACAGTTACGTACACGAGCTACCGCACCAATCACGTTAGTACGTGGACGAAGGTGTGCCACTTCACGAAGGTACTCGATAGAGTGACGAGTTTTAGCCATCGGATAAGTTTCAGCATCTTCAACCCAGCCAACTACTTTTACGTCAGTTGCTGCTAGTTCGAAATCTTGACCAGACGCTGGAGACTCAACAATCTTACCTGTTACTTCAACAGAGCAGCCAGTAGTCAGCTTTAATACTTCGTTTTCGTAATTATTAAGATTATTTGGGACCACGGCCTGAATCGGGTCGAAACAAGAGCCGTCATAAATGGCAAGGAAAGAGATTCCAGCTTTGGAATCACGACGTGTACGGATCCAGCCGCGTACAGTGACTTCACTGTCTACTGCTAGCTTGCCGCCAAGTACGTCAGTTACAGGCGCGTAAGTCATGTTTGATATAGTCTCCATTGAGGTAAACATTCAACCCAATGCGTTTTTCGTCATTATTGTTGATTAAATAGACGATTCATTGGGTTGGATAGAATTCTTATTGATTCAACGGGACATATTACCTGTCAATTCGCCAGCTTCAACCTTTAATCTTACTTTGGTGGTTAATTCTTACGCGAAAGAGTAAATTGATTGAGCAAAGACTCCAGTTGTTGTGACAATCGCTCTAGATTTAAGCTGATTTCGCGCGTTTCTGTTGCTGAGTGAGAAGTGTCTTGCGCGTGGCGTGCGATCACTTCTACTTTTTGCTGAACATTCTGGCTTACTTGAGTAGTCATCTGTGTTTGACGTTGGATGCTTTCGGTGTGCTCCAGTACTTGTTTCATTTCGGTAACTACATTAGTCATTGCCGCCGACAGTTCTTCTATTTCATTGGAACGGGTATGAGCCTCTGAACAGACGCTATCCACCGAAACCATCGACTCTTCGCTCTCTTTTTGGAACTGGGCAATGATTTTCTCAATATTCCCCGTAGCTTCAGCGGTACGCGAAGCAAGATTACGAACTTCATCAGCCACCACGGCAAATCCACGGCCTTGATCGCCAGCTCTTGCTGCTTCAATCGCTGCGTTCAGGGCAAGTAGGTTGGTTTGTTCGGCGATACCCTTAATCACGCCTAAAATGGTAGAGACTTCGCCAGTTTGGTTGTTCAGTTGCGCTATCTTGTTCTTCACATCTTCAATGTCACCAACCAAGTTTTTAATGTCTTCGCTGGCAGAGTGAGCTTGTTTCGCACTAGTTTGGGCAATATCAGTCGTATGCTTTACTAACACAGCTGCGTCAGCAGTCGACAATTCAACTTCGTGTTGTTTGTTCTGCATTTCTTCGATGTTGTACTGCACATCAGAAGTTTCACTCTGTTGATTATTTGCAGCTCTATCTGTTACCTGAGCGACCCCCGTTAACTGATTAGCGGAAGAAGCGAGGGAATGTGATGTAGTTTGTACTTGCTGCAGGCTGTCCGATACGGTGTCCATTAGCGAGTTAATTGAGGTAGCGAGTTGTCCCAACTCGTCCCTCTTGCCGTTATCGAGTCGCGGTGATAGATCTTTACTTTTGCTGACCTGACTCATAAACAGTGTGGTTTTCTGTAGAGGTTTTACAATGAATCTCTTAATCAGCGTGAGAGTAATCAAGAAGCCAACAATAGCGATAGCGGCCATGATTCCGACGCCAATCAGTGTTCTGTGGTTAATCAGGTTGTTGATATGGCTCAGGTTGTATTCAAGGCGGATAACACCCAATACTTCACCCTCAGGAGCCATATGGCAAGCCACACAGTTTGTACCGCGATAGTTCTCACTGGATTTCATTGGCAGAGCGACAACAATACCTTTACCCCAACTCGCTTCTATCGGCTCTAAGATGTATTCGCCTTTCAAAGCACGTTTATCAATATCGTCAACTGGCGTTTGGTTTTCCTGGCCCGGACCATAAAGTTTGCTGACTAAGTCAGAGCGCAAAACACGCACTTGTTCGATACCATCTTGTGCTAAGGCTTTTTGACGCAGCGTTTCTTTCTGCGCCATGGTGCCGGTAAGCATCATCATATTAAGGCTATCGAAATAGTTGCTGGCTTTATCGTGCAGTTGCTCGCCCAAGACGGAGTTAATCAAATCCCGTTGTTGAATAGACTGATAAATGGTTGAACTAGCCAGAACCAGTGCGAAAACTGTCACCAGTGTCAGAAGTAGTTTGGAGGTAATTGTTGAGCTCATAATGGTCTTATTGTTATAGAGTTATTAAATATTATTTAAGTAAATATAGACGTTAGAAAATAAAGGGAAAATGAGTGTTTTTGTTACTGTGACCACATACAAAATATGGATTTTATATTTGTGACACAGAAATGCTGTGCTCAGAAATTTGACGCTGCTGCCATAATTTCGACATCGAATTATTGTTTTGTTCAAACTGAATTTGCAGTGAAAAGTGAGATCCTAAGCTTGTTTCCTCGAGTCAGATTACTTACTATTGCGCCTCATTTTTACTAGCTAGATTGATAGACTGATCACCAATATGAAGACTGAAATTTACAAAGAGTTCATGTTCGAAGCCGCGCACCACTTACCGCATGTGCCAGAAGGGCATAAGTGTGGCCGTTTGCATGGACACTCATTTTTGGTTCGCCTATACGTAGCTGGCGATGTTGACCCGCATACAGGGTGGTTAGTGGATTTCGCTGAGATCAAAGCGGCTTTCAAACCAATCTATGACAGATTGGATCACTACTATCTGAATGATATTGAAGGGCTAGAAAACCCTACCAGTGAAGTTCTTGCGAAGTGGATTTGGCAACAGCTAAAACCTTCTTTGCCTTTGCTGAGCAAAGTTGAAATCAAAGAAACCTGTACTGCTGGCTGTATCTATACTGGCGAAGCTTAACTCGCTCTGTAGCGGCTGACTCGTCGACGCTTCAAGCTGAAAAAGAAAACCACCTTAGCTCTGCATCGTTTAACTTTATATCGTTTAATAATGCATGAAGTGTCGGGTGGTTTTTTTGTGTTTGCTAATTCAGATTCTTTTATTCAACTTTAGATCGTTGAATTTCATCTGAAGAGGCTTTTTCAAGCTTGATTGCGATGAACTTAGACGTTGGAGTAAAGGTTCTTTCGCCATAGCTATCCAAAGGTACAAGCGGATTGGTTTCTGGATAATATGCGGCAGCCTGACCTCTAGGAATATCGTACGCTACTAAGGTAAAACCTTGTACTTTACGTGTAACGCCATCTTCCCAAAGCGACACCATATCCACCTTATCACCGTTTTTAAATCCAAGTTTGGCAATATCATCTTCATTGACAAACAACACTTCACGCATACCAAATACACCGCGATAACGGTCGTTCAAACCATAAAGAGTGGTGTTGTATTGGTCGTGTGAACGTATAGTTTGCAAAATCAAATCGGGTTTGTTGCCTTGCTCTAAGACGGCCTCGTTGATCAGCTGTTTGGGTAGCGGGCTGTCACTAAACTGTGCTTTACCTGATTGGGTATTCCATTTACGTTCTGCTGCAGAGTTTACAAGATGGAAGCCACCTGGATTATGCAGTTTTTGATTGAAATCGGTGAATCCAGGGATGGTGTCAGCAATCAAATCGCGAATGCGTTCGTAGTCTTGAACTGCCCAGTTCCAGTCAATCGGGTGGCAGACCAGTGTCGCATGGGCAATTCCGGCAATTATGGCCGGTTCTGAACGTAAATGTTCCGAGCGAGGTTTCAACTGACCGTAGGAGATGTGAACCATGCTGAAGGTATCTTCAACGGTCACACCTTGCGGGCCGTGAGCTTGAACATCAATCTCTGTGCGCCCCAAACATGGAAGGATAAGGGCATCTTTTCCTGTCACCAAATGTGAGCGGTTGAGCTTGGTTGAGATATGAACCGTCAGGTCGCAATTTTTCATCGCCAGATGTGTACGTTCCGTATCCGGAGTGGCTTGAGCGAAGTTGCCTCCTAAACCGATAAACACTTTCGAATTCTGTTCTTCCATCGCTTTAATCGCTTGGACTGTGTTGTGGCCTACTTCACGAGGAACACTAAAGTTGAAGCGGCGCTCAATGCTATCAAGAAAGACTTTTGACGGTTTTTCATCAATGCCCATAGTGCGGTCACCTTGCACATTACTGTGACCGCGAACGGGAGAAAGACCAGCGCCCGGTTTACCTACGTTGCCCCGTAACATTTGCACGTTCGCTACTTCTTTAATGGTTTGCACTGAGTGACGATGTTGAGTCAAACCCATAGCCCAGCACATGATCACTCGTTCTGAATGCATGTACGTCTGTGCAACCGATTCAATTTCTTTTAAATCTAAGCCTGACTGCTCAGCAATATGCGCCCATGAGGTTGCATCAATTTCAGCTAGATACTGGTCAATGCCAGCAGTATGTTGTTGAATGAAATCTCGATCAAAGACGGCTTTACTATTGTTCTCTAACGCTTCGCGTTCCCATTGCAACAAGTATTTGGCGATACCACGAAACACCGCCATATCTCCACCCAAAGCAGGTCTTAGAAAGCCGGTATTGGTTGGTTTAGAACCATTCTTTAGCATCTCAACTGGCTCTTGAGGGTTTTGGAAACGCTCTAAGCCACGCTCTTTTAAAGGGTTAATACAGATAACTTGTGCACCACGCTTAACCGCTTCGCGCAATGGATCCAGCATCCGAGGGTGATTGGTTCCCGGGTTCTGACCAATCACAAAAATCGCATCGGCTTTGGCAAAGTCGTCAAAAATCACCGTTCCTTTACCAACACCAATGGTGTCCTTCATACCAATTGCACTGGCTTCATGGCACATGTTGGAGCAGTCAGGAAAGTTGTTAGTACCGAAAGCGCGCACGAACAGTTGATATAAGAACGCCGCTTCGTTGCTTGCACGACCAGAGGTATAAAATTCGGCCTGATGCGGTGATTCAAGTTGATTGAGATGTTTAGCAACTAACTGAAATGCTTCATCCCAGCTTACCGGAACGTAGTGATCGCTGGCAGAGTCGTATTTCATCGGATGCGTAATGCGACCCTGATACTCAAGCCAATAGTCGGTTTGTTTCAATAGTGATGAAACACTGTGAGTAGCAAAAAACTCGGGATCAACCACGCGATTGGTGGCTTCCCAGTTAACCGCTTTTGCGCCGTTTTCGCAGAAGTTTACTTTACCGCTTTCCGGTGACTCTCCCCAAGCACAACCGGGGCAGTCAAAGCCTCCATTTTGGTTAGTCTTGAGCATGGTACGAATGTTTTTAACGGCGTTCTCGCTGCCCCACAAACTTTTCGTGACAGCTTTCAACGCCCCCCAACCACCAGCAGGGCCTTTGTATTGCTTAATGTGTTCTTTTTGACTCACGACTTTACTCCTCACGAACAGGAACAACAGTAAACAGGAATACCGGTGAAAACAGGCGCGATATGGGAATAAAGCGGAAGTAGTAATACGGCTTATTATGGTTTTAAAAGAGTCCTGCTTACTGCTTTAAAATTCAGATTGGATCGGCTGACATCATGTCTTGATCTAAATCAAAGATTATTGTGTCCCAAGATATGCGTCCAATTGATATTACCGACTGAGTGATAAATAGAATCTATGACGAATGGAAAGAGCAAATAAATAGCTGGTGATAAACCGCATGTATTAACGAGATCATAATTTGGCTGAAAATAAGGCGATTGTTCTTGCGGTGCTTTATCTGGCGGATGTTTGTTTGATAGCGGTTATCTATCACGCTATAGATAATTTAGATTTGACCCTAGTATTTGATAAGAATAATCTTGATTTAGATCAATTATTTCTGAGTTTTTTCCGATCGTCATTTTCTGAAAAAACGCTCTTGTCACATACGGTTTAGGTCTTGTAATCGACAATGGATATCAAACAACTTAAGTATTTAATCGCCTTAGATCATACCAAGCATTTTGGTCAGGCGGCGGCATTGTGTCATATCACGCAGCCAACATTGTCGATGAGAATTAGACGATTAGAAGAAGAGCTAGAGCTTGAGCTCATCACAAGAAGTCAACGATTTGAAGGCTTTACCGAAGCGGGTGACCGAATTCTTGCTTGGGCAAAAACGGTATTGGCTGCTCACGATGGGCTACAAGCTGAAGCGGCAAACTGTCGAGGGCAGTTGGTCGGTTCATTGAGATTAGGCATGGTTCCTTTGGCAAGCCAGAACCCGATGCAGCTCATTAAACCACTGTCAGAACTCTTTCCTGAATTGCGTTTTCAGATTATGTCGATGGCTTCTGAGCAGATCATAGACCAGCTCAATCGTAATCAGCTTGATTTGGGTATGTGTTATATCGATCAGGTGAATACGAGCTATTTTGACGTAGTCGAAATGAGCTCAACAGATTTAGGCGTGCTTTACGACCATCGATATTTTGACTTTGCTGAAGACGTTGTGATGTGGGAATCCTTAAGCAGCATTCCATTGGGTTTGCTATCAAAAGGGATGCATTACCGCCACTCCATCGATTTGAGTTTTGGCAGTAAAGGACTTGTACCGCAAACGGTGATTGAAAGTAATTCTACCTTTCACTTAATCCAAGCGGTCACCAGCGGGCTTTGCTGTGCAATTATGCCGCTCAATTCTGGATTAGCAGAACTCAACGAACAACTGCGTATCGTTCCGATTGAGAAAGCGGTGGTGCATTCACCTCTGGTTTTACTCAAGCGTAAACAAGAACCCTCATCGGCGCTTGTTGATCAGTGCTTTGCTGAAGCGAAACATCTGTTTGCTAAGCATAAATCACGCATGCAAGTGATGGAGGTGATTTGATGTCCTGCACGATAGATACTCAAACTTACAGTGAGCTGCATGATTTTAACCAAGCGCCAGCTGCACCGAGTGCGCATTACTACCTTGAGTTAACCGGAGAAAGTGAAGTACTAGATGCTCCCTTAGCCAGCGAGTCTGCGTTAGCGATCAGTTACAACGGCATTAATCAAGCGGTGATGATGGTCACGCCCGGTCATCTTGAAGATTTCGTTCGCGGATTTAGCCTTAGTTCTGGCATTGTGAGTAGCTATAGCGAAATTCGAGACATAGAAATTGGCGGGCAGGGCGATTCTCACTTCGCAGAAGTTGAAATCAGTAACCGCGCTTTTTGGAATCTGAAAAATCAACGTCGTCATATGGCAGGCACTACCGGTTGTGGTATCTGTGGAGTCGCAGCTCTTGAACAAGCTTTACCCGATTTGTGCCCACTGGATTCATCCTCACCACCTAATCCGTTAGTCTTTGAAGGGTTGAGAGAGAGAATTTCTCAAAATCAGCAAGCGGCAAAAATTTCCGGCGCGCTGCATGCCGCTTTATTTGCGAATACAAAGGGAGAGATTGTGCTCTGCCGCGAGGACATCGGTCGTCACAATGCGCTGGATAAGCTGATTGGTGCAATGGCATCAGAGCAGCTCAATGCCAAAAGTGGTTTTGCAATAGTGACTAGTCGTTGCAGTCTTGAGCTTATCCATAAAGCCGTAAGAGCAAAACTTTCAACGCTGGTGTGTTTATCTGCCCCAACCGCATTAACTGTTGAATGGGCGAGAAGAAATCATCTGAATCTTATTCATCTGCCTCACTCAGGTTCGCCGAGGCTATATAGCCCTGCGCCATAAAATCGGTTGGGAAGTCAGATAGAAAAAAGAGAAACAACTGTTAAAAGCGTTTCTCTTTTTTATGTATTCCCAATTTACATGTACAAAAGCTTTGTTATTGCTGCGAAGTTTCAGCAGTTGCTTGAGTAATCACATCATCTCCACCGAGACTTCGATAAATCGTAGTGAGATTGACGAGTTGGTTATAACGGTTTTCCAACAGTGACGCTTTTGCGCTGCGCTCATTGTCTTGAGCATCAAGCAGGGTGGTGATATCGATAGCACCATACTTATATTGGCTGGCGTAAATGCGAGCCGCTTCTGCTGCACTGTCATACTGCTTTTGAAGCTTCTCTTCCTGATATTGATAGTTTTCACGAGCAGATAGAGCGTTATCCACATCCTGAAACGCAGTATAAAGCGCTTTGCGGTATGAAATGATCGCAGACTCGTATTTCACTTGCGCGATATCTTGGTTGATTTGCATGGTATTCCAGTTGAGGAACGGCATGGTTAAATCGGCACCGATTGAGCCTAACGGATCGCTTAACAAGTTACGCAATTGTTCTGAAGAACCGCCCAGAGCACCAGTTAAAGTTAGCGTAGGGAAATAGGCAGCATCTGCTGAATCTTTGGCTGCAAATGTCGCTTTGAGCTCGTACAGCGCTTGTTTGATATCTGGGCGACGGCTCAGTACGTCAGCAGGTACTCCTGATGCAATCTCTGGCAACGCACCTTCAGGTAGAGCTTTGATCTCTTTCAGCATTTGTTGTGGTGCTTGGTCAAACAAAATAGCAAAAGCATTCTGCGCTTCAGTTAACTGCTGTAAGTAATCGCTATGCGTTGCTTCCAGACCTGCAAGGGTTCGTTCTGCTTCCAATACATTTAAACGGGTGACAGAACCATTGCTGAACTGACTCTGTGCTTGCTTCAATGTATCCGTCGCATCAGCAATATCACTGTTACTCAGTTCAATGCGCTGGTTCAGATAACCGATTTGCCAGTATAGCTGCGCCGTGGTTGCCACTAAACTCTGCGCCGTTGCTTCACGCTCTTCTAAGCTGGCAAGGGCGGTCCATTCACTCTCATCTGCGGCAGCTGAAAGCTTACCCCACAGATCCACTTCGTAGCTGACTGAAAGCCCTGTTTGGTAGCTTTCAGATGAGGCACCACTGTCTAAATAACGAGAACCATCAGCAGAAACATTGCCTGATAGGTCAGGGTAGAGATCCCTTCCGGCTAAGTTGGCTTGTAAACGAGCTTGCTTTAGTGTCAGTGTGGCAATCGCCAAATCGCTATTGGTTGCGAGTACCTTCTCAACCAATTGATTGAGTTGTTCATCGTTAAAACTTGTCCACCAGCGATTGATAACTGGTGTAGCATTTTCACTTGTTGAAGCTTGTTCGCTCGATGTTTGCTTTGTTGATTGCCAAGATTGAGGGACTTGAAGTTCCGGCTCAGGGAATTCTGAACGAGTTACGCAGCCGGTCGCTAACACGACACACAGAGCGAGAGTAGAGTATTTGTATCGACGTAACATATTTACTCCCTAGATAATGCGTCAATTGGATTGAGCTGAGCGGCATTTTTCGCAGGAAGATAGCCGAACAACACGCCAATGAGTGTGGAGCATAGAAATGCTGAAACAATCGATGTTGTTGAATAAATCATAGTAAAACTAGTGCCAAAGGAGGCGAACGCTACGCCAATCAAATATGCCATGCCAATACCTATGGTACCGCCACACAAACAAACCAACACCGCTTCAATTAAGAACTGACGGAGAATGTCGCTTTGCCTTGCACCCACTGCCATACGCACACCAATTTCACGTGTTCGCTCTGTTACTGAAACCAACATAATGTTCATAACACCAATACCACCAACTATCAGTGAAATCACAGCAATGGCAGAAATCAGCAAGGTCATGGTTGCAGTGGTCTTAGTAATATTCTGTTGGATGGTATCGGTATTAATAGTGAAGAAATCTTCCGTACCGTGCCGCATTTTCAACAACTGAATAATTGCCTGTTCTGCCGCTTCACTTGGTGTGTTGTCATCGACGCGTACCGAGATTCGGTTGAGATAGTTCTGCCCAACCATGCGCGCACTCACTGTGGTGTAAGGAACCCAAATGTTCAAAGAATCACTGTTACCAAATGCGCTCTCTTTGGCTTTAGTAATGCCTATGATTCGAACGGGTAAGTTACCGGCAAAAATCACTTCACCAATTGGATTTTTATCTGGGAACAATGAGTTAAGAGTATTGTTATCAATCACGGCTTCTTGAGCCATGTTGGCGACACTGGAATCATCCCAATATTGACCTTCAGCCAGCTCATAACCACGGACGCGGAAGTAATCCGGATCCACCCCCTGAACTGACGCTGTTACTGCTTGGTTGCCATATTTCAGAGTGACCGATGTGCTTAGTGTCGGTGTCACACTATCGACAAACTGCATGTTTTTCAGTGCGTCAGCATCGGCTGCTGTTAAGGTTCTGATCCGGCCTGAACGTCGGTCACCAAAACCCGTTCCCGGCATAACATCAATGGTGTTTGTTCCCATGGCAGAAATATTCTCTAGAATGGCTTTTTGCGATCCATTACCCAACGCCACCACTGAAACCACTGAAGCGATACCGATAATAATACCGAGCATGGTTAGGAATGTTCTTAATCTGTGGTTAGACATTGCCACTAACGCCATTTTGAGCGCTTCCCACAAGTTGTCGAACAGATTGCGACCTTTCTCAAGGACGTCCTTTGCTGGGGTATGTTTTACGCTGTCGATATTCTCTGTAATAACTTCTTTTTTTGTGACGGTGTCACTCAATATTTCACCGTCTTTAATTTCAATGATTCGGTCTGCGTGCTGGGCGACTTTCAAATCGTGTGTAACGATAATGATAGTGTGACCAAGCAGATGAAGCTCTTGCAGTAGCATCATCATCTCTTCGCCACTTTTACTATCGAGTGCACCTGTCGGTTCGTCAGCAAGTATAACGTCGCCACCATTAACCAATGCGCGAGCAACGGAAACACGCTGTTGCTGACCACCACTTAATTGGTTCGGTTTATGATCAAGACGGTCAGCAAGACCAAGGCGGGTAAGCAATTTTTCCGCCCGTTCCTGACGCGCTTTCTTGTCGCTTCCCGCGTAAATTGCAGGGATCTCAACGTTGCCTACAGCAGTTAAATCACCAAGTAGATGGTAGCGTTGGAAAATAAAACCAAAGTGTTCGCGGCGAAGTTCAGCGAGCTGGTCAGAATCCAGTTGTGATGTATTACGACCATTGATCCAGTAGTCGCCGCTGCTTGGCTGATCAAGGCAGCCAAGGATATTCATCAGTGTTGATTTACCAGAGCCAGAGGTGCCGACAATAGCTACCATCTCGCCACGCTCAATTGTTAGGTTGACGTCTTTGAGTACGGTTAACTCTTCGTCACCAGCCGCGAAGCTACGATAGATATGGGATATTTCGAGTAGCGGACGAGACATTAAAAGATCCTCGATTTGCCTATACGGCTCGAACGCGTGCCACCAGCACTTGGTGTTCCAACAATAATTTGGTCGCCTTCTTCTAATCCACTGGTGACTTCAGTAAAGATTTTGTTGTTGATACCAATAGTCACATCACGCATTTCTTGCTGACCGTTAACCAATACCGGAACTTGATAATGTGGTGTTGTACCCGGCTGTTTAATCACAGCTTGAGCAGGAACCAATAAGGCATTCTCAGCCTTGTTCAACACAATCGATACCTGCGCAGTCATACCGATACGCAGGGTTCGGTCAGGGTTATCCACTTCAAACAGGCCGTGATAATAAATCGCTTCATCGTTACTGACCGAAAGATCGCTGTCATCTCCGTCCATTAGAGTAGGGCCCGGCTCGATGGCTCTTAGCGTCGCGTGATACTGATGGTTTGGTTTACCCAAGATAGTGAAATAAACAGGTAAACCTGATTTTACGTTCACAACATCGGCTTCTGAAATCTGTGCTTTCACTGTCATGCGATCAAGTTGTGCCAGTTCGATAATCGTTGGGGTAGTTTGGTTTGCATTAACCGTTTGACCTTCTTCTACTGCGCTATAAACAACGGTGCCATCCATTGGTGCGGTAATTGTGGTGTAGCCGAGGTCAACTTGTGCGCTGTCGACACTGATCTTAGCTTGATCCAACTCAGCCTTTAACTGTTCAAGCTCTGCTTTGTAAACCGCCAGAGTCGCTTGTGCTGATTCATAGTCGGCTTGGGAGCTGGCTTTATCAGCTAACATGGATTTTTGACGTATATATTCTGATTGAGCCTGACGAATCTGTGCTTGCTTTGCACTGATCTGTGCTTTTAGCTTGCTTAGTGATGCATTGGCTTCTTTTAGGCTGTTCTGTTGAGTAAGGCTGTCTATTTGAGCGACTAAGTCACCTTGTCTGATCTCATCACCAAGCTTTACGCCAAGTTTTTCAATCTGACCAGAAACCTGAGCACCGACGGCAACCAATTTTGAAGCTTGCAACATTCCTGTGGCAAGAACCGTGTTTTCAATATTGCCTCTGCGTACCGCTTCCGTTGCGAAACTTGGTGGTGCTTCTTTTGGATAGAAGTAATAGCCAGCGCCACTTATACCTACGATAAGTGTAAGCACTACGAAGATTTTTTTAGTTGTAATACGTATAGCCATGTGGATTAAATGATTCCAAATGATGAAAAGCAGTAATGAGAACCATTTTTGAGCGAAATGCTTTTTTAAACAAGCGTTCAAAAAGTAAAACTAAGTAAAGGTAAACTAAGAAGTTGAACCGGAGGAAAGAAAAAAGCCTGACGACAAATCATCAGGCTTTCATAAACGAGATCAGAAATTAACGATTAGCAGATGACTTTAACAGCTAAACCACCTTGTGATGTTTCACGGTATTTAGCGTTCATGTCTTTACCTGTTTCCAGCATGGTCTCAATAACTTTATCTAGAGAAACACGTGGTGCAGATGAACGGCGCATTGCCATACGAGTAGAGTTGATCGCTTTCACAGCAGCAATACCATTACGTTCGATACATGGTACCTGTACTTGTCCTGCTACTGGGTCACACGTCAAACCTAAGTTGTGTTCCATGGCAATTTCAGCCGCCATACACACTTGCTCAGGGCTTCCGCCTAGCAGTGCAGCAAGCCCACCAGCGGCCATTGAACAAGCCACACCCACTTCACCTTGACAGCCAACTTCCGCGCCAGAGATAGAAGCATTTTGCTTGTACAAGCCACCGATAGCACCAGAAGCTGCGAAGTAACGAGTATAATCTTTCTCTGTTACTGTCTGAATGAACTTGTCGTAGTAAGCAAGTACGGCTGGGATGATGCCACATGCACCGTTTGTCGGTGCTGTAACAACGCGGCCACCTGCTGCGTTTTCTTCATTCACTGCGAATGCGTACATGTTTACCCAGTCAACAACGGCCATTGGGTCATTGGTGATTTTTTCAGAGGTCAAAAGTTGTTGACGCAGAGCAGCAGCACGACGAGGCACACGCAGTGGGCCTGGAAGAATACCTTCAGTAGCCATACCACGCTCCATACACTCTTGCATGGTGCGCCAGATGTTCGCGAAGTACTCTTTCACTTCAACATCAGTATGAAGAGCTTTCTCGTTCGCCATCACTAGAGTGCTGATAGAAAGTCCGCTTTCTTTACACTGGTTAACAAGCTCTTCTGCTGTGTTAAACGGGTAAGGAACTGTTACTTCTGTTTTTGCTTTCTGACCGAAATGCTCTTCATCAACAATAAAACCGCCACCGATAGAGTAGTAGGTTTTACTGTAAACAACTTCTTCTTCGACCCATGCATGAATTGACATGCCGTTTTCGTGTAAAGACAAGAAGCTCTTCTGGAAAACCATGCCACCTTCACGTGGGAAATCAACGGTATGATTGTGCGTACCAACAGGAAGACGCTCAGTCTGCTGAACGCTTTCAATAAAACCTGGAATACTGTCGATATCAACATGCTCTGGAGTGTTACCTGCCAAGCCCATGATGATAGCAATATCTGTATGGTGACCTTTCCCTGTCAGCGATAATGACCCATAAACGTCAACGGTAATTTTGGTGATGTCTTGTAGCTTATCCATTGCGATTAAGTCATCAACAAATTGTTTACCGGCTTTCATTGGTCCAACTGTATGTGAGCTCGAAGGACCGATGCCAATTTTATAGATATCAAACACACTAATCATAGCGATTACCTCAAACTAAGCCTCCTGTAAAAAGGAGGCTTATTACTATTATATTTTTAGTTTAATCGGACTTTACAAAGTTTGGGATTAAAACGCGCCGTAGATTACAGAACTAATCGCTGCAAGACCACAAATAACTGTGAATATTTGCACCGGAGCTGAAGTCTTATACTTTGCCATTGCCGGAACTTTATGCATTGCGAACACAGGCATTAAGAATAGGATAGCAGCAATCATTGGAGCACCCATTGTTTCAATCATTCCAAGGATACTTGGGTTAACAATTGCAACGATCCAAGTCGTTAGAACGATGAACAATAGAGACGTTTTTTCAATCTTGCTTACTGGTGATTGTGAACGAGATTTGATTAGACCAACCAGACCTTCGTGAGCGCCAAGGAAGTGACCGAAGTAGCTAGAAGTAATAGCAGCGAAAGCAACCAGTGGACCCATGTAAGAGATCAGTGGTGATTCATGGATGTTTGCTAAGTAAGACAATACAGAAATGTTCTGTGATTTTGCTTGTGCTAGTTGCTCTGGAGAAAGAGAAAGAACTACAGAGAATACAAAGAACATAACAAAACCCATTAGCATCATAGCAGCGCCGCCAGTGATTGAGTCAGTTTTCTGAACTGCGTCTTCGCCGTATTTCATACGCTGTTCTTTAGAAAACTGAGAAATGATAGGGCTGTGGTTGAAAGAGAACACAATAATTGGAATTGCTAACCAAATGATTGAAGGCATCGAAGACCAATCTGGTGCTACTTCTACCATTGAGCTGTTCCACTCAGGGATAAGGTAGAAAGATAGAGCCAGTAGAATTGCTACTAGTGGGTATACCATTGCTGACGTTGCTTTCAACATCAGTTCCTTACCAAACAAAACACCTGCAGTCATTGCAGCGATCAATAGACCAGATAGTAACCAGCGAGGAATTGATTCCATGCCGATTTGGTTTACTAGGAATGAATCAACGGTGTTAGTAATACCAACGCCGTAAATAAGAACGATAGGGTAAATAGCGAAGAAGTAGGCGAAAGTAATAAGGTTTGCGCCAGTTTTACCAAAATGTTCTTCCACAGTGTCAGTGATGTCTGCTTCTGGGTTTTTCGCTGATAAGACAAAACGAGCCAAACTTTTGTGAGCAAACCAGGTCATTGGAGCAGCAATTAAAGCAAGAATAACTAATGGCCAAAAACCACCCGCACCCGCTTTAATTGGAAGAAATAGCACACCTGCACCTACAGCTGTACCAAAAAGAGAGAGAGTCCATGCAAAATCTTGATAAGTCCATTTATTAGAAGATTGTTCTGATTTTTCGATAGCAATCGATGTGTTCATATTTTATATCTCAATTTTTTATGGGAAAATAATTTCGGGCGCAATTCTCTTTGTTTGCGTTGCAAAAATAGTTGATATAAGTCACACCAAGAGTTCGATGGATGAGTTGTTTACTCAAAATAACAAGTAGATCACGAAAAACACGTGCTACACATGAGTTATTTTGCTGGAGTTGATTAGAAAAACTAATAATAAAGTTATGCTTAATTAACCGTTATCGATTGTTGCTTAAATAAAAAGCATTATTAAGGTTAATGATATAAGGTCATTTGTTGGAGATGTTAATGTGGCGTTGCAAAGCTTGGATGATTTGTGCCGTCATACCCCAAATGAAATGCCGTTGATAAGGGATAGCAAATATTCGGTGGGGCTGACTTTTAACCTGAAAAATACCCGAATAGAGTTTGTTTTTGTCCAGTAGATGATCGGCCGGGACTTCAAATACCTCTTCAACTTCATTGGGATCTATTGTTGCCTGGTAGTCTGGATTGATAAAAGCCATGATAGGCGTTACGGAAAACTTACTGATGGTGACGATTTCGGGCAACTGACCAAAGGTTTCGATTTCAGAAGCTGTAATTCCAATTTCTTCTTCTGCCTCTCGTATCGCCGTTCTATATAGGGTTTGATCGCCATCTTCGTATTTTCCTCCCGGAAAACTGATTTGACCGGGATGATGTTTGAGATGTTCTGCTCGCTTGGTCAAAACAATATTCAACCCATTCTCCCTTTGCACAAATCCAATCAGTACGGAAGCTTTGCGTAGTGAATCTCTCGGAATTTTGTCATAGCGACGCGTTGATTCAACATGATAATCAACGGTTTGGTGAAGTTGGAATCGCTGTATTAGCTCCGTTTTAGTGAGCGGTGTTCTTGCTTTCATGCTGACTCAATAGTTTTATTTCTATGACATTAGAAAAGACAACCAGATAAGTCTTAGTATTAGGCTGAGACTTATCTAGTATTTCATTTATCTTTCTAATATAGGCAAAATTCTGCTCAGTTTGTCTAATGTTTCTTGAAATTCTGATTCACATTGGCTGTCCGCAACCACACCGCCACCAGCCCAAGCATAGATTTTGTGATTGTGGGCAACTAGGGTGCGAATTGTAATGCTGGTGTCCATTTGCCCGTGTCGGCTAATGTAACCAATGGAACCACAGTAAGCGCTGCGACGATGAGGTTCGAGTTCTTCGATGATTTCCATTGCACGCACTTTCGGTGCTCCGGTAATGGAGCCGCCCGGAAAGCCTGCTTTTAGTAGGTCACAAGCCGAATATTGACTGTCTAGCTTGGCACGAATGGTACTAACAAGATGGTGAACCGCTGGGAAGCTCTCAATATGAAACAGTTTAGGAACGTGAACAGAGCCCGGCGCGGCGACACGACCAATGTCATTACGCAGCAAATCAACAATCATCAGATTTTCGGCTTGATCTTTCTCCGCATGAGCAAGCTCTGATGCAAAAGCGTTATCTAATGTTTTATCTTGGCTTCTTGGTCGGGTGCCTTTAATCGGTTTGGTTTCGATTTCGTCTCCGCGCAGCTGTAAGAAACGCTCTGGCGAAACACTTAAAATTGCCCCGTCTTCAGTACGAATAAAGGCAGAGAAGGGTGCTTGGTTGTGGTTTTCTAACTTAAGATACGCTTGCCATTCAGAGCCCTCGTATTGAGCTTCAAAACGTTGGGCGAGGTTGATCTGATAACAGTCTCCAGATTTCAAATACTCCTGAACCTGCGCAAACTTTTCAGCGTAGCTTTCCGGTGTCATGTTCGATTGCCATGCCGTTGTAAGAGAGAATGCTTGTTTGGCTTTTTCGTCTTGGCAGTCTCTGTCTTGCATTTCCAGCCACTGCTGCGCCTCATCTAAGTTTACGCCAACCCATTGAGCCGTTTTGCTGTGGTGATCGACCACAATCGCCCACTCATAAATACCCACCGCCATATCGGGCATATTGATATCGTGTTTGGCAAGCGTAGGGAGCTTCTCGACTCTACGACCTAAATCATATGAAAAATAGCCAACTGCACCGCCAACAAATGGCAGGCTCAGACTATAACTTTGCTTAGGCAGATACTGATTTTGCAAAGTAGCGAGCAGTGCAAATGGATCATCTAAAGATGAAGTTACACCGGAGGGTTCAGTGATGATGGATTCTTCACCAGTGGTTGTGAGAGTGGCTATTGGGTTGGCCACCAAAATGTCATAGCGGCTGTCGATATGTGTCTCAGAAGCAGAGCGTAACAGCATGGCCCAAGGGCGATTTTCTACATTTGAAAACAGCTGAGTGGCAATATCCGTATGATAGGTAAGTGCTTTTGACTGAATGATTTTTTGTTCGTTGTTATTCATTTTAATAAATTGTCATTTTAGTAATTTGTGACAAAGAGACCGTTCACCGAATGGCGCGTTGAGGAAAGCAAGAGTATCATAAAGCCACTTGATGGGCTCACCAATTCCATGCAATTTTCTGATTCAAAGGTAAGCTCTTTAAAGCTCAAGGAAGCATAACAATAAAAGAGGCAAGCAATGACGGTAATTCGACAACAAGACGTAATCAGTAGTGTCGCTGATGCTCTACAATACATTTCTTACTATCACCCGCTAGATTTTGTCAAAGCCCTAGAAGAAGCCTACAACAAAGAAGAAAGCCAAGCTGCGAAAGATGCTATCGCGCAAATCTTGATTAACTCTCGCATGTCTGCAGAAGGCCACCGTCCTATCTGTCAAGACACAGGTATCGTAACTTGCTTTGTTAACATTGGTATGGCTGTTCAGTGGGACTCTACTGATATGACAGTTCAACAAATGGTGGACGAAGGGGTTCGTCAGGCATACACCAATCCGGACAACCCACTACGTGCATCTGTTTTGATGGACCCTGCTGGTAAACGTATTAACACCAAAGACAACACGCCAGCGGTAGTGCATATCAATATGGTTCCGGGTAATAAAGTTGAAATTCAAATCGCAGCTAAAGGCGGCGGTAGTGAAAACAAAACAAAAATGGTTATGTTAAACCCGTCTGACGATATTGCTGAATGGGTAGAGAAAACATTGCCAACAATGGGCGCTGGCTGGTGTCCTCCGGGTATGTTAGGTATTGGTATTGGCGGTACGGCTGAGAAAGCGGCAGTACTGGCGAAAGAATCTTTAATGGAGCACATCGACATTCAGGAACTGATTGCTCGTGGCCCACAAAATGCGGAAGAAGAACTGCGTATTGATATCTTCAACCGTGTCAACAAATTGGGTATCGGTGCGCAAGGTCTAGGCGGTTTAACAACCGTTGTTGACGTTAAAATCAAAACAGCGCCGACACACGCAGCGTCTAAACCAGTATGTTTGATTCCAAACTGTGCAGCAACGCGTCACGTACATTTCACGCTTGACGGTTCAGGCCCTGCGGAACTAACGCCACCTAAGCTAGAAGATTGGCCACAAATTACGTGGGAAGCGGGTTCGAATACTCGTCGAGTTAACCTAGATACTGTGACGGCAGAAGAAGTACAGTCTTGGAGAACGGGTGAAACGGTATTACTTTCAGGCAAAATCCTAACGGGCCGCGATGCTGCGCATAAGCGTATTCAAACAATGCTGCAAAATGGCGAGAAGTTACCTGAAGGTGTCGATCTAAAAGACAAGTTTATCTACTACGTCGGCCCTGTTGATGCTGTGGGTGATGAAGCGGTTGGTCCTGCTGGCCCAACAACCTCAACGCGTATGGATAAATTTACTGACATGATGCTGGAAGAAGTAGGCATTATGGGTATGATTGGTAAAGCAGAGCGTGGCGCTGCAACGGTTGAATCGATTAAGAAACACAAAGCGGTTTATCTGATGGCAGTGGGTGGCGCAGCTTACCTTGTTGCTAAAGCGATTAAGAAAGCCAGAGTGGTTGCTTTTGAAGACTTAGGTATGGAAGCGATCTACGAGTTCGAAGTGGAAGATATGCCAGTAACTGTTGCGGTTGATTCTACGGGTACAAACGCACACCAAACTGGTCCGGATACTTGGCGCGTAAAAATCGCTGAAGCTGCCAAGTAATTCTTAATAAAGATAATATTGACCAATAAATCACAAAAAGTGCGGCGAAAGCGGCACTTTTTGTCTATATAATGCTTTAATAATTATTGGCTTGTTAACTTATTGAAACGTCAGGAGAGCATGATGCCTCGCTTTATAAAAATTCTTCAAATCCTCATAGCCGTGGTTATCGGTGCTTTTGTAGGCTACGACCTTATTCTTCATGGGATCAGTATCTTTGATGATAAGTACGTAACGATTACTTGCGTGCTGTTCGTGATGTTAGAAATCGCACTGTTTGTTATCTACAAGTTGATTGAAGAAGATTAACCGTTTAAAAACGAATACTAAGCCTCTGATTTTATTCAGGGGCTTTTTTATTCATCTCGTATTAAGATTAACAACGTCATGATGCGCTAAAGATTTTCTGGGAGACTGTCAATGAAGCGAATTCGCCAAGAAGTGAATGACTTAATTAATCGTGGTTTAGATGCTCATGTGAGATTAGCCGTGACGGGGCTATCCCGTGCAGGCAAAACCGCATTTATTACTTCGTTGGTGAATCAACTGCTACATACGTCTACGCACGATAACTTGCCATTGCTAGCGGCAGCGCGAGATAAGCGAATTATCGGCGCAAAACGTGTCCCACAAACCAATCTAATGGTGCCGCGTTTTGGTTATGACGAAGCAATAGCGCAACTGCAATCTATGCCCCCAGAATGGCCGGTGCCAACTCGCGATGTGAGTGAAATTCGTTTAGCTATCAAGTACAAAACTAAGAAACGGACCAAAAAGCTATTGAGCAGTACATCGACTCTGTATCTGGATATTATCGATTATCCGGGGGAGTGGCTGCTTGATTTGCCGATGCTTGAGCTGGATTTTGCTACGTGGTCTGCACAGCAATTCAATGCTATGCATGGCATTAGAGCCGAACTGGCGAAACCTTGGCTTGAAGAGCTAGACAAACTCGATTTGAGTGAAGAAGCGAATGAAAAAACACTCGCGCACATTGCTTCGCTTTATACAGACTATCTTCACAAATGTAAGGAGTCTGGGTTGCATTGGGTTCAGCCTGGAAGATTTGTCTTACCTGGAGAGCTGGAAGGGGCTCCTGTACTGCAATTTTTCCCATGCCGAATTATTGAAGCTGCGACCAAGGCTGGTAAACACAGTGTTTTATCGCTGCTTAAAAAGCGCTATGAGGAATATCAGAACAAGGTTATTAAAGCCTTCTACAAACACCATTTCTCAACCTTCGATCGTCAAATCGTGCTGGTCGATTGTCTTTCCCCGCTGAATGATGGTCACGAATCCTTTATGGATATGCGCAGCGCGCTTGAACAAATCATGCATAGCTTCCGTTATGGCAGAAATGGCTTATTGAAACGCATCTTTTCTCCCAAGATCGATAAAGTGCTGTTTGCGGCCACCAAAGCCGACCACATAACACCCGATCAATATGGAAACCTAGTGTCGCTGCTTCAGCAGATGATTCATCCTGCTTGGCAGTCAGCGGCATATGAAAACATTGAGATGAGCTGTATTAGCATGGCATCAGTTCGCGCAACCAAATCCGGACATATTGATACCAGTGAAGGTAGAGTTCCGGCTATTCAGGGTTTGACTGAAGCGGGAGAGTCGCTCACCTTGTACCCAGGAGAAGTGCCAAACAAGTTGCCAAATCCAGACTTTTGGCAAAAGAGCCGTTTCGATTTCACTTCGTTTCGACCTGCGAGCATGAATCATGATGAGCCTTGTCAGCATATTCGCGTAGACAAAGCGTTGGATACTTTGGTTGGAGATAAGCTGCAATGAGCGATTTAAAAGCCAAACAAGTCTTCACTCAGTCGTTGGACAAAGAAAACGACAAAGTCGAACTTACTGCGCAAAAACAATTTTCCGAACAAGAGAAGTTCGTCCCTTCAGTCACTGAGATTGAAGAAAGCAATATCGAAACGCAACTAGAACAAATTATCCGACCTAAACGTGGTCGTCGCTGGTTGGCTTCCGGCTTATTAGTAGGCTTTGGCGGTCTTGTTACTTGGCAGGCGATAGACTCTGTGATTCAGGCGGTTCAAACATCAGATTGGTTAAGCCTTGGCTGGACAGGATTTATAGCTACGCTAGCATCACTAGGGCTAGGAGCGATAGGTCGAGAGCTTTGGAAACTCCGCAAGTTGAGAAATCATTTTTCAACTCAGGAACAAGCGGAAGCGTTAATGACCAAAGACGTTGTGGGGCAGGGGGAAGCGTTTTGCGAGTCGTTGGCAAAACAAGGTGGAGTGCTACCTACGTCGTCTGCTTATGAACGCTGGAAAAACAGCGTTAGTGACAGTCATAGCGATGCTGAAATTTTAGATATGTATGATGCTATGGTGGTGAGCGAACAAGATAAGAAAGCCACTCAGCTAGTGTCCAAGTTCTCAACCGAAGCGGCAGCATTAGTGGCGATAAGTCCATTGGCCATTGCAGATATGTTGCTGGTGGCTTGGCGCAACTTCACCATGATTGATCAGCTTGCGCAGTTGTATGGTGTTGAACTTGGCTATTGGTCTCGGTTGAAACTGTTTAAATCTGTATTGGTTAACATGGCAGCCGCAGGGGCAAGTGAACTGGTTATCGATGCCAGTATGGATCTGCTTTCTATGGATTTAGCGGGCAAAGTGTCGGCGCGTGCAGGGCAGGGGATCGGTGTGGGCATCTTAACGGCACGTTTAGGTTTAAAAGCAATGACATTGTTACGTCCGTTACCCTGGCATAAAGATCGCGCTGTAAAATTGAGCGCAATACGCAAACAAATCGTTACGAAAGTCACCGCGCTAACCGTGAAATAAGAGAAAACTCGCTCTAGGTACACAGATTACTTGACGCATTTCAGCCCTTGATAGAAACTACTGTCAACTTTTCGTGACACTTTCTTATTGGGAAATCATTCTGTGCGCCTTGAAGTATTTTGCGAAGATAGACTTGGTCTGACTCGAGAACTCCTCGACATACTCGCCACTAAAAATATTGATTTACGTGGTATCGAAATCGATATTTCTGGAATCATTTACTTAAACTGTCCGGACATTGATTTTGAAACATTCAGTGAATTAATGGCTGAAATTCGTAGAATTTCCGGTGTTAAAGACGTACGTAAAATTCAGTTTATGCCAATGGAGAGGCACAATACGGAACTGATTTCCTTATTGAATAATTTGCCTGATGCGGTGCTATCTATTGACCTTAAAGGCTCTGTCGATATGGCAAACCATTCTGCATTGTCTCTGTTTAACAGAGACACTGGCGATATGAATGGTGTACACATCTCAACTCTGTTACCAAATTTCAATTTCCAACGTTGGATAGAAGGCAGCAAGTCCCGTCTGCGCGAAGAGATCGTGTTAGATGGTCTGGATTACTTAATGGAAATGATGCCGGTGTACATCACTGGCGAATCCAAAGAATCGACCTTTGCCAGCGCTATGATGATCATTCGTCCTCGAGTCACGGGTGTTGCAACTGAAACTCAGCTTTCTCTGCACAACAACCTTGGTTTCGAGCATTTTGTTGGGATATCGAATCGCCATAAGGCACTTATCACACAAGCGAAAAAGCTTGCGATGCTCGATCAGCCGCTGTTGATCGAAGGGGATACGGGTACAGGTAAAGAGATGCTTGCCCGAGCTTGTCATAATCGTTCAGACCGTGCCGATCATCCATTCTTAGTTTTAAGCTGTGCTTCTATGCCTGATGATGTGGCTGAGACTGAGTTGTTTGGTCATGCTCCGGGTTCGTTCAATCACGAGCAAGGTCATAAAGGCATCTTTGAACAAGCAAATGGTGGCACAGTACTGCTGGATGAAATCGGTGAAATGAGTCCTCATCTGCAAATTAAGCTGCTACGTTTCTTGCAAGATGGTACTTTCCGCCGCGTTGGTGAAGAACACGAAATCCATGTCAATGTACGTGTGATTGCTTCTACACGTTATAAGCTGGCTGAGTTGGCAGAATCCGGCAAGTTCCGCGAGGATCTTTTCTATCGTCTCAATGTACTGACTTTGACGATTCCACCGTTACGAGAGCGTCCTAGCGATGTTCAGCCTCTGTTGGAACTGTTTGTTGCCAAGCACACTGCAAAACTCGGTATGGCTAAGCCGAAACTGAACGAAGGTTTGCTCGATCAACTGGCTTTGTATCAATGGCCGGGCAATATTCGTCAGCTAGATAATATGGTTTTACGTGCGCTTACTGAGTTGCAGGACGATGTACTTACTGCTGAACTTTTCCATTTGCCACAGTTGGAAAGCAACAATGTGGGTGTCACCAATATCAATCTTGATGGCTCACTGGACGACATCATGAAAGAGTACGAAGCTCAAGTGCTTGACCGTTTGTATCAGTCTTTCCCTTCAAGCCGCAAACTGGCTAAGCGCCTAGATGTGTCACACACCTCTGTCGCCAACAAGCTTCGAGATTATGGAATTAAGAAACGTTGATTGAATCGAACAGCACGCCAACGTCAGTCTATGAAACTGATGGCGAAATACTACTGGTTACCGCTCAGTTCAATGATGCTGAACGTATTGCTCAATACTTCAAAGAGAACCGAGAACACCTAAAGCCATGGGACCCTGCGCGTGAAGAAGCCTTCTTTACTGCAGAAGGTTGGCAGCAGAGACTACTTAAGCTCACCGAGGTACATAAACTTTCTTTGGGTTACTACCTGCTGATTATTGATGCCAAGACCGATAAAATGCTTGGCACTATTTCATTCAGTAACTTAAATCGTTTTCCTATCTACACCTGCAACGTTGGATATTCACTTGCCTGCGATGCTCAAGGCAAAGGAACCATGACACGCGCATTGCAAATGGCATGCAACTACATGTTTTCTTTTCAGAATATGCATCGCATTATGGCGGCTTACATTCCTCGCAATAAACGCAGTGAAAGTGTACTCGAACGCGTGGGTTTCTCGCATGAAGGGCATGCCAAAGACTACATTTTGATTAATGGTAAGTGGGAAGACCACAACCTGATGTCACTGATTAACGCGCATTGGAAAGAGGAATAATATGAATCAGCGATTGCAACAACAACTCAATCTGGTATTGGAATTGGACAGACTAAAATCTGTGTTGCGTCGAACCCGTATCCAATGTGCGGAAGACAGACTAGAAAACAGTGCTGAGCATAGTTGGCACGTCGCTATGATGGCATTGGTGATGCAAGAGCATGCGAATGAACCTGTGGAGATTAGTCGGGTTCTGAAAATGTTATTGATGCATGACATGGTTGAAATTGATGCTGGCGACACCTTTGTATATGATGCAGCAGCCTCAAAAGAGCAAGCGCAAAAAGAGTTGGCTGCAGCTGAAAGATTGTTCGGTTTATTACCAGACGATCAGGCGGAAGAGCTGTTTTCTTTATGGCGTGAATTCGAATCCGCCGTAAGTGCGGATGCTAAATTTGCCAAAGCGCTCGACAGATTGATTCCTATGATGCTGAATTTCAATAATCATGGGATTGGTTGGAGAGAAAACAACGTAACTCGCCAACAAGCATTAACCGTGAATCGACGTATTGACGATGGTTCACATACGCTGTGGGAATATGCGCAGCAAATGATTGAACAAGCCACCGAAAACGGATGGCTCAAAGCCTAAGGACATTTCATGTCGTATTTGCCTTTGGATGATTACCAAAGAAAATGGATTTTTACCCATCAATCTATGCCCGTTCCTGAAGAGGATTTGGCACAGATAAAACCTATGACTCAACTTCGCGCTGCTCAGTATTGGAAAGAGAACTTAAGCTCGCAGAGCCCAGATGCCGAGCGTTTCAGCTCTCAAGACTGGCCGAGCAAAGCAGACAGTTGGTCGAACGAAATAGACTGGATGGCTGAGTGGGAGAGTGATGATGAAGCACTACCTCAAGCTGTGTTAGAACACATTGACTGGCAAGACGATGTTACTGTCTATTTTTGTTATGAAAAATACAATGTGATTGAAACCAAATGGTCTGTATTTAAGCGTCACTGGAAGAACTTCTTATTCTACGATGACGGTCCTATTCTGCTTGGTCGCCGTCGCAAAGAAGCGCTGTGGTTTAAAACCAACGGCAAAGTAAAACTTGGTACGCATGAGTAATCTCAGCTCAATGAATTTTAAATCCGGCTTCGGCCGGATTTTTTTATGTGCAGTATATTTTTAAATAATTGCATGCCTTCTAATGAAGGCTCGCCTCTGTTATCAAAGAACTAGTAATTTAAAGCTATATCAAAAAATAAGATAAGAATATTCCTATTAGTTAAGTTGCCAATTCCTATCTATTGGGAGTTTATTTGCGTCACAAATTGTCGCAATTCACATTATTATTAAATATGTGAATCGCTTCTTATAAAATGAGTGATTGTTGTGTATAACGTTCAATATAGAGTTTTTGCTCTATATTATTTATCAATACCTTATTTATTGTTTTAATGGTTATATATAGATGTAGTAAATAAATGGCAAAAAGATCATCAAAATCAGAATCTCTAGCGCTTTCATATGAGCTACTTAGAAGAATACCCAAATCATATAGCGTAACGCCTCAAGAGCTTCACCAACAATTATTAGACGCCGGTATTGCGCGCTCAGAGCGAACAATTCAGCGCAATTTAGAAATGTTGTGTCAACAGCACGACATTATTCGTGATGATCGCTCTAAGCCATATGGTTACCGATGGGATAAAAATAGTAAAAGTAACGAGAGTTTGTCTTTACCAAGCTTATCTGCTCCAGAGGCATTATTATTAACCTTAGCACAGCAATATTTAAATCATTTATTACCCGCAAACTTAACGTCCTCATTAAATGGATTTTTCCAAGAAGCTAAATATCAATTAAATCCTATAACAGAGAATAACAAAGAGCGTGAATGGTTAAAAAAGGTAGCGGTAGTCAGTGAAATACAGCCATTATTACCACCCAAACTGGATGAAGACGTTTTTAAAAGTGTTAGCGAAGCCTTGTATCACAACCGATTATTAGACATCGATTATTACAACGCTAAACAAGAAAATAAGTCGGCAACTGTAATGCCATTAGCGTTAGCACAGCAAGGGCCAAGATTATATTTGGTCTGCCGTTTTCATGGTTACGACAATGAAAGAAGTGTCGCTGTACATAGAATAACGAACGCAACAGTTTCGACGTTTTCGTTCGATAGACCAGAAGATTTTAAGCTAAGTCAATACGATGCAGACGCACGCTTTGGCTTCGGTGAAGGTGAAAAGTGTCAAGTAACGTTTTGTATCACAAAGCAAGCTGGCTTTCACCTAACAGAAACGCCTCTATCTGAAGACCAGCAGATGGAAGAATACGATGACCACTATAAGGTTACAGCAACGTCGGTAAAATCCAAACAACTCAAAGATTGGCTAGGTGGCTTTGGGGATAGAGTTTGGAGTGTCATGCTCTGTGATATCGATAGGGCAGAATGAACATATTTTCGTAAATAGAAGAGGTAAAGAGAACAAAATGGAAATGACATTAGAAGTATTATTTTGGACCTTGGTTGGTTGTACGTCTGTGATTGTACTGCTTCAGATTGCTTCAATAAGCAAAAAAAATAAGCTGCATTTGGCTTTACTTGCTGAGAGTTCGAAAGTGTCTCAGTCCTTAAATGATAAAGAAATATTAATCAGTCAGTTGTCACAAGAATGTGCAGAGCAGTTAAATGTTGCAGTCAAACAAATACAAGAACAGGTTCAAGTTTCACAAGCCATTACTGATAAGCAGAACGCTCATTATGCAGATGAAAATCGAGCAGAATGGCAATCTCTGTGCAAAATGATGAGTTCCCAACAGGGAGAAGTCATGATGTCGTTCTCTGAACTAAAGGCCAACCAAGAGGAATCTTTTAAGGCTTTAACTAAAAAACAAAACGAAGAATTTTCACTTGTAGAAAAACTAGTTGGGCAATCCTATAACAACCTAAAAGAACAGCTCATGACTCTTAAACAATTGAATGAACGTTCAGAGTTCACCAGTAAGCAGTCTATGACTTCATTGCTAGAGCAAATAACCACCCAAGTACAAAAACTACGAGCTGACAATCTAGTGAGTCTGATCAACGAGTTAGCAAAGCACCAGGAATTAGAAATTAGTACTGATGATTTCATTAAGAAGCTGGGTGATTGCAAAGTTACTCAAATTGAAGATAAGCACACAGGTCAAGTTACTCATATTCACTATCAAAACAATGTGAAACGCAGAAGTGATACTTTCTCAGGCAGCAAATTAAAGTATCAAATGATATTTAATGAAGATGGTAAGCCAAGTGTAGGTACTGAATTCGATAATGCTGGAAACACTATTTTTGAGTATACCTACGACGATGCCGGTGAAATCAATAAAAGAGTTGAAACTATCTACGACCACACGGGCAAACAAGCAGAACAACTAGAAACAACTTTTTAAGAGTGGGGAAAAACCAGATGTATTTATCTGATTTAAATATTGGTGAAAAAAAGAATTTTCTTGAACTGGCCAAATATTCAATAGGACTAAATGGAGAACATAAAGCTGAAGAACAAATGATTTACCAATCATATGTTCAAGAATGTGGTCTGGCTGAACATTCGCTTTTTAAGCAAGACAATATTGACTCTGTAATTAAGGTACTTGCCAAATCTAGCAATAAAAGTAAGCGAATTGTTCTCCTTGAGCTTTATGGCATCCTTTTGGCGGATGGTGAAGTCTGTCAAATAGAGAGTGATTTTATGCAAAAGCTGTCAAAAGAGTTCTCTATTGATGAGTACGAAACAAAAAAAATACAGCGTTGGGTTTCTGCGATGAATGATCTCGCGGCAGAAGGCTATGCTCTTATTGAAAAGGAGTAATGCATGGGATTGTTTAGTCGTGCTTGTAGTTGGGTAGCAAGTAAATGCAGTTCAATTAGAGATACAGCTTCAAGGGCTGTCGATAGCGTGAAAAATGCGTGCTCTAAAGTATGGAATAGGTTTACTGGTAAACACTATGCTGACGAAGCAGAGTCGATTTATGAGGAGGCCAAAAAGCGTTATGAAGACGCTAAGCAAGTCTATGAAGATTTCGTTCAGGAAATATCATCCAGTATAAAGAGTAAAGTTAGTACCATTAATGTTCAGAAACAGGATATATATTCCGTGCATTTCGAGCGTTTTATACGTATCTCTCGACGTTTGCATAATGTTACCGTTAAGGGGCAGCCTTTCGAAGAATTGTTTGATGACAGTATTTTAGATGTGAAAACACAAACGGGCGTCAGAGTTAGGTCTGAAATCATGAAAATTAATTTTAATCAGATGGGCTTACTCGATACGTTAGGTATGGTGTTGACCTTAGGTTTCTTTACTCGTAGTAGAGCCAAAGAGTCTTTGGAAAACGCCAAGCAAGAGCGCGCTCGGGTTGATGAAGAAATAACGAAGATGAAGTCGCAACAGAAGAGATTAAAAGTTGTGGAGGAGTCTATAGACAATGTTGTCGTATATTTTGATGAGCTAATTGCCAACTATAGCCGTTTGTTGGATCGATTCGAATATGGAATTCAAACTCAGCGTATGCATCAAATGGCTAATGGATCTGATGTTTATTCGCATAAATTGAATTTTAAGTTGCTGCCTATCGTCCATTTAGAAGAATTCCGAGCGCTGTTTAATTTGTCTATCGTTTTGAAACAGATGGCAAATTTAGGCTATTTATCCGACTCTGGTGAATTTATTGAGAGTGATAGTCTGAAAGCTAAGACTGTCTATGAACTTACCAAGTCACAGTCTTTAGTGGCTTAGGGAGTGATTGATGGACAATAACAATGATTATGGCTTCACCCAAATTTCCAGTGATGAAGTTATTCGCCGTTTGCAAGGCTGTTCGCCTCTTCAGGCAAGCAAAGTCTTACTTGAGGTCGAATTGCATGACCAACGTGATAGTTTAGAAGTACTACATCAAATTGAACTGGAGATGCGTAATAGCCAATCAGGTATTGGTGAATCACTTATCCAACCTATTATATTGAGTGTCTGTGATGGATTTGTTAGTCATCCAAAGCTGAACTTGTCAAAAAACGGTTTGACGGCGACTCGGCTTGCTAATGAAATTCAACATTTTAGCTACAATGCAAATTCCAGCATGTCTGATGACGTAAGGATTGAAAAGGTTCGATTAGATGAACACTCATCTAAACAAGTTGATGATAAAGGTGAATATAATCGCCATGAACTTGAAGACCGAAGCAAACTTTATACATACCGCGATGCTCAAATGGGAGAGAATCGTAAAATATATAGTGAGCTAGAGGTAAACGAACAAGGTCAAAGAAGAACATTATATAAACAAGGTGATCAACATAACCAAGCTAAAAGGGATAGAGGGAGCAACTTCACTCAATCAAGTATTGATGTTGACCACCAAGTACCGCTGAAAAAAATATTTGATGAGTATGGCGTTAGTAAAGGAATTACACTCGACGATCTAAAAGAGGCTGCTAATCAAGACAGCAACTTAAAGAATATCTCTGCTCAGTTGAATCGCTCAAAGGGTGATAAAAGCTGGACACAATATTCAGATGAAGTGACCGCAAAGAGAAGGGCTCTTGAAGAGAAAAAGAAACAAGCAGGTTACTTATCTCAAACCGAAGAAGCTGAACTAAGAAGTTTGCCCAGCGAACAGACCTTAAAGAATGCTCTCGCTGCTGAAATAGCAGCGACAACAGCAATCGAGTCAGATCTAAACAAATCAGTGGTTAAAAACTTTACTAAAGATAACCAACTTGCCAAAGAGTTAGGCTCAGAAGCTTACAGACAAGCAAAAGATGAGTTGAAGCAAAAAGGTATCGGAGAACTAATAATTTTGATAGTTAAACCGATATTTTTTGAGCTGAGTGACAGCTTAAAAAATGGTGTGACGCATGGTTTCGAAACATTATCGAGATTAGACGCTATTGGTCTAAGATTTAAACGCGCTTACAAATATATTATTGATAATATTAAACATATAGGAATGGATGTAATAAAGGACGCGATTAAAAATTTCATCAAATACTTTATTAATGCGATTGTGAACTTGTTTGTTGGGATATTGAAAAAAGCACTGAAGATAATATCAGAGGGCTTTTCTGCTATCGTTCAGTCAATCAAAATACTAATGAGCGATAGTAGCCCATCTCAAAAAGCTGAAGCTATAACCAAGTTGCTCGCTACAACAATAGTAACTTACATTAGTTTTGCTTTCGAAGAAACTATCGCGCCGTATGTCGAAATGATCCCTGTCATTGGTGAATATCTAAAAGATGCAACAGGTATTATGGTGTCAGGTATTGGTTCTACTATGGTGGTCTGGCTAATCGATCAAGCTGATGTTTTCTCTAATAAAGCTGAGCTAAGGACTAAACGTATAAAGGAAATATTTGGGCTTAGAATACAGCAAATCAAAGAAAATACGGATGCCTTTGAACATGCTGCTATAGAGAAACTCGCCAATGATAAGCTACAGTTTCGCCAACTGAGTGAAAAATTAGTGGCTGCAATCGAAGGCAATCGGGATGTTAATAAAGAAGTCTCTGATATTGCAGAATTTATGAACATTGACTTAAAAATAAAATCTAACAATGACTTTTTAGCTTTGTTAGAAACAAGTAAAAAATTGGAAATTGCGTAGTTAAATAGCACCCGTTTTAAACGGGTGCTATTTTTATTGGTTATTTATTTTGAATTGATAAAGATCAAGTCTATATTAGTTTTACAACAAACTATATTCAGTGTTCTCTATATGACACAAATTGTCGTTAGTCTAAGTAATATCTTAAAAAATAAAAGTTAATAGCGCTAATAGTTAACAATTTCATATATAAGGATTACTTATGTTACTTCCATTTTTTGCAAAATTTAAAGATCTTTTTGGTTTTTATTCGTCTAAAGAACAAGAGAGCAATAAAAATAATAAATCAGAGGTAAAGAGTTCTAGACAAGTTCAAAGAGATCGATACATTAGAGAGTTTATTGAGGAATTAACTAATCTAAACTATATCCACGATAACAGTTCTCTATACCATATTGGTGGGGATGTTCATTCAAAAGACATTTATAGATTACAAGCTAAATTGGATACGGCAAATAAAACATATGCAAGGGGTATTGCACATAATTACATCTTATTTGCTGATACAACGATGTTTGGTAGTGGTAAATGTGGCTTATTGTTCACTTCAAAATGTTTTTATTTTAGTGCAGATCATGGCGATGATATTCAACACTATATCTATGACGAATTGTTTGGATTGAAGTTTAAAGTGGAAGGCGGTAGTTTTCATATTGGTTATTGTGAATATCCATTTTACACATCTGAAACCATGAAAAAATTGCAGCCAGTGATCACATTGCTGACGAAATATTTTACTAGTAATGAACATCTTGCGATTAGTCGATACGGACGATAGATAACGGAAATAGACGCGACTCTTTTAGGGAGTGAAACATTTGCATTTTAAAAGTCTAACTAATCCGGCTTAGGCCGGATTTTTGTTTTCTTCATTCGGTTATCTTGATGCTATAGGGTCGAGTTTGTGTCTAAGCCCTCATTTTTGACATGTTGTTTTGAGGGAACACTGAATCGTTGATCTCACTCCTAACTTTTTGTTTTCTCTCTTCCATAATGTACCCGTTAGTTTGAATTCTGGTGTCATATCAAAATCTGTCATTTTTCTTTCAAGCATTTGCGCTAAGAAAATTACTTAGAGCAATGAAGAACAGATGGTTTTTGGTCTTGATACTCCATTTTTTCAAATTGGTTTAACCAGCAGCAAGGAAGAGCATCGATGGTACGCCCTTACTTAAAATTTATTATTCCAATTGTAATACCTTTACTTATTTTGCTTATGCCGTTGTCGGCTTTTCCATTCGACGGTTTGACGCTTATTCAGCAACGTGTCATTGCAATCTTTTTGCTTGCTGCCCTGTTGTGGGTGTTTGAACCCATCCCAATCTACGCTACTTCGGTTGTAATCATTGTCCTTGAATTGCTGATGCTTTCAAACAAAGGGCTTATTCTGTTTCGTTTAAACGAATCGCAGCCCGAGTTTGGGCAACTGCTTAAATACAGCGACATTATGGCAACCTTCGCAAGCCCAATTATTATGCTGTTTCTCGGCGGTTTCTTTTTGGCGATGGCGGCAACTAAGTATCGATTGGATGTCAACTTAGCACGGGTGTTGCTCAAGCCTTTTGGTCAGAATCCTAAATACGTCATGCTTGGCTTGATGCTGATCACGGGCGTGTTTTCGATGTTTATGTCCAATACTGCAACTACTGCGATGATGCTTTCTATATTGGCACCTGTTATTGCTGTATTTGGGCCGAAAGACCCAGGGCGAATTGCATTTGCGTTGTGTATTCCTGTCGCAGCCAATATCGGCGGTATCGGCACGCCAATCGGGACACCACCTAACGCTATAGCACTAAAATATCTCGTCGGTGACAATCTCATTACTTTTGGTGAATGGATGGCGTTTGGTGTGCCGTTCGTGGTTGTAATGATGGCATTGGCGTGGTTTTTCATTTGTTCACTATACAAAGCCGATCAGCAACGAATTGAGTTGACGATCAAAGGCAAATTCCTTAAGACACCAAAAGCTTTGGTGGTGTATATCACTTTTGCCGCGACCATATTGCTCTGGCTGGTGGGGGATTTACACGGGATGAACTCTTATACCGTGGCATTAATTCCTGTCGCAGTATTCTCAGTAACAGGGATCATCAACAAAGAAGATTTGAAAAAGATATCTTGGGATGTGCTCTGGCTGGTATCCGGTGGTATCGCACTGGGTTTGGCGTTAGATAAAACAGGGTTAGCCGCTCTGGTTGTTCACAGTATTCCATTCGGTGATTTTTCGCCTTACGTGGTGTTGTTTGGTGCTGCGTTGTTATGTCTGCTAATGGCAAACTTTATGTCTCATACTGCGACTGCAAACTTGCTTATGCCGATAATGGCAGCATTGGGCGCTTCAATGACATCTCTTAGCACACTAGGTGGTGAAGTCACCTTAATTTTAGTGGTGACCTTTGCAGCCTCTTTGGGCATGTCGTTACCGATCAGTACACCTCCTAATGCTTTGGCTCATGCTACTGGCTACGTGCAAAGTAACCAGATGGCAAGAGTTGGTGTTGTGCTTGGGCTCGTAGGGGTGTTATTGAGTTTTGTCATGGTTGCGGCTTTGAATGTGGTCGGATTCATTGGTTAGTCGGCAAATAACATGAATGAACAAGAACGCACGCTTGTAGAGCGTTACTTCAGAAACAGTGAGAGAACGATAACCCTGTCAGCGGGCAGTAAAGTGATTCAGCAAGATGGTTACAATGACCGACTTTACTATGTCCATTCTGGTGAACTGGTGGGGGATTTTGAAGAGTATGAAGGTCGCCATGTAAAGGTGTTTTCTGCATCAAAAGGTGCTTTTATTGGTGTACACAGTTTCTTTTCTGGAACTTGGACTGCTTCTTCAACGGTTGTGGCTCAAACGGACGTAAAACTCAGTTGGATAGACAGGCACTGTGAAGCTGTAGAGGTGGAAAAATTCGGCCCACTCAGTACTCAATTTATGCCAGTCATTGTTGCAGAGTTAAATCGTCGCCAGCGTCGTGCACATCAGGAAGCGGTAGAAAAAGAGAAAGTGTTGGAAAAACTGCATTCAGCAGAACAGATGACCACATTGGCACAGTTAGCTGCGGGCATCTCTCACGAACTAAACAATGCAATTGGTGTAGTTAGCAGTAAAAGCGAACGTCTTGAAAGTCTTTTTATGGAACTGTTGGAAGAGGTTCATCCCGAGGCCAGCCAGTTCTTTGATTATGGGTTAATGCATGGTCAAAAAGTCTCTTCCAGTGAAGCCAGACGGCGAGGATTAATACTAGAACGTAAGTATCAACTTCCTAAAAACGTTGCGAGAGAACTTGCACGCGCCGTACCGGAAGACGAACTGTCTTCTCATTGGATTAGTAACGCGAACCTTGCCATTCGTTACTGGCAAATGGGTAGGGATTTACATGACCTACGTGTCGCATCGAGCCACACTGTAGGCATTGTTAAGTCTGTTAAGCAGCTTGCAAGAAGTGAAGTCAATCTCGATGAAGAGCTAGACATTAACGACACCATAAACCGAGCGTTGACCCTTTTGCAAAGCGACTTGCGCAGAGTTTCAGTAAGAATGAGACCGGGCAATTTGCCCAAGTTAAAAGGATCGCAAACAGAATGGGTTCAGGTGTGGGTCAACATCGTTAAGAACGCTTGTGATGCGATGATGGTGACGCAAGAACCAAGATTAGATATCCAAACCAAATATAGTAAGCATCGCCTTCTCGTCACCGTTACCAATAACGGCCCTGAAATCGATGAGGCGACAAGGCGGAAAATCTTTCAACCTAGCTTCACTACTAAGAAAGATGGGTTGTCGTTTGGTTTGGGGTTGGGGTTGTCTATCGTGAAGCGAATCGTTTCAAGTTATGGCGGAAGCATTGCGGTCAAAAGCGATCAAGACGCAACTATTTTCAGAATAAAGTTACCAGTAGAGGATGACCATGGAGAAACTTAATATCATATGCGTGGACGACCAAAGGGAAGTGCTAAGCGCAGTGTTACAAGACCTAGAGCCTCTGTGCTTCTGGCTGAACATTGAAGACTGTGAGTCAGCCTCTGAAGCGTTAGATCTTATGGATGAACTCGATGCAAACGGCGAGTATGTTGCTTTGGTGATCTCCGACCATGTTATGCCAGAGAAAACGGGTGTTGAACTTCTTACAGAAATTAGTGCCGACACTCGCTTTATCCATACCAAAAAGGTTCTTCTAACTGGGCAGGCAACCCATTCTGACACTATCAATGCAATTAATAACGCTGGTATTAATCGTTACTTTGAAAAGCCTTGGGGTACAAGCGAATTAGTGGAATGTGTCAGAACATTAGTCACCGAATTCATATTTGATAAAGGTCTTGATTACACTGAATGGCAAACTCATTTAGACCAGTCTGTTGTTTTGAATCGACTGCGTTAAGGGTAAGTTCTAAAAGGCTAGGCCAAGATGAACTTCAAGTAAGTATTATCTGCAAACGGGCCGAACTTGTGACTTTTCTTTGGTGCTCCTGAACGGTGGTGGTTATTGTTTGGGAGTACTCAATCTTTGTTTCCAAATAGCTTAGTTTTCTGATTCATCCATTCAAAAATTCATATCTATTTGGAACCCGTTATTTTTTTAAGTTACTCGCATAAATTTATGTGCATTTAGGTGACCATTGATCGAAAGCGTATATTCGCTAGGTGTTTAACGCTAAGAGAATATTCCGATGATTAGATACTGCAAGCGTTGCAAAATTCCGACAGAACATAGAGAAAGCCTAGTGCGTAAACCGTCGAGTTATGACACCGACAAATCGATACTAGGGCGTGTCACCTTGTTAATACATGAGTTCATCAATGGCGGTCATTACTACAACATGAACCGCTATGTCACCTGCACAATCTGCGGCAAAAAGTCACTTGAGAATATGGGAAATGAGTTCGAGTAAGACTCTTGTTCTCATCACTTTATCTTGTTGGTCAAGCGCATTGAACTTTTCGTTGCTGGTTAGCAATATAGGCATCGAACAGTATCAGACCAATAAACGAACATATGATAGCGCCTAGGCAAAGCAACAGTGGTGCTTTAAAACCAAAGTATTGTGAGATAACACCCATGGCACTTGTTCCAACCATAGTGCCAGCTAGCATCGCATTAGTATAAAACGCTGACGCTTTACCTACCGTTGTAGGAGCAAAATCTTGCATGATGGTAATGCCAAGGCCAACAAAAATGCCGAAAAATAGCCCATTTAAAATCTGCAAAGCATACAAGATATTCAGGGAGGTATTGAAATACATACCTATATAGAAAGCAGCGCCCGCTAAAAACCCCAAACGCAACACTTGGCTTTTACCAAAACGTTGTGCCCAGCCAACGGCTAACAGCATCACAGGGATTTCAATCGCTGCTGTTATTCCCATTAAGATCCCAGGATACGATTTTGATAGGCCGAGTTCTTGCGTCATAAAAAGCGGCATAGCACTGATATAAGTACTGTTAGCTATGTTTGTGATAAGCACCACAATCCCAAGAAACCAAACCGCAGCAGGCAATTTGGTTTTAGGTTTATTATTTATTTTGTCGGTTTCTAAGACTGGCATTTGGAAGTAGAGCATAATCCAAATCATGACTAAGCTTGCAATAGCAGCTGAAATATAAAAGTTGTTGTCAAAACCAAAATGGTCAACCGAAAAAAACGCTAAAGGTGGACCAAATATCCAAAGAAATGAAACCGAAGAACGCATTTGAGAATTCAGCTGGGCGCTGTTTTTTCCGGTTGAATCTGCGTAGCGTCTTATCACTGCCAATATAAGAGGAATAGAGCTTGAAGCTACAGGCATTAAAACACAGCCAATAACAATGGCATGCCAAAACTCTGTTGCGAGGGAAAACATGATGGCCGCAGAAAAAATACCAGCAAGAGAGAGTAACAGCAGAAACTTGCTTGGTACGCCTTTATCAATAAAGCCCGTTAGTTTCTGGCTGACAATAATCGTCATCAAAGCAGTTAGCGATGTATAGAGGCCAATAAGCGCAGGTTCCGTATGAAGTTCACTAACAAGGAACAAACTCATGATGGGCATAATAAAAGAAAAAGCGAGTGCGGTTAGTCCATTGATAGCGAACAAAACCGGAGTTTGGCTTTTAAACAACGTTTATCTCCTATGAGTGTGAGTAGTGAAAAGTGTTATTCCACACTCCGTAACGTGATAGTTTTTATGAGCTTGTACGAAAATATCTCATGTGCCTTGAGCTGTTAATGAATGTGCTATCTAGGTTGATGTTCAACCCACTAAGAACTGTCTTACACGACCAGTTTCTGCAAGCGCGATTCGGTCAGCTTCAGTTGCTACAGGTGCGGTATCAATTTCATACCAATCAACAGCGTCCGCTTCTAATGGAATAATTGCCCCTTCCCATTCTGTGATAACGTAATAGTGCAATAGCTGAAGTTCAATGGTTGGATGATAGAGTGAACATAGATATTTAGCATTTCTAGGTGTCACATCAAGTTCTTCTTTTAGTTCTCGTAATAACGCTTGCTGTTGTGTTTCACCAGCTTCTAAATGACCACCGGGGATTGCGATCATTCCGGGATCGGTTTCTTTTAACTTTGACCGATGCTCTAATAGAACTTGTTTATCTTTCAACAGGATGAATGACACACATTCAAATACTTCCATTGTTATTTCCACTTGATAATCCTTCGATTTGTTTGAAAGCATAGCATGACCATCATGTATCGAAGAGAGGGTTATAAAAAAAATAGTGTTTATCAATATCTGATGAAAAATTTATTAGGATCTTAAAACACAAAAATGTATTTGTTCGAAAGAATGAACTGCATAAAAGAGCTGCTTCTATATATTTGATTTGAATATTGAAAGAGTAATCGCTCTAAAATAAGTTCATTGTTTTTTTGGAATTAAAATAAGTAGATTTTGGTCACAGCCTTTCGATATGATAAGCGCTATATGTCATACATAAGCAGCGTCTAAAGTTAGCTGGTTTATTGCTTATACTGACTACTAAAATAATAACAAATTCATTTCGTCGAACGGCAACATTCTTATAATCAATAGCTTAAGGAAATAAGAGATGTACCATTCTTCTTCGTACACACCGACACTACTTGTCATAGACGATATCCCCGAGAATCTCAGTTTAATGTATAAGCTGCTAAAAGATGATTACAAAGTTAAAGGTGCCAATAGTGGAGATAGAGGATTAGCGATTGCGGTTAGTGATCAACCAGACCTAATTTTACTCGATGTTATGATGCCTGATATGGATGGTTTTCAAGTCTGCTCATATTTAAAATCAAACCCTTCAACTAAAAATATCCCCATTATATTTATCACTGCAAAAACTGAAAATGTTGATGAAAGGAAAGGTCTAGAACTTGGCGCCGTGGACTATATTACTAAGCCAATTGTGCCTGAAATCGTTAAGGCTAGGGTTAAAACTCATTTATCTTTGAAAATGGCGTCAGATCTCCTCAAAGGAGAAAATGAGTCATTGGAAAAAGAGGTTCAGGAAAGAACTCAGGAAAGCATTAAACAAATCGAAGAGTTGCATGTCATTCAGAATATCGCGTTCAATGCGATGATTTCCCTTGCGGAGACTCGTGATAACGAAACCGGAAATCATATTCGACGTACACAGTTCTACATCAAACTTTTGGCAGAGCAGCTACGCCTAGATCCTAGATATGCTAATCAATTGGACGACAATGCCATCAATTTGCTTTTCAAATCCGCACCTTTACACGACATAGGAAAAATAGGCATTCCAGATCATATCTTGATGAAGAAAGGAAAGCTGACAGAGGAAGAGTTTGAGATCATGAAAACTCATACCACTATTGGTTTCGAAGCGATTAACAGGGCCGAAGAGAACAACGGAAAAGAGATGAGCTTTCTCCGTGTCGCTAAAGAAATCGCACACTCACATCATGAGAAATGGGATGGTTCTGGTTATCCGCAAGGATTATCTGGTGAGGACATTCCACTTTCGGCACGACTTATGGCGATTGTTGATGTTTATGATGCATTAATTAGTAAGCGCATATATAAACCAGCCTTTACACATGATGAAGCAGTCAAAATGATTAGCATCGAAAGAGGCGCTCATTTTGACCCAATCATTGTAGATGCATTTATGGATATTCACGAGGATATCCATTCGATTGCCTTACACTACGTGTGATTTACTATGAATAAAGATAAACAACTAAGTGTACAAGCATGGGTGTGGCGTTCCATGGTCAAAACTGGGATCATTCCGTTGATTTTGGTTGAACTGCTGCTCGTTACCATTTATTTGTTCAGTAACCATTTCATCAGTTCTGATAACATGGATTACATACATTCTCAGGTTAATAACGAGCTTTATATTACTTCTTCTATCGAAAGTGATTTAGTGCGAGAACGTATAAGTTCTGTTTCTCGGCTAGCTGAAATATACAGGAATGAAACGCAAAGGGTGTTAGCTGAAGAACTGCGTCCTGATGACGTTGATAAGTCTAATTTGGCATTTAGTGATAATGGAGTTTTATATACTAAACAGGATGATGGCGGTGCAGCATCGTTTTATTCTTCCTACACAAAAAATGCAGACAAGGATTTAAATAAAATATTTAAACTTGCAAAGTTAGATCCTTTAATGAAAGAAATTAAACGTAGCGACCCATTTATTGCTGCTGTCTATTTTAATAGTTGGGATTCTTATAATCACATATATCCTTGGTTTCACACACTTGAGCAGTATCCAGCGGATATGAATATCCCTGAATATAATTTCTACTATTTGGCTACGGATGAATATAACCCAGAGAGAAAGGTGGTTTGGACGGAAATCTATATTGATCCGGCAGGGCAGGGTTGGATGACTTCAGCGATTGCACCTGTATATAACGGAGATAAACTGGAAGGTGTTATTGGTATAGACATTACTGTGGATACCATTGTCAACAACATACAAAACTTGGTTGTTCCTTGGAATGGTTACGCTATTCTCGCAAACGGTGAAGGAACTATAATGGCTCTGCCGCCGAAAGGTGAACAGGACTTTAATATCAAAGAGCTAAAACAGCACAATTATGAAAGTGCAGTAACACAAGAGATGTTCAAGCCCGAAGACTTTAACCTGTTTAAAAGGGCGGACACAAAAGCACTGGAACCTCAATTTGATGGTCAGAATCAGGGGCTAACTAAACTAGTACTTAACAATCAAAACAAGTTGGTCTCTTGGGTGACTATTCCAGAAACAAACTGGAAAGTGCTGTTCATTGTTGATGAAAATGAAATGTACCGTGAATCCATGGCGTTGAAAGAAAAATACCAAGGCATCGGTTACATAATGATTATGGGGTTGATTGGTTTCTATATCCTATTCCTAGCTTTTACTTGGATGGTATCAAAACGGATGAGTGAAACCATTGCTGCACCATTAGCTCAAATCAGAAATATGTTCCATAAGATGAGTGCCGGTAATTTTGATGTTTCTCATGAACAGTTTAATCTCAAAGAGTTAAATGACACAGCCAAGGCAACCATAATAATGGGCGGTCGATTAGGCAAGTTAACTAATGAACTGAAAACGGCAAAAATAGAGGCTGAGGAAGCAAATATAGCTAAGAGTCAGTTCATTTCAAATATTAGTCATGAAATTAGAACACCGATGAACTCAATTTTAGCTCTGTCAGATATGTTACTTGCCAGCACTATTAATAACGAACAACGTGATTCTTTGGTTAGGATTAAAAAGTCTGGTGAACATTTATTATTAGTCATTAGTGACGTATTGGACTTATCAAAAATTGAGTCCGGGCACCTAAATATTGAAAAAATCCCATTTAACATCTATTTAATTGCTCAAGATGTGTACGAACTTTGTGAAGCAAAAGTTTCTACAAAAGGTTTGGGTTTGCACATTGATGTAGAAGAAAATATTCCAACATTATTAGGTGATCCACTACGTATCAAACAAATTTTACTTAATTTTATCGCTAACGCTGTTAAATTTACGGCTCAGGGAAGTATCAGCGTTACTATAAATGTTGCGTCAACTTTAGGTGACAAAAAGAAACTTCGTATCGAAGTAGACGATACAGGGATTGGATTGACGAATGAAGAACAACAAAAGATCTTCGAAAGTTTTCAGCAAGCCGATACTTCAACCACTCGAAAATACGGTGGCACAGGATTAGGTCTAACCATTTCTAGGAGCATCGCTAAGCTGATGGATGGCGAAATTGGTGTTGACAGCAGACCCGGAACCGGCAGTACTTTTTGGTTCGAAGTAACGCTTGATACGAGTTTCGATACGAATCCTGAGCAGCTCAATAATTCAATGCGATTAAGCAATGTTGAGTATAAAACCAAGTATCAAGAATCAGCTGATGAGGTTTTGGAAGATATCGATTTGGAACAGTTGATTGAAAAGCTTAACTATTTAAACCAACTGTTGAATGACAATAACCTTGCCGCAGAAGAATACTTTCAAGAGCAAAAAATCTATTTTGATAAAGTAGTACCCAATTGCAGTAACCAATTAGCCTCGTTCATTTCTAGTTGTGATTATGTAAGTGCACTTGCGGCTACAAACAGAATAGAAAAATCGTTAAAAGAGAAAGAGTGAATCAATAACAATTGTCGTTAAGATATCTCATCGTTTAAAAAGGCAGTAGTTGGAATAACAATTACTGCCTTCCGATACATTGTTGCTTGGCTAATGGTTTACCGATGTTGAGTAAACGTTAATTATGATTGTTCCCACCAAAATAAAACTAATACCGAGAATGGCGTAAACATCGAGTTTTTGCCCATATATGAGCCAAGACACACTGGCGACCAAAACGATCCCGATTCCGCACCAAATGGCGTAAGCAATACCTAAAGACATGGCGTTAACTGTAATCGACAAGAAGTAGAAAGCGAGAGCATAAGTAATTAGTACGCCCACTGTAACAAAGACAGAGGTGAACTGATTAGTTTTAGGCAAATAAGATGTCGCGATGACTTCTAATAAAATAGCGATAATTAACGTCGCAAGTGGAGGCATAGCAAGCATAACTGTTCCATTGAATTTAAGAGGTTATTGCGTGAATAGTATGCCTACAATGTTGCGGTTTTCTTAATTCATAAAATGAAGTGAACCAAATAGAGAGTCAACGTTATCTATAAAAGCGACTGTTAAGTAAGCCGTTAACGCTTTGGTGTTGGTTCTTTGATGGTGTATAGCTTAGTTTGATGTTCTTCACATGTCGTTTCACAATTGCACACTTTATCTACGCCCACATTTGACAGGCCACCACAGCTACCTTGTATAGGCCTTCTTTTGGCCATTACTCCTAACGTCATTAGCAAAACAAAAGCAATGAAAGCAACGAAAGTAATCAGGTAAATCATAATGGCCAACTCCTTTTAGTTGTGAAACTTGTGAAGACTACGAAGGTTTCTAAGTGTCTTTGCATCAAGACGACTTTCATTAGGTTCCAATTTAAAGGTAGAACTAGCTTGTTTGTTTTTACAGCAAGTATGGGACTTATTCAGTTTATTGACAGAAGGTTTTGCGTAACTTATGTCTTCAATTGGCACTAGCTGAGAGGCGTCAAATGCGTGAATATCAGCCCCTCTTTTTAGTGTGTATACTTTTATACCCTGAGCAAATAAGCTGGAAAGCATAGCCTCACCGATGTTTTTGATGATCACGGCATTTACGTTATGAGCGGCTAACATAGAAAGCATTTGAGCTTTCTTGCCACAGGTTTGAGACTTTTCTGGTGTTATTACGTCAATCGTTTCTTCTTGTTTAGTAACATCATCGAGAACCAAAAACTGAGGTGCTTTGGAATAGTGATTAAACAACTTGTCATTACTGACAGGAATTGCGTATTTCATAACCTTGTCCTTGTTTGTAAATTATATGCCCGATAAAAAGACGATTTCGTTGATTTGTTAAATCTTTACATCATTTGACATGTTACATCGGGGTGATACAACAGATAATGAACCGGTAAATGGCATATGCCAATTACTTATTGTGAAATTTAAGTATTCAAATTTTGTTCATTTACAGGTATAACAAGGACCTCAGCGTCATTGTCATCAAGAATACGGCATCTTATGTAGATGATTCATATGTGATTTAATATGTTTATATATGAATCAAATGCTATCTAAATGTGATCTGTGTTGCCCCTAAAACGCGAAATAGGTCTCGCTGTTACACTATGTTACGTACGAGGTCTGTTTTTGCATGTGGCCTCAAACAATTTAAACAAACCGTTACAATTGTTAATTAGTGCTAACAAAATCCTATCTGGCTCACACAATTCAATCTGTTTATCAATATACTTCAATGCGTAAACGTTTTCATTGGAATGGTAAACGTTTCCCTACACGTATATTAATAAGACAAATAGAATAGGACACTTACATGAGAAAGCTAACTGCACTTGCTATGCTAACTGCTGGTATGGGTTTCGCAACACAAACTCTAGCTGATACCACTTTGGGTTTCACAATCTACAAATACGATGACAACTTTATGTCTGTAGTTCGCCAAGCTATCGAAAAAGAAGCTGCTGGCGACAAAGACGTTCGTCTTCTAATGAACGACTCTCAAAACAGCCAATCAATGCAAAACGACCAAGTTGACGTTATGTTGGCTCGTGGCGTTCAAGCGCTTGCTATCAACCTTGTAGACCCAGCTGCAGCACCTTCTATTATCAGCAAAGCGAAAATTGATGATGTACCAGTTGTTTTCTACAACAAAGAACCAAGTGCAGCAGCACTAGCAAGCTACGATAAAGCTTACTATGTAGGTACTGACTCTAAAGAATCAGGCGTTATCCAAGGCGACTTAATCGCACAACACTGGAAAGCGAACAAGTCGTGGGACAAAAACGGTGATGGCGTTCTTCAATACGTAATGCTAAAAGGTGAACCAGGTCACCCAGATGCTGAAGCTCGTACTACTTACTCTGTTAAGCAAATCAACGAGAACGGTATCAAAACTGAAGAGCTTCACATGGATACTGGTATGTGGGATACCGCAATGGCTAAAGATAAAATGGATGCATGGTTATCTGGCCCTAACGGTAGCAAAATTGAAGTTGTTATCGCTAACAACGACGGCATGGCAATGGGTGCAATCGAAGCACTACGTGGCGCTGGTCAAAAAATCCCAGTATTCGGTGTTGACGCTCTAGCTGAAGCTCTAGCCCTAGTTAAGTCTGGCGAAATGGCTGGTACTGTACTAAACGATGCAACTTCTCAAGCGAAAGCAACGTTCGAACTAGCTCGTAACCTAGCTGAAGGTAAATCAGCAACTGAAGGTACTCAGTGGGAAATGCAAGACAAAATTGTTCGCGTTCCTTACGTAGGTGTTGATAAATCAACTCTTGAGTAACAGACGTTATAATTAGGGGGCGTCCAGCCCCCTATATTTACCCGTTAATATCTTAATTAGTACTTATTCATTGATAATTATTAATTGATATTTATTGGTTTCAAATTAAAAACAATTAAGTGATGCCATGGTAGATCAAACACATGAATTCCTGTTAGAGATGACAGGGGTGAGTAAATCATTTCCAGGTGTAAAGGCATTAGATAAAGTTAATTTAAAAGTTCGACCGCATTCAATTCACGCATTAATGGGTGAAAATGGAGCGGGTAAATCGACGCTATTAAAATGTCTATTTGGAATTTATGAAAAAGATGAAGGCGATATTATTTTCTTAGGAAACCATATTAACTTCTCCTCTTCTAAAGAAGCATTAGAATCTGGCGTGTCCATGGTTCACCAAGAATTAAACCAGGTTAAACAATGTTCAGTAATGGATAATATCTGGCTTGGTCGCTATCCAAGAAAAGGTTTATTTGTTGATCACGATAAAATGTATCGAGATACAAAAGCCATTTTCGAAGAGTTAGATATTAATATTGATCCTCGAGTTAAAGTAGCAACTTTATCTGTGTCTCAAATGCAGATGTTGGAAATTGCGAAAGCATTTTCTTACGACGCAAAAATAGTGATCATGGACGAGCCAACTTCTTCTCTAACAGAAAAAGAAGTTAATCACTTATTTACCATTATCAATAAGCTGAAGGATAAAGGCTGTGGTGTGGTATATATCTCTCATAAAATGGAAGAGATATTCTCTATCTGTGATGAAATTACCATTCTACGTGATGGTCAATGGGTTGATACTCGCCCACTGAAAGGCCTAGATATGGATAAGATCATCGCGATGATGGTAGGCCGAGAACTCACTAACCGTTTCCCTGAGAAGACTAACGTTCCTAAAGAAGTCATCTTAGAAGTTAATAACCTGACAGCGTTGAACCAGCCTTCAATTCAAGACGTCTCGTTTGAACTTAGAGCGGGCGAAATTTTAGGTATCGCAGGTCTTGTTGGTTCACGTCGTACAGATATCGTTGAAACGATTTTTGGTATTCGTGAAAGAAGTGAAGGGCACATTGTACTTCATGGGCGTGAAATGAAAAACCGTGATGCACATGAAGCAATTCGCAATGGTTTTGCATTGGTAACTGAAGAGCGCCGTTCAACAGGTATTTACGGCAACCTCGATATTACTTTTAACTCATTGGTTGCGAACGTTGATGAGTATAAAACTAAAGCAGGTTTGTTAAGTAATAAAAAGATGAAGAGTGATACTCAGTGGGTAATTGATTCGATGAGTGTTAAAACACCAACGCATCAAACTCAAATAGGGTCACTATCAGGTGGTAACCAACAAAAGGTTATTATCGGACGCTGGTTATTAACTCAGCCGGAAATATTAATGTTGGATGAACCAACTCGTGGTATCGACGTGGGTGCTAAATTTGAAATTTACCAACTAATGTTGGAACTCGCGAAGAAAAATAAAGGAATCATTATGATTTCTTCTGAAATGCCAGAGTTATTAGGTACTACCGATCGAATTTTAGTAATGAGTAACGGCCGCGCAGCGGGAATCGTGAATACTAAAGAAACCACTCAGACTGAAATATTAGAGCTAGCCTCTCGTTACCTCTAGGGAAACTATTATGGATGCTGTTAAGTCATTTGCATTAAAGCACTTAAAAGAAGGTGCTATTTACGCGGTTCTGTTTATTTTATTAGCGGTTATCGTTATTCAAGAACCATCATTTTTAAGCTTACGAAATTTAAGTAACATTCTTACTCAGTCTTCTGTGCGCGTAATTATTGCGCTTGGTGTTGCGGGTCTTATTGTTACACAGGGTACCGACTTATCTGCAGGTCGTCAGGTAGGTTTAGCTGCGGTTATCTCAGCAACCTTGTTACAGTCGATTGAAAACGTTAACAAAGTATTCCCAAGTATTGGTGATGTGCCAATCGTAGCGGTTATTCTTTGTGTATGTTTCATCGGCGCAATCATTGGTCTAGTGAACGGTGTGATCGTTGCTTACTTAAAAGTAACCCCTTTCATCGCAACACTGGGTACCATGATCATCGTTTATGGTATTAACTCTCTTTACTACGATGCAGTAGGTGCGTCACCAATCGCTGGCTTTGACGAACGCTTCACAGTATTCACTCAAGGCTTTATTCGATTAGGTGGATTCCGATTCTCGTACATAACCTTCTACGCCATTATCGCTGTAATATTCATGTGGATACTTTGGAACAAGACAGTATTTGGTAAAAACATCTTCGCAGTTGGTGGTAACCCAGAAGCGGCAAAAGTATCAGGTGTTAACGTACCAATGACTCTACTAAAAGTGTACGCACTTTCAGGTGTCTTCTATGCGTTCGGTGGTATGTTGGAAGCGGGTCGTATCGGTAGTGCAACTAACAACTTAGGTTTCTTGTACGAACTTGATGCAATCGCAGCCTGTGTGGTAGGTGGTGTGTCATTCGCTGGTGGTGTTGGTAGTATTGCAGGCGTAGTAACGGGTGTTCTTATCTTCACCGTTATCAACTACGGTATGACTTACATCGGTGTTAGCCCTTACTGGCAGTACATCATTAAAGGTTCAATCATCGTATTCGCGGTAGCATTGGACTCAATGAAGTACGCAAACAAGAAATAAGATTCATCTACGATTTATACATAGCGCTGCCTTGGCAGCGCTTTTTTTATCTCAAGAAAGGTAAACCTGTCCATTAAGAGTTAAGAATAGGCATCAAGGTTATGAGCCTCTTTCTTGACTCATCTTGTCTAAGTACACTATTCTACGACCATCATTTCTTTAGGAGATTACGCCAATATGAATAACTAAACCTGTTATCCACTTTTATTTTATTTTTTGGATTCACAGGGTTAGTAGGCGTAGCTCACTTTCTGATATTTAATTGCAGCCATGTTTTGGGGATATATAGTGCCTGAATCTGTGTTTTCGCAATGATTTCATCTCTAAATATTTATGCTACGGCCTTTGTCCCTGTCTTACAGGAGGCAACGTATGCCAGTTTTACAAGCAAGTAATTTAAGCTTTCAATTTGATAACGGAGAGATGTTGTTTCAGCAAGTCTCTTGCTCGATGACCACGTATCGTGTTGGGTTGGTCGGACGTAACGGTATCGGAAAATCTATCCTTGCATCGATATTAATTGGGGAACAAACGCCCTCTGATGGCTCAGTATCAGTACCCCAATCATACGCAGTTTATCGCCAGCAACCTTCGCATTTGTTATCCGGTGATTTATCGATTGCACAGTTTTTAGGTAAAGACGAAGTGCTAAGTGCACTAGAACAGATTCAATCTGGAAATTGTTCTGAGCGCTGGTTCGAAGTGGTTGGGGATCAATGGGATATTTTTAATCGTCTGAGTCAGCAGCTTAAACAGATGGGCTTACCACCTGATCCTGATTTCCCTTGCGCTAAACTAAGTGGCGGACAACTCGCTCGACTACAACTTTGGCAGTTGTTGGATAGTGACGTTGAGTTATTGATTCTTGATGAGCCTTCCAACCATCTTGATAGCCAAGCAAAGCAGTGGTTAATTGACGCAATGCGAGATTATAAAGGCGCTATTTTTTTGATTAGTCATGACCGAGCATTATTACGCGAAATGGAAGAAATTTGGGAGCTTTCAGGGTTGGGGGTGCAGGTGTTTGGCGGGAATTACGACATTTACGCTGAACAGAAACGCGCCGAGCTACAAGCTGTAGAGCGACAACTTGCGAGTATTGATAAGCAGAAAAAGAAACTAGAAGAACAAGCACAGCGAAATCGGGAGAAGGCGGAACAAAGAGCAGCGCAAGGTAATAGGCTACGTAAGGAGGGGAGTCAGGCGAAAATTCTACTTGATGGTAAGAAAGACAAGGCAACGGCGAGCGCTTCAAATCGCAGTAAAAACGAACAACATCGTCACGTTTCTTTGCAAGAAAAGGCACAGACCTTGAAAGCCAGAAAAGAGCTGATGAAAGAGCAAAAGATTTATTTGGCTGACAGTCAAAGTCGCTTACGAAAAGTGGTAACAATGCTCGAAGGTGTATTGCCTTTTGGTCGCACTGAACCTATCACGTTACAAATTCATAGTGATGACAAAATCCACCTTACGGGCAGAAATGGATGTGGGAAATCCACCTTTTTGAAAACGTTATTAGGTGTGTTTTCACTTAAGAAAGGGGAAATGCAATTGAATACGTCATTGTATTATCTAGACCAACACTTCGGATCTATACACCCCCAGTTGCCAATGCTGGATAACTTGATAGAACAGTGTCATGGAATGAAAGAAAGTGATGCACGAACCTTGCTTGCCGGAATAGGGTTTCGGCGTGACAGTGTCTTTCGTCTTGGACATATGCTGAGTGGTGGTGAAAAGATGAAGTTAGCTATGTTGATTGTTAGCCACCAGCTAAAGCAACCTTTGCTGTTACTTGATGAGCCCGATAATCACCTCGATCTCGATTCTAAAATCATGCTCGCTCAAGCTTTATCGAATTACCGAGGTGGCTTCATTCTCGTTAGCCATGATCATGACTTTGCAATGGACTCAGGCGTAAATCGGGAAGTTAGTTTGTAAGCCTTACACATCATGGGATAGAAACGTTGGAGCAACGTAGTGTTGCTCCTTTGTCAGATTGTAAGCTTGCTACAGTTAGTTATTCAGTTCAACCCCGCTTATAGTTGTCACATAATCAGTGTGTCAAAGAGTCTATACTGTTGGTTTCGTTTCCACTTGAGACAACAATAGAGATATAACTGGGGAGTTGTTGTGGATGTAATCAAAAGATTAGAGAAGATGATGACAATGGATGAATCGAGTTGGCATCGACATTCAAATCCATGGAGTGTTTATAGCCGCTTTTCTGTTTTGCCGATTATCTCTCTTGCATTTTGGTCACGGGAATGGATAGGTGGCTATTCAAGCATCGCGGTCTTATTGGCTTTCTTTTGGGTATGGGTTAATCCAAGACTCTTTGGCGCTCCAGAGAAAACGAATAACTGGGCGTCGATGGCTACGTTTGGCGAACGTATCTATTTGAAAAGAAAGATTGAGCCGATACCTCGGCACCATATCAAACCAATTTTAATTCTGCAGTCGTTAACGTCTTTAGGGATACCCGTATTTATCTACGGCTTATGGAGTTTAGACCTAAGCTTTGTGCTGGCTGGAAACCTTTGGATAATGGTCTTTAAAGCTTGGTTTGTTGATCGTATGGTTTGGTTATACCTTGATATGAAAGAGACTAATCCTGAATACTCAAGTTGGCTTAAATAACGGTAACCAATACGATCTTAAATATCCTAGAGCCTATTCAGTAGAACGTATGTAGATTGAGAACTTCAGATCAACTACCGAGAAGGGTTCGGTAGTTGATTGCTGTTTGCTTAAGATTACTGGACGTTGTTGACCCATTTATCTGATTTGAACCATTTGTCATGGATGCGCTGGTAGGTTCCATCACCTTTAATTTGACGCAGATAATTGTTGAGGAAGTTTAAGAAATCAGGGTCTCCCTGACGTATCGCCCAACCTAGTGGTTCAAAGGTGAAACTTTCATCTAGGTGAATCACGGTATCTTTGTGTTGAGCTTCATACATAGCGTTGTATGGAAAGTCATAAACAAAAGCATCAGCCTGTCCATTTGCAATTTGTAGTGCTGCATCGGCAGAAGTTTCGTAAAGATCAATTTTCGCGTTGTATAAGTACTTTTTAGCCGCTTCCGCACCTGTTGTTCCCATTTGGGTTGCAACTGTGAATTGCCCATTGTTCAGGTCACGGAACGAATGAACTTTGTCTGTAAGCTTCGGTGAAATAAGAATGGTTTGGCCAACTTCAATGTAAGGTTCGGCAAAGTTGACGCTCAAATTACGTTCCGGCGTAATTGTCATACCGCCGATAAAATCGCACTTGCCGGTTTTTAGAGCGGGAATGATGCCATCCCAAGCCGTATTTACTGGAACAAATTTAACGTTGATAGCGCGTGCCATCTGCTTGGCTAAATCGATATCAAATCCAACGTAATTCCCATTTTTATCTGTCATTTCGAACGGGATATAACCCGACTCAAAACAGAACTTAAGTTCACCGGAACTTAAAATCCCATTCAGTGCTGATTCTGCAGCGTTTGCATTTACTGGGGACAAAAGAGTGAAAAGCGCAACTGAAGAGGCGAATACACCTCGAACTTGTCGTTTAAAAGGTTTTAACGTCATTTTATATATCCAAATATTTCTTATTTTTCTATTGTTGTGTTTGGTCTGAGAACGTCAGACGGTAAAGCCCTTGAATGATGAAGAATTTACGCGAATAATCAATACATTATTCTTTATAAGATATTCTAATTTTATTGCTGTCTTAGGTAGTGTTTATAAAGTCATTTATCGCATCCGCCATTGGGCGTCTGCCTATTCAGAAGCAACTCAAAGCGGTGATACACATTATAGAAAGAAAGTGTGCAACCATTGCTACTGGTTGAATAACATTAAACGCTGTGTTCTATTGGAGCTGATAGAGAATCAGTTTCTTAACCGCTAACGAACATCGACGAGGTTATTATGGCAATTACGAGTAAGTCAGATGCTGAAATTTTACAGATAGCCATTCCTATGATTGATCATGTAGTTAAAGCGTCCAATCAACGCAATTGGTCGCAGTTCTCTGCATACCAAACTGAGCAAGAAGCCAACGACCCCAACAACAAAGCCAGTGTTGAAAGACAGTGGAGTGAGCAACAGTTTCTTACTTCATTAAGCCTTGATAGGGAGATCCTTGGTGTATTACGCAGAGAAGATGTTGCGATGATCGTCTGGAAGCAAACCAGTACGGAAGTAGACGGTGATTATTTGGCGATTTATTATCTAAAAGAGATCGACCAAGAAATAAAAGAAGTGGGATTCGTTATTAAATAACGTGACTATTCTTGGTCGCATTTCTCAGCTTTGCAAACGGTTCCAATTTGTAAATGTTTAATATCTGAAAGCGAGGTTAAAACCCTCGCTTTTTCCAGAACTGTCCTTCATCGCGGGCAACAACTTTAAATGACTTCTCGGCAATGGTTTTGCCTTCCATTTTTAACGTCATGCGCCATTCGCCGTAGTTGCTCTCTAGTCCGTTAATCGGGCAGAGCACTTGAATCGTGTCGCCAAGATAGAAGTTCCAATCATTACTGCGAACATACACTTCACCATCAAATGGTGCCAAAACTTGTCCTTTCTTGTTGATGATGCCGGGATGATGGATACAAAATTGAAGAAGCTGACCTTTGGCTTTTTTAATATTGACGATAAAACCAAATTCTATCTCTTCCTCTGCGGTAATTACCTGAGTGAACTCTCTAATCTTCGGAAGTTCTTTGGCTTTGGCATCCCAATGGGAATAGATACCATAGGAAGTCATTTCTATCACAGGTGTATGTTTTGCCACAGGCTTATGCTCGTTATTTGAATGTGTGGCGATTCTACTTAATTACCGAATGGTGTTCAAACGAGGCCATGAACGAAAAAGATAAGCAAAAAAAGCGCCCGTTGAAGGGCGCAAAGATAACACAGTGATAAACATCATTTATCAATCAAGAACGACAGCTAGCGAATAAATCCATATCAGGGTTGTAGGCGTTAGTGCTCACGTCCATGATGCCAAGCAACGAATGGAACACGTTATCTTGTGAGTACTGGTGGCTTGTTGCGTTTTTCTTCAAACATTCTGTTTTTAGATGCTTCTCTTGTTTAAATCCATCAGACAGCCAAACAATAAGTGGTACATGGGTTTGGTTATTCGGTGCTAGGCCGTAAGGCATACCATGTAAGAACATACCGTTTTCACCCAAGGACTCACCATGGTCAGAGATATAAACCAGAGCGGTGTTGTATTTGTCTTGTAATTCCTTCAACTTATCTATGGTTTGCGCTACTACGTAATCGGTATAAGCGATGGTGTTGTCGTACGTATTGACGATCTGATCAACACTACAGTTTTCAATATCGCTACGTGGACAGTCTGGTTGGAATGCACCCATCTCTTTTGGATAACGTTGGAAATAAGTAGGTCCGTGGCTACCAATAAGGTGCATCACCATCATGCGGTTGCCTTCTAACTCGTCCACTTTTTGGTCGAAGTTTTCCAGCATTGCCATGTCATAACAGGTTTCACCGTTACACATATCATCGACACGTTTACGATTGATTTCGGTTTTCTTAATGCGTTTAGCAACTTCTTTGTCACCACCATCGTTTTCTTGCCAAGCAATGTCTACGCCCGCGTGGCTAAGAATATCCAGCACGTTGTCTTGATTGTCAGCAACATCACGACTGAAGTCGCTTTTGTCCATTGCCGAGAACATACAAGGTACGGAAACTGCGGTGGCCGTGCCGCAAGAGATCACATCTTTAAACGAAATTACGTTTAGATTGCGGGTGTAAGGGTTAGTCGGGCGCTTATAACCATTTAGCTCATAGTTATACGTACGTGCCGTTTCACCCAATAAGAAGACAAACAGTGTTGGTTTAGACTCTGCTGCTGCAAGTGCTTCAGGAGATTGTTTAGCATCTAGACCAAGTTCTTTGTATACGATTGGTGTTGAGAAGTATTTCTGTTGAACAAACTTAGTTGAGCTGTAAACAAACTGAGTTGGAATAATCAGTTTTTTCAAGTAGCTGTTATTGCGACCCACTGACGCATAATCTTGATAGTACATCATGGCAATCACACCAATGACCACCAAAGAGGCCATCATGGAGCCGAGCTTTCTCAAGGTGAAGTTGAACCAAGAGCTCGGTTTTTTGATTTTAGTAAAGGCGAGTATACCTGCAGGGAGTAGTCCAAATAGGGCAACCCAACCAAAAGAATACAGGCTTAGGTATGAGCCGGCTTCACTAGAATCGGTTTCGACAATATTGTTGATCATGTCTGTGTCAAATAGCGTTCCGTAGTTATAACTTGCGTAACTAATAAAGCTAGAGACAATGATTAACGTGATGAAGAATGGCTTAGCAATGTATGGCCAGCTAAACAGATTGAACAAAAAGTTCAAAGCCGCGGCGAAGAAAAAAGGTAACGATATGATGAAGCCGATTTTCACACTATCAAGCTTACCGAAAATATCGGCCAGCGCGGAATACACGGGTAGATTCATTACTAAAGCGAAAAACGTGGCAAGTACTAAGGTAATACCAGCATAAGAAAGCGAGAAGTTTGGTTTAGTCAGTTTCATAGTGTTACACCAAAATTATTAGCCAAGTAAAAGCAGCAAATGCCAAAGCAACAAACACCGCCGCCGAGCCAATATCTTTGGCGCGTCCGCTGAGTTCGTGTTTTTCACTACCAATTCGGTCAACCACGGCTTCTATCGCTGAGTTGAGCAGTTCTGCGATTAAAACCAGTGTTAATGAGCCCACCATAGCGATGCGTTCCAGGTTGGTAACAGGGAGAAAAAACAGACTCATTGTGAGTAGGACAGACGCGACCAATTCCTGACGGAAAGCGGCTTCGTTAATCCATGCGGCTTGGAGCCCTTTAAATGAGTAGCCTGTTGCGAAAATAATGCGTTGAATACCTGTTCTACCTGGCTTCACGGTTTGTTCCTCTGAGAGTATTTGTTTCTATAGCGCAGATACTACGAGTACAAGCGTGAAATTTATGTCGACAAATAATCGAAAACTCACCCTTAAGTTTATTTTTCTCCATACGCAAAAAAGCCTAGTGAGAACACTAGGCTTGAAGAGGTAAATACAATAAATGGTTATGAAACTTTGGCCGTTTGTGGACGACGGAATCTCTGAGCGATCAATACTGCAATTGGACTGGTGAGTACTATCACTGAAATCACAGTAAATGCCAGTGTAATAGGGCGTTCCCACAAGAAGCTGATTTCACCATCTGAGATCATTAACGCGCGGCGTAAGTTCTCTTCCATCAAACCACCTAAGATAAACCCAAGTAGTAGGGGAGCCAACGGGAAGTTTGCCAGGCGCAAAGCAATAGCCCCCATAGCGATAAGAATCATAATGAACACGTCCATCGTGTTAAATGAAACTAAGTACACCCCTGTGATTGAGAAGAACAAAATCATAGGTAGAAGCACGGTTCTTGGTACTGCCAGCAACTTCGAGATATATGGGATCAGCGGTAAGTTCAAAATAAGCAGAACAATATTACCCACATACATTGAGATGATCACTGACCAAAACACATCCGGATGCTCAACAAACAGTCTTGGACCTGGCTGAATGCCGTAAGCGATCAAAGCTCCAAGCATAATCGCTGTCGTGCCTGAGCCTGGAATACCCAGTGTAAGTAGCGGAACAAACGAACCACTTGAAGCTGCATTGTTTGCCGATTCTGGAGCAACCAGACCGCGTAATGAACCTTTACCAAACTCTTCACGTTTGTTCTTTGGTGCAAGGTTACGTTCCATTCCGTAGCTCAGAAAGGCTGCGATGGTTGCACCCGCACCCGGTAAAACACCGGTAAAGAATCCGAGGAGTGACGAGCGCAGTGCTACTGGAGCCGCTTCACGTACTTCTTCCTTAGTGACTTTCATACTGCCGATGTTGCTTAGCTTGTTACTCTCTTCATTTCGCGTATCCAGCTCGGGTTTTAAAATGCCCATTAAGGTTTCACCCAGCGCGAAAGTAGCCATTGCCAATAGTAGGAAGCTAAAACCATCCATTAAATCTGTTAAACCAAAGGTAAAGCGTTCAACACCAATGCCTTTATCGATACCCACTGTGGATAGCATCAAACCAAGAATTGTCATCATCCATGCTTTAAGTACTTGTCCTTTACCGGCAAAAGCAGCCACGGCAGAAAGCCCCATCATCATAAGTGCAAAATAATCAGAAGACTGGAAGCTGAGAGAGACTTTTGCCAATGCAGGAGCCGCAACCAGCAACATGATGGCTGATAAGGTACCACCAGTGAACGAAGCATAAGCCGCCAGCGCCAGCGCTTTACCAGCTTGCCCTTTTTGCGCCATTGGGTAGCCATCAAAAGCGGTAACCACAGTCGAAGAACAACCCGGCGCGTTGATTAAAATGGACGATGTTGAACCACCGAAAATTGCGCCGTAGTAGACGCCTGCCATTAAAATTAGGCCTGAAGAAGGGTCTAAACCATAGGTGATAGGGATCATCAACGCTATCGCTGAAATTGGTCCTAAACCCGGCAACATACCAATGAAGGTACCGACAAAACATCCGACGATAACCATCAATAAATTAAATGGCATTACGGCGGTAGAGAGTCCTTGTAAAATTCCGTCTAACATAATCCGTTCCTACCAAATAGTGAAAATAAGACCGGGCTCTAGGTATACATCCAGCCCTTTGGTTAATAACAAATAGAAAGCGAAAACAAACGGGAAAGAAGCGCCAAATAGCACCGACTTACGACGTTCGCCCAGTAAATAGAAACCCGCTAAAAGGAACAATCCCGTTGCCAGCACAAAGCCTAAGTAAGTTAAGCCAACACCATACAGCGTCATTAGCACCAGAAAGCCAATCAGCAGTTTCCAGTTGAAATCCAATACCGCACCGCTTTTCTTATCTGGTTGACCCGCAATCAGCAGAAGAAGTGATAAACCAATACCGATATAAGTCAGGATTGTTGGTAAGGTTCTGGCGTTGAAGGGTTCATATTCATCGCCGGGAAACATAGGGATCTGAGAGGTTTGATACCCATAGCAAAGACAAAGCACTAGAAAGACCATTGCGCCCACTCGATCGCGGCAGAATAAGTTTTCTTTGCTGAATAAATTCGTTGGCGACTCCGACATATCCAACTCCATGTTTTACGTAGTAATTAATTGGGGAAAAAAGAACCGTAATTGAGCAAGGTAATGAACATCATTAACCAAAAGTAAGTCATTCGCTGCTAGTCGAATTTCCAACCAATAAACAAAGGAGTAATAAGCACACTCAATTACGGGGAAAAAGTGGGACAAGGATGAGTTGCCCCATTGGAGAGATTAGTTCAGGAAACCTAATTCGCGCATTAGGTCACCCATTTGCTTTTCTTGATCTTCCAAGAAAGCAAAGAACTCTTTATCTGCTTTGTAGGTGTCGATCCAACCGTTACGGTCACGAACCACTTTCCACTCATCTGTAGTGTACATTTTGCTTAGAGCTTCATTCCATTCGTCAACTTTCTCTTGGCTTACGCCTGGAGCTGCGAAGAAACCACGCCAGTTAGCAAATACGGTTGGGTTGTTGTAGTCACCAAGAGTCGGAATGTCAGGCGCAGACTCAAGACGTTTTGGAGCGGTGATAGCCAGTACTTTTACCTGACCATTGCGAGACATTTCTAGAACTTCACCTAAACCTGTAGATAGAAGCTGAGTTTCGCCAGAAAGCAGAGCTGCCATAGCTTTACCGCCTGCATCATAGGCAATGTAACGTACAGCTTTCGGGTCTAGTCCTTGACCTTTGAATGCTGCTGCTGCAACTAAGTGGTCCATACTACCGCGAGCCGAACCGCCAGCAATTTTTACATTTTTAGGGTCGTTTTTGAAATCAGCAACGACGTCTTCCCAAGAGTTGTATTTGGAATCTCCAGACACAACAAGTGCACCGTAATCCGCGACAGTAGCTGCTACTGGTGTTAAATCGCGAAATGATTGAGGGAAGACACCTGAAAGAGAACGAACAACGATAGGCGTAGAGTTCACCATCAAGGTGTCTTCTTGGCGTTCAGCTGTTTCAATAAGGTGTGCAATAGCTTTACCGCCACCACCACCAGAAAGGTTTTGGTAAGAAACACTGTCGATTAGGTGCGTTTTCATTAATACGTCACCAGTACCACGAGCGGTCATATCCCAACCACCACCAGCGCCACCTGGAATTAAAAAGTGAATTTTTTCTAGCTCTGCAGCCATGCTAGGTAGTGAGAACATAGCCGCAAGAAGCGACGCAGTTAGGGTAGGTTTGATATGTTTTAACATTTTCACGTTCCTTATGTTTTTGCATCACCCAGTCAAGAATGACGCTTATCGTTATGTTTCCCGCATGTAGGGTATAAATTGCTTAACGGGTGGTGAAATGTTATGGGTGTGTTAACGATATGTCTTTAAAGACGAGATAAAAACAATATTGTTTATTACGTCGATTTTGTTCATAAAGTTCATGGTTGGTGCGCGAGAAAGTGGAGTGAACGGATTGGGCATTCAATTTCTTATATAGTGCGATAACTCACTGTGCTTCATAGCAAATATGTGGCTTAATTTATCGAGTCGGAAATAATGGAGAACACAACATGGCAGTAAGGTTGTATCTAGGGGGCGCTCGCAGTGGGAAATCGGCTTATGCAGAGCAGCAAGCAATAAGATTGTTAGTAGAAGGCAGATGCAGCCACCCTCAAACACAACTCCACTATGTTGCAACTGCAGAGCCTTTCGATCAAGAAATGAAAGAGCGCATTTCATTGCATCAAGCCCGCAGAGATGAGCAGTGGATTAGTCATGAATGCCCTGTAGAGTTAGCACAATTGCTGTCCAAGTTTAAACCGCACGATGTGGTGTTGGTGGATTGTCTGACGGTTTGGCTGAACAACGTTATTCATTATCTAGGGGATGACGTAGACAGTGAGCAAATAAAGCAGAAATTGAATGAGCTAACTCACGCGTTAGCCGAAACTCAAGCCTCTATACTTTGCGTTTCGACGGAAGTAGGGTTGGGCATTGTACCTATGGGCACATTAACCCGATTGTATGTCGACCATAGCGGATGGATGAATCAAGCGGTGGCAAAAATCGCTGAGAAAGTCGATTTTGTTGTTGCAGGGATACCAATGACTCTGAAGGGGGAATAATGAGTTTAAGCCAAAACCAGTTTAACCTTTACCTCTTGAGGCATGGGAAAACCAAAGGCAAACCCGCACTGAATGGTCATAAAGATGTGGTGGTTGATGAATCCATTCAGAGCGTTATCGCTCATCGTGTTTTAGAACAATATTCGTTTAACAAAGTTTATTCTTCGCCTTTGATTCGATGTCAAAGAGTAGCAGAACTCATTACAGGACTTAATCCAGCAATTAAGCTGGTGATCGACCCACGTTTGAAAGAGCAGAGCTTTGGTGATTTTGATGGCGTACCTTTCGATGACTTAACTCATGAGTGGAAAAAGCTAGAGCAGTTCTGGGCGAATCCTGCGCAAAACACTTTACCTAACGCGGAGCCTTTGCAAGTGGGATATGAGCGTGTCACCGAAGCTTGGGAACAGATCGTTCAGCATTGTGAGCAAGATACGCTGATCGTCTCTCACGGTGGTCCCATTCGCTACATTCTTGCTCATGTTCTTGGGTTTGACTGGCAAAATCCTCAGCTATACACCTCTCTCTCTATCGATAATCAGAGCATTACTCATATTCAAATCAGCAAGTTTGCTGGTAAAGTCTTTTTCTCTGTAAAAGCAATTGGTATTCCATTGATTTAATAGTGCTATACCACTGGTTTAATAAGAAATTCTCTTTTTTATGTGAGGGATTGGATGCGTTTACAGTGTTTTTATTTTCAATCTGTTCATTTTATATCCTCTAATTTTTAACCTTTCAGATACTTAACCTCGAAGCCACCTAGATTAAGGTGGCTTTATGGTAAATATCCAACCAATAACTGCCTTATTATTTAAATATATAATAAATACAGTAGGTTAACTTTGTTTATTGTGCTCATTGTCGTTTCTGTGAAAGCACGAAATATAAAGTTGAAAGCTTCAGAGTGGCTGCGGTGTTAGAAATTAATGCTTAGACGATCACGAAAATGAGGGTTAGATCTTACTTATTCATGATGGTGAATGTTAACCTAAATTGTAAACGTTTCCATATTGCTTTAATGAATGATGAACACGGAATGTTTTCATCGTGCAAATCAGTGGTTGGTTGAAGTGATATGGCACCCTACTCATAAAAAAGAGAATGTGATTATGAATAAGAAAATGCTTAAGAATATGCTTGCAACCTCGATTGGTTTGGCGTGTTTCAGTAATGCAGCACTTGCCGACGAAATTACGGTGTGGGCTTGGGATCCAAACTTTAACGTTGCGATTATGGAAGAAGCAGCGAAGGTTTATATGAAAGACCACCCAGAAACCACGTTCAATGTGGTGGACTTTGCTAAGGCTGACCTCGAGCAAAAACTGCACACTATGCTTGCATCAGGCGTTACGTCATCACTTCCTGACGTGGTTCTTATTGAAGATTACAACGCTCAAAAATACCTTCAGTCATACCCAGGTGCTTTTGCGCCTATGACAAAAGATGTTGAATACAAAAACTTCGCACCATACAAAGTAAACCTTATGACGCTGAACGGTGAAGTATACGGCTTACCTTTCGATACTGGTGTTACTGGTATGTACTACCGTACAGACTTGCTTGAGAAAGCAGGCTTTACTGCGAAAGACTTAGAGAACATCACTTGGGAACGTTTCATAGAAATTGGTAAGCAAGTGAAAGCAAAAACGGGCGTTGCCATGTTGGGCATGAACCCAGATGATCTTGGTCTAGTGCGCGTGATGATGCAGTCGGGTGGTGAATGGTATTTCAATAAAGACGGTTCTTTAAATATCACGACCAACGAGTCACTGAAAGAAGCGCTAAAAGTATTTAAAGAGTTGATGAGCCCAGAAGTCTCTCGCCCAACAATTGGTTGGTCTGAGTGGGTAGGTTCATTAAACCGCGGTCAAGTGGCTTCTATTGTTACCGGTGTATGGATTACGCCATCGGTTGAAGCTGGTAAAGATCAAGCTGGTGAGTGGGCTGTTACCGCGACACCTCGTCTGCAAAAAGCTGGCGCGGTAAACGCATCGAACTTAGGTGGTTCAAGCTGGTACGTACTAAACTCTTCGAAAGAAAAGCAAGAAGCGATTAAGTTCCTTAACGAAACCTTTGGTTCTAACGTTCCATTCTACGAAACCATTCTTAAAGAGCGTGGCGCAGTTGGTTCATATATGCCTTCTGGACAATCAGCGGCTTATCAGTACAGCAATGAGTTTTTTGGTGGTCAGAAAATTTACGCGAACTTCACGGATTGGCTAGGTCAGATCCCTGAAGTGAACTATGGCATTTACACCTATGAAGTTGATGCAGCGTTAAGCTCCATGCTACCTGCGATTGTTCAGGGTGCACCAATCGAGAAAGTGTTGGGCGATGTCCAACAACAACTTGAGTTCCAACTACGTTAATTGTCTTCCTTAGGCACCTATAAAGGTGCCTAAGTACCTTGTTTTCAATGCTTTCTTGGTTTGTCTTATGGATACTTCTACTGCCATCAGTAAAAAACAGAAAAAGAGCAAAAAAAGCTTTCACCGCTTTTACGATATTAACGGTTGGTCGTTTGTTCTTCCTGCTGTCGTTCTCGTCAGCCTTTTTATGATTTACCCGATTTTGAGCTCGCTCTGGATGTCTCTGCATTCCGGGCGTGGCGTCATGATGCAATTTGTCGGTTTTGACAATGTACTGCGTCTGTTCAACGACCCATTTTTCCTTAAATCACTGAAGAACACCTTCATTTTCCTTGTAGTTCAGGTGCCAGTGATGATTTTACTTTCACTGATACTTTCTTCATGCCTGAATGCTCCGAATCTTAAGTTACGTAGCTTATTCAGACTGGCGATTTTCTTACCTTGTGTTACGTCATTAGTAGCTTACTCAATTCTGTTTAAGAGTATGTTTTCGTACGAAGGGATCATTAACTCATTTTTAATGTGGACTCACATTGTCAGTGAGCCAATCCCTTGGTTGTCCGATCCTTTCTGGGCCAAAGTGACGATTATTATTGCGATCACTTGGCGGTGGACGGGTTACAACATGATTTTCTTCCTGTCTGCGATGCAAAATATCGATAAGTCCATCTACGAAGCTGCGCGTATGGAAGGGGTTAGCCCAACTAAACAATTCTTCTTTATTACTGTGCCATTACTTAAGCCAGTAATTCTGTTTACTACCGTGATGTCGACGATTGGTACGCTGCAACTGTTTGATGAAGTGGTCAACATTACTGCTGGTGGTCCAGCTAATGAGACCATGACGCTTTCGATGTACATCTACAACTTGTCGTTTAAGTTCGTGCCAAACTTTGGTTATGCCGCGACAGTGTCATACGTCATCGTATTCTTCGCTGCAGTGCTTGCGATTATGCAATTTAAGATCGCTAAGGATAAATAAAGATGGATAAGAACAAACTTAACCGTGCATTGATGTATCTGTTCCTAAGCGTGTTCTCCTTGATATCGTTGTTTCCTTTCTACTGGATGGTGGTATCAAGTACCAATACCGCAACAGATATTAACAAAGGTAAGTTCAGCTTTGGTGACCAGTTATTCGCCAACATCAGCCGTTTGAGCGAGCAGGTGGATCTGGGACTTATTTTCTGGAACACCAGCAAAATCGCCATTATCAGTACTTTGGTGACGCTATTGATTTCTTCAATGGCAGGGTACGGTTTCGAAGTGTACAAAAGCAAAGTGCGCGACCGTGTTTACGGCGCATTACTGCTGACCATGATGATACCGTTTGCCGCGTTGATGATTCCGCTATTTACTTTAATGGCGAAAGCTCAACTGTTAGATACTCATGCAGCAGTGATGTTGCCAACTATCGCATCAGTATTCATCGTTTTCTACTTCCGCCAATGCACCAAAGCATTCCCGCATGAGCTGATTGATGCAGCTCGTGTGGATGGCGTGAAAGACTGGAAAATCTACCTGTTTGTTTACATCCCGGTGATGAAAACCACTTATGCCGCCGCGTTTATCATCGTGTTCATGACATCTTGGAATGCGTTCTTGTGGCCTTTGATCGTGCTGCAATCTGCCGAATTAAAAACAATTAACCTCGTTTTATCATCTTTATCGTCTGCCTATTTCCCTGATTTCGGAATCATTATGGTGGGAACCGTTATTGCGACGCTTCCGACTTTGGCTGTGTTTTTCGCGATGCAGAAGCAATTCGTTGCAGGTATGACAGGTTCGGTGAAATAAGTCTGGAATAATAAAAATGAGAACATTTGAACAAATTATTAGTGCTCGCGAATGGGAAAATCAGCATGTAACACATCACAATGTGCTTGCTGCTCACGCGCCGCTTAAAGCTTACGCAAATAAAGAAGCCGCATTATCAAAACAAGGGTCTGAGAATCAGCTATCACTGAACGGTGAGTGGAAATTCAAGTTATTTGACCGCCCTGAAAACGTTTTAGCGACGTCGGTTGAATCGGATTTCGATGATTCTGCGTGGGACACAATTGCAGTACCTAGCAACTGGCAGTTACAAGGTTTCGACAAACCGATTTACACCAACGTGAAGTATCCGTTTGCTGATACACCTCCTTATGTACCTGCTGAAAACCCGACGGGTTTGTATCGCCTAAACTTTAACGTGCCAAAACACTTCGCAGGTAAGCGTCAAACCATTACGTTTGATGGTGTGAACTCTGCGTTCCATCTTTGGTGTAACGGCAAGTGGGTAGGGTATTCACAAGATAGCCGCCTTGCCGCTGAATTCGATCTGACTGATTTCATAGTGGAAGGTGAAAACCAGCTTTCAGTGATGGTGATTCGTTGGTCTGATGGTTCGTATCTTGAAGACCAAGATATGTGGTGGCTAAGCGGTATTTTCCGTAACGTCACACTATTAGCGAAACCACAAATCTCTATTCAGGATGTACAAATCTTAACGCCACTGGATGCGTGTTATCGCGATGGTTGGCTGAATGTAACAACCAGCATTAGCGAGAAAAATGCAGCGAACCGTGTTGAGGTTGAGCTATTTGATGCGCAAGGCAACTCAGTGTTTGGCGTGAAGTCTGCAAACTGTGGGCAACGCATCATTGATGAAAAAGGTCCTTGGCTAGAGCGTGCAGAGCACAACATCTACGTTGAGAACCCGCATAAGTGGAGCGCAGAATCGCCTTACTTATATCGTTGCGTTGTCACTTTGTTTAATGGTGACGAGCAACTTGATTGCGAAGCCTACAATGTGGGTTTCCGTAGTGTAGAAATCACCGATGGTCTGCTTAAAGTCAATGGCAAAGCGATTCTAGTTCGCGGTGCTAACCGCCATGAGCATCATCCAGAAACCGGTCATACCATGAGCCGCGAAACTATGCTGCAAGATATCAAACTGCTTAAACAGCATAACTTTAACGCAGTTCGTACCGCTCACTATCCAAATGATCCGTTGTGGTACGAGCTATGTGATGAATACGGTTTGTATCTGGTTGATGAAGCGAACATTGAAACACACGGTCAGTTCCCGATGTGCCGTCTTTCTGATGACACCACCTGGCTAAATGCCTACATGCGCCGTATTACTCGTTTGGTTGAACGCGATAAAAACCATCCGTCTGTGATCATTTGGTCATTAGGAAACGAATCGGGTATTGGTGGTAATCATCATGCTATGTATCAATGGACCAAACTGCGTGATCCATCACGCCCGATTCAGTATGAAGGTGGCGGTTCAAATACCGCAGCGACTGACATCATTGTGCCAATGTACTCGCGTGTCGATAAAGACCAAGTGCATCACATCGACCCAACGGTGACTCCGAAATACGCATTGAAAAAATGGCTAGGTTTGCCGGGTGAGCATCGTCCATTGATTTTGTGCGAATACGCGCATGCTATGGGTAACAGCTTGGGTAGCTTCAACAAATACTGGCAAGCCTTCCGTGATTATCCACGCCTGCAAGGCGGTTTTATTTGGGACTGGGTGGACCAAGGTATTACTAAAACCGATGAAAACGGCACTAAATACTGGGCTTACGGTGGCGATTTCGGCGATGAAATCAACGACCGTCAGTTCTGTATTAATGGTTTAATTTTCCCTGATCGCACTGTGCATCCAACTGTTTTGGAAGCGAAACACGCACAGCAGTTCTACCAATTTAAATTGCTTTGTACTGAACCATTAATCATTAAAGTGACCAGCGAGAACTTGTTTACCTCTTCTAAGAATGAACAGCTTTCTTGGACGATCACAGAAGACGGTTTAGTCGTTGAAAGTGGTGAAATGCCTCTGATTGTCGATGCTGAGCAGTCTATTCGGTTGCAACTTACTAAGGCGTTACCAGAAGCTAAGATCGGTAAGTCATACCATTTGAATCTACAGGTTAGTTTGATTGGTGATACAGCGTGGGCACAGGCGGGTCACACTACGGCTACTCATCAATTTGAATTGCCGTCTGCATCATCACTGGCATTAAAGAAAGCAAAACCAAGAGGTGTTTTGACTTCATCAATGTTTGCGGATAACGCAATGATAAGCGGTGAAAACTTTTCTATACGCTTTAACAAAGAAACAGGTGTGATTGAAAGTTGGATTGTGGGTGGCGAAGAGAAGTTAGTTTCTGGACCAAAAGACAACTTCTACCGCGCACCGTTGGATAACGATATCGGTGTGAGTGAAGTTGACCGTATCGATCCAAATGCATGGTCTGCTCGTTGGGATGCGGCAGGCATTAATCAGCTTGATGTTGAATGTGTTGAGTTACAACTGTTTGATAAACCAAATACAGTTGAGGTTGTGACTCAGTTTGCACACAAAAACTCGCACGGCGTATTAATGGCAACAGTATGGACATATCACATTTACGCAGACGGAACGGTATCAATTGATGTTGATGCTCGCGTCGCGAAAAGCGCACCACCGTTGGCTCGTGTCGGTATGGAATTGGCGTTACCGCAGAAACAGCAATCGGTAGAGTGGTTTGGCCGTGGCCCACATGAGAACTACCCAGACCGTTTGGATTCAGCACATATTGGTCGCTACAAAGCTAGCCAGAACGAGATGCACACTGGGTACATCTTCCCATCTGACAGCGGTTTACGTTGCGATGTGAAAGAAGCACAAATTGGCGAGCTTAGTGTACAAGGTGATTTCCATTTCTCAGTGAGCCGTTTTGCTCAAGACAACGTTGCTCAAGCAAAACATACCAACGAATTGAAAAATAGTGGCAACTTGTTTGTGAGAATAGATGGATTCCACATGGGGGTTGGTGGCGATGATTCATGGACACCAAGCGTACATGACGAATTTAAACTCGACCTCGAACGTTACCGTTACCAAGTTGAATTGAAGTTTTAACAAGATGCCGTCTGTGCTGGCAATTCAGTTGCCAGCGCATTATCGGTAGAGAGCTACCTATTGCTCTCTAAAGAAGCAAATTTAAGGATGTAAAGATGGCAAATATTAATCTTTCCAATGTTGTTAAGCGCTATGGTGAACATACTGTGATTCATGGTGTTGACCTTGATATTAAGCACGGTGAATTCGTGGTGTTTGTTGGCCCGTCTGGTTGTGGTAAATCAACATTATTGCGCCTTATCGCAGGCTTGGAAGACATCACAGATGGCGTGTTATGTATTGATGATGAAGTGGTAAACCATGTTGACCCAGCAGAGCGCGGCATTGCGATGGTATTCCAGTCTTATGCTCTCTACCCACACTTAACGGTGGAAGAGAATATGGGCTTTGGCATGAAAATGAACGGTTTTCCAAAAGCTGAAATCAAACAACGTGTCGATGCTGCTGCAAAAGCGCTACAACTTGATCATTTAATGGATCGTAAGCCGAAAGATATGTCCGGTGGTCAACGTCAACGTGTCGCGATTGGTCGAGCGATTGTACGTAATCCGAAAGTGTTCCTGTTTGATGAGCCGCTATCCAACCTTGATGCTGAGCTGCGTGTAGACATGCGTTTGCAAATTTCCAGCCTTCATCGTGAACTTGCCACTACCATGATTTATGTTACTCACGATCAGGTAGAAGCCATGACGTTGGCAGACAAAATCGTAGTGTTGAGAGATGGACGTATTGAGCAAGTCGGTTCACCACTTGAACTCTATAATCGTCCTGCGAATGAGTTCGTTGCTGGGTTTATTGGCTCTCCAAAAATGAATATGTTACCGGCAAAAGTTACACATATTGGTGAAGATGGCGCAACACTCAAACTGCCGGATGGTCAATCCGTTACTTTGCATATCGACCTTTCAAAAGTTGCGGTAGGAGATAAGCTGACCTTCGGCTTGCGCCCTGAGCATCTATCCGTCGGCGGAGAAGGTGACTATTCGCTTCATTTCAAAACGGATGCGGTTGAACGACTTGGCAACAGTACCTATCTGTTTGGTGTCGTTGGGGGGTATGAGAACAATAAAGTCCACCTATCAGGCGATGTCGCGGTGAAGCGTGGTGAAGAGATTGAACTCACTTTTAACCGAGAGAATTGTCATGTATTTAAAGATTCTCTGTGTATTTCTAACCTCTAGTTGTTGAATTTTAATCACAATGTAAAGGCGGATGCGGTTAAACGATCCGCCTTTTTTATACACCTAAATTGGACAAAGGGCTCTTCACTCCGCTAGCTCCACGATTGATAACGTGCGTGTAGATCTGTGTTGTTTTAACGTCTGAGTGGCCGAGTTGTTCTTGGACGGTACGAATATCACTGCCTGACTCAAGTAAGTGAGTAGCAAATGAGTGCCTAAAAGTGTGGCAGGTGATGTTTTTATGTGTATCCATATTCGTTGACGCTTTTCTGATGATTTTTTGTAGTGAATTCTCATGAAGATGGTGTCGATACCATCCTGTATCTGTACCAAATTGACTGAGATGTAACGACGGAAATAAAAATTGCCACTCTAAGCTCTTGGGTGCGTATGGATATTTCTCTGCTAATCGGTAGGGTATGGTGGTTCCTGAGTATTCTGGTGTGCTCAGGTCTTGTTGATGAATTAAACGCACCTTAGCAATTTGGTTGTACAAAGGGGTATGAAGTTCTTCAGCCAAGGTTACAACTCTACTTTTCCCGCCTTTGCTGTTATGAATTCGCACAGCACCATAGTCAAAATCGATATCTTTTACTCTAAGACGAACCGTTTCCATCAAACGCAGTCCAGAGCCATACATCAATTGAAAGGGCAAACGAGATTGAACCGGAATGAGCTTAAAAACCTGCACTACTTCTTTAGGTGTTAGAACGACTGGTAGCTTTTTGTTCTTCGACGATTTTTGGAATCTCATATCCAAATCAAGAGGCTTAGAAAGAAAATCTCGATATAAAAAGACAAGGGCATTTAAAGCAAGAGCTTGTGTTGCTGCCGAAACTTTTAGCTGAACGACTAGGTTTGTTAAAAATGCTTCAACTTCTTCTCGACCTAGCTTGTTGGGATGTTGGTTATTGTTAAAGCGAATGAATTGAACAATCCAGTAACAGTAAGTACGAATCGTAGTTTTTGCATAATGCCTCACGATCATAAATTCTGTTAAGTCGTTTAGAAATGGAGACTTCATACTCTTACCCTAGAAGTAAACGGTAGTTTTCGGTATGAAACCACGATGTGGGTAGATTAACAGGAGTAACTCCACATTTTGAGAGGAGACTTTAAGTAAATAATGCAGAACTCATTATTTTTTATTAAGTTATGGAACGTTATGTAGTAATGAGATACAGGTTATACAGAACAGTTTTAAAGGAATTGCTCCATATAAGAACTGTTATGTGCAAGGAGGCATTGTGAAGAAATTGAGGATGGCTTTAATGGTAGTAATGCCACTGCTTATGCTAGCAAAACTATATTATCCGGATTATGCGAAGAAAAATTCTAACGAAGATTTGAAAGTTCAGTTTCAGGAGTTGCTACTAGATGATTCAGACAGCAATGCCACGGTTAGATCTGTATCTGTTTACGAAAATGTCATTTCATTGGAAGTGAATATTCATAATGTTTTGTTAAATGACTCAAATAAATCACGATTTGCTCAGAATTCTCATAAAATATTCCCTGAAAAGATATGTAGTAGTGTTGGTCTTAGAGAGTATTTGCAAAGTGGTAAGTGGATATCCATAGATGTAATTGCAAACAGTAATAAAGCCGTGACAAATATTAGAATTACCCGTGAAAATTGCACATAACAAGGCGCTTAAGTCGGACTGCAAACCTGTGGCGGTTTTAGTTCAATTGGGTAGGGTGTTTACGGTGGTTATTTGGGGTTTGTTGGAGTTTGCAGCCACTTAGCTTATCGTTAGCTGGAAAATTAAAAGAGCCGTTTTATTCCGGTTTTGTGGTTCAAGCTTTACACCTGAAAGCCCCCGTATTTCAACTATCTCGCCAGTGGCACTTCCAATTAAATGGTTGAATCTGCCCAAGCCGTTTACTTTTAATGATGTGTTTGTCTAGTTCTTTGGCGTGGCTTCTTTGAAGTTGAAAGCGGTTCGTGACTAATAAAGTTTTTCGCTTGTTATGGTTGGCTTCATCGTAATTTTTTTGGCCAGTTATGTTTCGTGGGCTAGGTTTCAGTTTTAAAGCTGTCCCTTTTACATTGCGCTCGTATAGTCATAATGTATTTCAAATTAGGCATTTGGGTGCAAACATCAAGCTCCAACGTAACCAGCTAACAAGGCGCTTAAGCCGGACTGCAAACCTGTGGCGGTTTCGGTTCAATCGGGTAGGGTGTTTACGGTGGTTATTTTGAGTTTGGTGGTGTTTGCAGCCACTTAGCTTAGCGTTAGCTGGAAAATTAAAAGAGCCGTTTTGTTCTGGTTATGTGGTTCGAGCTTTACACCTGAACGTTCCCGTTTTTCAACTATCTCGCCAGTGGCACTTTCAATTAAGCAGTTGAATTTACCCAAGCCAATTTACTTTTAATGATGTGTTTGTTGAGTTCTTTGGTGTGGCTTCTTTGATGTTGAAAGTGGTTCGTGACTACTAAAGTTCCTCGCTTGTTATGGTTGGCATCATCATATTTCTACTTGGTCAGTCATGTTTCGTGGGCTAGGTTTCAGTCTTGTAACTGTCCCTTTTACATTGTGTTCGTATAGTCATAATGTATTCCAAATTATGCATTTAGGTGCAAACATCAAACTTCAACGCAACCAGCTAACAAGGCGCTTAAGCCGGACTGCAAACGCGTGGCGGTTTTTGTTCAATTAGCTAGTGTGTTTACGGTGGTTATTTTGAGTGGAGTGGTGGTTTGCAGCCACTTAGCTTAGCGTTAGGTGTCATGGAGAAACATGTGGAAATAAAAGGTATTGGGACTCTAATAAAGCGCGAGGGCTATTGGGAAATTGAGCCCGTCAATTTAAACGGTGCAACTATTTATATAGAGAAAGAACATGTCATCGACGAGGATGTAGAAGCTATTAAGCGAATATCTGCCTCATGGTTGGAAACAATTAAAGAATGTTACGGCTATATCGAACAAAACCGAGAAAGCTATGGGATGGAAGCAAAAACGTTTTCTAATCCAAATGTGTTTTTAAACTCAACGCTTGAATGGGCTGTTTATTTTGATACCGAAAGTGAGTTGGAAGCGGTTGTTGGGGTAGAGTTTTTGGGCAACAAGCCAAATCAATTAGTCATTGGGGACTGAACACCTAACAAACTGTTCAAGAGTGATTCGCAACGCTTGGCATTTTTGCTATGCGTTGCGTCTAGTGTTTAAGGTGGTATGCGGCGGCATCGGTATTGCGTTGCTCACACCTTAACAGAGCGTTAAGCGTTTTTATCAACTTCAGAGCAGTAGTATTTAAAGGGTCGAAAATGAGTCAAAGTGTAATTTCGGATAATTGGTCACTACAAAATATTGGTGAGTTATTAACCAAAGGTGTTGACGAAAGCAAATCACATTACATAGCAATCGATAAAGAAAATGACAGTTATTCTTACGAAGATAGCTTGAGTGCCATCATTAATACTGAAGCACTGTTTGATTTGCTTACTGATATAATTTTACGTGATCAGATTTTAGTTGAAGAAAAGTTTATCCATGCTTGGAATCGTGTAGGTAATCCATTTCAAGACGCAGTATCTCAAGGTGTCATCCGACCTTATCCTTTTCTAGTGGACTATAAAAGACTGCAAGGACCACGAGACGAATTTATTGACCGTTTGAGTCTAACATCAGATTTAAAGAAAGATCACGAAGAAAACCGTGTAGGTTTTCTTCAAAATAGATATGCTCCTCATGGTTATTTATCCCAAACTTTATGGGGTGGTGCAGGGATGTTGGCTAGAGGTTTTGTTTATGAAAAAGGATATACACCGCACCCTGTGAGAAAGCGGTTTTTTACTGATGCTGGAATAATGGTTTCAAACGAAGACTCAGTGCTAAGACTAAACCGACTAGTCTCAGAGAAAAGAGCTTCTATAGCTTCATTACACAATGCTGGTAGTGAGTTATATGCATTAAATGTAAACATGCTTCCATTGCCAATCAGAGTAATACAAGAGTCAAATACAGCGAGTGATATGATTAAAGTGGCTCTTCAATTAAGAAGTGAGTACCAAGAGCTAAGAGATTGGTTAAATTGCTATCAGCAAGCATTAAGTGATGGCAGCTACAAAGACATGAATAAATTTTCCAAAATTCTTCAATCTATCTCTTTGTACGTTGATTCAACAATTGGCTCCGTAAACTCTAACGCTCCTACATTCACAGCCGGTATTGGTGTACTTAAAGTGGCTGTAAAAGGACAGCCACTAAACACACTAGTAAACCAATTTGGAATTCGTTCCATGGTTAATAAATTGATTCTTAGCCGCAGCGGTACATCAGATCTGAAAAAATATTTGGGATTCTTTGACCATAAAAATACAGTTGTCGGAATGAAGGTAGTTGAACATTTTTCGCAAAAAAACGTTTAACAAACGCTTTAAGACGGATTCGCAACGCGTGGCATTTTTACTATGCGTTGATTTTAGTGATTTAGGTGGTGTGCGGAAACACGGTATTGCGTTGCTCACCACTTAAGCGGGCGTTATATGCTTGAGCAAGGATTTACAATGACGAAAATTATAGATGTTAGTTTGAAATCTTTTCTTGAAAGTAACCCTAGTGTGGATCTTGGTGCTATTGTGGTCAAATGTGGCGCAGGAGCTCATTTATTACAATCTGTTTGTGAGTCAAAGCGCGAGCAGTGGTCCAACCTTTTTAGAGAGCATGTTATTAATGATGGGCCTTTTGATTCTTACAGAGTTGCATATGTGCCTTTGAGGTCTTATGTACTCTATAAAAAAACGGATAATGAAGCACAATTGTGGGTTTGCTACACAGAACCTGAGCATAGAAAAAAAGGTTATATGGCAGAATTGCTTTTAGATTTAAAAAACAAAGGAATGGACGCAGCAGTTGATACCAAAAATCTCGACCTTCAGCGTATAGCAATAAGGTGTGGTGTGAGCCTGTATTAATGCATATAACAAACGACTATGGCGTCAATAACTAATTTTGAGCTATGTTCTCATCCCACATGACGCCATCTCTTAGCATCGTA